>NZ_JAETXL010000057.1:0-472 GCF_016774385.1 Micromonospora fiedleri
GACCAGCCGGGACGGCGGTCGGCGCAGCGCGGAGCGGTACCGGAGTCGGCCGATCGCCTGTGCGATCATGTCCTTCTCGGCGCGGGTGCAGACGGTGACGCTCATCGGCGCCTGGGCGCTCTCCCGCGCAGCGGCCTGGGTGAAGTGCACGACGTAGACCGGGGCCTGCTTTGTCTCCAGCAGTTCCTCGGGCGTCTCGTGCAGCGGCGTCATCGCGTACGTGAAGATCAGCGGAACCGGCCGCTCGGCCGAGCGGACGACGGCGGTGGACCGGCCGGTACGCCGGGTCAGGTCGTCGACGAACCGGGTAGTGTCGCCCAGCGTGGCGGACATCAGGACGAACTGCGCCTGGGGCAGTTCGATAAGCGGTACCTGCCAGGCCCAGCCCCGGTCCGGTTCGGCGTAGAAGTGGAACTCGTCCATGATCACCTGGCCGACGTCGGCCCGGGCGCCCTCGCGCAGCGCCAGGTTG
>NZ_JAETXL010000058.1:0-471 GCF_016774385.1 Micromonospora fiedleri
TGGTGTGGGGCTGTGGGTTGTGGGTTGGTTGTTTGTTGAGAATTGCACAGTGGACGCGAGCATCTTTGTGGTCAAGTTGTCAAGGGCGAACGGTGGATGACTTGGAACCAGGAGCCGATGAAGGACGAGGGAGGCAGCGATAGGCCTGGGGGAGCTGTCAACCGAGCTGTGATCCCAGGGTGTCCGAATGGGGTAACCCGGCATCAGTCATGTGATGTCACCTGAACCTGAACTCATAGGGTGTGTGGAGGGAACGCGGGGAAGTGAAACATCTCAGTACCCGTAGGAAGAGAAAACAAATAGGGATTCCGTGAGTAGTGGCGAGCGAAAGCGGATTGAGGCTAAACCGGTTGCGTGTGATACCTGTCAGGGGTTGCGTGGTCGGGGTTGTGGGACCCGGCGAAACGAGCTGACACTCGTTTGAGGAGTTATAAAGCAAGTTGTTAGCTGAATGGTCTGGAAAGGCTGACC
>NZ_JAETXL010000059.1:0-469 GCF_016774385.1 Micromonospora fiedleri
GGCCGGGGTTGCGGTGGGGGCCGGGGCCTGCCGTGCCCGGCTCCGGGCGGTCAGGCTTGATCCCTCCGCCGGGCACGGCAGGCCCAGGCCCGTGCGCGGTACGGTCCGTGCGTCGGTGCCGGTCCGAAGCTGGAAGATCGATGTCGTGCTCGCTGCCGATGGGTGTGGCTGCCGATGGTGTGTGGCTGCTGGCGGGGTGACTAGGGATTGGACTCAATGGTGAGTGGTTTTGCGGCGGTTGATGTTATTCGGGTGAAGCGGGACGGGGGGGTGCTCTCCGACTCGCAGACCGACTGGGTGGTGGACGCGTACACCCGGGGGGCCGTCGCCGGCCAGCAGATGCCGGCCCTGGCCATGGCGATCCTGCCCAACGGGATGACGGCCCCGGAGCTCTCCCGGTGGACGCCAGCCACGATCGCCAGCGCTCACCGGCACGACCTGCCCGCGGCTGCGCGGCCGCCCCGCCCAC
>NZ_JAETXL010000060.1:0-468 GCF_016774385.1 Micromonospora fiedleri
CCTGCCAATCCGCCACCTCACCCGCTACACGCTCGCCAACCAGACCGTGCTTGACCGGATCCCCGAGTCCGACCTGCTCGACATGCTGCGCGGCTACGGCTACCAGCCGTACGTGGTGGCCGGTGACGAGCCCGCGGCCGTCCACGAGCTGCTGGCCGCCACGTTCGACCGGGCGCTGGACGAGATCGCGGAGATCCAGCGGCAGGCCCGCTCCGGGGCGACCGTCACCCGTCCGCGCTGGCCGATGATCGGGCTGCGTACGCCGAAGGGCTGGACCGGGCCGAGTGAGGTCGACGGCAAGCAGGTCGAGGGGACGTACCGGGCCCACCAGGTTCCGCTGTCGCAGGTACCCACGAACCCGGCGCACCGGGCCGAGCTGGAGCGCTGGCTGCGCAGCTACCGGCCGGAGGAGCTGTTCGACGCCACCGGCGCACCGGTCGCCGAGCTGGCCGCGCTGCCGCCCACCGG
>NZ_JAETXL010000061.1:0-468 GCF_016774385.1 Micromonospora fiedleri
GATCATCACCACGCCGCGGTAGTGCATGTAGGCCGTCGCGGTGTTCTACTGCATGAACGCGAGGGCCTCCGCGATCTCCCGGCCGCCGTACGGGTAGGGGACCCACTGCCCGTCGTGGCGGGAGTAGTCCGGGTAGGGCATCGAGGCGACCGCCTCGACCCGCATCCCGTCGACATGGAACTCCTCCAGCCAGTAGAGCTCGTTGGCGACCAGGAAGTTGCGCACCTCGCGGCGACCGAAGTCGAAGACGTACGTGCCCCAGTCCGGGTGCTCGCCGCGACGCGGGTCGGGGTGCTCGTAGAGCGGGGTGCCGTCGAAGCTGGCGAGGGCCCACTCGTCCTTGGGGAAGTGCGCCGGCAGCCAGTCTAGGATCACCCCGATGCCGGCGGCGTGCAGCCGGTCCACCAGGTAACGGAAGTCGTCCGGGTCACCGAAGCGGGAGGTCGGGGCGAAGTAGCCGGTGACCTG
>NZ_JAETXL010000062.1:0-467 GCF_016774385.1 Micromonospora fiedleri
CGGTCATCAAGGACCTGGTGGTCAACCGCAGCGCCTTCGACAGGATCATCGCTGCGGGCGGGCACATAACCGCACCGACCGGCAGCGCACCACAGGCGCACTCGGTGCCGGTGGCCAAGGCCAACGCCGACGCCGCCTTCGAATCCGCAGCTTGCATCGGCTGCGGCGCCTGCGTGGCGGCCTGCCCGAACGGCTCCGGCATGCTGTTCACCGCCGCCAAGGTCACCCAGCTGGGCCTGCTGCCCCAGGGCCAGCCGGAGCGGTACACACGGGTCATCGGCATGCTCGACGCCCACGACCAGGCCGGCTTCGGCGGCTGCACCAACGCAGGCGAGTCCACCGCCGTCTGCCCCAAGGGCATCCCGCTGCCCACCAGCGGCCGCCTCAACCGCGCTTACCTATCCGCCCCCACGCCCAACACCCCCGAACCACCCTACCCCCCACCCCCCCCCCATAGGTATAAGAGA
>NZ_JAETXL010000063.1:0-464 GCF_016774385.1 Micromonospora fiedleri
CCCGGTCCGGGTGGACCCGACCACCACCACCGGTACGACCGGCGACGTCTACGTCGACAACGACTCCGGCACGACCAACCACAACGGTGACAACCTGCCGGTCGGCACTTACAACGGCGGCACCGTTAAGGCCCGCTCATTCATCCACTTCGACGAGTTCGACGACGACGGCCTGATGGACAAGCGGATCACCGCCGCGAAGCTGAAGCTCTTCCACACCTGGTCGTACGACTGCACGTCGCACAAGCCGTTCAACGTCCACCGGGTCAACGAGGCGTGGACGGTGGCGAACCTGACCACGGGACGCTACCCCGGTCCGGCGATCTCGTCGTCGATCGGCTCGCTGACGATCACCGACAACTACCCGGCCTGCACGAACACCAACGCGTTCCGCAGCACCCGCAAGCGGGCCACCGTGCCGCTCGCCGTCGCCACCCTCAACACGTCTGCGCGGGGCGCGGTGT
>NZ_JAETXL010000064.1:0-464 GCF_016774385.1 Micromonospora fiedleri
CAGGGTGGGATTGGCGCGCCGCCGGACGAGGCGGCTGCGGCTGGTACGGCCGGACGGGTGTTGGCGCGGGCTGATGGCGACGACGGACACGGCGGCCTCCTGGGGGAAATACCGCCACGCCGGGTGGGCGTGGCTGATCAGTGGGACACCCGACCGGCGGTCGCCGGGGGCGCGGGAGTGGACGGGCGGATCGGTGGGGTGGGGCCCAGCACCGGCAGGCCGGCGATCCGCCCGGCGGCGAAGCCACCGATCACGTCGGTGGCCCGGAACAGGCCGAGATCCTGCAACGACGCGGCGGCGAGGGACGAGGTGTAGCCCTCCTGGCCTGTACCTTATACCGCTCTAGCACGGAAGAGCCTCGTGTAGGGAAAGGGTGTAGATCGCGGTGGGTGCCGGTGCAATACATAAATACACATCTACACACATTTGGAGACAGTGCAACTGATACTGTCAACTAACGCCAC
>NZ_JAETXL010000065.1:0-463 GCF_016774385.1 Micromonospora fiedleri
ACCCGACGACCGGCAGGCCGGGCCCGCGGCCCAGGCAGCGCAGCGAGCGGGGTATAAGGGACAGGGCTGGTACGGGCCGGGCTCACGGCCGTGGTCGTCGACGACGAGGAGCCGGTTCGGTGGCACCGCCCGGCCCACGCTGCCCGGGTGGGTGAGCCAGTCGGCCGAGTCGATGAGGGTGACCACTCCCCCCTCGGTGGCCGCGTAGTACTCGACGGGCACCGGACCCCACCACTCGATCATGCGGCGCTTGACGTCCGGCGGGCACGGACCGCCGCCGTGCCAGATCCGACGCAGGCTGGCCCCGGAGAACCCGGCTCGGACGGCCGGGTCGAGGCTGAGCAGGCGGACGAACTGGGTCGGCACGAGATGACACTCGGTGATCCGCTCGGCGTCCATGGTGGACAGCATCCCGGCGGGGTCGAAACGCTCCCGCACGACCAGGGTCGCGCCGTTGAGCAGG
>NZ_JAETXL010000006.1:0-615150 GCF_016774385.1 Micromonospora fiedleri
GTCACCTCCACCCCGGCATCGTCACCCGGCTCAGCGAAAGCAGGCGAACCCACCGCCACCACACCGGCCAGCAGCGCACCGGACGCACCGGCGGCCAGCAGCCGCTTACGACTCCATGTGTTCATTCGTATCTCCGTCGTCGCTTGTCGGTTACTGGGCGGGCCGCGGGTCGGCGCAGTTGACGGCCGCGTACTCCTTGGTGACGGTGGTGGTCACCGTCTCGCCGCCGAGGGCACCCGTGGCGTGCGCCGAGGCGGAGCCCTCCGAGACCGTGCCGGAGCGGGTGTTGAACTGCTGGAAGGTGCTCGCGCCCGGCGCGACGTTGACGGCGGCCTTGGTGCCGTAGCTGCTCTCCAGGGAGATGCTGACGGCCGCGTCGTTCTGGTTGTGCGCCTGCACCGCGACGTACGCCTTGCCGGCCACGCACCGCACCTGCGTGGTCACCGTGACCCGCAGTGCCTCCGGGTCCCAGGCCTTCGTCGTGTTGTGGTTGGTGCCGGTGCCGTCGGGCACGTAGCCGTTCTCGACGTTGCCCTTCGAGTCGACCGAGAACCAGTTCAGGGTGGTGCCGTTCGGCAGGGTCAGGGTCTCCCCGCCCTCCCGGACGCCGCCCGAGCCGTAGAGGGTCGATTCGAAGGTGGGCCGGCTGCCGTCGACGGTGTAGAAGACCGCCGCCGGCTCGCTGGTGTCGAAGGTGACGTCGACCATGCCCGACGTGGCGCTCGGCGCGATGTTGACCGTGCTGGTCGGGGCCGCCGTGTCGGTGTCGTAGTCGCGGGCCACCCGCAGCATCTCGACCAGACCGTTGGAGAACTCCATGGTCTCTTCCTTGGCCGAGGCCCACGGCGGCTGGAAGGAGGTGCCGACCTCGAAGTTCCAGGCGTAGATGCCGTACTTGTACCAGAGCATGTCACCGGAGTTGCCGGCCGCCGAGTAGAGCACGTCGGCGATCGGACCGGTCCGCGCCGGGGTGACGGCCAGGTTGCGGTGCCGCTTGATGGCGGTCAGGATCCGCGACGAGGCGCCCCAGAACAGCGACTCCTCGGCCAGGGTCGGCCGCGGCGCCGAGATCCGGCCCGGGGTCGCGTACGAGCCGGGCGACCACATGAAGTAGTTGCCGGAGGAGTGCAGGTTCATCGAGAACTTGACGTTCGGCCGGGAGGCCAGCCAGTCGACGTTCTTGTTCTCCGGCTCGGACAGCTCGGCCGGACCGGCGTACGAGCCGCTGGTGCAGGAGTGCGAGGCGCCCGAGTAGCCGTCGAAGAGGCTGTACTCGGTGTAGTTGCGGTTGTTGTCCACACCCCAGGAGGTACGGCCGAGGAAGTCCCCGTTCGTCTCCGGCGTGCAGTGGTTGGTCATGCTCTTGCGCTGCGAGGCGAAGTCGTAGAACGAGAAGTGACCACCATCCGGGTTCACCGACGGGGCGATCCAGATGTCCAGGTTGTCGACCAGCTCGCGGGTGTTCGCGTCGTGCTCGTAGTTGCGCAGCAGCCGCTCGGCCGTCTCGATGGTCACCAGCGGCGGCACCCACTCACGGGCGTGTTCCTGGGCGTAGGCCAGGACACCGAGCTTGGAGCCGTCGCGGTGCTTGCCGATCCGGATGGCGTAGACGGAGTGCGGCTCGCGGGAGACCGACTCCGGCGCGGAGAGGCCGTCCGACAGCTGGGTCGGCGCGGCCGGCGCGACCACACCGGCGCCCTCGTTACCCCGATAGGTGTACGCCTTCAGCAGGGTGCCCGCCTCCGCGTTGAGCGCGGCGGCGACCTGCGCGGCGGTGCTGGTGACCGCGCCGGAGGCGTCGGTGGCCAGGCTGACCCGCACGTCGTTGCCGGTGACGGCCACCGTCAGCGCCGAGTCGGCGGCGCCGGGGTTGACCAGTTCGACCGAGATGTCGTTGCCACCCTCGTGGCCCCAGGCCAGCGAGTCGATGCCGACCCGGTTGGCGTTGCCGCTGCCGAGCACGGCCTGCGCCTTGCGCCGGTAGCCGTTGGTCTTGTGCGGCAGCTCGACGATCTCCGAGATGCTCGGGTACTGGGCGGCCAGGGTGTGGATCCGGTCGTACAGCTCCGTGGGGGTCAGGTAGCTGTTGACGAAGTCCTTCTGGTAGCCCGGGCCCTCGGGGGCGTCACCGGAGATCGGCAGCCACTCCTTGACCTTGGCCACCGCGACGTCACCGGTGGGGCTGGTGATCTGCACGTACTCCGGCCGGCTGGTCACGTTCGACGCGCCCCGGTGGTACATGTAGACCCCGGCGTCGACGAAGCGGCTGATGTTCTGCGTACCGCCGGAGCCCATCTCGGTGCCCGGCCCGCTGTCGCGCTGGACGGTGAGGGCGTTGTTGGCGTCCTGGCCGCCCGCCCACTTGGCCTCCACGGACAGCACCTGGTTGGTGCCGTTGGTGAAGTAGTCCGCCCGGATGATCTTGACGTCGGAGGCGGCGGACCGCGCCGCCATTCCGGCGCCGCCATCCATGAACTCCTGGTTGTCGGCCAGGTGGGCGGCGATGGTCGCCTCCCGCTCGGCGATCCGCGCCGCGGAGTCGGCCGGGGTGTGCAGCACCTCGCCGAAGGTGAACCCGGCGGCGGTCAGCGTGGCCACCTCGTTACCGGTCACCACCGCGTGGACGACGATGCCGTCCTCGCTCTGGTGGACGTGGTGGTCGAGGTCGACGCCGGTGGCCACCAGCGCATCCAACTCGTCCTTGTCGGCCAGCAGCACCTCGACCACGTTGGCCTGCTCGTCGGCCAGTCGGCCGAGGTCCTCAGGCACTTCGCTTACCGGGGTGGTGGCGTTCTGCGACACGACGGCGGCCGCCGGGTTGACCAGCAGCAGCACCGCGGTGCCGGCCGCCAGTGCGGCAGCCATGGGTACCCGGCGTCGCCACCGGGCACTGGAACGGAATTCGGACATGAGGCTCGTAGCCCCTTCTCGGTGTGCGGTGGGGGTTAGGCATGCGCCTCGGCCGCGCTCGACTTGTGCGGGCAGCGCGACGAGGCATCCGATGTAGACGCTGCCCGCATCACCGACTACGCAGCGTCACACACCGGACCGTTAGGAGTGATCAGGTTGCGGACAACTTTCACGCGCTGAAGGTCATCTGTCAATCGTCCCGAAGTATGGGCGGGTGATCACCCCCACCTCGGCCAACCGTCCAGGGTCACGTGTTTGACCTGCGTGCAGACTGGAGAGGCAAGAGCAAGGAAGCTTGAGTGCAAGGGGGGACCACCCGTGTCCGACAATGCCGGCAATCGGCCCAGCCACACCTATGACCGCCCGGAAGAGGTGACCGATCCACTGCTGTGGCGGCTCGCCCTGGACGTCGCCGAGGCGCACGCTCCGGCAGAGGACGGCGGCTGCGCTCACCTGCTCTGCGCCGGACAGGACTGGCCCTGCGGGCCCTGGGAGCAGGCACAGCGGGCGCTCAGCCTGGCACAGGGCGGCTCGACGCAGCAGACCAGGACCACCGAGCGGACCACCTACCCCGCGCCGTTCACGCTGCCGGGCTGGCAGGGCGAGCAGTCACGCGGCGACTCCGCCGCCGCCTGACCCTCCTCGACCTCGGACGCGCCGCTCACGGGGGCGGCGCCGCGGAGGGTCCGGTGCTTGTCAATGTAGCGTTGACGGATGCTTGACCCGCTGGACCGTCTCGCCGGGATACCGGCGGCCCGCGACCGCCTGGACGAGGCGGAACTGGACCTGATCGACCAGGCCCGGCAGGCCGGAGCGACCTGGCACCAGGTGGCCGGGGCGCTCGGCCTGAGCAGCCGCCAGGCCGCCGAACAGCGGCGTCAGCGGCTGGCCGCCGGCCGCCGGGCCCGCCGCGCAGCGGCCGACCGGCGCTGGCCGGGCGAGGTCGCCGGGTTGCGCGCCGCGCTCACCGGGCTGCACCGCTGGATCGAGGCGGACCGCCGGTGGGACGGCAGGCTTCCCGGCGCCAACCTGACCCGGCACACCGTCCTGCTGGCCCTGGACGCCGAGCCCGGTGCGCTCCACGATCTGGCCCGGCACGTCGCCGCCGATCTCACCGCCGCCGGGCATGAACTGCCCGGACCGGTCCGCCTCATCACCGCCGAACTGCACGCCACCCTGTCAATGCTGCATTGACAGGGTCTCACCAGTCTTGCCTCAACTCGACTCAGAACCGAGGCTGTGAGTCAGGTTGACTCAACCCTGGAGGCGTGGTGCGGCGCAACGCGGCCCTGTTCGTGACCATCTCCGTGTTGTCCGGCTTCGGCGGCAGCGCGATGGCGCTGGTCGCCGGCATCTGGATCCTCGACCTGACCGGGTCCAGCGGGCTCGCCGCGCTCGCCGGGCTCTGCGTGTACGCCCCCACGCTCGCCGGACCGTGGCTGGGTGCCCTGGTCGACCGGCTGCCCCGCCGAGGGCTGCTGATCACGACGAACCTGACCCTGGCCGCCGTGCTGCCCACCCTGCTGGCGGTGCACGGTCCCGCCCAGCTGTGGCTGCTGTTCACCGTCTGCGCGGTGTACGGCGTCGCGTACGTCGTCGTCGACGCCGGCGAGAGCGCCATCCTGCCGGCCGCCCTCTCCCCCGCCGAACTCGGGCACGTCAACGGTTGGCGGTCCAGCGCCCAGGAGGGGGTCAAACTCGTCGCCCCGCTGGCCGGGGCCGGCCTGTACGCCTGGCAGGGTGGACACCTCGTCGCCCTGCTCGCCGCCGTCCTGCCGCTGCTGGTGGCGGTCGGGTACGCGGCGTTACGCCTGACCCCGACCCCGTCGGCCAGCGCGAGGCGACGTGGTGTCGTCCGCGCCGGTCTCGCTGTCCTGACCGGCTCGGCGTCGATCCGGCGTACGGTGGGCCTCGCCGCGACCGCGATCGGCATGCAGGCCCTCACCACCGCCGCCGGGTACGAGATCGTCACCGTCGAGCTGGGCCTACCGGCGACCTTCCTCGGCGTGCTGCTCAGCGCGCAGGGCGCCGGCTCGGTCGCCGGCGGGCTGGTCGTCGGCCGGCTGATCACCCGGTTCAGCCCGACCACCGTGGCCGTCGTCGGCACGGCCCTGTTCGCGGCGAGCTGCCTGGGCCGCTGCGTACCGTGGTGGCCGGCGGTGCTCGCCGCCTCGGTGGTGGCCGGTGTCGGCCTGCCCTGGACGCTCGTCGCCGCCGTCACCGCGGTCCAGATGCACAGCCCTGACGACCTGCTGGGCCGCGCCTCCGCGACCGCCAACACGATCATGTTCGGGCCGATCGCGCTGGCCACCCCGCTCGGTGCCGCCGCCGTACTGCTGGGTGCCCGCCCGCCGCTCGTCCTCGCCGCCGTCGTCTGCCTCACCGCCGCCGTGGCCGTCGGCCGGCGCTCCCGGCCGGGTCGGCCCCGGTCCGGTCGGGCCGGCACGCGGTCACCGCAGCCGGCGCCGACCGGGGCCTGAGCCGTACGGCGGACTTCAGTTGGTCTTGCGGGCGACCACCGCGTACTCGGAGACGGGGGTGGTGTCGTTACCGTCCGGCCGCCAGTGGGAGCAGGTGACCAGGCCGGGTTCGAGGATTTCCAGACCGTCGACGAAAGCGGCGATCTCCGCCGGGGTACGCACGGCCATCGCCGCACCGCCGCCGGCCCGCCACGAGTCCATCGCCCGATCCACCGCCTCGGGGTTGACCTCCCGGGTGGGATGGGAGATGACCAGGTACCCGCCGACGGGCAACGCCTCGACCAGACGTCGCACGATCCGGGTGGCCTCGGCGTCGTCGACCACGAAGTTCAGGATGCCGAGCAGCATGACCGCCACCGGCCGGGTGAAGTCCAGGGTGCGCCGGGCCTCGGTGAGGATGTGGTCGGGCTGGCGCACGTCGGCGTCGATGTAGTCGGTCGCGCCCTGCGGGTCGCTGGTGAGCAGGGCACGCGCGTGCACCAGCACCATCGGGTCGTTGTCGACGTAGACGACCCGCGTTTCCGGTGCCACCGACTGGGCCACCTCGTGGGTGTTGTTCGCGGTGGGCAGCCCGGTGCCGATGTCGAGGAACTGCCGTACGCCTGCCTCCGCGACGAGGTGTCGCACCGCCCGGCCGAGGAACTCACGGTTGAACCGGGCCGACTGCACCAGCTCCGGCATGTAGGCCAGGACCTGCTGGGCTGCCTCCCGGTCGGCGGCGAAGTTGTCCTTGCCGCCGAGCAGGTAGTTCCACAGTCGAGCGGAGTGGGGTATGTCGCTGGAGATGGCTGCGCTGAGCGGGGATGCGTCGGTCACCTGGGCTCTCCGATGTGCGGTGGCACGGCTTCGTCCATCTGGGACGGTAGCACCCGGAGATCGACTGCGGAGCATCCGATGATCCACTGACAATCGACGAAACGGTGGGTGTCCAGACGGGCACCCGCCGTCAGACTTCCTGTTCCCACCACGAATGGGCGGCATACCGGAGACGAGACGGAGTGGTCACATGGGCATCTTCAGACGGCGCAAGCAGTTGCCGCAGCAACCACCGCCGGACCTGCCGTATCCGCCACCGCCACCCACCCTGGCACCGGGCGACCTGGTGGCCGCGCGGCAGGTGGTCCGCGCCTTCCTCGCCGGCCTCGGCGACGACGACCGGATGTGCACGGCCGGCACGGCGGTGGTCCAGGCCGGCGGGGGCGTCGCCGATCTCGATCAACTGATGCGCAACGCCCGCCTGATCCACCAGACCGGCGACCTCGGCATCGACCGGCCCTGGCGTTGGCTGGCCGTCGTCACCGCCGAGGCTCGACAACTCGGTGACCTCGCCCTCGTCGCCGACATCGCACACTTCGTCCACCTCTGGGACACCCGCCTGCGCAGTCGGATGGCTTCCGGCGAGCTGACGATGGCGCTGCAAACCCCACCCCAGGATGCCGTACGGGAGATCTACGCGATCGCGGTGGCCGCCCTCGCCGAGGTCGACCCCGACCACGTCGTCGCGGACGGCACGGGCGGCATCACGGTGGCCGCGCTGCGGACCGGCATTGCCCACCGCGTCCTGGACGCCGACCCGCCGTACCCCGCGGAGGTCTCGGCCGAGGCCCGACGGATCGTGCCCACCTGAACAGTCCAGCTTGCGCGGCCTGGACCGTACGGTGCCGGCGGACATCACCGCGCGGAGGAGCCCGGACCGCGGTCCGGGCTCCTCCAGTCAAGGCGAAGGCGTCAGGCCGGGATCGCGGTGACGTACCAGAGCTGGCCGGTGACGTTCTGGCACTTGTCCATGAACGACGCGCCCTTCAGGACGGACTCCGGCGCGAACCGGTTGCCTTCCAGGCATTCACCTTCCTTCTCCCGGAACTTCGTCTGCAGCCGGAAGAGGTTGTCACCGGCCTTGACCAGCTTCCACTGCTGGCCGGTGACCTCTTGACAGGTGTCGAGGAAGGCGGCGCCGCCGAGGACCTTCCCGGCGACCTGGTTACCTTCCAGACACTTCTCCTCGCCGAGGAACTTCGTCCGCAGCGTGTAGTAGCCGTCCGGGCGCTTGGTGAAACTCCACGCCTGCCCGTCCACGTCCTGACAGGTGTCCTGGAACGCGGCACCGGCGAGGGTCGAGTTGCCGTCGATCCGGTTGCCTTCCAGGCACTCGTCCTCGCCCCGGAACACCGTCTTGAGCTTGTAGTACCCCGAGGCGGCGGCTGGGATCGGCGCCGCCGGCTGCGCCTTGACGTCGACCGTCTTCACGGCAGCGGGGTCCGAGCCATCCACCGGCTCCTCGTTGATGGACGTGTCGATCGCCGCCGCGGACGAGGCCGCGGTGGGGGATGCCGCGGTGGGGGATGCCGGATTCGTCGATGCGGTCGGCGTGGACGCCGGCGAGCTGGACGTCTCGGCCTGCCCACATCCCGCTGTGGCCATCACCAAGACCGCCAATACCGCCACAAAACGCCTCATATTGTCCAACTTTCGCTACTGCATGGCAGGGATTTCGGTTCCGCCAGCCCCGCCGTGATCGCCCTGACTTGGTCCGGCTGGTCACCCGAGCGGCTGGCGTCGTAACCGTACGTGTGTGCCAACGGCGCCGACAACGGGCAAGCGGACGGCAAATTCGCGCCCGTCGGGGGCATCCCGGTCCGTTTGTCAGTCCAATGTGGACGCTGGCCGGTGACGCTCTATTCGCCGGTCGGCCAGAGGCCGATGGGTGAAGCGGATGAAAGATCCACGGTGGACAGTGAACTTACGCATAGTTCACAGTGGAAGTGGTTGCCACAGGCCGGACCGAGTCGAGGCCGGCGGTCCATCGCCGCTCGCAGGGCCATCCGGTTCAGGGTCGGGTGGGTGTACCGCCACACCCGACCCCGAACCGGACGCTCAGTCTGCGAGCAACCAGCGGCTACAGGGTGCGGGCAAGGCGGTCGGCGAGGATCCGGGCGAACCGCGACGGGTCGGCCAGGTCACCGCCCTCGGCCAGCAGCGCCGTGCCGTACAGCAGCTCGGCGGTCTCCGCCAGCGAGTCGTTGGCACCATCCTGCTCGTACGCCTTGCGCAGCCCGGTCACCAGCGGGTGCCCCGGGTTGATCTCCAGGATCCGCTTGACCTTCGGCAGTTCCTGACCCATCGCCCGGTACATCTTCTCCAGGGTGGGGGTCAGGTCGTGAGCGTCACCGACCACGCAGGCCGGCGAGGTGGTCAACCGCGACGACAGGCGTACCTCCCGGACCGAGTCGGCGAGCACGCCGCCCATCCAGGTGAGCAGGTCGGCGTACTCGGTGCGCTGGCGTTCCCGCTCCGCCTCGGCCTCGGTGCGCTCCTCCTCGGTGTCCAGGTCCACCTCACCCTTGGCGATCGAGCGCAGCGTCCTGCCGTCGTAGCTGCCGACCCGCTCCACCCAGACCTCGTCGACCGGGTCGGTGAGCAGCAGCACCTCGTAGCCCTTGGCCCGGAACGCCTCCATGTGCGGGGAGTTCTCGATGGTCGCGCGGTTCTCACCGGTGGCGTAGTAGATGTCGCTCTGGCCGTCCTTCATCCGGCTGACGTAGCCGGCCAGGTCGGTCAGCTCCGCCGGGTCGTGGGTGGAGGCCGCCGACAGGATCTCCAGCAGGGTGTCCCGGTTGTCGGTGTCGTCGATCAGGCCTTCCTTGACGGCGGCACCGAACTCGGTCCAGAAGGTGCGGTACCGCTCGGGGTGCTCGGTCTTGAGGTCCTTGACGGTGGCGAGCACCTTCTTGACCAGCCGACGGCGTACCGCCCGGATCTGCCGGTCCTGCTGGAGGATCTCCCGGGAGATGTTCAGCGACAGGTCGTGGGCGTCCACCACACCCTTGACGAAGCGCAGGTAGTTGGGCATCAGCGCGTCGCAGTCGTCCATGATGAACACGCGCTTGACGTACAACTGCACGCCACGACGGCCCTGTGGGGAGAACAGGTCGATCGGCGCGTGCGACGGGATGAACAGCAGCGCCTCGTACTCGAAGGTGCCCTCGCCGCGCATGTGGATGGTTTCCAGCGGGTCGGCCCAGTCGTGGCCGATGTGCTTGTAGAACTCGTGGTACTCGGCCGGCTCGACCTCGCCCCGGGGACGCGCCCACAGCGCCTTCATCGAGTTGAGCGTCACCGTCTCGGTGGTGGTCTCGGCACCGTCGGTGCCGGGACGCTCGACGGTCATCCGGATCGGATGGGCAATGAAGTCGGAGTACCGCTTGACAATCTCGCGGATTGTCCACTCGGCGGTGTAGTCGTGCAGGTTGTCCTCGGCGTCGGCCGGCTTGAGGTGCAGCGTCACCGCCGTCCCCTGCGGCGCGTCGTCGAGCGCGGCGATGGTGTACGTGCCCTCGCCGCTGGACTCCCACCGGGTGCCACCGCTCTCGCCGGCCCGGCGGGTGGTCAACTCGACGGAGTCGGCGACCATGAACGCCGCGTAGAAGCCCACCCCGAACTGCCCGATCAGCTCCTGGGAGGCGCCCGCGTCCTGGGCCTCGCGCAGTTGGCGCAGCAGCTCGGCGGTGCCGGACTTGGCGATCGTGCCGATGACGGAGACGACCTCGTCGCGGGTCATCCCGATGCCGTTGTCCCGCACGGTGAGGGTGCGGGCGTCCCGGTCGACCTCGATGGTGATGTGCAGGTCATCGGTGTCGACGGCGAGGTCCTTGTCGCGCAGCGCCGCCAGCCGCAGTTTGTCCAACGCGTCGGAGGCGTTCGAGATCAGCTCGCGAAGAAACACGTCCTTGTTCGAGTAGATCGAGTGGACCATCAGCTGGAGCAGCTGACGGGCCTCGGCCTGGAACTCCAACGTCTCAGCCCGGTCGTTCACACCTTTCCCCTTCTTCGCTCGTCAGCTACGACGACTCGCGGAAAGGATACGAGCCGTCGCTGTCCGCGTGCGTGGCCGGTCCGCCTCTGCGGACACGACACCGGCCCGCCCCCGGCGACAGCGGGGACGGGCCGGTGAAGGTCAGCGCCGGCGGCCGTACGTGCTGGCGAGCAGCACGACACCGACCGCGGCGAAGGCGATCTGGATGAACAGCTCGATCCAGTCGATGCCGGGGGTGTCGTCCACGCCGAGCACGCCGGCGACGAGTGTGCCGAGGAGCGCGGCGACGACGCCGATCGCCAGGGTCAACAGGATCGGGATGCGCTGACGCCCCGGCACGACGAGCCGGCCGAGCGCACCGATGATCAGACCGATGATGATGGCGGTGAAGAAGCCGGTGATTTCCACGAGAGCCTGTCCTTCCGAACGGTTACCTCGCCGGATGTGGTGCCCCGACCGACCCGAAGGGCAAACGCCGGAGCCCCGTCACCGACGGTTTGTGTCGTAACCGTCACGGTTCCGCGTGACGTCCGTCATCGACCGGTCACCGAAGGGTGATCAGGACCGCGTAATCGGCGGCGGTGAGCGGGTCCGACGACAGCGAGTGGTCTCCCCGGGGGACGCTCAACGGCGCGCCGTCGCGTAGGAAGATCACCGCGTCGACGTCGGCGCGGGCGGTGAGCGTACAGACGATCTGCCCGTACGCGAGCATCTCGTCGGTACGACCGGTGTCGGCGACCGTCGGCGTGACCGTGACCCGGGCCTGCCCGTCGACGAGTTCCACCTCGGCGTTGCTGAGCGCACCGGTCAGGGCGTTGGTCAGCCCGTCGTCGCGTTCGGTGTGGGTCGGCCCGGCCAGCAGGTCCCGCATCTGCACGTCGACGGTGGGCACCTCGTCTATCCGGCGGATCACCGGCACCAACCGGTCCTCGCGGGAGAAATAGAGCACCTCGGTCACCGCGCCGGTCTCGGCGGTGGTCGGCGCGGCGGTCGCGGTCGGCGGGAACGGGCCGGGCGGTGGGGTGACCGCACGGGGTCGGTCCTCGCCCGGCACCCCGCACGCCGCCACCAGGGTGAGTACGACAGCCGCCACGGCGACCGGGACGCGTCGGGCGCCGATCATGACACGCTCCCGGGCAGGGTGATCCGGAACCGGGCGCCGCCCTCCGGGCGGTCGCTGACCGAGGCGCTGCCACCGTGGGCGGCCGCGTGCTGGGCGACCAGGGCGAGCCCGAGGCCGGTGCCGTCGCCGCCGCCGCGGTAGTGGGCCGCCCGGCCACGGACGAAACGGTCGAAGATCGCCTCACGGTCCTCCACCGGCACCCCCGGTCCGTCGTCGTCCACCTCGATGACCCCGGTGTCGCCGGTACGCGACAGCAGCACCGCGACCGGCCCCGCGCCGTAGCGTTCGGCGTTGTCGAGCAGGTTGGTCAGCACCTGCGCCACCCGACGCCGGTCCACCCGCCAGGTCGCGGGGGTGTCCTCGGTCAGCTGCACCATCGTCTCCGGCAGATCCCGGTCCCGGCAGACCTGCCGGGCCAGCTCGGCCACGTCCACCGGCTGCCGGTGCACCGACTGGTCGCTGCGGGCCAGGTCCAGCAGGTCGTTGACCAGCTGCTGGAAACGGTCGATCTCGTCGGCCACCAGCCGGGCCGCGGTGGCGGTCCGCTCGTCCTGGTTGTCCCGACGTCGGGACAGCACGCTGGCCGCCGCGGCGAGCGTCTGCAGCGGTGACCGCAGCTCGTGGCTGACGTCGGCGGCGAAGCGCCGGTCCCGGTCGATGCGCTGGGCCAGCTCGTCGACCATCCGGTTGAAGGAGGTCGACAGCCGGGTCAGGTCCGGATCGGTGTCGGGTGCCAGCCGGGTGGTGAAGTCACCGGCGGCGATCCGCTCGGCGGCGTCCGCGACGGCGGTGAGCGGGCGCAGCCCGTGCCGGGTGGCGTACCAGCCCAGCGCCGCGCCCGAGCCGGCCACCATGATCGCGACGGCGGTCAGGGCCAGCGCCAGGACCTGGAAGGTCTGCTCCAGCTCCCGCAGCGAGGCGATCTCGTAGAACGACGCCGACTCCGACAGCGGCACGCCGACCAGCAGGACCGGCTGGTCGTCGACGCGGATGCGTTGCACCGCCGGCTCCCCCGCGCTGACCAGTTCCCGTAGTCGCGCCGGGATCGCGGCGGTGAGGCCGTTGTCGGCGGCCCGGCCGTACCAGTCGTCGTTGAGATGCAGCACCGCCCGCCGGCCGGTCCCGGTGTCCAGCGTACGCAGCGCCTCTCCCGCGTCCGGGTTCTCGGTGTCGAGTCCGGCGCGCACCACGGCCGCGTCGTAGTAGGCGGCCCGCAGCACGGTGCGTTCCCGCTCGTCGAGCAGCGTACGGCGGGTCAGCTCGTAGGACACCAGGGCCATCGAGGCCGACAGCAGCAGGGCACCGACGGCGAAGGCCGCGGTGACCCGGGCACGAAGTCCGAGGCGTCTCATCGTTGCAGCTTGTAGCCGAGCCCGCGCAGGGTGACCAGGTGTTTCGGATTGGCCGGGTCGGCTTCGATCTTCTGCCGCAGCCGGCCCACGTGCACGTCGACCAGCCGCTCGTCGCCGCTGTCGTATCCCCAGACCCGGCTGAGCAGCTGTTGGCGGGAGAGCACCCGCCCGGCGTGCTCGGCCAACTCGCAGAGCAGCCGGAACTCGGTACGGGTGACCGCCACCGGCGCACCCGCCCGGCGTACCTCCCCGGCCTCGGGGCTGACCTCCAGCTCGCCGAAGACGAGCACGGGCACCGGCTCCTCCACGGGGGTCACCGTGCGGGCCCGCCGCCGCAGGGCCCGCAGCCGAGCCGTCAGCTCCTTTATCGCCACCGGTTTGACCACGTAGTCGTCGGCGCCGGCCTCCAGCGCGGCGACGATGTCGTGGGTGTCGTCGCGGGCGCTGACCACCACGATCGGCACGTCGTCGTCGCGCCGCAGCTGACGGATGCACTCGAAGCCGTCGATTCCGGGCAGCATCAGGTCGACCAGGACGTAGTCGGCCGGGCTGCGGCGCTGCGCCCGCAGGCCCTCCTCGGCGGTGGCCGCACCGTGCGCCTCGTAACCCTCGTCCTCCAAAGCGAGCAGCAGCGCCAGCCGGATGCGGTCGTCGTCCTCGATCACCAGTACCGCTGTCATACCGGGAATCATCCCCAAGCGCCCGCCGACCGGCCAACCACCACCGCCTCCAGGGTGTTTTGTCACGCAACTGTCATACGTCCGCGCAGTGCCTGCCAACCCCGCTGGGCAGGGTGAGAGCCACCTGGGGACCGCCGGAGAGGGGGCAGCGACGTGACCACGCCACGACGCCCCGAGTGCACCGTGCCGCTGGTGGAGGTGGCCATCACCGAGTTCGACCTGGCCTGCCTGCCGGAGACCGGAACGGTGTTCGACCGACTGCTCACCCTGCACCCCGGCCAGGTCGTGGTCGATCTTTCCGACTGTCGGCACATCGACGCGGCGGGCATCGGGCTGCTGCTCGACGTGCACCGCCGGATGGTGCGCATCGGCGGAGTGCTGTCGGTACGCAACCCCAATCCGCGCATCGCCCGCATTCTGCAGACCGCCCGGCTGGACCAGATCCTGCCGGTGCACGTCGACGGCGCGGCGCCGTCGGCCACGACAACCGCCCCCGGGGCTGTATCCAGTGACGCGGCCGTGAGTGCCGCCGGTCATCCGACGGTGTACGGCCGGGCGGCCGTCACCGTACGCAGCTGACCCGGCGAACACCGCCACCGCCAGGACGAGGAGCAGCATGACCATTCCCGGGATCGCCGCAGCCATCACCGTCGGTCTCACCGTCGGGGCGCTCGGCCGGCTCTTCGTTCCCGGCCGTCCCGGTGTCCCGCTGTGGCTCACCATGACCATCGGCGCCGCCGCCGCGCTGCTCGGCGCCATCAGCGCCTGGCTCGTCGGCGCACGTGAGCTCAATCTGCTGGCGCTGATCGTGCAAGCCGGTCTGGCCACGATCGGCGTGGTGATCGTGCTCGCCACCGCCAGCAAGGAACACTCAGACTCCCGCTGAGCCGACCCGGCGACGGCTCAGCGACCGTCCGCCCCGAGTCCCGTCCCGTTCCGCCCCCGCACCGCCAGCACCGGAGAGGAAACAGGATGACCGTCGTACCGGACGACAACCTGATGACCCTGATCTGCGACACGTGCGGCGAGACCACCACCGGCATGGCCTGCGTACTGCCCGATGCCGAGGTCGTCTGGACGCTTGTTTCCGATCACGGCTGGAGCGGCTCCCCGTTCGCCACCGGTCCGCACCGCTGCCCACGGTGCAGCACCCTGCCGCCGGGCGTCACGACGAACGGCGGCCCCGACCGGCCCGGTTCCGGCGACTCCACGGCCGGTGGGCCCGGTGCCGGCGGGCAGAGTCACGAGGTGACGGTGCTGAGCAACGACGCCGCCATCGGCGCGGAGTCCGGCGAGGCGCTGCGTGCCGCGTTGCGCGCGGCCGCCAGCCTGGCCGGGACGGTCGTGGTGGACCTGGCACGGGTCCAGGTCATCGACTCGGTCGGGCTGGGCCTGCTGGTCCGTGCGCACCGGGAGGTCCGCGAGCGCGGCGAGCGGCTCTGCCTGGCCGCCCCGTCGCGCTTCATCCGTACGGTGCTGCACACGATGAAGCTCGACGGCGTCTTCCCGATCTTCGCCAGCCTCGACGAGGCCCTCACCCAACTGCGTGCCCAGGCCTCCGCCACCGGCGACCCGGTACGGGTCGACGTGACGCCGGCCGAGGCCGGGCGGGTGCGGACCAGCGCGCCCCGAAACGCCACCGCCGGCCGCCGCCCGGCCACCCGCCTAACCGTCTGAGCCCGGCCACCGGCCGGGCGGGGTGGCCCGGCCCGGGAGCGCCGGCTCGCGGCGAAAAGGTTTTCCAGCCGGTGTTGAACCGATCCACTTCCGATGCCGTACCTGATGGCGAAGGGAGTGGCCCATGAAGCGCCTGACCCCGTTGCTCACCCTCCTGTCGGGGGCGGTGACGGCTGCCGTGCTGTTCACGATGAGTGCGCAGGCATCACCGCCGCGCACCCAGCCCACCGGCGAGACCGCCCCACCGGCCGTCGCCGCGCCGCCGCAGGACGAGGCGGACGTCGACGTCGACGACGAGGCTCCGGTGGACGACGAGCAACCCGATCCGGAGAACAGCCGCCAGCCTGGAGTCTCCCCGCCCGACGAGCCGGAGGAGTCGCCGGACGACGTCGACGCCGACTCGGTCGAGCAGAACTGGATCGGCCAGCTGGAGAACGGCGCCACCATCGCCATCACCGTCAAGGGCGGCAAGGCCGAGGCGTACGTCTGCGACGGCCGGAGCATGGAGCTGTGGCTGTCCGGCACGGTCCGCGACGGAAAGATCGAACTGACCGGCAAGGACGCCAAGCTGACCGGCATCATCCGCGGCGACAGCGCCAGCGGCGAGATGATCGTCGGCGTACGGCGCTGGAAGTTCACCGCCCGGCCGGACAGCGAGAAGGCCGACGAGGCGGTCACCAAGTCCGGTTCGGGCACCGCCCCGGCGATCTACCGCGCGACCGACGAGGTTCGCAAGGCCGGCATCGACGGCGGCTGGATCATGCTGCCCGACGGTACGCAGATCGGCATCGTCACCTGGAACGGCAAGCCGATCCCCGCGCCGCCGCTGGACCCAGCCTTCAACAGCACAGTGGTCAACGGAGTCACCATCGTCGCCGAGCCGGTCATCCCCGGGGCGCGGTGATGTCCCAGCACCGTCAGGGCAACGTGCGTACGGTGCCCCGCCGCCCGCCGGAGCCCGACGTCGAGGTGATCCGCGAGTTCGGCGCCGCACCGGCGCCGCGACGGCGGCCCTCGATGATGCTGCCGCTGCTGGTCGGGGCGGGTGTGGCGGTGGCGCTGGGCGTCTACGGCCGCACCCACACCCCGACCGGCATCGCGGTCAACGTGGCCGGTTTCTCGTCACCGCTGACGGTGAAGGTGTGGCTGGGCACCGGGGCGGCGTTCTTCGCCGTCATCCAACTGCTGTCCGCGCTGTCGATGTGGGGCCGGCTCGGCGGGTTCTCCCCGTCCTGGGCCGGTGCCGCGCACCGCTGGTCGGGGCGGATCGCCTTCCTGCTGACCGTACCGGTCGCGGTGCACTGCCTGTACGCGCTCGGCTTCGACGGCTACGACACCCGTACGCTGCTGCACTCCCTGCTGGGTTGCTTCTTCTTCGGCGCGTTCGCCACCAAGATGCTCACCCTGCCCAAACGTGGTCTCGCCGGTTGGGTGCTGCCGGTGGTCGGTGGCGTGGTCTTCGTCGCCTTGATCGGCATCTTCCTGACCTCGTCGGTGTGGTACTTCACCACCTTCGGCATCCAGTTCTGATCTTCGAAAGGCAGAGATGAACCACGATCAGGCCGGCTGTTGCCGGTCGCGACGGGCCCTGTTGGCCGGCACCGGCGCGGCGGGAGTGGCCGCGCTGACCGGCTGCGCGACGTACGGCCAACCGGCCGCAGCCCCGCCGCCACCCGCACCGGGCGGCAACACCGCCCCGGCCGGGGGTAGTTCCGCCCCTGGCGGGGGCAGTCCCGCTCCCGGCGGATCCGGTGCGCCGGACGACGAGCCGGGCCCAGCGGCGCTGGCCACGCTCGCCGACATCCCGGTCGGCGGTGGAGCGATCTTCGCCTCGGCCGGGGTGGTGGTCACCCAGCCCACCGAGGGCACCATCAAGGCGTTCTCGGCCACCTGCACCCACCAGGGCTGCACGGTCACCTCGGTGGACAACGGCGCCATCACCTGCGCCTGCCACAACAGCGTCTTCGACATCACCGACGGCTCGGTACGCAGTGGACCGGCACGTGCCCCGCTGCCGGCCGCGAACGTCACCGTCGACGGTGACGCCATCCGGCTGGCCTAGACGCGGCCCATCCCAGGCCCGGGCCGCGCGGGGCCGTCCGGATCACGTGATCCGGACGGCCTCTGCCCCACCCGCCGGGCGGATGGGGCAGGGGTGCGCGCCGGTCGCGTCAGGACGCGACGCAGCTCAACCCGGTCGGCACGCCCGACCCGTTGCCGGTCAGCCCGAAGGTGGTGCTGGCCGAGGCGGCGAGTTGCCCGTTGTACGGCTCGTTGCGCACCGTCACCGAGGTGCCGGACGTGGTCAACCTGCCGTTCCACAGTGACGAGATGGTGGTGCCGGCCGGGGCGGTCCAGCTGACCGTCCAGCCGCCGATCGCCGCAGTGCCGGAATTGCGGACGGTCACCTCCGCCTGGTAGCCGCCCTGCCAGGAGTTGGTCACCCGGTACGTCGCGGCGCAGCCCTGATCGCCACCACCGCCGTTGTCGGCCGGTGTGGTCAGGGTCAACGGCGGCGAGGCCGCCGAGATGTTGCCGGCCGCATCGCGTGCCCGCACCGTGAAGGTGTAGCTGGTCGAGGCGGTCAGGTTGGTGGCCCGGTAGCTGGTGCCGGAGACCGTGACCACGCTGGCCCCACCGGAGCCGCTGGTGGTCCGCAGCACCTCGTACGAGGTGACACCCACGTTGTCGGTGGCGGCGGCCCAGTTCAGCGTGGCGGCGGTGGCGGTCACCTCGGTGGCCGTGGGCTGGCCCGGCGCAGTCGGCGCGGTGGTGTCCACCGGGTCGGTGCCGTCGGCGTACCGCTCGGCGAGGCTGATGCCGGTGGTGGCGCCGGCGCCACCGAGGCGCACCTGGTGGTCGAGGCCGACGAACTTGCCGTTGTGCTGCCACAGCGCCGGCTTGAGCATCTGGTTGTACTTCGTCTCGTCCCAGCTGGTCCAGTCGTCGAGCAGCAGACCGCCGGTGTCACCGGAGTTGGGGTTGAGGCACCAGAAGGTGTGGTGAATGCCGTTGTCGATCATCAAGTCGCGCAGCGCGGCCATCCAGCGGTCCTGCCGGGCGTCCTGGCCCAGCCGTCCACCCCACTCCCCGACCAGCAGCGGAGCGATGTTCTGTTCGTGGATGTAGAACCAGTTCGGCCGCCACACGTCGTTGGTCAGCGACTCCTTGTCGAAGTCACCGGCGAACCAGGGCTGCTCGAACACCAGCGGCCCGTAGTCGTGCGGCGAGTAGACCAGCTGGTCCTGGTGCGCGCCCAGGTCGACCGGGTGCTCGGCGACGCCGCGCAGGTTGCCACCCCACCAGTTGTAGAAGTAGTTGGGGCTGCGGTCCGGATTGGTGTTGGGCGAGTTCCAGGTGGCGCCGGGACGCGGGTAGACCTCGATGCCCTCGCAGAGGATCAGCAGGTTCGGGTTGATGGCCAGGATCCGCTTGCCCGCCGTCTCACAGGCGTACTTGAAGTTGTCCTGGTCGGTGCTGGAGTCCCACTTGGCCCGCTGCGGATCGTTGGGGGTGCCGTGCGGCTCGTTCTTGATGTCCATCGCGACGATGGTGTCGTTGGTGCGGTAGCGGGCGGTGACCCATTCCCAGCCCTGGTAGAACAGCTCCGAGGTGACGGTGCCCTTCCACCACACGGGGTAGGTGTGCCCGGAGTTGTCGGCCTCGGCGCTGTGCACGTCGAGCATGACCTTCAGGCCGTACTTCTCGCACAGCTGCAACCAGTAGTCGAAGACCTGGAGGTTGTTCATGCCCTCCAGCTCCGGGTTGACGTAGGTGTTGACGTTCGGCCGGATCGCCTGACCGGCCTTCCACTCCAGCAGCAGCTGGGTGGAGATGGGCACCCGGACGATGTTGATGCCGCGCTGGGCCATCTGGCGGGTGATGTTCTCGATGTTGGCCGACCACAGGCCGTGGAAGACCCGTTCGGTGGCGTTGAAGCCGAACCAGTTGGCGCCGGTCAGCCAGACCTGGTTGCCGGCCTCGTCGACGATCTTGTTGCCGTCGGTACGCAGCCAGTCGTTGGCCGGGACGGCGGCGTTCGTTACGGCGTCAGCCGTGGGGGCCGCCGTTGCGGCGGGCGCGGCGGCAGCCAGGCCGAGCAGCACCGCAGCCGCGGTGGCGACGGCCTGGATTTTTCTCCGTGCGGACATGCGACTTCCTCTGTGGTGGGTGATGAGGAACGTCGACACAACGGCCCTGCCCATGACCGTGGGAGCGCTTCCACGGACACCTTATGCGGTCGTGGTCGGCAGCGGAAGTGGATGTCCGCCGTTTCGCCGCGATGGTGGTGACACCCTCGACCGGACACCACCATCGCGGCGAAACGGAGTCGATCAACCGCCGCTGCTACACGGCGAGCGCCTCCCGCACGGTGAGCTCCGCGTCGCCGCCACCCTCGCCGGCGGAGGTGACCCGGCCGGACTCCAGCACGTGGTAGCGGTCGGCGACCCGCAACGCGAACCCGAGATGCTGCTCGACCAGCAGCACGCTGAACCCGGTCTGCGCGATCAACGCCACGATCCGGTCCTGGATCTCGGCCACCACCGACGGCTGGATGCCCTCGGTCGGCTCGTCGAGCATCAGCAACCGGGGTCGGGTGATCAGCGCCCGGGCGATGGCCAGTTGCTGGCGTTGCCCGCCGGAGAGCAGCCCGGCCCGGCGACGCAGCAGCGGTGGCAGTGCCGGGAACAGGTCCAGCACCTCGGCGGTGGCCGCCGCACCGTCGCGGCGGCCGTCGGCGACCAGGCGCAGGTTCTCCGCCGCTGTCAGGTGCGGGAAACACTGCTGGCCCTGCGGTACGTACGCGATGCCCCGGGCGACCCGCTGGTGCGGGGCGAGCCGGGTGATGTCCTCGCCGTCCCACTCGACCTGACCGGCGGTGGGCCGCAGCAGTCCGGCGGCGACCCGCAGCAGGGTGGACTTGCCGGCGCCGTTGTGCCCGAGCACCGTGGCGACCCCGTCGCCGGGCACCTGGACGTCGACGCCGTGCAGCACCCGGCTGCGGCCGTAGCCGGCGTGCACGCCACGCAGACGGAACATCATGCCTCCCGAGGGGTCGGACCGGCATCGACCGGGTGACCGAGGTAGACCTCCTGCACGCGGGGGTCGGCCTGCACCTGGGCGACGCTGCCCTCGCTGAGCACCCGGCCGGCGTGCAGCACGGTGACCGTCCGCGCGAACCGGCGCAGGAAGTCCATGTCGTGCTCGATGACCACCACCGTCCGGTCCCGGCTGACCTGCTCCAGCAGCTCACCTGTAGCGTCGCGTTCCTCGTGGCTCATCCCGGCCACCGGCTCGTCGAGCAGCAGCAGCCGGGCGTCCTGCACGAGCAGCATGCCGATCTCCAGCCACTGCTTCTGACCGTGGGCGAGGGTGCCGGCGAGCTGGTCGGCGCGGCCCGCCAGGCCGATCACCTCCAGCGCCTCGGCCACCTCGTCGGGGATGCCGTGCCGGCGGCGCAGCATGGTCGCCCAGCTGCGCTGGGCACCGGCGGCGATGTCCAGGTTCTGCAGGACGGTGAGTTCCTCGAAGACCGTGGAGGTCTGGAAGGTGCGCCCCACCCCGAGGCGGCTGATCCGGTGCACCGGGCGGCCGAGCAGTTCCCGGTCGTCGAAGCGTACCGAGCCGGTGGCCTTGACCAGCCCGGTCACCGCGTCGACCAGGGTGGTCTTGCCGGCACCGTTGGGGCCGATCAGGAACCGGATGTCCCCCGGCGCCACGTCGAGGCTCACCCCGTCGACCGCGGTGAAGCCGTCGAAGCTGACCCGCAGATCCCGTACGTAGAGCCCGGGTAGCTGTTCCGTCATGTCGCCTGCCCTTCCGTGCGGCGGGTCCGCCGCAGCCGACCGAACCACCGCTCACCGTCGCCGCGCCGGGCCAGGCCGATCAGCGAGGCCAGGCCGCCGGGCAGGAACGCCACCACCACCACGAACAACAGCCCCTGCAGGTACGTCCAGCCGCCCGGAAACCGTTCCGACAGGGCGGTACGCGCCCAGGCCACCGCCACCGCGCCGAGCACCGGCCCGAGCAGGGTGGCCCGCCCGCCGACGGCCACCCCGATGACGAACTCGATGGACGGGACGATCCCGATCAGGGCCGGGGAGATGATGCCGACCGCGGGCACGAACAGCGCACCGGCCAGTCCGGCCATGCCGGCGGCCACCACGTACGCGACGAGCTTCACTGCTGCCGGGTCGTACCCGAGGAAGCGGACCCGTTCCTCGCCGTCGCGTACGGCCACCAGCAGTTCGCCGTAGCGGCACTGCATCAGGTGCCGGGCCAGGGCCAGCAACGCCAGCAGGGTGCCGGCGATGATGAAGTAGACCATCCGCTGGTTGACCGGGTCGTCCAGGTCGTAGCCGAAGAAGCCCTGGATGTCGGTGAGGCCGTTGGTGCCGCCGGTGGTGCCCTGCTGGCCGATCAGCAGGATCACCATGGCGGCGGCGAGGGCCTGACTCAGGATGGCGAAGTACGCGCCGCGGACCCGACGCCGGAACACCAGCGAGCCGAGCACGAACGCCACCGCCATCGGCAGCAGCACCGTGGCGGGCAGGGCGAACCAGGGGCTGGCGAAGGGTCGCCACCACAGTGGCAACTCGTCGAGTTGCCCGTACAGCAGCATGAAGTCGGGCATGTTGCCCGGTCCCGCGTCGGCGAGCTTGAGGTGCATGGCCATCGCGTAGCCGCCGAGGCCGAAGAAGACGCCCTGGCCGAGGGCGAGCATGCCGCCGCGCCCCCAGGCCAGGCCGATACCGACCGCGACCATCGCCACGCAGAGGTACTTGGCCAGCAGGGAGAGCCGGAAGTCCGACAGCACCAGCGGCGCCAGGGCGAACAACAACCCGGCGCCGAAGGCGAACCCGACGGCGGCGCGGAAGCGGTGCCGCGACGGCCCGGCCGCCGGCTTGGCCGGTGGCGGCGCGGGATCGACGACGGTACGGGAATCACGGGCGACGGTGGTCATGCCAGGCTCCGGGTTCGCAGGGTGAACATGCCCTGGGGCCGCCACTGGAGGAACGCGACGATGGCGACGAAGACCATCACCTTGGCGACGCTGAGGGTGGTCAGGTACTCGCCGGTGGCCTGGAGCACGCCCAGGGCGAAGGCGACGATCACGGTGCCCTTGAGCTGACCGATCCCGCCGACCACGACCACCAGGAAGGCATCGATGATCAGGTTGGTGCCCATGGTGGGGCCGATCGGGCCGAGCAGGGTGAGGGCGACACCGGCGATGCCGGCCAGGCCGGAGCCGATGAAGAAGGTCATCCGGTCGACCCGGGCGGTGGCGATGCCGGAGACGGCGGCCAGGTCACGGTTCTGCACCACGGCCCGGATCCGGCGCCCCAGCGGGGTGATGCGCAACGCGACGGTCAGCGCGACGACGGCGCCGCCGGCCAGCGCCAGGATGAACAGCCGGTTGTTGGCGACGGTGATCCCGCCGGGCAGCGCGATGTTGCCGGTGAGCAGCTCGGGGGCGCGGGTCTGCACGTTGGGGCTGCCGAAGATGTCGCGGGCCAGCTGTTGCAGGATCAGCGACACCCCCCAGGTGACCAGCAGGGTGTCCAGCGGGCGGGCGTAGAGGCGGCGGATCAGCAGGAACTCCAGCAGCACACCCATCGCGCCGGCCACCACGAAGGCCACCGGCAGGGCGATCAGCAGGGACCAGCCGGCCGCCGTGATGACCTGTTGCAGAACAAATGTGGTGTACGCGCCGGCCATGATGAACTCGCCGTGCGCCATGTTGATCACGCCCATCTGGCCGAACGTGAGGGCCAGGCCGAGCGCGATGAGCAGCAGCACCGCTCCGATGCTGACGCCGGTGAAGAGTTGGCCGATGAGAACTGTCACGGTGGGTACTCCGTACTGCTGGTGGGGCGGTTCGGGCGGAACCGTGAGGTCCCGCCCGAACCGGGGCGCCGGTCAGCTCAGGCCACCGGCCCACGGGTAGCTCTTGAGGTACGGGTCCGGGGTGATCGGCTTGCCGGAGTTCCACACCTCGGTGATCAGGCCGTCCGGGCCGACCTTGCCGACGCGGGCGGTCTTGGCGATGTGCTGGGTCGCGCCGTCCACGGTGACCAGACCCTCGGGCGCCTCGAAGGTGATGCCGTCGGAGGCCTGCCGGACCTTCTCCACCTCGAAGGTGCCGGCCTTCTCCACCATCGCCTTCCAGAGGTAAACCGAGACGTACGCGGCCTCCATCGGGTCGCTCGTCGGCTTGTCCGCCCCGTACTTGGCCTTGTACGCGGCGACGAACTTCTCGTTCGCCGCACCCGGGGTGGTCTGGTAGTAGTTCCAGGCGGTCAGCTGCCCCTCCAGGTACTGGGTGCCGATGCTCTTTACCTCCTCCTCGGCGATCGACACCGACACCACCGGCATGCTGGTGGCGGTCAGCCCGGCGGACTTGTACTCCTTGAAGAAGGCGACATTGCTGTCACCGTTGAGGGTGTTGAAGACCGCGTCCGCACCGGAGGACTTCACCTTGTTGGTGATCGTGCCGAACTCGGTCGAGCCGAGCGGGGCGTAGTCCTCCCCCAGCACCGTCATTCCATTGGCCTCGGCGTACGCCTTGATGATTTTGTTCGCGGTACGCGGGAAGACGTAGTCGGAACCGACCAGGTAGAGCGACTTGGCGCCCTGTGCCTTGAGGTAGTCCAGGCCGGGAACGATCTGCTGGTTCGTCGTCGCCCCGGTGTAGAAGATGTACGGCGACTGCTCCAGCCCTTCGTACTGCACCGGGTAGAACAGCAGCGCCTTGTGCTTCTCGAACACCGGCTTGACGGCCTTTCGGCTGGCCGAGGTCCAGCAGCCGAAGACGGCCGCCACCCGGTCCTCGCGGATCAGTTTCTCGGCCTTTTCGGCGAAGGTCGGCCAGTCGGAGGCGCCGTCCTCACCCACGGGTTGGATCTTCTTGCCGAGTACCCCGCCGGCCGCGTTGATCTCCTCGACCGCCAACATAATCGAGTCGCGGACGGTCACCTCACTGATGGCCATCGTGCCGGACAGGGAGTTGAGCAGGCCCACCTTGACGGTGTCGCCGGAGGTGTCGGCGGTGACGCCGGCGGAGGTCTTCTCGTCGGTGGTCTTGCTGCCGCACGCGGCCAGCGCGGCCGCGGCGACCAGGGTCATGGCACCCGCCAGGATGCGTCGTCCCCGGAACAGTGTCATCAAATCTCCCTGCGTCGCACGTGAAGCGTGGAGTCAGTAGCCCGGAAACGAACGCCGGTCCCGAGCGAAGGTGTCGAGCTGCGATTGCGGTGCGGTCCGGTGGAACATCGCGGCGTCCGACGGGCGGGTGGACGCCGGCCGGGCACCGATTCGGATATCGGGCAGGGAAAGCTTCGATCCGCTTCATTGCGCGGATGTTTCCCGATCCTCAATAGACTGTTTCCGCTACCGCGAAACGGCCGGTGCAGCGGACACGGAAAATGCCGGCACCTGCCGCCACAAAAGGGCGTACAAGCCACCGGCATGCGATTATCGGCCGCAGTGGACGGCAATTATCAGACTGCCGTCGAGCGGTTGGTGACATCCGGCTCGGCACCGAATACTTCACGCAGGAAGTATCTTATGTGGCCGCTTCCCGGACGTGTCAAGGCACGGTCGGGTCACGCCGTGATCGATACGGCCCGATCGCGCCGCCGCGGGTCAGAGTTCGGCGACGACGGTGAAATCCAGACCGTCGGCCTCGGCCAGGTAGATGCGCTGCCGCACGTGCCGCCGCCGCAGCCGCAACTCGCCACGCGGTCCGTCGTACGACACCACGTCCGCGGACGCCTCCACCGCCCGTACGTCCAGCGTGCCGGCCTTGGCGATGAGCGCGGCCAGCAGCATGACCCCCTCATAACAGGACTCGCCGAGGCTGCCCAACGGCGGCGCCTCCAACCCGAAGCGGCGGGCGAACGCACCGTGGAAGTCCAGGTTCTCCGGAGTGACCAGGCCGGCGAAGAAACCGGCCGTGCTGAACAGCCCTCGGGTGCCGGCCACCCCGCTGGCCAGCAGCATGTTCTCGTCCATCAGCGTGCTCAGCCGCAGACAGCGCTGATCCAGCCCGGAACGGGCGAACGCCCGGTTGAAGCGCACCGCGTCCGCACCGACCAGCAGCATCAGCACCGCGTCGGCGTCGCTGCGCTCGATGCGCCGCAGCACCTCGGCGTAGTCGTGGGTCTCCAGCGGCAGGAAATGATGCCCGACCACCCGGCCGCCAGTGCGCTGCGCGTACCGGTAGGCGGCCTGCGTGGTCCGCCGGGGCCAGACGTAGTCGTTGCCGACCACGAACCAGCGCCGCACCCCCAGGTCGGTGGCGAGCACCCGCATCGCCGGCAACAGCTGCGCATCCGGGGTCTCGCTGGTCAGGAAGACCCCTTCGGTACGCTCACCGCCCTCGTACAGGGCGGTGTAGACGTACGGCACCCGGTGGGCGATGCGCGGTGCCACCGCCTGCCGCACCGAGGAGATGTGCCACCCGGTGACGCCCTGCACCGCACCGACCGACACCAGCGCCTCGACCTCGGCGGCCACCTCGGCCGGCGGCGCCCCACCGTCCACCGGGATCAACCGCAGTTGGCGACCGAGCACCCCGCCCCGGTTGTTGACCTCCTCGACGGCCAACTGGGCGCACAGCTCGCAGCTAGGGCCGAACATCCCGGCGGGCCCTCGCATCGGAAACACCAACGCGATGCTGACCACGCCCCGGTCGACCGTCAGCCAGGAGGTCCCGGCGGCGACACTCGACGTCGCCGATGGACTCCCGTTCCCCGATGCCGGACCGGACATGAACACATCGTGGCCGCCACCGATCCCGGTGACCAGTTCTCCCCATTGGGCGGGACGTCTCGGTACGATGACCGGCAACCGCAAGGCGGGAGTGACATGTCAGAGTTTCCCGGCTCCGCAGCCGACCTGCTGCCCCTGCTCACCCGCGCCGAACGACTACTCTCCCGCCGGGTCGGCGCTCTGCTGGCCGACGAAGGGCTCAGCATCGAGGCGTGGCGGGTGCTCGGTCTGCTCGCCGACGGGCTGGGCCATCCGATGACTGAGGTGGCCGCCGAGGCCTCCCTGCCCCCAGGCACCCTGACCAAGCTGGTCGACCAACTCGTCGACCGCAACCTGGTCTTCCGCCGGGTCGACCCGATCGACCGCCGCCGCATCCGGGCCTACCTGACCGCCCGTGGCCGCCGCGAGCACGAACGCCTCTCCACGCTGGTCCACACCGACCTGGCCGCACTCAGCACAGTGGACGACATCACCCTCGCCACCCACCTGACCGCCCTGATCACCCGCCTGACCCCCCACCCCCACCCCACCCCCGCCTGACCCACCCAGACCCGCCCGCCCCAGCCCCTGCCCGACCCAGCCCTCGCCCGACCCAGCTCGGCTCGCCGATCTTGCACTTTTGGTCGCCGATATGCCCCCTTCGGGGCCTTTGCCGCGACAGAAAGTGCAAGATCGACGGGCGCGGGGCGCACGGCGCCGCCCCACCTGCCTCGACCCCGCCCGACCTCGCCCGACCCCGCTCGGCTCGGCTCGGCTCGGCGATCATGCACTTTTGGTCGCTGATACACGGCTTATGCGGCTTATGTGGCGACGAAAAGTGCAAGATCGGCGGGGCGCAGGGGGTGGTCAGCCGCCGTTGGTGGGGTGGAATTGTGGGACGCGGTGGTGGGCGCGGGCCTTCGGGTTGGTGATCGGGGAGATGGCGTCGAACATGGTGCGGCCGAGGATCGCGTGGGCGCGTACGGCCGGGTGGGTGCCGCCGTAGTTGTCCAGGTCGGCGAGGGAGTCGGCGAAGAAGGCGTAGGTCAGGGTGGGTGCGCCGGTGGGGTCGAACATGATGCCGACCTCGTGCCGGGCCGCACCTAGCGAGTCGTAGTCCGCGCCGTACTTGGTGGCGACCCGGCTGCGCTCGGCCGAGGACATGTCACGGCGGATCCCGTCGTGGTAGCCGTTGATCCAGCGCAGGATTCCGAGCAGGAAGTCGCTTGACCGGGTCGACAGCAGGGTCTTGTTGGCCAGCCGCCACAGCAGGTCGTGGGTCTCCCGTGGGGTGGTCACGCCGAGGAAGAACCGGTTCGGGTTGGCCACCGGATCCACCCGGGTGTGGGTGAAACCCTTGGCCGCGAGGATCTCGTTGATCTCCAGGGCCGGCACCACCCGGCCACACATCCGTACGGCGGTGTTGTCGGAGACGAGCAGCAGCGCGGTGAGGAAGTTCGCCACGGTGATCTCGTCACCCCAGACGGTGTGCAGGAAGTAGATCCCGCTGCCGCCGAGGATGATGTCTCCGGTGAGGTCCAGGCGCTGCCCGAGGGCCAGCTCACCACGGTCGATCTTGTCCATGACGGCCACCGCGACGGCGAGCTTCTGCACGCTGTAACCGTGCGTCACCCGGTCGGCGTCGTCGTCCACGACGACATTCAGCCCACCGGCGGCACCGACCATCGCGACATGCGCATGCCACACACCCCCGGCCTGCGCCTTCTGCTTCCGGTACGCCCGCCGGATCGCCTCCTGTCGGGACAGTGCGTCGGCCGACGAGACCAGGCCGGCGTCCGTTGTTCCGACGCCACCCGGCGCCGCCATGGCAGTACGCGGTGTCGCCACCAGCGCCGCTGCTGCCGCCCCGATCCCGATCGCGGCCCGACGACTCACCTGCTCGGCCATTCACCACTCCCCTACCTCGCGGTCCGGTGCCGGGTGTCCACCGGCACCGGACACACGGTGCCATACCGTTCGATCCGGTGCAGTCCCGTGAGTCAGCGGCGGATCAGGGCGAAAACGCCCCACCCCAGGTAGTCGCGGCGATAGCGCACGTGACGCAGGGGGTCCTCGGTCAACTCCTGGCGCAGCTCGGGAGCGAGTGGATCGTCCGGGTTGTCGTCCAGCCAGCGGCGCAGGTTGAGCCAGTGGGCCGCCGCGTAGCGGTCCCAGCTGTCCTGGTCGGCCAGTACCATCTCGACCAGGTCCCAGCCCTGCTCACCGAAGAGACCGACCAGGCCGGGCAGGTCATGGAAGTCGTCCCGGTGGTGGGCGTGGCAGCCCTCGACGGTCGCCTGGTCGGGTGGCTCGATGCGCCAGTACGGCTCACCGACCAGCGCCATCCCACCCGGCCGCAGCCGACGGGCCAGGATCTCCAGGGTGCCGGGAACACCGTCGCCGATCCAGGTGGCCCCCACACAGGCCGCCACATCGACCGGTTCCTCGCAGTCGTACGCGGCGGCGTCTCCGTGTACGAAGCTGACCTGTTCCGCCACCCCCAGTTCGGCGGCCCGCTGCCGGGCGGCGGCGGTGAAGGCGGTGCTGATGTCCACACCGGTGCCGACCACCCCGTGGTCGCGGGCCCAGGTGCAGAGCAGCTCCCCTTTGCCGCTGCACAGGTCGAGGATCGAGGTGCCCGGGGCGAGTTTCAGCGCCCGGCCCAGGGTGGCCAGCTTGCCGGCGTCGAAGGGATTGAGGATGCGCAGGTCACCCTCGCGGATGACGAACTGTCGCGGCAGGTCCATGCACCGGCACGCTAGCCACCCACGCCACCGGGGCCAACCGGATTACGAGACCGGTCAATCCAGGCCGGCGGGTGGCACGGTCAGACCCGGGTCGACACGCAGGCCGAAATCCGGCTGCCCCAGCCAGTCCAGCCGGGCCGAGGACCGCTCGGCGTGTTCGGCCAGCAGCAGCCGGACCCGGTACGCGGCCAACAGCAGCGCCTGCAGGGAGTCCACTCCGTACGCGGTCTGCACCGAATCCTCGCCCAGTCCCTCGACCTGGAACGGGCAGCACCAGTCGCCGTTGCGCGACAACGGATCCGGATACGGCTTCCCGAGGCGGACCAGCAGCTCGGAGGTGGCACCATCCGGGTCGACCACCGCGATGCGCCGCTCGGCGACGACCTCACCCAGTTCGGACAACCTCCTGCTCCTCTCCCCCGGTCGAAGCAGCGATGCTATCCGGAAGATCTAGGTACGACCGCAGGGTGTGAGCGTCGGGAGCCGTGGCGGTCCACAGGGTCGCCGGTCCACCGGCCAGCGGCAGCCGGGCCAGGGTGCCGCGTACCACCGGCGGCTCGGGGGGTCGGGCGGGGTCGAGAACCAGCAGCGAGCCGGTGGCCGGTGCGCCGTCGAGCACCGCCGGGCCGGCCCAGCCGGGCGCCTGGGGTCCGACCGTCAACGACTGCCGCAACAGCGGCCGACCGGCCAGGTCCACCCAGGTGTTGATCTCGGCGTGACCTGGCTGTTCGCGATGCCGGCCGCAGATCAACTCGTCCCGCCAGTGCAGGGTGCCGCCCTCGGCGACCTCCACCTGGGCGTCAGCGATGTGCGCGCAGCCGGCCGCGGCGACCAGTTGTTCCGGCAGCCAGTTCAGGACGGCCTCCGCCGCGACGGTCGCCCGCACCAGCATCCGGGAGACCGCGCCGGGGCGGCCCGGCAGCGCGATGGAGGCGGCGACCGTGTGCACGCGTACCACCGCACCCGGGCCGACCTCGACGTCCAACCGCAGGTCGTCGCCGGCGAGCGGACCGGCCGCACCGCCGACGACGTACACCGTGACGCCACCGTCCGGGCCGGGGACCTGGCGCAGCAGCAGAGGGCTCTCGCCGCGTAGCTCGGCCAGGGTGGTGCGGCCGTGCCGGTCGGCACGGGCCACCAGCCGGGCGGTGGCCCGCATCAGGCCTGCCCGGCGGAAACCGCGCCGGCCGCCACGACCCGGCCTACATCGCCCACCGCCACGACCCGGTCCGCATCGGCCACCGCCGTGGCCCGGTCGGCATTGCCGGGGGCAAGGGTGGTGGCGCGGTGGTGGGCCAGTTCGTGCCGGATCCACGCGGCGACCTGGGTGGCGAGGGGATCCTCGGTGATGGACTGGAACACCGTGGGCAGGTTGCCGCGCCGGGCCCGGGCGTCACGGTCCATCACGGACAGGTCGGCACCGACCATCGGCGCCAGATCCGTCTTGTTGATCACCAGGAGGTCGGCGGCGGTCACCCCCGGACCACCCTTGCGGGGCACCTTGTCCCCGCCGGCCACGTCGACCACGAAGATCTGCCGGTCGACCAGCCCGCGGCTGAAGGTGGCGGTCAGGTTGTCGCCGCCGCTCTCGACCAGCACCAGGTCCAGCGGGCCCAGCGCCTCGGCCAGTTCGTCGACCGCGTCGAGGTTCGCGCCGATGTCGTCGCGGATGGCGGTGTGCGGGCAGCAGCCGGTCTCCACCGCGCGGATCCGGGCCGGGTCGAGCACCCCGGCCCGCTTGAGGAAGTCGGCGTCCTCGGTGGTGTAGATGTCGTTGGTCACCACACCGAGGCGCAGTTCGTCGGCGAACGCCCGGCACAGCGCGGCGACCAGGGCGGTCTTGCCGGAGCCGACCGGACCGCCGATGCCGACCCGCAGCGCCCGGGCGGCGGTGGGCAGCGGGGCGTGCGGGTCGACCCCCGGTTCGGGGTGGGTGTGGGGAACAGACTCGTCGTGTGCGATGTCAGGACGCAAAGAGACGCACCTCCCAGGTGGCATGAGCTTCGGCGTGGATGTCGGCCAGTGGCGCGGCGGCGGCCGGCAGCCGCCGCGGTGGTAGTTCGGCGGCCCGCGCCGCGCGGGTCGCGGTCGCGTCGCAGGCGTCGGCGAGCCGCATCAGCAGGGCCTGCACCTGGTACGGATCAAGCCCGAGCAGGCGTACGGCGGCGCTCGCCGACCCGGTCACCGTGGCGTGCACGGCGACCGTGGCGACCTGGGCCGGACCGAGGCCGGCGGCGGCCCCGACCAGACCGAGCGCGAGCGGTTGGTGCGGGCCGCCCGGTGTGGCGGGCAGGTCGTCGAAGGTCGCGGCGGGCCAGATCTCCCGACCGGCCCGCAGCAGCGCACGGCCCTGCCGACGGGACACCGCCCGCTGCGCCGGCGAGGCGGTACGGGCATCCAGCTCCGCATCGAGCAGGGCGAGCGCCGACCGTCGATCGTGGACACCGTCCGATCCCGGCGGCGCTGGAGACCGGTCAGCCGCGGACAGCGGGAGTTGGTCGGGTCGCGGCGGGCCGGCCGCCCGGCGGGCGGCTGCGGCGAATGCCGCCGCGACCAGGCCGGCGGTGGCCAGTCGGCCGCGCAGGTACGCGTCCAGCGTGGCCAGGTCGGTCACCCGCCCGGCCGCGACGGCCGCCTCCAGGCCGGACGAGTGGGCGTGCGCCCCGGCCGGGAACCGCCCGTCGGCCACCAGCAGCAGAATCGTCGGTACGGCCATCAGAACAGGAAGTACCGCTGGGCCATGGGCAGTTCGGTCACCGGGTCGGGTTCGACCACCTCGCCGTCGATGCGGACGGTGAAGGTGTCCGGGTCGACCTCGATGCGCGGCAGGGCGTTGTTCTCCGGCAGGTCCGCCTTGCCACGTGAACGCACGTCGGCCACCGGCACCACCCGGCGGCGTACGTCGAGACGCAGCCCGGCCTCCAGCGCCGCCGGGGCGACGAACGCCAGGCTGGTCGCCGCCGCCGCACCGCCGTAGGCGCCGAACATCGGCCGCGGCAGCATCGGCTGCGGCGTCGGGATCGAGGCGTTCGCATCACCCATCTGGGCGTACGCGATCATGCCGCCCTTGATCACCAGGTGCGGTCGTACGCCGAAGAAGGCCGGCTCCCAGAGCACCAGGTCGGCGAGCTTTCCCGGCTCCACCGACCCGATCTCGTGGTCGAGGCCGTTGGCCATGGCCGCGCAGATGGTGTACTTCGCCACGTACCGCCGGGCCCGGTGGTTGTCGGCGGCCCCGTCACCCGGCAGCGCCCCCACCCGGGCCTTCATCACGTGCGCGCTCTGCCAGGTGCGCAGCACGACCTCCCCGACCCGGCCCATGGCCTGCGAGTCCGAGCCGATGATGGAGATCGCGCCGAGGTCGTGCAGCAAATCCTCGGCGGCCATGGTGGACGGCCGGATCCGGCTCTCGGCGAAGGCCAGGTCCTCCGGTACGGCCGGGTTCAGGTGGTGACAGACCATCAGCATGTCGAGGTGCTCGGCGAGGGTGTTGCGGGTGTACGGGCGGGTCGGGTTGGTCGACGAGGGCAGCACGTTGGGTTCCCCGGCGACGGTGATGATGTCCGGCGCGTGCCCGCCCCCGGCCCCCTCGGTGTGGTACGAGTGGATGGCCCGACCGCCGATCGCCCGGAGCGTGTCGGCGACGAACCCGGCCTCGTTGAGGGTGTCGGTGTGGATGGACACCTGCACGCCGGAGGCGTCCGCCACCCGCAGGCAGGCGTCGATGGCGGCCGGGGTGGTGCCCCAGTCCTCGTGCAGCTTGAATCCGCCGGCCCCGGCCCGCAGCTGCTCCCACAGCGCCTCGGTGGAGACCGTGTTGCCCTTGCCGAGCAGCAGCACGTTGACCGGGAACGTGTCGAGGGCCTCGTGCATCCGCGCCAGGTGCCAGGCGTTCGGGGTGACCGTGGTGGCCCGGGTGCCCTCGGCCGGCCCGGTGCCGCCGCCGACCAGGGTGGTGACCCCACCGGCCAGGGCCTCGGTGACGATCTGCGGGCAGATGAAGTGCACGTGGGTGTCGACCGCCCCGGCGGTGAGGATGCGGCCGTTGCCGGCGATGACCTCGGTGGCCGGGCCGATCACCAGGTCGGGGTGCACCCCGTCCATGGTGTCCGGGTTGCCGGCCCGGCCCAGCGCCACGATCCGTCCGTCGCGCAGCCCCACGTCGGCCTTGACGATCCCCCAGTGGTCGAGCACCACCGCCCCGGTGATGACGGTGTCCAAAGCGCCCTCGGCCCGGGTGGCCCGGGACTGGCCCATCGACTCGCGGATCACCTTGCCGCCGCCGAAGACCGCCTCGTCGCCACCGACGCAGTGGTCGTGTTCGACCTCGATGAGCAGGTTCGTGTCGGCCAACCGGATCCGGTCACCCGTGGTCGGCCCGTACAGCGCGGCGTAGCGGTTCCGCTCGACGATGCTCATGCCGCTGCCTCCGACCCGGTGTCCAGTGCCCCGCCGCACCCGCCGCGCAGGCCGGGCACGATCCGGGCACCGGCCAACGGCACCAGGTCGACATTGCGACTGACCCCCGGCTCGAAACGCACCGAGGTGCCCGCCGGTACGGCCAGCCGCTGCCCCCAGGCGATGTCCCGGTCGAAGTCCAGCGCAGGGTTGGCCTCGGCGAAGTGGTAGTGCGAGCCGACCTGCACCGGCCGGTCGCCGGTGTTGACCACCAGCAGCGTGGTCACCGGCCGCCCGGCGTTGATCTCCACCGGGTCGGCGGCCAGCAGGATCTCCCCCGGGATCACGGGATCGGGTGGTGCACCGTCACCAACTTGGTGCCGTCCGGGAACGTCGCCTCCACCTGCACCTCCCCCAGCAACTCGGGGATGCCGTCCTGCACGTCCTCGCGGGTCAGCACGGTACGGCCGGCGGACATCAGGTCGACCACGGAGCGCCCGTCGCGGGCGCCTTCGAGCAGGAAGGCGGTGATCACCGCTACGGCTTCGGGATAGTTCAGACGCAGGCCGCGTTCGCGGCGGCGCCGGGCGACGTCGGCCGCCACGTGGACGAGCAGACGATCCTGCTCATGGGGAGTGAGATACAAGGGTGGCTCCCGGTGGGTGTCCGCGCCCCGTCGACCGCCGGCTCCGACGCCTCGACGCGCCGTCCCACGGTTCGGGGCTCGCCCGCCGGGTCCCGCCACGTGTGCGAGCCTCGGGAGTTCCACCCTCCCGGCCCACCTGGCGAGGCACCGACGGTGTCTTCTCGGATGCGGACCGCACCGCCCACCGCTGACCAGACCGTAAGGGATCACGCAGGCGGTGGCAATGGGCGGCCCACATCGCGGCCCCGGCTGCTCGCGTCGACCGGCCCTGGCCCGCGCGCCCGCCGAGCGCCGCCGCCCTCACCCCCCGCTGCACCCGGCGCGACTTCACCTCTCGGTGCGTCTACCTGCCGCAGCACCCGGATGACCAGGGCGTGAGGGCCGTCATATCGGGTGGACGCTGACCGGTCACCTGGTGCTAGCCTCGGCCGCAGGTCATGAGTGCCAGCGTGAAGCCCCGGCTTGCTGGCCGGCAACCCTCGTCCGCGCAGGGGTGCCCCGGGTGAGGACCAGGCACCGGTGCAACCACCGGTGCAAGCGTGGCCTGGTTTCCAGGTCATCACGACCTTGAGGGAGACCCATGTCGTACCGCAGTCGATCCGCACCCGTGACGGCCTGCCTCGATCTGACCCAACGTCGGCACGTCGACATGATGCGGGTCTGCAGCGCCGCGTGTAGCTGACCGCGTCGCTGCCGGTCGCCGAGCCTGCGGGCCTCGGGTAACCGGATCAACTCCCCCTCTTCCATCGGTTCATTCCAGCGGTCCGTCGTACGGCGGACCGTCGGTGCGGCACGTCCGTGCCCGCCGTCGTTCATCCAGGAGACACCTGTGCGAATCGTTCCTGCCCTGACCCGGGCCGCCGCCGTCGGCGTCGCCGCAGTCCTCGCCGCCGTCACGCTGACCGCCTGCGGCTCGGACTCGGCCGGCGAGGCCGACAACCCGTACAACCTGCTCCAGCCGGGGGTGCTGCGGGCCGGCACGCTCACCGACGCGCCGCCGAACGTGTACCTCAAGGACGGCAAGTTCACCGGCTTCGACAACGACCTGCTGGTCGCCGCCGCCGACAAGCTGGGGCTGCGGGTCGAGTTCGTCGGCACCGACTTCTCCGGCCTGCTCGCCCAGGTCAACAACCGCAAGTTCGACATCGGCAGCTCCTCGATCACCATCACCGAGGCGCGGAAGAAGACCGTCGACTTCGGCAACGGCTACGACTTCGGCTACCTCGGCCTCAACGTGCCCGCCGGTTCGACGCTGAGCAGCTTCGACGAGCTGGCCGGCAAGCGGGTGGTGGTCGTGCAGGGCACCGTCCAGGACGACTACGCCACCACCAAGGGCCTCGACCCGGTACGGGTGCCCGACTACAACGGCGCGCTCAACCAGCTCAAGGCGGGCACCGCGGACGCCTGGATCTCCCCGGCCGAGATCGGTGAGAAGACCGCCGCCGACAGCGGCGGCAAGATCACCGTGGCGGCGAAGGAACTCAGCCCGGCCCCGACGGCGTACGCCTTCGCCAAGGGCAACGACGCGCTGCGCGAGGCGCTGAACAAGGCCCTCGACGAGGTCATCGCCGACGGCACCTGGACCCGCCTCAACGCGCAGTACTACCCGGGTCGGGCGATCCCGGCCGACTTCGCTCCCGGCAGCGGCGCCGTGACCGCCCCGTCGGCGGCCCCCTCGGCCGCTTCCTGACCGGTACGACCAGCTAGCAGGGCGGAGGTTGACCCGTGGATCCGTTGCGCACCCTGTGGGAGACGTTCTTCGACTGGGAGTCGATGCGCGAGGCGCTACCCGAGATGATCACTGTCGGGTTGCCGAACACGCTGATCCTGGCGGTCACCGCCGCCCTGCTCGGCTCGGCGCTGGGCATCGTGCTGGCCGTCGCGGGCATCTCGCGGACCCGCTGGCTGCGGTGGCCGGCACGGGTCTGGACCGACGTGTTCCGGGGGCTGCCGGCCGCGGCGACGATCCTGCTGATCGGGGTCGGGCTGGCCCCGCTCGGCATGCAGGTGTGGGGACCCAACCCGTACCCGCTGGGCATCCTGGCGCTGTCGCTGATCGCGTCGGCGTACATCGGGGAGATCTTCCGTTCCGGCATCCAGTCGGTGGAGGCCACCCAGTTGGAGGCGGCCCGCGCGCTCGGCTTCTCCTGGGGCGAGGCGATGCGCCGGGTGATCATTCCGCAGGGCATCCGGCGGATCCTGCCGGCCTGGGTGAACCAGCTGATCGCCCTGATCAAGGACTCCAGCCTGGTCTACTTCCTCGGCCTGCTGGCCAGTCAGCGGGAACTGTTCCGGATCGGGCAGGACTACGCCGCCAACACCGGCAACCAGTCGGCGTTGCTGCTGGCCGGGCTCTTCTACCTGGTGCTGACGGTGCCGCTGACCCACTTCGTCAACTGGATCGACCGGCGACTGCGGCACGGCCGACCGGCCACCGGCCCGGCCGACGACGACCCCGACGACCTCGACCTGGCGCTGCCCGGCGCCGCCGGAGGGAACCAACGATGAGCGACTCGGTCAGTCTGAGCCTGCGCGACGTGCACCTTGCCTTCGGGCGTCACCAGGTGCTGCGCGGGGTGGATCTGGACGTGGCCCGGGGCGCGACGGCCTGCGTGATCGGCCCCTCCGGGTCGGGCAAGTCCACCCTGCTGCGTACTGTCAACCGGTTGTTGGAACCGGACCGCGGCGACGTGCTGCTGGACGGGCGCAGCGTGCTGCGCGACGACCCGGACGCCCTGCGGCAGCGGGTCGGCATGGTGTTCCAGCAGTTCAATCTCTTCCCGCACATGAGCGTGCTGCGCAACATCACCCTCGCGTTGCGGCGCATCCGCAAGCTCGGCGAGGACGAGGCGGCGGCGGTGGCCCGCCAACACCTGGACCGGGTGGGGCTGGCCGCGAAGGCCGACGCCCGCCCAGCACACCTGTCCGGTGGGCAGCAACAGCGGGTCGCCATCGCCCGCGCGCTGGCCATGCAGCCACAGGTGATGCTCTTCGACGAGGCCACGTCGGCGCTTGACCCGGAGCTGGTCAAGGGCGTCCTGGCGTTGATGGCGGACCTGTCGGCGCAGGGCATGACCATGGTGGTGGTGACCCATGAGATGGGTTTCGCCCGGGAGGTCGCCGACACGGTCGCGTTCATGGACGCCGGGGTGGTGCTGGAGGCCGGCCCGCCGGCCGCGATCTTCGAAGCGGCGCAGCACCCGCGCCTGCGCCGCTTCCTCTCCCAGGTGCTCTGAGCGGCGGCCCGGGGGCCGTCGTCACTGCCCCGTCGGCAACTGCCCGTCGAACTCAGGGCATCGCTTCATGGTGTAGTCCGACACCGGCGGCATCGCCGTCTTCAGCCCTTCGGTGGTCTGGCCGACGCGGGCCCACGCCGCCGGGTCCTCGGGCATGCTCTTGCCGGAGGCGTCGATGACCGCGGCGTAGAACTCGCCGAGCGTCGTCACGTCGGACTTGATCTCGGCTGGTGCCGCCGCCTTCAACTCCTTCAGCCGGGTACGGGCCTGATCCAGCTCGGCCTTGCCCGCGCTCTCGGTGAATAGCGGGTCCATCGAGGTGCTGAACGCCTGCACCGCGTCGCACCAGCGGTCCCCGTCACCCGACCCGGTGTTCGTCCCGCCGCTGCCCTGGTCCGGCACCTGCCCGCCGTCGGCCTCGGAGGTCGCCGCCGGCGTCTCCGCCCCACCCGAGGCGGTGCCGTCGTCCGTTCCGCCGGCACAGCCGGTCAGCATGAGCCCGGCCGCGAGCACGACAAGCAGCCCTCGAACCCGTCCCATCGTCTTCTCCTTCGACCTGAACACGCTGACCGCCCCCGTCTGCCTCCGGCATCGCCACCGTCGCGGCACCCGCCACATCGGCGTCCACCACGGCCCTGTCCGGACACCGAGCAGTCTGATCGGCGGTCTTCGGGGGTGGTTCAGGAATTGTTCAGGCGAGCCCGATCCGGTAGCGCGGCCGCGGCCGGTTCGACACCGATCTCGGCCATCCGCACGACGTACTCCTGATGGCGCCGGTTGGCCTCACCGTGCCGTCCGGCGGCCGACAGCGCGCCGATCAGCCCGAGGTGGGCCGGCTCGTCGTAACCGTCCTCGCCGACCAGCCGCAGGTACCAACCGATCGCCGCGTCGGCCCGGTCCAGGTGCAGATACCGCCTCGCCAGCCGGTGGGTCACCTCGCGGTGCAGCGCGGACAGCAGCGCCCGGGGCCGCTGGACCGCCGCACCGACGACCTCGTCGTCGGCACAGAGATCACCGGCGTACATGGCCACCACCGTCTCCAGTTGGCTCAGCAACCGGTCGTCGGCGGCGGTGCCGGTCGGCGGCGGGGTCGCGGTGTCGGCGACGACGGCCGCCCGGGCCGCGTCGTGGAAACGTAACGCGTCCACCACCACATGTGCCGTACTGAGCTGCACGGTGGCCGAATCGGTGATCAGGTAACGATCCGCCGAATGTCGCCGACCCGGGTCGAGCACACCCCGTACGGTCGAGATCAGCACCGACAGGCGGCGCAGCGCCACCTCGGCGCGGGCCTGCGGCCAGAGCGCGGCGGCCAGGGCGTCGCGGGCCACCGGTCTGCCGAGTTGTGCGGCCACCATGTGGAGCAGATCGCGCGCCTTGCGGGACTGCCAGCTGCCGACCGGCACCGTCGCGCCGGCCAGCCGCACCGCGAACTGGCCCAGGATCTGCACCTCCACCTCGGGAACCGGTGCCGGCCCGATCGCCGCCAACGGCCCGGCGACATGCCAGCCACCGTCCTGTACGCCGATGCGGCGCAGCCGCTCGTACGCGATCCGCTCCGCGACCAGGTCACCGGTGAGCCGGGCCTGGAGCAGGGCGTTGGTGGCGAGCGCGAACTCGTTGCCGAGCTCGGCCCAGATCGTCGCCGCCTCGACCAGGTCGGCGAGCAGTCGGCGTACCGTCCGGGGTGAGGTCGCCTCGGGGTTGGCGCGGTGGGCGGCGAGGGTGACGAGTTCCACGGCCTCGGCCAGGCCCGCCGTGTCCCGCCGGCGACCGGCCTCGGCGCGGACCTGTTCGCCGTACCGCAGGGCGGTGTGCGGGTCTCCGGAGCAGAGGGCGACCCAGCCGGCGGCCAACTCGGCGACGGTGGGGCCGGCGGAGCTGGGCAGCGACAGGGCCCGCTCGGCGTGGCGGGCCGCCGCCTGCGGGTCGTCGGCGTAGCTGAGCCGAGCGAGCCCGGCGCACGCCTCCACCAGCACCTGCGCGTTGCCATCCGGCTCTCCCATGGCCAGCGCCGCCCGGTAGGCGGCCACCGCCTGGTGGGTCGCCCCCCGCACCCGGTGCACCCGGGCGGTGAGCGTCAGCCCGAAGGCAGCCAGCGGGGAACCGGCCCGCTGCCACCGGGCCAGCGCCTTGTCCGCGTCGCTGCGGGCACGATGCAGGTCACCTAGGCCGAGCCACGCCTCCGCGCGGTTGTGCAGCGCCAACGCGAGCAGCATCTGCTGGCCGAGCAGCTCACCGAGCCGGACCGCCTCGTCGAGTTCCTCGATGGCCGGTCGGTAGTGTCCCTCCTCGACCAGCCGCGACCCGACATTGCACCGGATCCGCAGTTGCTGCCCGAAGTCGCCGGCGCGTTCGGCCGCCGCCAGGGCCTGGGCGTACGCGTGCTCGTTTCCCGCGCGGTCGCCGTCGCCGAACGCGGCCAGCGCCTGCGCCAGGTAGGCCGCCGCCACCGCCGCGTCGTCGCCGCTGCGTTCGGCCACGGCGACCGCATCGGTGGCCAACTGCCGGGTACGCGCCTGGTCGCCCTGGGCCCAGCGGGTCGCGGCCCAGCCGGCGAGGACCTGGGCACGGTCCGCCAACGCCGACGGGTGTTCGTCGTCGAGATCGAGGTCGACCCGGCGATAGCAGGCGTCGGCCGCGTCGAACCGGCCCTGCTGGTGCAGCAGCACACCGAGCCGCCAGGCCAACCCCGCCGGTAGCGGCAGGTCCGCCGGGACGGCCGCCAGCCGGCGCAGCGCCTCGTCCTGGTGTCCCCGGTGGACGGCCGTCTCGATCGGGGTGAGCAGGTCGCGCATGCCAGGACCGCCCGTGCCGTGGCCTGAGCGTCCTCGTCCCACCTCATCGAGTCTAGTGAGCCTCGCCGCACCGGCCTGTCGACGCGCGGTGGGCGTGCCGGGAGCGCACCCGAGAAGAGCCGGTCACCGTGGGGTGTCGCGGTGGCGGAAGGCGGCCAGCCCGGCGCCCAGCAGCACCACCGCCACGGCGGTGAGGGCGAGCAGCGGCGCTGCGGTCGCGTCGGCGGCGGGTACGGACGGCACGTGCGTGTACGGCGACAGGTTGAGTGCGGCCTGCGGCAGGTCGAGCACCGTACCGAGCTGACCGAGGAGCAGGAACGCGATCAGCGACGCCCAGCTCAGTGCGACCGACAAGCGCGGCAGCGCGCCGAACAGCGCGGTGACCACCCCGGCGACCACCAGCAGCGCCGGTAGCCGCAGCAGCGCCGCCCCGGCCAGGTCGACCGTCCAGCCCACCGGATCGCCGTCGGCCACGCCGTACCCGAGGCCGGTGGTGATCCCGGCCAGCAGCACCAGCACCGACGCGCCGAGGACCGCGCCGAGGACCTGCGTGCCGAGCCATCGGGTACGGCTGACCGCCGTGGCGAGCAGCGCCTCCAGGATGCCGTCGGACTCGTCGGTGCGGGTCCGCAGCAGCGCCTGCACCACGTACGCTCCGATGGTCAGCGCGAAGATCCCGAGCATCGCGGCCAGGTACGCGTCGACCAGTTCGGCACCGCCGCCGAGCTGGGCGATCACCTCGGCCGCCTGCGGGTTCTCCGCGATCATGGCGTCGACCTCGTGCCCGGCCGCGCCCATGGCGAGACCGAGAATCGCCACCGCGACCGCCCAGCCGGTCAACGCCCCCCGGTGCAGCCGCCAGGTCAACCCGGCGGGGCTGAGCAGCCCGGACGCGGCTCGGGCCGGCCCGCGACGGGCGGCGAGCAGGCCCGCGCCGACGTCCCGACGCTCGGCCAGCAGGTAGGCCACGGCGACGCAGCCGACGAGCAGGGCGACCGGCAGGGCCAGCACCCACCAGCGTTCCGGGCCGAAGGCCCGGACCTGGGTGCCCCAGCCCAGCGGGGACAGCCAGACCGGCCAGGCGCTGTCCAGGCGGGTCGCGGCGGCGGCCCGCTCACCGAGCACGTCACCGGCGGCACGCAGCAGGAACGCGACTCCGACCGTGGCGGCGGCGAGGGCGTTCGCGCCGCGCGAGGTGACGGTGAGCTGGGCGGTGACGGCGGCGACGCCGGTGAAGGCGACACCCACCCCGCCGACCGCCGCCGCGGCGGCCACCGATCCGGCGACCGGCAGGCCGGTGCCGATCAGGGCCAGGGCCAGCAGCCCGGCGGCCAGCACGTTGGCGCCCACCACCACGACCAGGGCGGCGGTGAGCAGGGCGTACCGCCCGACCGGCGCGGCGCCGAGCAGTTCCGCCCGCCCGGTCTCCTCGTTCTGCCGGGTGTGCCGGATCACCGCGAAGGTGCTGAGCAGCGCGGCGAGCAGCGCCAGGGTCAGGTACGACTCGGTGACCACCACGGCACCGATGTCCGTGCCGGCGATCGGGCCGTTGAAGGCCCGGGCGACCACGCTGCTGATCGCGGTCTCGGCGTAGCCGAGGCGGGTCTGCGCGTCGGGGTAGAGCCCGGCGACACTCTCGGCGAGGGCGTACCCGATCAGGGGGGCGCCGAGCACCCAGACGCCCAGCCGGACCCGGTCGCGGCGCACGGCGAGCCGGGCCAGCCGACCGGTGCCGGTGAGGGTGCTCATCGGGCACCGCCGTCGGTGACGGTGTCGCCGTAGTGGCGCAGGAACAGCTCCTCCAGGGTGGGCGGTGCGCTGGTCAGGGCCCGGACCTGGAAGCGGAGCAGGTGAGCCAGCAGGGTGTCGAGGTGCGCCGGCTCGACCTCCAACCGGACCCGCCCGTCGACGGCGCGGACCTCGTGCACCCCCGGCAGCTCGGCCACCCCGGTCAGCGGGCGTACGGTCTCGACGGTGACCGTGGTGCGGGCCAGGTGCCGCAGCTCGGTGAGGCTGCCGGACTCCACGATCCGTCCCTCCCGGATGATGCTGACCCGGTCGCAGAGCGCCTCGACCTCGGCCAGCACGTGGCTGGAGAGCAGCACGCTGGCGCCGCCGGCGGTGAGTTCGCGGACCTCCTCCTGGAACACCGCCTCCATCAGCGGGTCGAGCCCGGAGGTGGGTTCGTCCAGGACGTACAGCTCGACGTCGGAGGCGAAGGCGGCGACGATGGCGACCTTCTGCCGGTTGCCCTTGGAGTAGGTGCGGCACTTCTTCGTGGGGTCCAGTTCGAAGCGGCGCAGCAGCTCGTCGCGGCGGCGTTCGTCGAGGCCGCCGCGCAGGGCGCCGAACAGGTCGATCGCCTCGCCGCCGGAGAGGTTGGGCCAGAGGTTGACGTCGCCGGGCACGTACGCCAACCGCCGGTGCAGCGTCACCGCGTCGCGCCACGGGTCGCCGTCGAGGACCCGCACCTGCCCGGAGTCGCGACGCAGCAGGCCGAGCAGGATCCGGATGGTGGTGGACTTGCCGGAGCCGTTGGGGCCGAGGAAGCCGTGCACCTCCCCCGGTTCCACCCGCAGATCCAGCCCGTCGAGGGCGCGTACGCTGCCGAAGGTCTTGACCAGGTTGTCGATGGCTATCACGGACATGGGGGGCCTCCCGCCGCACCGGACACGACTCACTGCACTGACCGATGGTAAGGGCTCGATGCGAGTCTGTCCGACCGCCGGTCAGGAGCGGCTACCCTCGACGGTATGACCTTGGCGGAGACCGACGGCACCCGCGAGAGGATCCTGCGCGCCGCGTTCGACCTGTTCACCGTGCACGGCTACCAGCGCACCTCGTTGCGCCGCATCGCCGAGCGGCTCGGGCTGACCAAGGCCGCGATCCTCTACCACTTCCCCAGCAAGGGGCACCTGCTCACCGCCCTGGCCGAACCGATGGTCGGCGACCTGGAGAGGCTGGTCGACGCCGCCGAGGCGCTGCCGCCCGGGCCGGCGAGGTGGACGCTGCTGGAGGGCTGGGTGGACACCATGCTGGAACACCGCGGCCGTCTCGGTCTGCTCCTGCACGACCTCGCGCTCGTCGATCAGGGCAGCACCTACCAGCGGCTGCTGCGCATCGCGATGCGGGCCAACCAGATCCTCGCCGGCCCCGACCCGAGCCGGCGGGACCGGGTCCGCGCGGTGCAGGCGATCGCGATGTGCAGCGACCCGGTGGTGTTCCTGATGGAGGTGCCCGCGCCGGTGCTGCGCGCGGACATGCTCGACGGCGTACGCCGTCTGCTGGCCGACGAACCCGCCGCCGCCGATTCCCGGGGCGACGGCGTGGAGCCGACGGTCGGGGCGGTGGGCCGGCGGCGACCCGGCCGACCCCGTTCGATGGGCCCGGAGCAGCTGCTGGCGGCCCGCCGGATGCATGCGGCAGGTACGCATTCCATCGACGAGATCGCCGCCGCCTGCGGCGTGTCCCGGGCGACCCTCTACCGGCATCTCAATTCGTCGGACAATAAAGAGACCGTTTCAAGATAGTTTTGCGACACGGGTCGCGGGATCAGCGCACCAGACCGAGACCGGTGTACCGGCGCTCGTGGGCCGGGAAGTTCTCGGTGGTGTGCGGCGCGTAGATCCAGGTGCGCAGCGAGTCGGCCGCCGTGTCGATCTCGACAAGCCGGACCGGGTTGGTCCGCTTGGAGTGGAAGGTCTGCAGGAACGAGTGGATCCGGTTGCCGTTCACACCGGTGTCCACCCGCGACGCCGCCGTGCCGGTGTGCCCGGAGAAGACGAACCTGATGTTGGGGTAGCGCCGCACCAGGTTGTCGAAGAGGTACTGCGGGCTGCTGGCACCGAATCCGGCGCTCTGCCCGATGCTCGCGTCGCTCTCCAGGTAGTGGTGGGTGACCACGACGACGTTGTGGCGCGGGTGCGCGGCCACCACCTGCTGCGCCCAGGCGACCGCCGCCCGCCTCGGCCACAACTCCAGGGTCAGCACCAGCCAGCGCACTCCCCCGGCCGTGTAGGTGGCGTACGCGTTGTCGACCTTGCCCGCCTCGAACTGGCCCTGCACCGAGCCGAAGCGTGCGGCGGTGAAGTACCTGTTGAACACGGCGGTGTCGCGCAGCAGCGGCCCGGCGGGGCTGCGCGGCTTGCCGTCCGGGCCGAAGACCTGCCCGTCGTGGTTGCCGATGGCCAACGTGTACGGCACCCCGGCCTGCTCCAGCGGACGCAGCGCGTTGCTCGCCCGCACGAACTGGACGTGGTCCGGGGTGTCGTAGTTGACCACGTCCCCGGAGTGCGTGACGAAGCGCAGATCCAGCGCGTTGCGCTGCGCCACCAGCCAGTCGATCCGCTGCCGCAGCCGGTGGTCCGCGGCGTTCAGCACCTCCTCCTGGGTGTCCGGGACGACCGCGAAGCTGAATGTGGTGTCGGTCGGCGGGGTCGCCTCGGTCCGGACGTACGCCAGGTGGGCGTTGCGGTCGCACGCGCCGGTGTAGCGGTCGTTGATCAGGTCGATCCGGACGGTGTGCTGTCCCGCGGGCAGCGGCGCGCCGACCTGGTAGGCGCCGTAGTCGGTGGCGCTGACCACGGTCACCTCGCCGACCGGGGTGCCGCCCACGCTCACCCGCAGCGTGGGCCATCCCTCGCAGTGGTCGCCGATCGCGCCCACCACAAGCGTCCCTGCGCCCTGCACGGTGGTCAGCGCGTAACTGGTGTTGCGCCACAGGGTGGCATGGGTTCCCGACGCCGGCTTCGGTGTCCCGGTGGCCGGCTGGATGGATCCGTTGACCACGGTGAACGGTGACGACGCGGCCGCGTTCGCCGATCCCGCCAACACCCCGGCCGACAGTACGACGACGATCGCCACGATCGCGCGCGTGACCCGCATGGCTGGCTGCCCCTCTCCACGCCTGGCCCCCGTGCCCGACATCGGGGATGTTAAGCCACATCGGCCGGATATGCCCGGCAACGGGCCGTCAGCGGGCGCGCCCCGCCGACGACCGGCCACCGAAGGTGAGGTCACTCCACGTCCACCCAGTCGAGCGTGCGCCGGACCGCCTTCTGCCAGCCCGCGTAGCCGGCCGCGCGTTGCTCCGCCGACCAGGACGGGTGCCACCGGCGGCTCTCGTTCCAGTTCTCCCGCAACTCGTCGGTGTCCTTCCAGAAGCCGACGGCCAGCCCCGCGGCGTACGCGGCCCCCAGCGCCGTCGTCTCGGCGACCACCGGCCGGCTGACCGGCACACCGAGGATGTCCGCCTGCAACTGCATGCACAACTCGTTGACGGTGACCCCACCGTCGACCTTGAGACACTCCACGGCCACCCCGGAGTCCTGTGCCATGGCCTCGGCCACGTCCCGGCTCTGGTAGCAGATCGCCTCCAGGGCGGCCCGGGCGAGGTGGGCGTCGGTGTTGTAGCGGGACAGCCCGACGATGGCCCCTCGGGCGTCGGCGCGCCAGTACGGGGCGAACAGGCCGGAGAAGGCCGGTACGAAGTAGACCCCGCCGTTGTCGTCGACCTGCCGAGCGAGATCCTCACTCTGCGCGGCGCTCCTGATGATCTTCAGCTGGTCGCGCAGCCACTGCACGGCGGAACCGGTGACGGCGATGCTGCCCTCCAGCGCGTACACCGGCCGTTCGCCGGCGAACTGGTAGCAGACGGTGGTGAGCAGTCCCGACTCCGAGCGGACGATCTCCGTACCGGTGTTGAGCAGCATGAAGTTGCCCGTACCGTAGGTGTTCTTGGCCTCGCCCGGCGCGAAGCAGACCTGCCCGACGGTGGCGGCCTGCTGATCACCCAGGTCGCCGGTGATCCGGACCGTCCCGGCGAACGGGCCGCCCGACGCGGTGGTGCCGTAGGCGTGTGGGTCCGACGACGCGACGATCCGGGGCAGCATCGCGCGGGGAATGTCGAAGAACGACAGCAGCTCGTCGTCCCAGTCCAGGGTCTCCAGGTTCATCAACATGGTGCGGCTGGCGTTTGTGGGGTCGGTGAGGTGCACACCGCCGTCGGTGCCGCCGGTGAGGTGCCACAGCAGCCAGGTGTCGGTGTTGCCGAAGATCGCCTCGCCGCGTTCGGCGGCGGCCCGCACCCCGTCGACGTTCTCCAGGATCCACTGGATCTTCCCACCGGAGAAGTAGGTCGCCGGTGGCAGCCCGGCCTTGCGCCGGATGATCTCACCGCGACCGTCGCGGTCCAGGGCCGCGGCGATCCGGTCGGTACGGGTGTCCTGCCAGACGATGGCGTTGTAGTACGGCCGGCCGGTGCGCCGGTTCCACACCACCGTGGTCTCCCGCTGGTTCGTCACGCCGAGCGCGACCAGGTCGGAGGCGGCCAGGCTGTGCGTGTTCAGCGCGGTACGCACCACCGTCTGAGTCCGTTCCCAGATCTCCAGCGGGTTGTGCTCCACCCAGCCGGCCCGCGGCAGGATCTGCTGGTGTTCCAGCTGGTGGCGACCCACCTCGTTGCCGCCATGGTCGAAGATCATGAAGCGGGTGCTGGTGGTGCCCTGGTCGACGGCGCCGACGAAGTCAGCCATGTCCGGATCTCCTTGTCATGCTCGTCGCGCCCCTGGCCACTACGGGCGCGGTCCGGCCACGCCGCACCCGACTGCGGTGGCGGAGCGTGGCAACGGATTGAAGCAGAGCAAAGCACGGCCAGGGCACGGCGGCCACCGCGACGCCCGCCGCACCCGACCGGTGCCTCGGGGCCGCGAAGCGTCGCCGAACCGCCCGCTCGCAGGAGCTTGCCGTCGGGCAAGGGGTGCGGATGTCGCCGGACGACGTAATCTGCCAGCATGAGCAACCTCGACCGACCGGATGCCAACGGCCCGGACGGCGCCTCATCCGGCGGTGACGAGGTCGAATCATTGCTCTCGCTGTCCTTCACCGGGCAGACGGTGACCGCGCTGCGGCACCTGCTCGCCGCGCGGATCGCCGCCGCCGGCCTGGGCGGCGACGCGGCCGAGGATCTCGTCCTGGCCGTCCACGAACTGGTCACCAACGCCGTGCTGCACGGCGGCGGCCGGGGCCGTCTCGAACTGCTCCGGTATCCCGACCGCCTGGTCTGCGAGGTGAGCGACCACGGGCCCGGCGGGGTCGGCCTGACCGTGCAGCGGCCGGGCACCGACACCCCGGGCGGTCGGGGGCTCTGGTTGGCTCACCAGCTGACCGGAGCGTTGACCCTCATTCACCGCAGCGATGGCATGACCGCCACGGTCACCGCCTCACTGATCGCGGGCCCGACCGACCCCACCCGGGCGGAGGGCACCGCGACCGGCGACGGCGGGCTGCCGCACCGGTGATCCGGTCCGGCAGCCCGTGCCGGGTCAGCCGTTCTGCTTCTGCTGGCAGGGCACGCAGAAGCGGGCCTGCGGCAGGATCTCCAAGCGCTCACGCGGGATGGCCGTGCCGCACTTCTCGCAGTCGCCGTAGCTTCCGCTGCTCATCCGTCGCAGCGCGTCGGTGATCTGGGCCAGGCTCTGGCGGGTGGCGGCGATCAACGCGGCGTTGGTGTGTGCCTCGGCCGGGTCGCCGGTGTCAGCGGTCAACTCGGTCAGCCGTGCGGTCTGCGTTTCGAACTCGTGCGTCAGCGTCGTCCTGAGGTCGGTCAGCCACTTCTGGTCGAACGTGTCGGTGCTCATGTCGGATCCCTCTCCTGGAAAATAGAAAAGGGCCGAAGCCTTTGGCTTCGCCCTTGGTCGTCCGGTGGGTTGGACGATTCCCGGAGGGCTCCGACCTGCGGGGCTCGGCTGGCCGTGACCAACCTGCCCGGAAACCCAGACCGTGCGAACCGCCGCAGCCAGCACCGGCGTCGCCGTGACGACGGCGACGCGGTTCATCAGCGCGACGGGGTACATCGAACCACCATAGACGCATTCGCAGGGCAAACCAACGGCAATATCGAGGACCTAACCGCCGGAGCCGACGGCCCGGCCGAGGAGGGCTCGTACCAGGATCAAAGCCGCTAAAGTGACAAACAGCGGCGGGGTCTGCGCTCCACCCGACCGACCGTTCGCGCGGATTCGGTCCTTCGCTGCCGATCGTCGCCGGACGGGACCCTTGGAGTTGGTGCGATGTCGGAGTCGGTTCGGGCGTTTTTCGACGATCTCACCCATAGCGGTGGTCGGATGCTCCGGAAGGTCTCCGGCAGCGTGCGCTTCGATCTCGCCCACCCCCGCGGAGTGGATCACTGGCTGGTCACCATCGACCAGGGCCGGATCACCGTGTCCCAGGGCGGCGCGGTGGAAGCCGACACGGTGATCGGCGCCGACGAGACGTTGTTCCTCCGGATGGCGCACGGGGAGATCAAGCCCTTGTCCGCCTGGCTGCGCAACGACTTCACCGCGGACGGCGAGTTCCGTTTCGTGATCATGTTGGAGCGCCTCTTCGCCCCGCCGAAGGGGGCCCGCCATCCGCGGGTCGCGGCGATGCTGCCGTCGGCGGACGATCGGGAACCCGCATGAAGCGGATGGTACGCATCCTCGACGGCAACATCTTCGCGCTCAGCGAGGACAACGGGGACATGACCTTCGACCCGCCCAGCCCGAGCGGGTTCTTCGTCTTCGACACCCGCTTCCTGTCCACCTGGCGGCTGACCCTCGACGGCGAGCAGTTGCACCCGCTGGCGATCCACGAGCCGAGCTACTACGAGATCCGCTTGTTCCTGGTCCCCGGCAACCCGACGCACTACGTCGACGCGAAGGTCTCGATCATCCGGGACCGGTGGATCTCCGACAGCAGCTTCACCGAACGCCTCACCGTGCTCAACCACACCTGCGAGCCGGCCGAGTACGTGTTACGCATCGACATCGACAGCGACTTCGCGCCGATCTACAACGTGGTCTGGCCGCGGGCGACGCGGTTGCGCGGATATCGGGAGGTGTTCGAGGACCGGTTGCGGCTCGGCTACCGGCGGGAACGGTTCCACCGCGCCACCGAGGTCTCGACCACCGAACCGGCAGCTGTCGACAACCAGGGGATGACCTACCGGATACAGGTCGACCGACAGGGGCGGTGGAGCACGACCCTGACCGTCCGGAGCCTGGTCCTCCGCCCGGACGGTGCCGACGTACGCGAACAGTTGGGGCACACGCACGGCCAGGTCGGCACCCAGTTGCGCCACGACCTGAGCCGGTGGCTGGCCGACGCGCCCCGACTGCACTGTGACTGGCAACCGCTGACCACGACCTATCGACGCGGCCTGACCGACCTGGCCGGCCTGCGATTCGCCCCGCTCGCGATGCCGCACGAGACGATGCTCACCGCCGGGCTGCCCTGGTCGGCCACCATCGTGGGCCGCGACGCCATCCTCACCTGCTACCAGACCCTGCCCTTCGTCCCCCGCACGGCCGCCACCACGCTCCGGCTGCTCGCCCTGGACCAGGGCACGGTGCTCGACGACTTCCGGGACGAGGAACCCGGGAAGATCATCAACGAGTTCCGGTACGGGGAGATGGCGGCCTTCGAGGAACGGCCCCAGTCGCCGTACTTCGGTGGCGCGGACGTCACGCCGCTGTTCGTCGTACTGCTCGACGAGTACGAGCGGTGGACCGGCGACGGTCAGCTGGTCCGCGACCTGGAGGAGGCCGCCCGCGCGGCCCTGCACTGGATCGACGAGTACGGCGACATCCGCGGCGACGGCTACCTCTGGTACCGGCGACGCAACGAGAACAGCGGTGCCATGAACCACTGCTGGAAGGACTCGCCGGAGGCGATCTGCTACCGCGACGGCCGGCTGCCGGGACTGCCCCGCGCCACCTGCGAACTGCAGGGTTACGCGTACGACGCCCGACGTCGTGGGGCCCGGCTGGCCCGTGAGTTCTGGGGTGACCCGGCGTACGCCGACCGCCTGGAACGGCAGGCCGAGGAGCTCAAGCAACGGTTCAACCGGGACTTCTGGATCGAGCAGGGCGAGTACTTCGCGCTGGCGCTCGGCCCGGACGGCGACCACGTCGACGCCCTCGCCTCGAACATGGGCCACCTGCTGTGGAGCGGCATCGTCGACGAGTCCCGGGCCCCGGCGGTGGCCCGACACCTGCTCGGGCCCCAGATGTTCTCCGGCTGGGGAGTGCGGACGCTGGGCACCGGACAGGCCAGGTACAACCCGCTCGGCTATCACCTGGGCACGGTGTGGCCGTTCGACAACGCGTTGATCGCCGCCGGGCTGCGCCGGTACGGCTTCGTCGCCGAGGCCGGGATCATCGCCGAGGGCGTCATCGACGCCGCCCAGCACTTCGGCGGGCGGATGCCGGAGTCGTTCGCCGGCTACGACCGGGCGCTGACCCGCTATCCCGTGCCGTATCCGGCGGCGAACAGCCCGCAGGCGACCGCGACCGGCTCGACCTTCCTGCTGCTGCGTACCCTGCTCGGCCTCGAACCGTACGGCGAACACCTGGTGGTCCACCCCGCCATCCCGCAGCGTTTCGGCCGGATCGAGTTGCTCGACATCCCCGGACGGTGGGGGCGGATGGACGCGATCGGCAACGCCCGCATCACCACCTGACCACACTGGACGGTCGACCCCGCCCCGGGCCGGCGACCACGGGCCGGCGGGGCGTAATGTGCATCGACATGACCGGGGTGGCCTACTCGCACTGCTCGTACTGCGGCACGGCATATTCCGCGGCGGCCGGTTGGCCCCGGCTCTGCGCGAACTGCGGTCAGACGGTGTGGCGCAATCCGCTGCCCGTCGCGGTGGCGCTGCTGCCGGTGCTCACCCCGGACGGTATCGGTGTGGTGGCCGTGCGGCGTGCCATCGAGCCCGCCCGTGGGCTGCTCGCCCTGCCCGGCGGCTTCATCGAGTACGGCGAGCGGTGGGCGCAGGCGCTGGTGCGTGAACTGCGGGAGGAGACCGGGCTGCTCGCCGACCCGGACCAGGTCGACCTCGTCGCGGTGCAGAACGCGCCGGCGGGCGGCACCCTGCTCGTCTTCGGTGAACTGCCGCCCCGCCCGATCGAGGAGCTGCCCGCCTCGGCCCCCACGGCGGAGGCCACCGAATGGTTGGTGCTGACCCGGCCGACCGAGTTGGCCTTCTCCACGCACACCGAGGTGCTGGCCGACTTCTTCGCCCGCCACGCCGGCTGACCTGCCCGGTTCCGCGCGACGACCCCGCTAGCCACGCCCCGCCGGCACCGGTGGGGTGGCGAACGGGATGCCGGTCGGTTCGGGCACGGTGACCGCCGGTCGGGCCGGGTGCCGCCACAGGCCACGCTCACCCAGCACCGGCAGCACTCCCTCGCCGAACCAGTACGCCTCCTCCAGATGAGGCTGTCCGGACAGGACGAACTCGTCGATGCCGAGGGCGTGGTACTCGGCGATCCGGTCGGCCACCTCGATGTGGCTGCCCACCAGGGCGGTGCCCGCGCCGCCGCGGACCAGCCCGACGCCGGCCCAGAGGTTCGGCGAGACCTCCAGGCCGTCACGGGACCCGCCGTGCAGGTCGAGCATCCGGCGCTGCCCCTCCGACTCGCTGCGACGCAGCCCCTCCTGGGCAGCCTGGATGTCGGCGTCGGCGATGCCGTCGAGCAGCCGGCGGGCCTGCGCCCACGCGTCCTCGCTGGTGTCGCGGGCGATGACGTGCAGCCGGATGCCGAACCGGACGTCGCGTCCGGCTTCGGCGGCCAGCCCTCGGATCCAGTCGAGCTTCGCGGCCACCTGCGCGGGCGGCTCACCCCAGGTGAGGTAGACGTCGCTGTGCCGGGCGGCGACCGGACCGGCGGCGGCCGACGACCCTCCGAAGTAGACCGGCGGCACCGGGTCGGGCAGCCGGGCCAGTCGCGCCCGTTCGACCCGGACGTGCGGCCCGTCGTGGTCGACCGTCGCACCGCCCCACAGCGCCCGCACCACCGTCAGGAACTCGTCGGTACGGGCGTACCGGGCGTCCTTGTCCAGGAAGTCGCCGTAGGCGCGCTGCTCGTGGGCCTCGCCACCGGTGACCACGTTGACCAGCAACCGCCCACCGGAGAGGCGCTGGAAGGTGGCGCCCATCTGCGCCGCCAGGGTCGGTGAGAGCATGCCTGGGCGGAAGGCCACCAGGAACTTCAGCCGCTCGGTGACCTCGGTCAGCATGGCGGTGCTCAGCCAGGCGTCCTCGCACCAGGCGCCGGTGGGCGTCAGGGCGCCGACGAAGCCCAACTGCTCGGCCGTACGGGCGATCTGGCCCAGATAGGCGACGGTCGGCGGACGGGCGCCACCGGCTCTGCCCACCGGCACGCCGTGACCGCCGCCCACGATGTCCCGGCTGTCGCCGTACGTGGGCAGGAACCAGTGGAAGGTCAACATGGCTCGATCCTCCGGGCGCGGGTTGGCTGCTCCGACCGGCCGTCCTCAATGCGCTCGGGAACGACCACGCGAACAGACTACCCATAAAACCTATCGAGTTAGTAGGCTGTCGTCGCCGCTGGACCTCATCGATGTCCGCGGGACCCTTTCGCCGTCGAGGAGTGCTCATGCGTACCCCTGCCCCGCGCCGTTCCCGCGTCGTCACCGCCGCCCTGACGGTGCTCTCCCTGGTCGCCGTCGGGGCGCTGACCGGCTGCGCCGACGATCCGGCCGGCGGCGACGAGTCGCCCCGACTGCGCATCGGCTACCAGCGTTTCGGCGGGCTGAGCCTGGTCAAGGCCCGAGGTGAAGCGCCGGACGCCGAGTGGTCGCTGTTCGAGAGCGGACCGGCGCTGACCGAGGCGCTCAAGGCCGGCTCCATCGACATCGGCCAGACCGGAGAGGCGCCGCCGATCTTCGCCGCCGCCGGCCGGATTCCGTTCCAGATCATCGGGACCTCGGAGCCGGTCCCGCAGGGCGAGGCCGTACTGGTCAAGGAGGACTCCGGCCTGCGTACCTTCGCCGACCTCAAGGGCCGTACGGTGGCGCTCAACAAGGGCTCCAACGTGCACTGGCTGCTGGTCCGCCTGCTGGAGGCCAACAACCTGACGTTGTCGGACATCAACGTCAAGTACCTCAAGCCCGCCGAGGCCCGGCCCGCCTTCGACAACGGGCAGGTCGACGCCTGGATCATCTGGGATCCCTACTTCGCCCTCGCCGAGCGACCCGGGGTGCGGATCCTCGCCGACGCCACCGGCCTGGCCAGCAACCGCGAGTACGTGCTGGCCCACCCGGACGCGTTGACGCACAAGTCCCCGCAGATCGAGGCGTTCCTGCGCACCTACCGCACGGTCACCGACTGGGGTATCGCCAACCCCACCGAACGCGCCGCGGTGCTCGCCCCGGAACTGAAGATCCCCAAGGACGTCACCAGCCGGGCGCTGGCCCGTAGCGCCCGCGCGCTGGCACCGGTCACCCCGGCCGTCGGCGACGAGTTGCAGGCCATCGCGGACGGGTTCACCACCCTCGACCTGATCCCCGGGACGGTGGACATCCGGGCCCGGATCGACGGGCGCTTCACCGAGGTGTTCGAGTGACCAGGGCGACCGCCGTACGGCCGACACCGGTCACCGCCCCGGCCACCGCACCGGGCGTACCCGGACGGTCTGGACGCGGCCTGGCCTGGCGTCGGTCGACCACCCCGCTGCTGCTGGTCCTCGGGTGGGAACTGGCGGCCCGGTCCGGGTTGCTGGCCGCGGAGAAGTTGCCCGCCCCCAGCACGGTGCTGGCCACCGGTTGGCGACTGACCCGCGACGGCACCCTGCTGACCCACCTGCTCGACTCGCTCACCCGGGCCGGCATCGGGTTGCTCATCGGCGGCGGGCTCGCCGTCCTGCTCGGCGCGCTCGCCGGGCTGCTGCGCATCGGCGACGACCTGGTCGACCCGCCGGTGCAGATGGCCCGGATGCTGCCCCACCTCGGGTTGGTGCCGCTGCTGATCATCTGGGTCGGCATCGGCGAGTCGTTGAAGATCAGCCTGGTCGCCCTCGGCGCGTTCTTCCCGCTCTACTTCAACACCTACGCCGGCATCCGGGACATCGACGAACGGCTGGTCGAGGCGGCCCGTACCTGCGGGTTGGGAGCGCTCGCCCGGCTGCGACACGTGGTGCTGCCGGGCGCGCTGCCCGCGCTCTTCCTCGGCCTGCGGCTGGCCATCGGCGCGGCCTGGCTCAGCCTCGTGGTCGGCGAGCAGGTCAACGCCCAGACCGGCGTCGGCTTCCTGATGATGGAGGCCCGTGAATTCAGCCAGACCGACGTGGTCGTCCTCGGCCTGCTCGTGTACGCCCTGCTCGGCCTGCTGTCCGACGTCGCCATCCGGATCGTGGAGAGGAGGACGCTGACATGGCGTCGCGGACTTCGGGCCGGCTGACCGGGCCGGTGCTCACCGCGACCGGCGTACGCCGCCGGTTCGGTGCCACCACGGTGCTGACCGGCGTAGGTCTGCGCATCGCACCGGGTGAAGTGGTGGCCCTGCTCGGCGGCAGCGGCTCCGGCAAGAGCACCCTGCTGCGGGTGCTCGCCGGCCTCGACGACGAGGCCACCGGCGAGATCACGTTGCGCGGCCGGGCGGCGGTGGTGTTCCAGGAACACCGTCTGCTGCCGTGGAAGCGGGTGGCGGACAACGTCGCGCTCGGCCTGAGCGGTCCGGACGTGGCCGAGCGGGTCGCCCGGGCGCTGGCGGAGGTCGGCCTCGCCGAGCGGCACCGGGCCTGGCCCGCCGAACTCTCCGGCGGGCAGGCGCAGCGGGTGGCGGTCGCGCGGGCGCTGGTCCGCGAGCCGGACCTGCTGCTGCTCGACGAGCCGTTCGGCGCGCTCGACGCGCTCACCCGGCTCCGGATGCAGGGCCTGCTGCGCCGGTTACGGGCCGAACACGGCTTCGCCGCGCTGTTGGTCACGCACGACGTGGAGGAGGCACTGCTGCTCGCCGACCGCCTGCTCGTCCTGGAAGCGGGTGTCATCGCCGAGGAACTGCCCGTTCACCTCGGGCCCACCCGGTCCCCCGACGATCCGGCCTTCGGCGCGCTGCGCCGCCGCCTGCTCGACCGCCTCGGCGTACCCGCCCTGTGAGGACCGACGCGCGGCCGGGAACCGTTGTCCTGTCCCCGGCCGCGCGCCGGTGCCGCCCCAGGGTCAGCTGAGGCTGAAGCCCGCGAACAACAGCGAGGCCAGGCCGAGCGCGAGAACCAGGTTGAACACGGTGGCAGCACCGAACACCGCGATGGGACGCCAGCCGGCCTGCCGCAGCGCCGCCACCCGGACCTCCAGGCCGATGCTGACGAACGCCAGGATGAAGAACCAGGTCCGCAGGTCGTTGACGATCGAGATGGTGGCCTTGCCGTCGGCGCCGACCACCTTCAGGTACCAGGTGGCGATCACCGACGCCGCGACGAAGCCGAGGACGAACTTCGGAAAGCGGCGCCACAGTTCACCCAGCCCCGGCCGGGCCGACCCGGGCCGCCGTTCGACGTGCAGGGCGAAGTACGCGGTGAGCGCCACCGCGACCACGCCCATGAGCGCGTTCTGGGTGACCTTGACGATGCTGGCGATCTGCAGCGCGTCCTCGCCGGCCAGCGCCCCGGCCGCGGTGACCGCCGCGGTGGTGTCGATGTTGCCGCCGATCCAGGCACCGGCCACCGCCGGTGACAGCCCGAGCACGTCGGCCAACCAGGGCAGCAGGAAAATCGACGGAAGGGCAAAGACGATCACCAGGCTCGCCGTGTAGGCGAGTTGCTCACGACGGGCCCGGACTGCGCCGGCAGCGGCGATGGCGGCGCTGACCCCGCAGATCGAGACCGCGGAGGCGAGCAGCGCCCGCAGCTTGTCGTCCAGGCCGAGCCGCCCGGCCAACCACCAGGTGAACAGGAACACTCCGGAGATCAACAGGAGCGCTTGGGCGATGGCGGGCCCGGCGGCGCTGGCGATCACCGCCAGGTTGATGGAGGCACCGAGCAGCACCAGGCCGGTCTTGATGAAGAACTCGGTACGGAACGCGGCGGCGATGCGGTCGTGCAACCCGGTCAGCGTGACCACCAGGTTGCCGAGCAGACCGAGCACGATGGCGTAGACGGGATACTCGATCGCCGCCGCGATGTCCTCCAGCGCCGTGCCGGCCGCCCACTCGGGCACCTGCTGTTCGAGATAGCGGGTGAGCGCGGCGAGGAGCAGGACCACCAGCAGGCCGGCGGCCGTCCAGGCCCAGAAGTTCCTGTCCCGCACTGCCGGGGCGGGCGGTCCGGCAGTCGGGGCCGCTTCCGCTGCGGATCGGGTGTTGGCGTCGGCGGCCATCAGGGCACCAGCCCGGCGGGAATGGCACCGGCCAGGACCAGACCGAGCAGGGCGAGACCCAGGATGGTGGCGGCCCAGTCCTCGTTGACGGCGAACCGGCTCTCGGGTGCGGTGGGTGACGGTTGGGGTTCCGGATTGGTCATGATCGCCTCTTTCGACAGATCGACGGGGAGGACCGCCCGCCGACGGCGGAAGCACAGATGAAGTAGACCTATATTCCTACCGGGAAACTAGGTTTTCAAGCCCTTGTCCGCTCCCGTTCGTCGGGCCCGCCGCGTCACCGGCAATCCTGTCCGGCACAACGTCCACCCATGCCGCAGGCGTGACCGGCGTCGGGGCGGGTAGACGGCGACGCCGCGCCCGCAGCGGTTCGGTCGGGTTCCGCCACGCCCGGCCGGCAGAGACGACCCCGGGGGACGAATGACCAGCGGACCGCAGGCCCACGTCGATGTCGTGGAACTGCGGGTCCATGGTGTGTCCGGCGCCGGGGCCGAGCAGATCCTGAACCGTCCGCACAGCTACCAGGTCGCCGGGGACGGCAGCGGGGGCTTCTACCGGCCGCATCCGGACTATCCGGATGCCAAGGGCCCGGCCGGAGTGACCCTGGAGGCGTACCGCTGGAGTGATCTGCCCTCCGGGACGACGGTCCGGACCTTGTCGCTGATGTTCCTGTTGCCGTTCATGCTCTGCAACGTCGCCATCTGGATGCGACCGGCGACCCGGGGCACCTCCGGTGCGGGGATCAAGGCGACCTGCCGGCTGCTCGCCCTCACCCTCACCATGCTGTACGTGCTCGCCACGATGGGGGTGGCACTGGACCTGATCGCCGTCCGGTGCATGTCGAACCCGTTCTGCACGGCGAATCGGCCGTGGTTGTCCTGGCTGAGCGGACGACCCACCGGCCTACGCGTGTCCGTGCTCGCCCTGGCGCCGGCCGCCGCTCTCGGGCTGGTCTGGCGGCTCGGCGCACGACCGGGACACAACTTCGACACCTTCCACCGGGCGGCCAACGAGTCGAAGCCCCACGCACTCAGCGCGGTGGGCCAGTGGGACGGCGCGCCGCCGGTGGGCCGCCTGCGTTCGCTGCACGTCGCCGCCGGCTTCGCCACCCTGAGCAGCGGCCTGCTCATCGCCCGTTGCTTCGCCGGCCCCTCGACGCTGAGTGTCGCTCCCACCGTCGTGGCGATCGCGATACTCGGTGCCTGCGTCACGGTGCTCTGCGTCCGGCCGTGGATCGACGCCCCGGACAGTGGACGGGTGGACCGGTTCTGCTCCTTCCTGCGCACCGCTGCCTGCGTGCTCACCGCAGTGGTCCTGGTCCTGGTGGCGGTCGACCCGACACCCTGGCGATCGGCGGTGGGGTTGCCCGGATACAGCGTGATGGTCGGCCTGGTCATCCTCGCGCAGACGGCCCTGCTGTTCACCCTCGGCGTGGCGACCCTCGCCACCCGTGCTCAGCTCAACGACAAGGTGAGCGTGGCGGGCCGGGCGCGTGGCGGGGGGATCGACCCGGAGGAGGCGCGGCGTGGATTCGGCTGCGACGGGCTCGGATCGGGACCGTTGCAGGGGCTCGGGGCACCGGTCATCGCCGCCACCGCGACCGGTCTGGCGCTCGCCCTCACCGCAGACCTGGTCTTCGGGGTCGCGGATCTGCTCAACCGCCGTGCCCTGGCCGACGACGAACGCACCATCTCCGCGCCGCTGGGCTTCAAGTGGGCCATCTTCGTGTTCCTGCTGGCGGCAGTGATCGTCCTGGTGGGCGCGGTGGTGGTGAACCTGGCGAGTCGGTCCGTACGGATGAACAGCGCCCGGGCCACCGTGGCCCGCGACTTCCCCGACGCCCCCGCCGCGGCCCGGTACCGGCTGGAGCAGGTCGAACGCACCATCGCCCGGGCACGGTTCACCGAACGTCTGGAGATCCTCGCGGTGATCTACGCCGGTGTGGTCGGCGTGGGGTTACCCACCATCCTGCTCGGAATGTTGCAACTCGCTCCCGGCCAGGTCGTCGAGCAGCTGACCGGGATACCGGGGGCGGCGACGAACTTCGGCATCCAGGTGGGCAGCGTCCTCATCGCGGCCGTGGTGCTCGCCCTGCTCATCGGCGGCATCTTCGCCTACCGCACGGCCGAGTTCCGCCGGTACGTCGGGGTGCTGTGGGACCTGGGCACCTTCTGGCCCCGGGCGGCACACCCGTTCGCCCCGCCCTGCTACGCCGAGCGGGCGGTGCCGGAGTTGAGCCGGCGGATCACCTACCTCACCGAGCAGGGTCACGGCGTCCTGCTGACCGGGCACAGCCACGGGGCGGTGCTGCTCGCCGCCACGGTGCTGCAACTGCCCCGTGAGGTCTGCGGCCACCTGGCCCTGCTCACGTACGGCTCACCACTGCGCCGGCTGTACGGGCGACTGTTCCCCGCGTACGTCAACGAGCAGGTGCTGCGCGACGTGGGCGAGCGGGTGAACTGGCGGTGGCTGAACCTGTGGCGCGACACCGACCCGATCGGCGGTTGGGTCTTCTCACCGCACCGCCCGGGCCGGGATCCGGTGCTGCCCGGGCCACCGGGCACCGTCGATCGACGCTTCCGTGACCCGGTCGACGTGGTCCCCCCACCCGGCGACAGCGTGCCACCACAGATCATCGGGCACTGGCCCGGCGAGGCCGACCCCCGGTTCCGGGCCGCGGTGATTGATCTGGCCGAGCGGCTGCGCAACCGGCTGCCCTGAGCAGGGCGCGCGGCGACGTCGGTTCCGCCGGCGACGGATATCCTTCGCCGGGTGAGCACCTCCCGCAGTGGCGAGCGGACCTTGGTCGCGTCGAACCGCAAGGCCCGGCACGACTACACCATCCTCAAAACGTACGAGGCCGGGATCGTGCTGGCCGGTACGGAGGTCAAGTCGCTGCGGGCCGGCCGCGTCTCGCTTGTCGACGCCTTCGCGCAGGAACGCGACGGGGAGATCATGCTGTACGGCCTGCACATCGCCGAGTACCGCTACGGCAGTTGGACCAACCACGCTCCCCGCCGGACCCGCAAGCTGCTGCTGCGCCGGGTGGAGATCGGCCGGATCCTGGCGCAGGTCCGGGAGGGCGGGTTCACCCTGGTGCCGCTGTCGATGTACTTCTCCGGCGGCTGGGCCAAGGTCGAACTCGCCGTGGCCAAGGGCCGCAAATCGTACGACAAGCGTCAGGCACTCGCCGCCCGCGACGCGGACCGGGAGATCGCCCGCGAGCTGGGCCGTCGTCTCAAGGGGCGGTCACGGCCCGGCTGACGGCGAGGGCACCGGCAACGGCACCAGACCGCCGCAGCGCGGATCGGGCGGACCCACCGGTCGACGCGGCATGAGCCATTCCAGCGCGGTGTCCTCCACCGGCCATCGGGCCACGGTGACCCGGCTGCTCGGCACCCGGTCGGCGTCCGGGCAGAGCACCTGCGCCCGCACCTCGTCGTTGGGCAGGAAGCGGACCTCGCCGGAGCGGCTCAGCACGATGGTCATCCGGTCGGTCACCGTCACCGCCTCGCCCAGCACCACCTCCTGGGTCTGCGGCTGACCGACCTCGACGGCCACCGCGGGCAGCAACGGGACGCGCAGGAACACCGCTCCCGTCAGCAACGGCAGCAGCCCACCGACCGCGTAGATGACCGCCCGGGTCACGCCCGGGGCCATCCGCGCCGGCACCGGGCCGGTCAACACCAGCGCACCGGCGGGTGGGAGCGCCAGCAGCAGGGCCGTGGCCAGCTCACCGTGCCCGACGGCCGACCGGATGGCCGGTGCGAGCCAGGCGTAGCTGGCCGCCGCCACGACGACCGGCAGGATCAGGCCGGTGGCCAGCAGCAGTCGCGGTCGGTCCGGGTAGCGGCTGCGGGTGTGCAGGGCGACCAGCCAGACCAGCATCATCACCAGCCCGGGCAGGAAGCGCAGCTGCCAGGTGAGGGCGGCCAGCGCCGCCGCCACGACCAGCACCCAACCCGGCGTACGCGCGGCGGCGTACGCCAGCAGCGAGCGCTCCGGGTCGAACCGCTGCGGGGCGCTGACCTGCAACAGTCGACCGAGCACGACCGGCACCAGCACCACCAGCGGTACCGCCCAGACCAGCGCGATGAGCAGTGCGCTGAGCAGCCCGAGCGGGCTGACGTACTGCACCAGCAGCAGCATTGTCGACATGTCCTGTCGACTGAGCCGCCACAACCGCAGCACCAGCAGCAGTACCGGGAAGGCCGGCAGTACGGTCAGCAGCCACTGCTGCGTCTGGCGCGCACCCGGACGGCGGCGGCCGACAGGCCCGGTCGTGGTTGGTTCGGGTGCCGCCAGGCGGACCTCTCCCATGGCCACTGCCGCACCTCCACCTTGTCCGCCGGGCCGGGCGGTGGCTGCTGGTCAACCGCAACCTGCTGCTGGTCGTTGTACTTCTGGGAGTAGCCGAAGTAGCGGTCGAAGGCCGTCCGCCACCGCTTGCCGTTGCGGCCGTTGCGCGCCTCTTCCAGGGAGAGATTGACCAGGTCACGCATGGCCGGGTCGGGGCCGGTGTTGACCCCCCACAGTTCATCACCGTCGGCACCGATGTCGAAGTGACGCAACGGCTTGGGGTTCGTCAGCTTCTTGACCGGCGGTGCCTGCTCGGCGAGGGGCGGAGCCACGAATCCGGCCAGCACCGCCGCGTCGGTGGTGACCGCGTCGATCGTGCCGTCGTACAGCTCCTGGATGCACTGGCTGATCCGGTTGCGGCCGTGGGCCTGCGCACCGGCCGCGGCCAGGTTCTGCTCGGCCGTCGAGGTCGCCAGCGTGCAGACCTTGCGGCCGGCGAGATCGGCGAAGGTGGTCGGTGCCAGCTTGCTGTCGGCGCGGGTGACCACCGACTGCTCGGTCTGCAGATAGGGTGCGGAGAAGACCACGCCCTGGCGTCGGCGATCCTCGGTGATGCTGTACGAGGCGATGACCAGATCGACGGTGACGAAGCGCCCGTCCGGAGTGCGGGCCTGCCGACGGGCCCGGTCCTCGCTCTCGATGGGCAGGAACCGCACCCGTGGCGCGTCGAAGCCGAGATCCTCGGCGATCATGTAGGCGATCTCGATGTCGAAGCCCACGAACGCGCCGTTCTCCAGCAGCTGCGACACGCCCGGCTGATCGTCCTTGACCCCGATCAGCAGTTCCTGCTTGCCGGTGAGCCCGGCTCGTTCCCGCAACTGGTCACGACTGGGCGGGCCGGTCACGCTGACCACCCGCACCACCGTGACCGCGGCCACCACCAGCAGCACGAGCAGCGCGGCGAGGCGCAGCCACCGCATCCGGGGCGTGGGACCGGAGCTCGCGGGCGCGCCGCTCGGTGCTTCGGATCCGCTCATCGTCACCCCCGGCTACGCCCATCGTGAGGGTCTATTGTGGCCGACCAGCACCACCGGGTGACCCACAGTTACCCAAGCGAGATGCGTGTCGAGGCGACGCAGGGCGATCAGCCGTCGAGCAGGTCGGCGTGTCCGGCGCGCAGCCGGGCCAGCTCGGCGTCGCCCGGCGCGGCCCGACGCTCCAGCACGGCCCACACCTCGGCCAGCGCCGCCCGCATCGCGCGCAGCTCGGCGGCGTGTCGGCGACCGGCCTGCTCACGCTGCGCCTCAAGGCGACGGGACCAGCCCGCGGTGACCTCGGCGAGCCGGCCGGCGTCGGCACGAGCCTGCGCGGCGCTGCGGGCAGCATCGGCCGGCACGATCGCAGCGATCGGCCGGGAGTCGCCGTCGCGGGTGACCACGGTGACGGTGTCGGTCAGCTCCGCCATCGCGACGAGCTGACTCAGTCGGGTGCGCGCCTCGCGCAGCGGCAGCGAGCGCGGTGGGGTGTTGCGCGGGGTGAGGGCGGGGACAGCCATGAATACATGATGGGTACCGGGTACGACACTTTCCGCCACCGTCCACGAGGGACCGCGCAGATCGGTGCGCGCGGGTCAGCGCGGCGGACGGTCCCGGCGGGACGGGAACTGGGCACCGGGGCGGGCCAGGGTCGAGCGGGCACGCAACCCGACCGGGTCCGGCGAGTCGGCGCCGACCGGGTCGGCTGCCGGGGCCCGGCGGGCGGCCAGGTAGGCCGCGGCGGCCCGGTCCTCGTCGGTGGGCGCCGCGAGCAGCGCGTAGACCAACCCCACCACGCCGAAGATCACGAGCAGTACGATCGGGATCAGCAGGCTGCCCACCTCCGCGCCGGCGACCTCCCCCCGCCGCTCGTGCAGGTGCACCGACAGGGCGCTCATCCCGGTGAAGTGCATACCGTTGACCGCCACGCCCATCACCAGCGCCGACGCGAAGATCGCCACGCCGCGACGTACCGTCATCGCGAGCCACAGCGCGGCGGTGGCGGCGACCACGGCGATCAGCACGGAGAGCGCGACCCGGGTGGGGTCGTAGCCGAGTTCGCCGTTGAGCCGCATCGCGGCCATGCCGGTGTAGTGCATCGCCGCCACCCCGGCACCGGTGAACAGCCCACCGGCGAGCACCCGTACCGCCGACAGCCGGCCGGTGCCGACGATGGCCAGCCCGATACCCACCGCCACCACCGCGAGCAATGCGCTGACGACGGTGACCGGCACGTCGTACCTGATCCGGGAGCCGCTCACGGCGAAGCCGAGCATCGCCATGAAGTGCATCGTCCAGATGGCGGTGCCGCCGATGGCCCAGGCCGCGAGAGTTCCCCACCAGGCCCGCTGGCCGGCACTCGACGCGGTACGGATCCGGCCCGCACAGATCAGCCCGAGAACGGACCCCAGGACCGACAGCGCGTAGCTGAGGGCGGGTGTGATCCATCCGTACTCAAAGTGATTGATTTCCCCCACGACGGCTCCCCCCAGAGCTTCCACCGGCGCGCGGCTTACGCGCCGGTAGAATGATCAGGGAAGCGTTCACCAGGCACAATAGGATCAGTTGTCGAATGCGAACCGTTGCCGTTCGGTGACATCACCATCCGTCAGCCGGTGTTGACGTAACGTCGAGTGACGAAGCTGGTCAGGCCGGCGCGTGGTAGGCGAGCACACCCCGGTTGACGACACCGATCGCCTGCCGGGCGGTGGCCCGAAGCTCCGCCGAGGCACCGCCGGAGTCGGCGACCTGACCGAGCAGGTCCACCACCTGACGCGCCCAGCGCACGAAGTCACCGGCCGGCATCTCGCCGTCGAGTTCGTGTCCGCTGGCCAGCACCTTCGCCAGCGCCTCGCCCCGGGCCCACCGGTAGATCGGCCAGGCGAAACCCAGATCCGGCTCGCGGGTGACGGTCAGACCACGGGCGGCCTCGTCGGCCTCGATCTCGCTCCACAGCTTCAATGTCGCGTCGACCGCCTCGGCGACCGGACCGCGCGGCAGGGACGCCCGTTCGTCGACGTCACGCCGGGCCTCGAAGACCACCACCGAGACCGCGGCGGCCAGTTCGGCCGGTGACAGCCCGTCCCAGACCCCGCGACGCAGGCACTCCGCCACCAGCAGGTCGGCCTCGGTCCAGATCCGACCCAGCATCCGCCCGGCGTCGGTCACCTCGCCCTCGGCGGTGAGGTAGCCCCGGGCGGTGAGCAGGGCGACGATCCGGTCGAAGGTACGCGCCAGCGACCCCGTCCGACCGGCCACCCGCTCGCGCAACTCCTCGGTGTCGCGCTCCAGCCGGCGACGACGCTCCGCCCAGCGGGCGTGCTCCTCCCGCTCCGGGCAGGCGTGACAGGGGTGCCGCCGCAACTCGGCCCGCAACTGGGTGAGCTGGTGGTCCTCGCCCGACTGCCGGCCCCGGGCGCCTCGACGGCTGTGCCGGTCCAGGCCGGTGCCGCTGACCTGCGCCGCCAGGTCACGACGGGCCGCCGGGTTGCGGGGGTTGAAGTGCTTGGGCACCCGGATGCGGGCCAGCACCTCGGCCGGCGTGGTGAAGTCGCCGGGGCTGATCCGCCCGGCCCAGCGATCCTGGGTCAGCACCAGCGGACGCGGCTCACTGAACCCACCGGCGGCCGGGTCGAGCACCACGGCCAGGCCGGCGCGCCGACCCGACGGCACCCGGATCACGTCACCGACACGCAGCCGCTCCAACGCGGCCACCGCCGCCGCCCGGCGCTGGCTCTGCCCCTGCCGGGCGAGCGCCCGCTCCCGGTCGGCGATGGACACCCGCAGCGCGAAGTACTCGTCGAAGTCACCGTGGTGGCACTCCGCCTCCACGCCGTACGCCTCGATGGTTTCGGTGTTGCGCTGCACCTGCCGGGCCAGGCCGACCACCGAACGGTCCGCCTGGAACTGGGCGAACGAGGACTCCAGCAACGCGCGGGCCGGGTCGGCGCCGACGCTGCCGACCAGGTTGACCGCCATGTTGTACGAGGGCCGGAAGCTGGACCGCAGCGGGTACGTGCGGGTCGACGCCAGACCCGCCACGTGCCGCGGGTCGGTTTCCGGGGACCACACCACGACGGCGTGCCCCTCCACGTCGATGCCGCGCCGCCCGGCCCGCCCGGTGAGCTGGGTGTACTCCCCCGGCGTCAGGTCGACGTGCGCCTCGCCGTTGTACTTGACCAGGCGCTCCAGCACCACGCAGCGGGCCGGCATGTTGATGCCCAGGGCCAGGGTCTCGGTGGCGAACACCGCCTTGACCAGCCCTCGGACGAACAGCTCCTCGACGACCTCCTTGAACGCCGGCAGCATCCCGGCGTGGTGGCTGGCCAGCCCACGCTCCAGGCCGTCGAGCCATTCCCAGTAGCCCAGCACCGACAGGTCCTCACCGGGGATGGCGGTCACCCGGGACTCCACCACCCGACGGATCTCGGCCCGTTCCTCGGGCGAGGTGAGTCGCAGCCCGGCGGCCAGGCACTGCTGCACGGCCGCGTCGCAGCCGGCCCGGCTGAAGATGAACAGGATCGCCGGCAGCAGCCCTTCGCGGTCCAGCCGCTCGACGATGTCCGGCCGCGACGGCCCACGCCAGCGCGGCCCCCGCCGCCCACCCCAGCCGGCGGCGCGCCCCTCGCCCAGGTCGAGACGGCGGACCGTCTCCCGGGTGTAGCGCAGCAACTCCGGATGCACATCGTGCTTACGGGCCGCCGCCGCGTCGTGGAACAGGTCGAACATCCGCTTGCCGACCAGCATGTGCTGCCACAGCGGCACCGGCCGGTGTTCGCTGACCACCACCGTGGTCTCGCCCCGCACGGTGATCAGCCAGTCGGCGAACTCCTCCGCGTTGGACACGGTCGCCGACAGCGACACCAGGGTGACCGAGGCGGGCAGGTGGATGATGACCTCTTCCCACACCCCGCCCCGGAACCGGTCGGCGAGGTAGTGGACCTCGTCCATCACCACGTACGCCAGGCCCTCGAGCGTGGTCGAGCCGGCGTAGAGCATGTTGCGCAGCACCTCGGTGGTCATCACCACCACGGGAGCGTCGCCGTTGATGGCGTTGTCGCCGGTGAGCAGCCCGACCTGCGCGGCGCCGTAGCGGTCGACCAGATCGTGGTACTTCTGGTTGGACAGCGCCTTGATCGGCGTGGTGTAGAAACACTTGCGCCGCGCGCCGTCGGTCGGCGCCGGCTGCCCGGGCGTGCCGCGCAACGCCAGGTGTACGGCGAACTCGCCGACCACGGTCTTACCGGCGCCGGTGGGCGCGCACACCAGCACGCCGCTGCCCCGCTCCAGCGCCTGACACGCCTCACGCTGGAAATCGTCAAGATCGAACCCGATATCGGAGGTGAATTCTTCCAACGCCGGGAACTGTGAGGCCTGGGCGGCCCGGCGGCGCGCCGCGGCGTACCGCTCGGCGGGGCTCGACATGTTCTCAAGATTAGTCCGTACGCCTGACAGGTACCCGGCAAGGCCGACCGGCAGCCGGGTCGGAGGGGGTCGGTAGGGTGCAGCACGTGCCGGATCATGCCGAACCGACCGACTCCGTACGCGACGTCCAGCCGACCCCGTCCCGCCGTCCGGTGGAGGCGGTGCTGCTCGACTTCCACGGCACGCTCGCCCAGGTGGAGGAGCCCCGCGAGTGGGTCCTGGCCGCCGCCGCCACGTGTGGCGTGGATCTTGACCGGGTCCGGGCCACCTCGCTGGCCGACCGGCTGCTCACCGCGGGTCGGGCCGGCGGGCCGCTGCCCGCCCGGGTGCCACCGCAGCTGGCCGAGCTGTGGGCCGACCGGGATCTTTACGAGCATGCCCACCGGGGCGCGTACACCGGGCTGGCCGCCACGGTCGACGCGGGCATCGACGGCTTCGCCGACGCCCTCTACGAGCGGGTGCTGACGCCCGAAGGCTGGGTACCGTACCCGGACACCGCTCCCACCCTGGCGGCCCTGCGGGCGGCCGGCGTACGGGTGGCGGTGGTCAGCAACATCGGCTTCGACATCCGCCCCCACTTCGCCGCCTGGGGTCTCGCCGACCTGGTCGACGCCTTCGTCCTCTCGTACGAGGTGGGTCGCTGCAAGCCGGACCCGGCGATCTTCTGGCGCGCCTGCGGACTGCTCGGCGTCGACCCGGAGCACGCCCTCATGGTCGGCGACACCCCCGCCGACGCAGGAGCCGTGGCAGCCGGCTGCGCCGCGCTGGTACTCCCGGCCGCCGACGTAGGCCGCCCCAACGGCCTAGGCTCCATCCTCCCCCTCACCACCCCCTAAACCCCCACCCTCACCCCGCTGCCCCACCCGCACCCGCACCCGCACCCGCACCCGCACCCGCACCCGCGATCTTGCACTTCTGGTCGCCGACATGGGGCATACGCCCGTTATTCCCCGACCTAAAGTGCAAGATCGGCGAGGCTGTGGGAGCCGCGAGGGGTGGGAGGGCGGGGAGGGCCGAGGGCGCGAGGGTGGGGGGTTTAGCGGAGGAGGTGGAGGGCGGAGGGGGTGGCGGTGATGGTGATCGGGAGGGGGAGGCAGCGTTCGCCGTCGGCGTAGGTGGTGATGTCGGGTGCGGCGATCTCGACGGTGTGCGCTCGGTAGCTGCGGACCAGCGGGTGGTGGATGTGGGTGCCGTGGTAGATGTTCGGCTTCTCGCGGATCAGCATGCGCCGGTTGAACCGCCCGCCCACCACGATGTCGAGCAGTCCGTCGGTCGGGTCGGCGTCCGGGCAGATTCGCATGCCGCCGCCGTAGGACGCGCAGTTGCCGACGGCCACCAGCGCGGCGTCCAACTCGTGGGTTTCCCCGTCGAGGCGCAGCGTGTAGCGGCGCGGGCGCAGCCGGGCCAACTCCACCAGGATCGCCAGGTCGTACCGGCGCGGGCCGCGCGGCCAGCGCATCCGGTTGGCCCGTTCGTTGACGATCGCGTCGAAGCCGGCCGCGAGCACGGCGCCGAACCAACGGTGTTCGCCGGTCGCCGTGGTGATCCGGGCCAGGTCGACGGGGCGGGAACGGCCGTCCCGCAGCGCCGCCGCGATGGTGTCCACGGCCGTCAGTGGATCGGCCGGGAAGCCGGTCTCGACGGCGAAGTCGTTGCCGGTGCCGGCCGGCACCGCGCCGAACGGTACCCGGGTGCCGGCCACCGCCTGCAGGGCCACGTGCACGGTGCCGTCGCCACCCACCGCGACCAGCGCCGCCGCCCCGTCGGCCACCGCCTCGCGGCAGGCCGCCTCGGCCTGGCCACGGGTGTACGCGTCCAGCACCCGCACCGGCCGTCCGCCCGCCGACAGGCGGTCCAGCACCTCGGGTAGCAGTCGCCGGTGCCTTCCTCGACCAGCGGTGGGGTTGGCCAGTACGGCGACCGGCCGATCGACGGCTACGCGGTGATCGCCAGGCGCCACGGCGGCCAGCCGATCGACTACGGGGTGATCGCCAGGCGCCACGGCGGCCAGCCGATCGACTACGGGGTGATCGCCAGGCGCCACGGCGGCCAGCCGATCGGCTGCGGGGTGATCGCCAGGTGTCACAGCGACCGGCCGATCGACGGCTACGCGGTGATCGTCAGGCGTCACGGCGGCCAGCCGATCGACTACGGGGTGATCGCCAGGTGTCACGGCGTACGCCGTATCCGTCCCGGCTGCGGCTGGGCCCTCGCCGTCAGACGCAGGTCAGCGGCGTCTTCGCCGCCGACAGGCACGACCCGGGCTCTCGGTCGCGTCGGCTCGCACCGCGGGCGGTCGTGCCAACCGCCGTCGGCCGGGACCCGCCTGACATTTGTCACGGCCAAGAGTGTGGCACACACCTCACGTCATGACTGATCACACTGGAAGCGCCATAGGCCGAATAGACAAACTCATATCAGCCAGCAAGACCGAGGGCTCAGCCGATCAGCGGAGGGAGTGGTCACGGTGGACGATCGCTACGACAGCTACTGCGCCGCCGACCGGCACTTCTACGACTCGCTGGGCAACGCCGCCGCAGAGCCCACCTTCGCGGCGGCCCGGCGGCCCCTGCCCCACGGCTGGCGCACCGAGCCGCTCGACGACTGGCTGATCTACGCCCCGGACGGCGGCTCGTTGCCGCAGCAGGGCTGGAAGATCCACGTGTCGGCGACCCTGGACAACGCCGAACGGGTGCTGGACGCGATCTGGGACTACTGCGTCCCTCGTGGACTGTCGTTCAAGTTCCTCCGCGGCCCCCGCACCCTGTTGCTGCGCAACTCCAAGTACGCCTCCCGGGCGGCCAGCGGCAAGTTCGTCACCGTCTACCCGCACGACGACGCCGAACTGGAACTGGTCTGCAAGGAACTCGACGAGCTGCTCGCCGGCGAGGCCGGTCCGTACATCCTGAGCGACCTGCGCTACGGCGCAGGCCCGGTGTACGTGCGCTACGGCGGCTTCGCCGCCCGCTACTGCCACTCGGCGGACGGCCAGGTCGTCCCGGCGATCGAGGACGACAACGGCGCCCTGGTGCCCGATCGGCGTGACCCGGTCTTCCACGTACCGTCCTGGGTGACGCTGCCCGACTTCCTCGCACCGCACCTGGCCGCCCGCAACGCCACCAGCACCGACGAGGTGCCGTACCGGATCGAGAAGGTCATCCACTTCTCCAACGGCGGTGGCCTCTACATCGGCCGGGACCTGCGTACCGACACGCAGGTGGTGCTCAAGGAGGCGCGACCGTACGCCGGTCTGGACGCCGACGGCGCCGACGCGGTGGCCCGCCTGAGCCGCGAGGCAGCGGCGCTGCGTCGACTCGCCGACCTCCCGCAGGTGCCCCGGGTGCACGACGAGTTCACCCTCGGCGAGCACCGGTTCCTGGCCCTGGAGTTCATCGAGGGCCGGGCGCTGAACAAGGTGCTCGTCGACAGGTACCCGCTCATCGACGCCGACGCCACCGACGACGACCGTGCCGCCTACACGCGCTGGGCGTTGGACATCCACCGGCAGGTCGAGGAGGTTGTCCGGGCCATCCACGAGCGTGGCCTCGTCTACGGCGATCTGCACCTGTTCAACGTGATGGTCCGCCCGGACGATCGGATCGCCCTGGTCGACTTCGAGGTCGCCGCCCCGATCGACGGGCATCGCCGGCCCGGCCTGCGCAACCAGGGCTTCGCCGCACCCCGCGACCGCACCGGTCCCGCCGTCGACCACTACGCCCTGGCCTGCCTGCGCCTGGCCCTGTTCCTGCCGCTGACCCAACTGTTCCGGCTGGCACCGGCAAAGACCGCACACCTCGCTGACGTGATCGCCGCCCGGTTCCCGGTGCCCGGAGCTCTCCTGGACGCCGCCGTCGAGGAGATCACCGGCGAGAGTCCGGCAGCAGCGGAACACCGAGCCGACCTCACCGTCGACGTCGGGCCGTCGCACCGCGACCGACTTGCCCGGGCGATCCTGGCCAGCGCGACACCGGAGCGCGACGACCGACTCTTCCCCGGCGACATCGAGCAGTTCCGCAGCGGTGGGCTCAACCTCGCCCACGGTGCCGCCGGAGTCCTGTACGCGCTGCACGTCAGCGGCGCCGGACGCCGGCCGGAGCACGAACGCTGGCTGGTACGCCGGGCGACCTCGCCCGGCGCCGGCACCCGCTGCGGTTTCTACGACGGCCTGCACGGTGTCGCGTACGCCCTGGAGCTGCTGGATCGTCGGCAGGACGCCCTCGACGTGCTCGACATCTGCCTACGGCAACCGTGGGACGGGCTGGACCACAGCTTGGCCGGCGGCCTGTCCGGGATTGCGCTCAACCTCGCCGAGCTGGCCGGACGCACCGGCGAGACAGCCCTCCGCGACGCCGCCTGGCGGGCCGCCGAGCGGGTGATCGCGCAACTCGCCGACGCACCGGAGTCGGACGTCAGCGGCGGCCGGCACCCGTACGCGGGACTGCTGCGCGGCCGTACCGGACCGGCCCTGATGCTGGTACGGCTGTACGAGCTGACCGGCGACTCCCAGTTGCTGGAGCACGCCGCCACCGCACTGCGACAGGACCTGCACCGTTGTGTGGTACGCCCCGACGGCGCGCTGGAGGTCAACGAGGGCTGGCGCACCATGCCCTACCTCGGGCAGGGCAGTGTCGGCATCGGACTGGTGCTCGACCAGTACCTGCGGCACCGCGCCGACGAACGGTTCGCCGAGGCGAGCGCCGGTGTCCGTCGGGCCGCCCGGTCCCCGTTCTACGCACAGTCCGGCCTCTTCGCCGGACGGGCGGGCATCGTCGCCTACCTGGCGGCGTACCCGGACGATCCGCAGCTGGCGGCACAGGTGGAACGCCTCGCCTGGCACGCCCTGCCGTACGCCGACGGGATCGCCTTCCCCGGCGAGCAGCTGTTGCGGCTGTCCATGGACCTCGGCACCGGCACCGCCGGCGTCCTGCTGGCACTGGCCGCCGCCCGACCAGACACGGCGGTGACGCTGCCGTTCCTCGCGCCCCTGACGGGCGCCACCGACACCCTCGCCGATGCGAGGGGAACCGACCAACCCGACAAGCACGGGAGGAGGTGACACGACATGGCGCTTCTCGACCTCCAGGGCCTGGAGATGGCCCCCGCCGACCGCACCGGCGGTGGCAGCCGGGCGAGCCTGCTGCTCTGCGGCGACAGCTCGCTGTCCGTCACGACCTGCAACTGACGGGTCGCCACGCGAGGCCCTGGGCGGGGCGATGTACCCGCCCAGGGCCGCACGTCTTTCTCGCGGGAGGTCCGATGCCGACACCGACCGGCCCCGACCGGCTGCTGCGCCGGGTGGTCCGCGACGGCGGCGGTTGGACCGTCCTGCTCACCGTGGTGGCGCTCATCGGCGCCGCCGCCGAACTGGCCCTGCCGGCATCCCTCGGGTTCGCCGTCGACGCCGCCGTCGGCGGTACGGCCTCCTGGTGGCCGGCCGTCGCCTGCGCGCTCGTCGCGATCCTCCTGGCCACCGACATCCTCGGTGACGTCGCCGCCGGCTACGGCGCGGCCCGGGCCACCGCCCTGCTGCGCCGGCGGCTGCTACGCCACCTGTTCGCCTGCGACGTACGCACCGTGCGTCGCTACCCGGTGGGTGACCTGGTCGGCCGGCTCGTCGGTCAGGCCACCGACGCCGGGCAGGCCGGGACCGCCGTGGTGTTCGGTGTCGTCGCGCTGCTGCCCCCGGTGGGCAGCGTCGTGGCGCTCACCCTGATCGAGCCGCTGCTGGGGCTTACCCTCCTCGGCGGGCTGGCGGTGCTCGCGGTGCTCATGCGGGCCTTCGTGACCGATGCCTCCGCCGCCGTGACCGGATACCAGCGCGTGTTGGGCGCCATCGCCGGGCGGCTGCTGGAGGCGCTCGGCGGGGCCCGCACCATCGCCGCCGCAGCCACCGTCGACCAGGAACGCGACCGGGTGCTGAGCGCACTACCGGAACTGCGCGGGTACGGGCTGCTCGGTTGGCGACTACTGGCCCGGGCGAGCGCCCGTACCGCGGCCGTGGGTCCGCTGTTGCAGGCGGCCGTCGTGGCCGTCGGCGGGTACGCGCTCACCGCCGGCTGGCTCACCCCCGGGCAACTGGTCGCCGCGATGCAGTACGCGGCCCTCGGCGCCGGACTGGGCGCGGTCCTGGCCACGCTCAACCGACTGGTACGCGCGAGGGCGGCGGCCAACCGGATCGCCGAGCCCCTGGCCCACCCGACCCGCCGGTACGGCGACGAGCCACTGCCGTCCGGCCAGGGTGAACTGCGGCTGTGCGGGGTCGGCGTGCACGGCGCGGACGGGCGGCCGGTGCTGCGGGGTATCGACCTGCTGGTGCCGTCCGGCGCCACGCTCGCTGTCGTCGGGCGTTCCGGCGTCGGCAAGTCGACCCTGGCCGCCGTGGCGGGCCGACTGCACGACCCGGACGCCGGTGAGGTGCTGCTGGACGGGGTGCCGCTGCACCGGTTGAGCCCGCAAGCGCTGCGCCGGGGCATCGGACAGGCGTTCGACCGTCCGGTCCTGGTCGGCGAGACGGTGCATGACGCGATCGGTCTCGCCCTGCCCGACGAATCGGCCGGCCCGCCCGCCGGTGCCGCCCCGGCGACCGCCGAGGTGCTGGCCGTGGCGCGGGCCGCCCAGGTGGCCGACGTGGTGGCCCGCCTGCCCGACGGGTTCCGCACCCGGCTGACCGACGCGCCGCTGTCCGGCGGCGAGGCACAGCGCCTCGGGTTGGCCCGCGCGTTCCCGGCACAGCGGCTGCTGATCCTCGACGACGCCACGTCCAGCCTGGACACCGCCACCGAGCACCGGATCAGCCGGGCGGTGACCGAGGGGGTCGGCGGTCGTACCCGGCTGGTGGTGACCCATCGTGCGGCGACGGCGGCCACGGCCGACCTGGTCGCCTGGCTCGACGGCGGCCGGGTACGGGCCGTGGGGCCGCACCGCCGGCTGTGGGCCGACCCGGACTACCGCGCGGTCTTCACCCCCGGCGGTGACCTCCGATGACCGGCGTACGCCGCACCACCTTCGCCGCCCTGCGGGACCGCCGCCGCCCGTTGGGGCGGCTGGCCGCCTGGTCGGTGGCCGAGTCACTGCCGGCGCTGCTCAGCGGCCTGATCGTGGCCCGCGCGGTCGACCGGGGCTTCCTGGCTGGCGAGTTCGGCACCGGCCTGGCGTGGTTGGCCGGGCTGGCCGCCGCCGTACTGGTCGGGGCGGTCGCCACCGGGCGGGTGTACCGCAGCCTCGGTGCCGTGGTGGAGCCGTACCGCGACGAGTTGGCCGCCCGGGTGGTCGACGGTGCGCTGCGCGAGGCCACCCGGCCCGGTGGTCGCCCGGACAGCGCCGCCGTGGCCCGACTGACCCAGCAGGTGGAGGTGGTCCGGGACACCTTCGGTGGGCTGCTGCTGGTGGTGCGCGGTTTCCTGTTCACCGCCGGTGCGGCACTGCTCGGCCTGCTTGCCCTGTCGCCGCCGCTGGCCGCGGCGGTGGCCGCGCCGCTGGTGCTCGGGCTGGCCGTGTTCGCGGCGGCGCTGCCGTCGATGGTCGCCCACCAGCGGGCCCAGGTGGCGGCCGGTGAGGAACTCGGCCGGTCGGCGGCCGCCGCGCTGACCGGGCACCGTGACGTGACCGCCTGCGGTGGGCAGGAGCGGGTCGTGGCCGCGGTCGACCGGCGGGTCGTGGCACAGGCCGACGCCGAACGGACGCTGGCCCGGATGGCGGCGCTGCGCAGCCTCAGCCTCGGGTTGGGCGGCTGGCTGCCGGTGGTGGTTCTGCTGCTGGCCGCGCCGTGGCTGGTGGGGCGCGGCCTCAGCACGGGCGCGGTGCTGGGCGCGCTGGTCTACGTCACCACCGGCCTGCAACCCGCCCTGCACGCCCTGGTGCAGGGCGTGGGCGGTGGCGGCCTGCGCTACGCCGTCACCCTCGACCGGATCCTGCGCAGCTGCCCGCCGACCGACCCGAGCGCCGCCGCGCCCCCGGGTCGAAACGCCGGCCCGGCAGACACCGGCACGGTGGGCGGCGGCGTGGTGCCGGCGGTACGGGTCCGCGGGCTGACCTTCCGGTACGGCCCGCACGCCCGGCCGGTCCTCGCCGACTTCACCCTGACCGTGGCCGACGGTGAACACCTGGCCGTGGTCGGGCCGAGCGGTGCCGGCAAGTCCACCCTGGCCGCGCTTATCTCCGGGCTGGTGCCGCCGGAAGCCGGCAGCGTGCACCTGGCCGACACGCCGGTCGCCGCCGTCGCGCCGGAGACACTGGCCCGGCTGCGGGTGCTGGTGCCGCAGGAGGCGTACGTCCGCTCCGGCACCCTCGCCGACAACCTGCGGTACCTGCGCCCGGACGCCGACCAGGCGACCGTGGCGGCCGCCGTGGACGCGCTCGGGGCCGGGCCGCTGGTCGAGCGCCTCGGCGGCCTGGCAGCCGAGGTCGAGCCCGGCCGTCTCTCGGCCGGGGAACGGCAGCTCATCGCCGCGGTCCGGGCCTACCTCGCCCCGGCACCGCTGGTCATCCTCGACGAGGCGACGTGCCACCTCGACCCGACGCTGGAGGCCACGGTGGAAGACGCGTTCGCCCGCCGCCCCGGCACCCTGGTGGTGATCGCACACCGGATCAGTTCGGCGATCCGCGCCCGTCGGGTGCTGGTGTTCGACGACGACCGGCCACTGGCCGGGAGCCACGAGGAACTGTTGCGCCGCTCCCCCACCTACCGGGAACTGGTCGGCCACTGGCAGGAACTGACGATCCCGGTCCACCGGCCGCTCACCCGGACATGACCGCCGACCGCCCGTCGCCCCGGCAGGCTGGCGGCCCGGCAGGCTGGTGTCAGCTGGGGAGCCGGAACAGCACCATGCTCACCCTGGTCAGGTCGCCGTAGGAGACCCGACGGGTGGTGTCGCCGTCGCCGGCCCGCACGGCCACCTGGAGCCGGATCTCGGTCCCGGACGGCAACTCCACGTTGATGTTGGGAGTGTTCACCACGAAGATGCCGCCAGCGGTGTCCGGGTTGAACGAGACGAGTTCCTGGGTCAGCAACGGGGTCTCGGAGGCGGGATGGCCCGGCTCGGTGTACTCCGCCCGTACCCGGACCAGGTCGTCGAGTTGGAGCCCGCGCAGGTCGACGGTGGCCTGGACGGCGGTGAGCCCGTCGGCCGGCAGCGTCCAGTGGTAGGTGCCGCTTTCCCAGCGGATGGCGTGGAAGGTGTCGTCGGTGTCCAGCGTCTGGTCCCGGTACGGCACGGTGAGGAAGCTGGCGATCACGTCGTCTTCTCCTTCCGACGCTTGCGCGCCGATCATTTCCGCGAAATCCGCTTCGGTGCCACGGAACGCGTCGGCATCGCAGGTGTGCTGTCGACCGATGATGGCCGAATCGGTGAACTGCCAGATGCGCGGCATCAATTCCGGCCGCCCGTAACGGATCCAGCCCGGCCCCGAATCGCCACCGGCGCGGGCGTACGCGGCCTTGAAGTCCTCCGCCACCTGATAGGGGTAGTTGGCGTTCCACCGTGGATAGCTGCCCAACTCGTTCGAGCCGTACTGGCCCCGTGAGGCGTACATGACGACCCGGCGGTCGGTGCGTGCGCTCAACTCCCGGGCGACCGCGACACCGACCGTCGACGGCACGTCGTCCGTCGGCCAGCGTTCCAGGTCGATCTGCCAGAAGAACCGGTCGTAGTCGCGCCACCAGGGGGTGTGTTCGTCGGCGTAGTCGATGGCCGTGGTGGCCTGCTTCTCGGCGGTGATTTGGGAGTGCACCACGACGTACATGCCGAGGAAGGGAATGCCGGCGTCCTTTGCCGCGGTGAGCATGACGCCGTAGTACTGGCTGTGGAAGGTGCCGGCGGCGGACTGCTCCGTGCCCTTGTACGTCATGAAGGAGATTCCCGCCGCGCGGGCATCGCGGATGCGGCCGGTCGTCAAACCCCGACCGACGTCGTAGTCGCTCGCATCCCAGCCGTAAAGCGTCACCTGAGGCACCTCTCGACCTGAGTCTCGAACGGTTCGGGAAATGGTGGACATGCCTTTGGCGACACACCTGCCGAAGCGGCGCAAAACCATGGTGGCAACCTTTGGGAATTGCAGCCCGGACCCAGCCGGAAGGGAGGTGCTCCCTTTTGCGCGAATCCGCTCATCGAGGCTGGCCTACACGGCCGATGCTACCCCTTCAATCGGCGAGGAAAATGATCCATCCACAGGAATATTTCCGCAAAACAATTTCATCAACGGCGGCCGGTCCACCGAGGATTCCGGGCGGTCAGATCCAGCCCGCCTCGTGGGCCACCCGGACCGCTTCCACCCTGGTGCGGGCACCGACCTTGCGGGTGATCCGACCGAGATGATTGCGTACCGTGCCCGGCGCGAGGCCGAGCGCCTGGGCGACCTCCGCGACCGGAGCGCCCGCTGCGGTCAGATCGAGGATCTGGGTCTCCCGGGAGGTGAGCGGACTCCCCCGGGTCAATGCCGCCATCACCAGGTCGACATCGATCACCGACTCCCCTCGGGAGAGCCGCCGGACCCCGTCCAGCACCCGGTGCGGAGCGACGTCCCTGCCGAGGATGCCGAGGGGACGCCCCGGCACCAGCACCCGGTGCAGGCGGCGTGCCCGGCGTTGGTCGACGAGCACCAGCAACGGACACCACCCTGCGACGTTGGCCGTGCCGACCAGGTCGAGGTCGATGACCGCCACATCGGGACGCCGGGCCCTGATCAGCCGAGCCAGGCCGTCCCCCCGGTCCACCTCCGCCACCACGCTGATGTCCGCCTCGGCGGTGAGCACGAGGGAGAGCGCGCCACGGACCAGAGCACCGTCGAGGGCAAGCAGGGTACGGATCACGGTGGACCTTCCCGGAGATCGCCAGGCGGATCACGAACCGTCAGCATTCAAACACGTACCGGCCAGTACCGGGCGACGGCGTCTCGGGCCTAGATCCAGCCGTGGCGGCGGGCCTGCCATACCGCCTCCATCCGGTTGCGGGCACCTGTCTTGCGCATCACCGCCGACAGATGATTGCGCACCGTGCCGTGCGCCAGGAACAGCCGGCGGGCGATCTCCTTGAGCGGCAACCCTTCGGCGGCGACCCGCAGCACCTCCGCCTCCCGACGGGTCAGCGGGCTGCCGGGGGGCAGCAGCGCGGTCACGGCGACCTCCGCGTCGATCACCCGTCCGCCCGTCGCCACCTCCCGTACCGCCCCGACCAACGCCTCCACCGGCGCGTCCATGCCGATCAGCCCGCGCGCGCCGGCTGCCAGCAGATCCCCGACCACCGCCGGGCTCCACTGCCGGCCCATCGCCAGCACCGCGGCGTCAGGTGCGACACCCGCGATCTCGGCGACCACCTCGACCGACGGCGCGACCTCCGATGCCAGGTCCACCAGTACGACGTCGGGGCGGTGCCGTCGCAGCACGGCGGACAGGTCCAACGCCCGGGCCACCTGGGCCACCACCTCGATCTCATCCTCGCTCGACAGCGCGACGCAGAGCGCGCTGCGCAGCAGACTCATCTCCTCGGCGACGACGACGCGAATCAATGCCTGACTCCGATCGGGAAACGCACCCGCCACCCTCGGAGTCCCGCTGATGGGACTCCCATGGGCGGCACAGCGGTAGGCCGGATTCTTCGCAGGACGACCTTCCTCGTCGAAGTGCGACAACACATCGTTAAGGCGTCATTACCCGCCTGTTGCGCCGAGTAGGCCCGATGACGGATTACCGACTCCATCGCTGACAGTCAGCACGCCATGCGCTAGGAGCCCGTCGTGGCGGAGTGCTGCCACAGACAGGGCGACCCGCCCGCTGCATCACTCGCGCGGACGGGCCACCTCGACGACCGTCAGGTCACGTCGTCGTAGCGCCGCTCGATCGGCTTGGGCGCGGCGACCGGCTCCGGTGGCTCGATCGGGCTGACCGCCTCCACCGGCTGTCCCGCCGCCACCTGCTCGCGGTCGACCTCCAGCGGGGAGGCCTCGTCGTCGCCGATGCCGGCGTAGACCTCCTTGCCGCGGCCCTTGCGCCGGTCGTTGAGGAACGCCACCCCGACCGCAATGAAGTAGAGCAGGCTGAGACAGAGCGCCAGCAGCGTCATCCCGAACGGACCCGGGTCGGGCGTGGCCACCGCCGCGAACGCGAAGCAGATGAAGACCACCACCCGCCACCAGCTCAGCAGCCGCTTGGCGCTCACCACCCCGGTGAAGTTGAGCATCAGCAGGGTGAGCGGGAACTCGAAGGCCACCCCGAACAGCAGGATCATGGTGGTGACGAAGCTGATGTAGCGGGTCACCTCGAGCTGCTGATCGGTGCCGGTGACACCGGCCTCCATCAGGAACGCCAGGCCCTTGTCGACCACGAAGTAGGCGAGCACCGCGCCGGCAGCGAACAGCGGCGCCGCGATCGTGACGAAGACGTACGCCCACTTGCGCTCGTGCCGGTGCAGGCCGGGCGCGATGAACGCCCACAGCTGGAACAACCAGACCGGGGCACCGACGATGAGCCCGATCCAGAGCGCCAGCTTGAGCTTGAGGATGAAGCCGTCGGCGGGCGCGAGCATCAGGAACTGTTGACACTCGCCGTCGACAGTCATGCCGGGCAGCCGGCAGTACGGCTGGGCCAGCAGGTCGAAGGCCGGCTGAGCGAGCAGGTAACCGACGATCAGCCCGACCACGATCGCCAGCGACGCCCGGAACAGTCGGGTACGCAGCTCGCGGAAGTGCTCGACGAGCGTCATCGAGCCGTCGGCGGCCCGTTCGAACTGGCTCGGGCCACGCTTACGCAGGGCGAAGGCCACGGTGGTCGGGCCCGTCGCTCAGTTGTCGCGGACGCGCTGCACCGGGTCGACGACCGGCTGCTGCACCGTGCCCTGGTACGGCTGCTGCTGCGGGGGCTGCGGCGGAAGCGGCTGGTAGCCGGCCTGAGCGTCGGCCTTGCCGGCCAGGTCGCGGTCGTCGTCGTCAGCCAGGCTCTTGGTCTCGGCCTTGATGATGCGCAGCGAGCGGCCCAGGGAACGCGCCGCGTCCGGAAGCCGCTTCGCGCCGAAGAGCAGGATCATCACGACCACGAGTACGGCGATGTGCCAGGGCCTGAGGGCACCCATGTGAAGCTCCAGTCGCTTGTGTCAACGGGGGTGGTTCCGCAGCCCATCGTACGTGCGACACGGGCTGTTGCCACCCACCGGGGCGGTGGTGGATCCGTTCCGGCGGGTGAAGTCTCAGCCACCCGCAAGTGTCTCGTCAACTAGTTGACTCCGATCTTCGCACCGGAAAGCCGGTCCCGCTGCGCTGACGATCGGCGTGGCGGCCCACATCCACAGCACCCCAGCTCAGTCGCCTCGGCGGGCCCTGATCACGGCGAGGCGACGCTGGGTCGTCTCCAGCCGCCCCTGCACTCCTTCGGCCCGCTGCTGGAGGCTCTCCGCGGCCACCCGCAACGCCGTCGCCTCGTCGGCCCGCCGTTGCAGGCGCACCGCGGCCCGACGCAGCTGCGGCAACCGGGCGAGCAGCGGACGGACCGCCAGCGCGAGGACGACCAACGGCACCAGCACCAGCGCGAGCACGATCCACTTCAGCACGGCGTCAGCCTACTGCCTGGGCACTGTCGCCGCCGGGTCCGCGCCGGGCAGCACCGGCGTCGCGTACGCCTCCAGGGCCGCCACCGCCGTGTCCCGGACCTGCTCGGCCAGCTCCGCCGGAGCCAGCACGGTGACCTCCGAACCCAGGCCCAGCACGAACCGCCGGGCCCAGCCGAGGTCGGTGACCCGCAACGAGACCACCCACCGCTCGCCGTCGGACTCCACCCGCTCGCACGGGTAGTACTCGGTGATCCACCGCTCGCCCCGACCGATCCGCAACGTGATCAACGGCAGATCCGGCGAGGGGCGGAACACGCCCTCGCTGAGATCCTGGGGGCGGGCCTGCGGCGGCACCACGGCCGGCTCGTCCAACTCGGTGACCGCGTCGATGCGGTCGGCCCGGAACAGCCGTACCGCCTCGGCCCGCCGACACCACGCCTCGACGTACGCCCGACCACCGGCCATCAGCATCCGCAGCGGGTCGATCACCCGCTCGGTGGTCTCGTCGCGCGCCCGCGTGTAGTAGGTGATGCGCAACGCGCGCCCACCCTCCACCGCGGCCCGCAACTGCTCGACCCGGCGAGCGTCACCGGGCAACCGCACCTCGACCGGCGCCGCCACCAGGTCACCGCCGGCATCCTCGATCTTCGCGAGGGCCCGCTCGACGGCCTCCCGGTTGGCCACCCCGGGGGTCTCGGCCAGCATCCGCAGCGCGACGACCAGGGCGAGCGCCTCGTCCGGGGTGAGCCGCAGCGGCCGGTCGATACCCGCGTCGTAGGTGATGGTCACCCGGTCGCCGTCGAAGGCCATGTCGATGAGGTCGCCCGGACCGTAACCCGGCAGACCGCAGACCCAGAGCAGCTCCAGGTCCTCCCGCAACTGCCGCTCGGTCACCCCGAGATCGCCGGCCGCCTCGGCGATCTCGATGCCGGGCCGGGCGAGCAGGTACGGCACCAGGTTGAGCAGCCGCGCCAACCGGTCGGCCGAGGTCCGCGTGCCAGCCTTCGCGCTCACCGATCAAACCTTCCGTTCGCGACTGCGGGGCTCGCAAGCTCACTCCTCGCGCGTACCGGGACGACGGGCGGGAGGTCGTGGTGGGCGGCGATCTCCTTGAGGCGCTGGATGACCGCGTCGCGCACCTCCGGTGGGTCCAGCACCCGCACCTCGGGTCCGTAGCCGACCAGGTGACCGGCGATCAGGTCCACGTCGGTGTACGGCAGGACCAGGCGGTCCGCCTCCGGCCCCAGAGTCGCCTCGACAGCCACCCGACGCAGCCCGGCGGCCCGCCCGGGGGTCACCAGCACGGTGGCCCGTCCGGCGTGTTCGGTCGGGCCGGACCAGCGGGCCACGTGGCTGATCAGGTCGACACCGACGGGCGGCTGATAGGCGCCTGCGGTACCCGTGGCGCGCACCTGGCCGACCACCCGGGACAGCCGGAAACAGCGGGTGGCGTCACGATCCAGGTCGTGGCCGACCACGTACCAGCGTCCCCGCCAGCAGACCACGCCCCACGGCTGGAGTCGACGGTGATCGGGTGCGTCCCGGTCCGGTACCCGGTAGTCGAAGCGGACCTCGCGCCGGTCCCGGGCGGCGGCGGTCAGCGGCGCGAACGCCGGATCGACGTTGACCATCGGTTCGAGCCCGAGGGTGGCATGGGGGTCCACGTCGACGCCGGCCGCGCGTAGCTTCGCCAGGCCGGACGACGCGGCGGCCGCCAGCCCCGCGTGCTGCCACAGCCGGGCGGCGATGCCCACCGCGGCGGCCTCGTCGGGTTTGAGCGGAATCTCCGGGAGGGCGTACTCCCTGCGGGCGATCCGATATCCCGGCTCCGTGTCGAAGGCGCTCGCCGTGCCGGTCTCCAGCGGTACGCCCAACTCCCGCAGCTCGGCCTTGTCCCGCTCGAACTTGCGCTGGAACGCCTCGTGCTCACGGGCATCGTCCGGATCGTGCTCGTAACCGGGCACGGTCGCGGCGATCTGCGCGGCGGTCAGGAACCGCCGCGTAGACAGCAGACAGATCACCAGGTTGACCAGGCGTTCGGTGCGGCTGCGCGACACCCCGTAGACGCTAGCAGCCAACCCGCCCCACCCATGCACCCCCGCCGACACCTGAACCCCCTCCCTCATCCAACCCCGCCGATCTTGCACTTTCCGTCGCCAACTCACCCCTTTTGACAGGTTATGCCCCGACCAGAAGTACAAGATCGCGGGGGCGGTGGGCGGGCGTGGTGGGGGTGGGGTGGCGGAGGGGTGGGGTGGGGGTGGGTTAGCGTGCGGGGCATGGTGCGGTGGCGGGTGGGGACGGTGGCGGGGATACGGCGGCGGTGGGCGGGGGCCGTGGAGCTGGATGTCACGCTCGTCGACGGGACGTCGATGCGGGCGTTGGCGTACCCGGAGCTGGTGGGTGTGCCGGAGGTGGGCGACCGGGTGCTGCTCAACGCCGGGGCGCTGCTGATGGGGTTGGGCACCGGCGGGTACGCCCTGGTCGTGGCGGTGCCGGACCGGCTGCCGCCGGATCCGCCGCAGGCGGTCGACAGTCGCGACGCCGGCCATCTGGTGAAGGCCCGGTACACCCCGCTGCAACCGATCCTGCTCGGCGTCGACGAGGAGGCGTCACCGCATCACGAGGTGCTGGCCACCGCCGAGGATCTGGGCGGCCTACCGGTGGTGACCGCCGACCTGCACTCGGCGCTGCCGGCCATCCTCGCCGGCATCCGCGCCGACGCCCCGCAGGCCCGGGTGGCGTACCTGCTCACCGACGGCGGAGCGCTGCCCGCCTGGTTCTCCCGGACGCTGTCCGCCCTGCGCGACGAGTTGGTCGGCACGATCAGCGTCGGGCAGGCGTTCGGCGGTGACCTGGAAGCCTCTACCCTGCACAGCGGCCTGCTCGCCGCCCGGCACGTGCTGCACGCCGACGTGGCGGTGGTGGCGCAGGGCCCGGGCAACCTGGGCACCGGTACCCGGTGGGGCTTCTCCGGCGTGGCGGTGGGCGAGGCGGTCAACGCGGTCGCCACGCTGGGCGGCCGGCCGGTCGGCTCGCTGCGCATCTCCGACGCCGACCCACGGCCGAGGCACCGTGGCGTGTCGCATCACAGCCTGACCGCGTACGGCCGGGTGGCGCTGGCCCGCGCGGAGCTGGTGGTCCCCGACGGTCTGGACCCGGCGCTGGCCGCCGAGGTCGACGCCGCGCTGGCGCCGCTCGCCGACCGGCACACCGTGCTGCGGGTGGACACCGCCGGGCTGGACGCCGCGCTACGGCGCAGTCCGGTGCCGCTGTCGACGATGGGCCGCGGGCTCGACGCCGATCACGCCTACTTCCTGGCCGCCGCCGCAGCCGGTCGGCACGCCGCCCGCCTGTTCGGCCCTGGAGCGGCCTGAGCCGACCGGGCGTACGTGTTAACAGGGGGCCCCTGCTCTACCGCAGGCGTTAACAAGGGGCCCTTCCTTACACCTCAGGCGAGGATGATCAAGGCGAGCCAGGCGCCGACGATCAGTGCCAGCGCGGCCGCCAGCACCCAGGTCGGGACGGTGTACTCGCCTCGGCGATTGCGCTCGATCTCGGCGCGGACCTTGTCGCGACGGCGTTCGAGCCAGCTCTGCCGCTGGGCGCCCTGGGTGGGAGGTTCGGAAGGAAACATGGTCCGGCCAGCCTACCCGGGCCCGTCCGCGGTGGACGGGCCCGGTGCAGCCGGTCACATGCTGGCGATCAGCCGTTCGACCCGCTCGTCGTACGCCCGGAACGGGTCCTTGCAGAGCACGGTGCGTTGCGCCTGGTCGTTGAGCTTCAGGTGCACCCAGTCGACGGTGAAGTCCCGCCGCTTCTCCTGGGCGTGCCGGATGAACTCCCCGCGCAGCCGGGCCCGGGTGGTCTGGGGCGGCGTCTCCTTCGCCTCGAAGATCTCCGGGTCGGTGGCCACCCGGTCCACGTCGCCGCGCCGCTCCATCAGGGCGTAGAGGCCCCGACCCCGACGCAGGTCGTGGTAGGCGAGATCCATCTGCGCCACCCGGGCGTGCGACAGCGGCAGGTCGTGCTTGCGCTGGTAGCGCTCGATCAGCCGCAGCTTGGTCACCCAGTCGATCTCCCGGGAGACCGGTTCCAGGTCGCCGGTCTCCACCGCCCGCAGCACCCGGCCCCACAGCTCGACCACCCGCTTGGCGGTCTGGTCGCCGCCCCGGCGCTCGACGAACTCGGTCGCCTTGGCCAGGTATTCCTGCTGGATCTCCAGGGCGCTGATCTCCTTGCCCGAGGCCAGCCGCACCTTCCGCCGGCCGGTGATGTCGTGCGACACCTCCCGGATGGCCCGGATCGGGTTCTCCAGGGTGAGGTCGCGCATCACCACCCCGGCCTCGATCATCCGCAGCACGATGTCGGCGCTGCCGACCTTCAGCAGCGTGGTGACCTCGTTCATGTTGGAGTCGCCGACGATGACGTGCAGCCGGCGGTACCGCTCGGCGTCGGCGTGCGGCTCGTCGCGGGTGTTGATGATCGGACGGCTGCGGGTGGTGGCCGAGGAGACCCCCTCCCAGATGTGCTCGGCGCGCTGCGACAGGCAGTACACCGCACCGCGTGGAGTTTGCAGCACCTTGCCCGCGCCACAGATCAACTGCCGGGTGACCAGGAACGGGATCAACACGTCGGCCAGCCGGCCGAACTCCCCGTGCCGGGAGACCAGGTAGTTCTCGTGGCAGCCGTACGAGTTGCCGGCCGAGTCGGTGTTGTTCTTGAACAGGTAGATCTCGCCCGCGATGCCCTCGTCGTGCAGCCGCTTCTCCGCGTCGATGAGCAGCCCTTCCAGGATGCGCTCACCGGCCCGGTCGTGGGCCACCAGGTCGATCACCGAGTCGCATTCCGGGGTGGCGTACTCCGGGTGCGAGCCGACGTCCAGGTAGAGCCGAGCGCCGTTACGCAGGAAGACGTTGCTCGACCGGCCCCAGGACACGACCCGGCGGAAGAGGTACCGGGCAACCTCGTCGGGGGACAGCCTGCGCTGTCCACGGTAGGTGCAGGTGACGCCGTACTCGGTCTCCAGACCGAAGATTCGCCGTTCCATGATGAGACATTAGCCGTACGGAGCCCCGATTCGTCACTGTCGTGACACGTACGCTTGCCGCGTTCGCGACGTCAGCACCCGCCGGGCGCCTCGGCGTCCAGCTCGGCGGCGTACCGTCGGCACGTCTCGTACTGCGGCAACTGCCCCGCCGCGCGCACCTGCGCCAGGCTCGGCGCGGCGGCGTCGCGGGCGGACAGCAGCGGTGTGCCGGTCGGCCACTCGATGCCCAGTTCCTCGTCCAGCGGATGCACCGCATGCTCGGCCGTCGGGTTGTAGGTGGTCGAGCAGAGGTAGCTCAGGGTGGCGTCGTCGGTCAGCGCGCAGAAGCCGTGGCCGAGCCCTTCGGCCAGGTAGACCGCCCGCCGGTCCACGTCGTCGAGGCGCACGCTCTCCCACTGGCCGAAGGTGGGCGAGCCGACCCGCAGGTCCACCACCACGTCCAGGACCGCGCCGCGCACGCACGTCACGTACTTCGCCTGGCCGGGTGGCACGTCGGCGAAGTGGATGCCGCGCACCACGTGGCGGGCGGAGACCGACAGGTTGCCCTGGGCCAGCCGCAGCGGATGACCGACCTCCTCGGCGAGCCGGTCGAAGCGGTACCACTCCAGGAACAGTCCCCGGGAGTCACCGTGCTGCTGTGGCGTGATCTCCCAGGCGCCCTCGATGCCCAACTGTCGCAGCTTCATCGCACCTCTCCGGGGCTGATCAGCTCGTGACGATCACCGGCGAGCAGGTCGAGCAGGTAGTCGCCGTACCCGCTCTTGGTCAGCGGCTCGGCCAGGGCCCGCAGCTGGTCGTCGTCGATCAGCCCGGCCCGCCAGACGACCTCCTCGATACAGCCGATCTTCATACCCTGCCGTTCCTCGATCACCCGGACGAACTCGGCGGCCTGCATCAGCGAGGTGAAGGTGCCGGTGTCCAGCCACGCGGTGCCCCGGTCCAGGACGGTCACCGACAGCTCACCCCAGCGGCGGTACGCCTCGTTGACCGCGGTGATCTCCAACTCGCCACGGCTGCTGGGAGTGAGGCCACGCGCGATCTCCACCACCCGGTTGTCGTAGAAGTACAGGCCGGGCACCGCGTACCGGGACCGGGGCTGGTCCGGCTTCTCCTCGATCGACAGCACCCGGCCGTCCGGGGCGAAGTGCACCACCCCGTACGCCTGCGGGTTCGCCACCGGGTAGGCGAAGATCCGTCCGCCGACCGGGTCACCGGCGGCGGCGAGCTGTCGACCGAGACCGACGCCGTGGAAGATGTTGTCGCCGAGGATCAGCGCCACCCCCTCGTCGCCGATGAAGTCCGCGCCGAGCACGAACGCCTGGGCGATGCCCTCCGGCCGGGGCTGGGCGACGTACTCCAGCCGCAGCCCGAACTGGCTGCCGTCGCCGAGCAGCCGCTGGAACTGGGCCTGCTCCTCCGGCGTGGTGATCACCAGGATCTCGCGCACCCCGGACATCACCAGAGTGGAGAGCGGGTAGTAGATCATCGGCTTGTCGAAGACCGGCATCAGCTGCTTCGACACCGCCCGGGTGATCGGCCACAGCCGCGATCCGGTGCCACCGGCCAGCAATATTCCACGCACCCGGGGAGCGTACCGACACCCGCCGCAACCGGCACGCGGGCGCGAGCGGAGGCGAATGCGGGTGTTTCGCGTAGACTTCCGGACCCGTGAGGATCCTGGTCACCGGCGGCGCCGGCTTCATCGGTTCGGAGTACGTGCGCATGCTGCTGGGCGCACCCGGGGGCAGCGCCGAGGGGGTGCCCCCGATCCAGCCGTCCCAGGTGACCGTGCTCGACGCGCTCACCTACTCGGGCAACCGGGCCAACCTGGCGCCGGTGGCGGACGACCCCCGACTTCGGTTCGTACACGGTGACATCCGTCACGCCGAGGTTGTCGACGAGGTCGTCGCGGGGCAAGACGTCATCGTGCATTTCGCCGCCGAGTCGCACGTCGACCGTTCGATCTCCGGCGCCGGGCCGTTCGTCTGCACCAACGTGCTGGGTACGCAGACACTGCTCGACGCCGCGCTGCGGCACGGGGTGCGCCGGTTCGTGCACGTCTCCACCGACGAGGTGTACGGCTCGATCGCCGAGGGCTCGTGGACCGAGGACTGGCCGTTGGCGCCGAACTCGCCGTACTCGGCGTCGAAGGCTGGCTCCGACCTGCTCGCCCTGGCCTACCACCGCACCCACGGCCTGGACGTGGTGGTGACCCGCTGCTCCAACAACTACGGCCCCTACCAGTACCCCGAGAAGGTCATTCCGCTGTTCGTGACCAACCTGCTCGACGGCCGCACCGTGCCGCTGTACGGCGACGGCGGCAACGTGCGGGACTGGCTGCACGTGCACGACCACTGTCGGGGCGTGGCGATGGTCCAGCAGGGCGGGCGGGCCGGCGAGGTCTATCACATCGGCGGCGGCACGGAGCTGACCAACAAGGAGCTGACCGGCCGGCTGTTGCAGGCCTGCGGCGCGGACTGGGACCGGGTCACCCTGGTCGCCGACCGCAAGGGCCACGACCGCCGTTACTCGCTGGACATCAGCAAGATCAACAAGGAGCTCGGGTACGCGCCCACGGTCGGTCTCGACGAAGGCCTCGCCGACACCGTCGACTGGTACCGCGACAACCGCTCCTGGTGGGAGCCGCTGCGGAAGGCGTCGGCCGGATGAGATTCCTGGTGACCGGTGCCGGCGGGATGCTCGGGCGGGACGCCGTCGAGGTGCTCGCCGGGCACCCCGACCACACGGTGACGGCCGTCACCCGCACCGAACTCGACGTCACCGACGCGGCGGCCGTCGCCGACGCGGTGGCCGGGCACGACGTGGTGCTCAACGCCGCCGCGTGGACCGACGTCGACGGCGCCGAGCAGGACGAGGCGGCGGCGACCGCGGTCAACGGCACCGCCGTGGCCCATCTCGCCACCGCCTGCGCCACCCACGGCGCGTACCTGCTGCACGTCTCCACCGACTACGTCTTCGCCGGCGACGCCGACACCCCCTACCCGGAGGACGCGCCGACCGCCCCGGTCAACGCGTACGGTCGCAGCAAGCTCGTCGGAGAACAGGCCGTGCGCCGGCTGCTGCCCGACCGCGGCCACGTGGTGCGTACCGCCTGGCTGTACGGCACCCACGGCCGCAACTTCGTCACCACCATGCTCGGCCTGGCCAAACAGCGCGACTTCCTCGACGTCGTCGACGACCAGCGCGGCCAACCCACCTGGTCGTACGCGCTGGCGGAGCAGTTGGTCAGGCTCGCCGAGGCGGCCCGCGACGGCCGGGCGCGGCCCGGCATCTGGCACGGCACCTGCACCGGCGAGACCACCTGGTACGGCCTGGCCCGGGCGGTGTTCGCCCTGCACGGGCTCGACCCCGACCGGATCCGACCCACCACCAGCAGTCGGTTTCCGCGTCCCGCCGCGCGACCGGCGTACAGTGTGCTGCGGCACGGCCGATGGGCCGAGGCCGGCCTGTCCCCCCTGCCGGACTGGCACACCACGCTGACCGAAGCGTTCACCCCCGCCGCTCCACCCTCCCCGTGGAAGGTCGCATGAAGCTCACCCTGGTCACCGGCCTGACCGGACTCGTCCTGCTGGCCACGATCGTCGAGCTGTTGCGCCGGCGGCAGCTGCGGGAGAAGTACGGCATGCTCTGGCTCGGGCTGCTGTTCGTGGTGATCCCGCTGTCGCTGTTCCCCCGGCTGCTCGACGGCGTGGCCGACCTGGTCGGCGTGGCCTCCGGCGTCTCTCTGGTGCTCTTCCTCGGCATCGTCTTCCTGCTGCTGGTCTGCATCCACCTCAGCTGGGAGGTCAGCGCCCTGGAGGAGGAGACCCGGACGTTGGCCGAGGAGTTCGCCCTGCTCCGCGCCGAGGTCGAGGCCGACCGGGCGGAACGGGCCGACCGGCAGGAACTGGTGAGCCGCGATGGTTAACGGCAAACGACTGCTCGTCATCATCCCGGCGCTCAACGAGGCCGGTTCGATCGCCGACGTGGTCCGCGAGATCCGGGGCGAGTTGCCCGGCGTGGACGTGCTGGTCGTCGACGACGGATCGGCCGACCGTACGGCCGCCGTCGCCGCGGCAGCCGGTGCCCGCGTCGCCCGACTGCCGTACAACCTCGGGGTCGGCGGGGCGATGCGGCTGGGCTACCGCTACGCCCACGACCACGACTACGACGTCGCGGTGCAGATCGACGCCGACGGGCAGCACGATCCCCGGTACGTGCCGAAGCTGGTCGACCTGCTCGACGACTACGACCTGGTCATCGGGGCCCGGTTCGCCGGTGAGGGCGACTACGCCGTACGCGGACCGCGCCGCTGGGCGATGGGCATGCTGTCGATGGTGCTGTCCGGCCTGGCCGGCACCACCCTGACCGACACCACCTCCGGGTTCCGCGCCGCCAACCGCCGCATGATCGAGATGTTCGCCCGCTGGTACCCGGCGGAGTACCTCGGCGACACGGTCGAGACGCTGGTGCACGCCGCCCGCCGCGGCTACCGCATCCAGCAGGTCCCGGTGGCGATGCGACGGCGCATGGCCGGCACCCCCAGCCACTCCCCCGCCAAGGCGATGATCTACCTCGGGCGGGCGCTGGCGGTCCTCACCCTGGCGCTCATCCGCCGGTGATCCGCCGACTGCTCCGCCTCGTCCCACCCGGCACCGTCCCCGTCGGTGCCGGGCTGGCACTGGTGGGACTGGCCTCGTACGTGCATCTGGCCGTGGCCGGGCACACCCTCACTCCCGGCGACTACTCGTCGCTGTCGGTGCTCTGGTCGATCGTCTTCACCGTCGGCATCGGCGTGTTCCTGCCGGTCGAGCAGGAGGTCGCCCGGCTGGTCGCCGCCCGGCGTACCCGTGATCTGCCACCGGGCCCGGTGCTGGCGCGGGGCGCGACCGTCGCCGCCGCCGTGCTCACCCTGCTCGTCCTGGCCGTCACCGCCGCCACCGACACCCTCGCCGAGCGCCTCTTCGACGGCGACCGCGCCATGGTGGCCACGCTGGTCGGCGCGCTGGTCGCGCTGGCGCTGGCGCACACCACCCGTGGGGTGCTCTCCGGGCTGGGCCAGTTCACCTGGTACGGCAGCCAACTCGGGCTCGACGGCGGGCTGCGCATCGGCGGGGTGGCCGCGCTCGCCGCGGCCGGGGTCGACTCTCCCGTGGCGTACGCCTTCGTGCTGGTCGCCGCGCCGCTGCTGGCGGTCGCCCTCACCGCCCCGCCGGTGGCCCGCGCCGTCGGGGGTGGGACGCCGATGCCCTGGCCGCCGCTGCTACGCGGGCTGGCCCTGCTCACCGTCTCCAGCCTGTTGTCGCAGGTCGTGGTCAACGTCGGTGTGATCAACGTACGGCTGCTGGCCCCGGACGACGTCGCCACCGCCGGCGCGCTGCTGTCGGCGCTGGTGCTGGTCCGCATCCCGCTGTTCGTCTTCGGCTCGATGCAGGCCGCACTGCTGCCCGGCCTGTCCACCGCCGCCGCCACCGACGACGAGGCGGCCTTCGGCGGTCTGCTGCGGCGCGCCCTGGCGGTCGTCACCGCCCTGGGCGTCGGCGGCGGCGTGCTGACCGTGCTGCTCGGGCCGTGGCTCGTAACCGCCCTCTTCGACGCGCCGGCGATCCTCGGCCACGGCGACTTCGCCTGGCTCGCCGTGGCCACCCAGGCGTACCTGTGGGCGATGGTGCTCGGCCAGGCGCTGCTGGCCCGCGACCGGCACCGCGCCCAGGCGGTGGCCTGGACCCTCGGCGTCGCCGCGCTGGCCGCCGCGACCCTGGCCCCGCTGTCGGTCGCCCTGCGGGTCGAACTCGGCTACACCGTGGGCTCGATGGTGGTCGCCGCCGTCATGCTCGCCCTGCTGCGCCGCCGTCGTCGTCAGTCCGACCCGAACCCACCCGTCGCGGTGACGCTGCCCGCGACCGCCCCCGGAGGTGTCCGATGAGCCCGGCCCGAGTGACCGCGGTGATGCTCGCCTACGGCCCCGAACCCTGGCTGGTCGACGCCGCGCAGGCGGTGCTGGCCAGCACCGGCGTCGACGTGGAACTGATCGTCGTCGACAACGGGTGCACCAGCGACGGCATCGATGTGGTCAAGGGCCTGCCCGGCGTACGGGTGATCCGCCCGGAGCAGAACACCGGATTCTCCGGCGGCTGCAACCTCGGCGCCGCCGAGGCCGGCGGCGACTGGCTGGCCTTCGTCAACTCCGACGCGGTGGTCGCCCCCGACGCCCTCGCCAAGGTCACCGCGGTGGCCGCCGAACCCGGCGTGGGTGCCGCGATGGCCTCCATCCGCCTCGCCGACAACCCCGAGCTGATCAACACCTCCGGCAACCCGCTGCACTTCACCGGCCTGTCCTGGGCCGGCGGCAACGGCGAGCCGGCCACCGCCCACGCGCGCCGCACCGCCGTACCGTCGCTCAGCGGCTGCTGCTTCGTGATCAGCCGGGAACGCTGGGAGGAGTTGGGCGGCTTCGCCACCGAGTACTTCGCCTACCACGAGGACACCGAACTCAGCCTCCGGCTGTGGCACCGTGGCCTACGGCTGGAGTACGTGCCCGACGCGGTGGTCCGCCACCACTACGAGTTCTCCCGCAACGCTCTCAAGCTCTACCTGGTTGAACGCAACCGGCTGATCACCCTGCTCACCGCCTACCAGGGACGGACCCTGACGCTGCTGGCACCGATGCTGCTGCTCACCGAGGCCGCCATGCTCGCCGCCGCCCTCGCCGGCGGCTGGGGCCGACAAAAGGTACGCGGCTGGGCCTGGCTGTGGCAGCACCGCACCTGGGTACGCACCCGCCGCCGCCAACTCCAGTCCGAACGCACAGTCGGCGACGGCGCCCTCGCCCACCTGATCACCGCCCGGGTGGCACCCTCGAACGTGGACGCCCCACCCGGAATGGGCGTGTTCAACGCCATCGCCGCCGCCTGGTGGACCCTGGTCCGCCCCCTCCTCACCCGCCCCTGACCCAGCCCGCCCCCGACCCGACCTCGGCGCGGCCCGGGCCGTGCCGGGCCGGCCATCGGTTGAACCGAGCGGCTCGCCACACCACCTTCCTCCCGCCCGCCCTGCCTCCCCTCGCGCCCTTTGCTCTGCTTCAACCGACGCACAACTTCCCGCGCGCTTTGCTCTGCTTCAACCCACGCATCAACTCCGACGCGAAATCAGTGCGTGGGGTGAAGCAGAGCAAAGGGCTCCGGGAGCAGTGTGGACGCCGCTCGTGAAGCTCACCCCTCGAGCCGGCGCTGTCCGTGCCGGCAGCGCAGTGTGGACGCCGCTCGTGAAGCTCACCCCACGAGCCAGCGCTGTCCGTGCCGGCAGCGCGTGGAGGGCCGAGTCGAGTCCGCGTGGAGGGCCGAGTCGCGTGGAGGGGTCGTTCGGGCGTACAGAGCGGGTCTGGGTGGGTGTTGGGCCGGGCGGGTAGGCCGACAAAGGGTGCGGCGCTCGGCAGCAGAAAGCTGCCGAGCGCCGCGCAGAGCGTGATCAGGCCGAGTCGGGTCGGCCGGACCGGTGTGGGGGGGTCAGGCCTCGGAGGGGTTGCCGGGCTTGTCCTCCAGGTCGGCCGAGCCCGCCGAGGTGGTCGGCTTGTGGGCCTCCTCGGTCGGCGTGGTCGGGGTCTTCGCCCGGTCCTCGTCGGCGGCCTCACCCGCCGCGCCGCCGTCGAGCAGCGCGGTCAGCGTCGCGCCGGTGATCCGCCGGAAGGTACGCCCCACCCGGCTGCGGTCCAGGACCGCCACCTCCAGCTGGTTGGCTGCTATCGTCCGGGCGGCACCGCCCTCACCACCGACGCTGCTCAGCGCCTGCACCGCCACCTTCACCGCATCGCCGAGCGACATGTCCGGCTGGTGGTTCGACTTCAGCACCCCGGCGATCGCCTCGGACTGGCCACCCATCGCCATCCGGCCGGGCTCGTCGTTGACCGAGCCGTCGTAGGTGAGCCGGTACAGCGAGTCCTCCTCCGGCGTGGCACCCACCTCGGCCACGCAGATCTCCACCTCGAACGGCTTGGACTGTTCGGTGAAGATGGCACCGAGGGTCTGCGCGTACGCGTTGGCCAGGGCCAGACCGGTGACGTCGCGCCGGTCGTAGCTGAGCCCGTTCAGATCGGCCATCCGCACCCCAGCGCGGCGCAGGTTCTCGAACTCGTTGTACTTGCCGACCGCGGCGAACCCGATGCGGTCGTAGATCTCACTGACCTTGTGCAGGGTGCTGGAGAGATTCTCCGCAACGAAGAGGACCCCGCCGGCGTAGCTCAGGACCACCGCGCTGCGTCCTCGGGCGATGCCCTTGCGGGCCATCTCGGAACGGTCGCGCATGATCTGTTCGGGCGAGGCGTAGAACTGCATGGCCACGGCGGCGGCTCTCCTTCAGGCGCTGTGCTGGGCAACTGCGATCAGGTGGGATGCGGGACCGGCTCAACCGCCCGGGTTCTCCATCCGGCCGGCGACGACGCTCTCGGCGATCACCGACGTCTCCGCGTCGGTCAGCCGGTGCGTTCCCTCCGCCGTCGCGGTCATCACCACCGGGTAGATCCGCCGGGTCAGGTCCGGGCCACCGGTGGCGGTGTCGTCGTCGGCGGCGTCGTAGAGCGCCTCCACCGCCAACCGCACCGCGTCGTCGATCGACAGGCCGGCCCGGAACCGCTTCTTCAACGCCGACCGGGCGAACAGCGATCCCGAGCCGATCGCGTCGTAGCCGGTCTCCTCGTACGGGCCGCCGGTGACGTCGAAGCTGAAGATCCGACCGGCCCGGGCCGGGTCCTTGGCGGCCAGGTCGAACCCGGCGAACAGCGGGATCACCGCCAGCCCCTGCATCGCGGCACCGAGGTTGCCCCGGATCATCGAGGCGAGCCGGTTGGCCTTGCCGTCGAGCGAGAGCATCGCGCCCTCGATCTTCTCGTAGTGCTCCAACTCCACCTGGAACAGTCGCATCAGCTCGATGCCGATGCCGGCGGTGCCGGCGATGCCCACCAGCGAGTACGCGTCGGCCGGGTGCACCTTCTCGATGTCCCGCTGGGCGATCAGGTTGCCCATGGTGGCCCGCCGGTCGCCGGCCATCACGACGCCACCGGCCGCGGAGATGGCCACGATCGTGGTGGCGTGTGGGGCCAGGTCGGCGGCCATACCCGGGGGCAGCGGCCGGCGGCCGGGCAGCATCTCGGGGGCCACCTTGCTCAGAAACGACGTGAAGGAGGACGTCCCCGCGTTGGTGAACACATCTGGTAGACGCCCGGATGGATCAAAACCCGCTGCCACGTGGTTCCTCTCAGGTACGTGATGGCCCTGGCCAGCCTCGTGGGACTGTCACGGAACTGGCCAAGACCACCGTTGCAGTTGAAGCAGAGTATCCCGCGCACCCACCCGGTGGCATGATCGTGGTCCACATGTTCCGGATCGGGGTCACCGCACACCCCGCAGACCCCACCCTGCTCGGCCAACAGCTCGGCGAACTCCGCCTGCCCGATCCCGTAGCGACGCCGCAGGTGGTATTCGCGGGTCCCACCGTAGAGCCGCTGCTTCGTCTCACGCGTTCGGGTGTTGTGGCAGGGCTTGCAGTAGGTGGCGTAGCCCGAACTGTCGGCGCGGTTGCGGGGAAACTCGGCAAGCGTTTTGACGCTGCCACAGTCCGCGCAGAATCGGTGCCCGTCAGGCACCTCTCGGGCTGGCTTCACTTCCCGGCCATGCTGAAGCTTCACCCGTTTGGCGTAACTGGCCTTCGACCGGATGTTGAAACATGGCTTGCAGTAGCTACCTCGACCATTGGGACGCTTGCTGTTCGAGCAGAATTCCTCAGGCGCCTTCCACTGACCGCAGTCACGGCAGCGAAGCTGACCGCTTCCGTCGTCCCGCATTCCCGCCATGTCCAATTTAAACCGGTATGCTCACTGACCTCCCTTTTGCACGTATCCTCTCACGAATTCCTCGGCGTTCTCCTCGAGGACGGAGTCGATCTCGTCGAGCAGGTCGTCGACGTCCTCGGTGATCTCGGCGTGCCGCTCGGCGACCTCCGGGTTCGCCTCGACGGTGACGTCCTCGACCTCTTCGCCCTGGCGGGACTTGCCCGACTGCGACTGACCGCCGCTGTCACGAGTGGCCACTGTTGCCTCCTCCACGATCTCCCTGCGATGAACTTACCTCGCGGGAGCGACGAATCCCTCACGCGCGCCGGTACGGAAACCGCACGCGGCGACAACCACACCGAGGATCGGCCGCTCAGCCGCCGGTCAGGCTCTCCAGCAGGTCCTTGGCGCTGGCGCACCTGTCGAACAGCGCCCCGACATGCGCCCTGGTGCCGCGCTCCGGCTCCATCATCGGCACCCGCACCAGCGACTCCCGGCCGACGTCGAAGATGACCGAGTCCCAGCTGGCGGCGACCACCTCGGAGGCGTACTGCGCCAGGCAGCGGCCCCGGAAGTAGGCGCGGGTGTCCTCCGGCGGCTCGGTCATCGCCGAGCGACTCTCCTCGTCGCTGAGCAGCGTCTTCATCGCGCCCCGGGAGACCAGCCGGTGGTAGAGCCCCTTCTCCGGCCGTACGTCGGAGTACTGCAGGTCGACCAGTTGCAGCTTGTGCGAGCCCCAGGCGAGCTTCTCCCGCTCCCGGTACCCTTCCAGCAAGCGCAGCTTGGCCACCCAGTCGAGTTCGTCGGCGCAGAGCATCACGTCGCGGCCGAGACGGTCCAGCACGGACTCCCAGCGGTCCAGCACGTCGGCGGTCTGTTCGTCGACGTCGCTGCCGTAGCGGTCCTCGACGAAGGCGCGTACCCGCTCCAGGTAGGCCCATTGCACGTCCAGCGCGGTGAGCCGGCGGCCGTCGCGCAACCGCATCCGGTGGGTCAGCGACGGGTCGTGGCTGACGGCACGCAGCTCACCGACCGGGTCGGCGATGCCGAGGTCCGCGCCGAGCGCCTTCTCCTCGATCATGGTCAGGATCAGCGCGGTGGTGCCGACCTTGAGGTACGTGGAGATCTCCGAGAGGTTGGCGTCGCCGATGATGACGTGCAGCCGGCGGTACTTGTCGGCGTCGGCGTGCGGCTCGTCCCGGGTGTTGATGATCGGCCGCTTCAGGGTGGTCTCCAGCCCCACCTCGACCTCGAAGAAGTCGGCACGCTGGGAGATCTGGAAGCCGTTCTGGCCGCCGTCCTGCCCGATGCCGACCCGACCGGCGCCGCAGACGATCTGACGGGTCACGAAGAACGGTGTCAGGTACGCCACGATGTCGGCGAACGGCGTCTGCCGGCGCATCAGGTAATTCTCGTGCGCGCCGTAGCTGGCGCCCTTGTTGTCGGTGTTGTTCTTGTAGAGGTGGATCGGTGCGGTGCCGGGAATGGTGGCGGCCCGACGCGCCGCCTCCGCCATCACCCGCTCCCCCGCCTTGTCCCAGCGGACCACGTCACGCGGGTTGGTGACCTCCGGAGTGGAGTATTCGGGGTGGGCGTGGTCCACGTAGAGCCGAGCCCCGTTGGTGAGAATGACGTTGGCCAGCCCGAGGTCCTCGTCGGCGAGCGCCTCGGCCGGGTCGTACACCGCACCGGAGTAGGTGAAGCCCCGGGCGTCGCGCAGTGGCGATTCCTCCTCGTAGTCCCAGCGCGCCCGACCGCCCCGGTTCAGTTCCGGGCGGGCGCCATAGGCGTTCACCACCTGGGACGAGGTGACCATCGGGTTGGCCCCGGCCTGACCGGGCACGGAGATGCCGTACTCGACTTCGGTGCCCATGATCCGTCTTACGCTCATCGACCTACCCGCTTCGCTTGCCCGACCGATCCCCGTCACATCCGAGCGTAGTCGGCATGTGAGCGCACGGGGGCCTGCCGTGGTGGTCGGTGCGTCGCAAGTCGCGGGGATCAGCTCGGCGGATCATCAATGATCATCGTCTCCATGCTCACCCGGTCGGCCAGCTCAGGCACGGCGCGCAGGATCCTGTTGGTCCGTACCCGGGCCCCGTCGGTGACCGCCACCAGCCGGATCTCACCGGGTACGCGGTGCAGCATCTGCCAGGTCCGGCCCGGTTCGACGAAGACCATCTCGTAGATGCCGGCCTCGGTCTGGGCGGTGGTGCCCTGCAGCGTGGAGACGCAGATGTTCGCCAGGTAGGACTGGTACGGCCGGCGGTCGAGGATGAGCGTGGTGACACCGTCGGCGGCCGGGTAGCGCTGGAGGACCTGCTCGCACACGGCGGCGGCCCGGCCGGGTCGGTCGAGGTCCTGGTGGACCCAGCGCTGCGCCCAGCTCTGCGGGGTGACCACGAGCAGGCTGCGCTGCCCGCCGGTGACCCCGGCGAACCAGACGGTGGCGGCGGCGACCGTGAGGGCGGTGAGACCGGCCACGGCGGTGCGCAGCGGACGGCCCCGGGTCGGCACCGGCAGCAGCCGCACCACTGCGGCGGTGCCGATGATGAGCAGCACGGTGGTGAGGTGACCGGCCTTGTTGAAGTAGTAGCCGGCCTGACCACCGACGCTGATGCTGGCCTGACCGATGGCCAGGGTGAGCACCACGCTGACCAGCAGCGCGAACAGCCAGCGTCGCCAGGCCGGATCGGCCCGCCCGCGCCGTACCGCGTGCACCAGCAGGGCGGGCACCACGAACGCGCCGAGGCCGCCGAGGGCGAGCCAGGTCTCGGTCAGGTCCGGCCCGACGGTGGCGGCCAGTGACTCGGTCTGGTTGGCACGGAACACGCCGAGCAGGATCGGCACCGGGGCGAGCGTGGCGGTGGCCAGGCCGACGACGAGCGTGGTGCCGCGCAGTCGGCGTACCTCGCGCCGCCGCGCCAGCAGCGACCCGAGGACGAGGAGTACGGCGGCGGGCAGGAACAGGTAGTAGGTGTAGCCGATGCCGACGAGCAGGGCACCGAGCAGCAGGAAGTGTTCCCGGGGTGCGCCGACCGGCCGGGCGACGAGCACGGCGAGCACGGCGGTGAGGGTCAGTCCGAGCGTCTCGGTGGGGTATCCGGAGACCAGCATCCGGGGCATCTGGCTGCCGAGCACGAGCGCGCCGACCACGACGGTCAGCACGAGGCGGCTCAGCGGGTGCAGCGGGCCGGGGAGCCGCTGTGCGGCCCAGAGCAGGACGAGGACCAGCAGCCCGAAGGTGGCGAAGTTCCACCAGAGGAACGGCTCCACGGCGGCTGCGCCGGCCGGCCCGCCGCCGGGCGGGGTGCGGTGGCCGTCGAGGAGGGCGACGAGCAGGTGCCAGCCCTGCGGGTAGTGCACGAGTGCGGAGAACAGGTCGTCGCGGACGGCGGCGGGGTCGACGAAGAGGTAGCCGCCGTGTCGACCGATGACGTCGACCAGGCTCAGGTGCCGCAGGTAGTCCTCACCGCGGTGGAGGATGCTGAGCCGGCTGCCCAGGTCGCCGGCGCGCAGCAGGGGTTGGGCGAGATACCAGAGCAGGCCGGTGGTGCCGATGACGGGCAGCAGGTCGGGCCAGGCCGGGCGCGGCAGGGTGGGACGCCGCCCGGTGATCAGGGCGGTCAGCACGAGGGCGGTGAGGGCGGTGCCGCTGACCGCCACCGGGTTCATCCCCCAGGGCCAGACCGCGAAGAGCAGACCGGCCGCGGTGGTGAGGCAGACCAGCAGGATGGTGGCCAGCAACAGCCGGTCGAGCAGGGTACGACCGCCGCGCAGCAGGCTGGCGGTGGCGATCAGCACCAGCGGGGGCAGCAGCCAGCGGGCGTCGAGGGCGACCGCGGCGAGTGGCAGCAGCCAGGCCGCCGGCAGCGCGGCCAGCACGGCGAGGTTCCATCGACGGTACGGCTTGTCAGGGCTGGCGGTCAGACTCGGGACGATCGGCGGGGCCAGGGTGCGCTGCTCGGCGGGCACGCGAAATCCTTGCATACGAGGAGGGTTGTCCGGAGTCTAGCCCTGCCGCCCGACTTGTGCCTGACGTGGCGCGGTGCCGCACGCAGACGCAGGGCCCGTGACGACACCGTCACGGGCCCTGCGGTAGCGGTCAGAGGTACTGGCCGGTGTTGCTGGCGGTCTCGATGGAGCGACCGGCCTCGGTGCCCTTGCCCCCGGAGACGAGCGTACGGATGTAGACGATCCGCTCGCCCTTCTTGCCGGAGATGCGGGCCCAATCGTCGGGGTTGGTGGTGTTGGGCAGGTCCTCGTTCTCGCGGAACTCGTCGACGCAGGCGTCGAGCAGGTGCTGCAGACGCAGCCCCTTGCGGCCGGAGGTGAGGAACTCCTTGATGGCCATCTTCTTGCCCCGGTCGACGATGTTCTGGATCATCGCGCCGGAGTTGAAGTCCTTGAAGTACAGGACTTCCTTGTCACCGTTGGCGTAGGTGACTTCCAGGAAGCGGTTCTCCTCCGTCTCGGAGTACATCCGCAGGACCACCGCGTCGATCATCGCGGCGACGGTGGCCTGGGCGTCTCCGCCGTGTTCGGCCAGGTCGTCGGCGTGCAGCGGCAGACCGGAGAGGATGTACTTGGAGAAGATGTCCTTGGCCGCCTCGGCGTCCGGACGCTCAATCTTGATCTTGACGTCGAGTCGCCCCGGACGCAGGATCGCCGGGTCGATCATGTCTTCCCGGTTGGAGGCGCCGATGACGATGACGTTCTCCAGACCCTCCACGCCGTCGATCTCGCTGAGCAGCTGCGGCACGATGGTGTTCTCCACGTCGGAGGAGACACCGGAGCCACGGGTCCGGAAGACCGAGTCCATCTCGTCGAAGAAGACGATGACCGGCGTGCCCTCGCCGGCCTTCTCCCGGGCCCGCTGGAAGATCAGCCGGATGTGCCGCTCGGTCTCGCCGACGTACTTGTTGAGCAGCTCCGGGCCCTTGATGTTGAGGAAGAAGCTGGTGTGCTTCTCCTCGCCCCGCCGCTCGGCGATCTTCTTCGCCAGCGAGTTGGCGACCGCCTTGGCGATCAGCGTCTTGCCGCAGCCGGGCGGGCCGTAGAGCAGGATGCCCTTCGGCGGACGCAACTGGTGCTCACGGAACAGGTCCGCGTGCAGGAACGGCAGTTCCACCGCGTCACGGATCTGCTCGATCTGGGAGTGCAGGCCACCGATGTCGCTGTAGTCGACGTCGGGCACCTCCTCCAGCACCAGCTCCTCGACCTCGCTCTTGGGAATCCGCTCGTACGCGTACGCCGAGCGCGGTTCGATCATGAGCGAGTCGCCGGCCCGGATCGCACTGCCGATCAGGGTCTCGGCCAGGTGCACGATCCGTTCCTCGTCGGAGTGCGAGACCACCAGTGCCCGGTCACCCGGCGCGCCTTCGGGGCCCGCCAGGATCTCCTTGAGCATGACCACCTCGCCGACCCGCTCGTAGCCGAACGCGTCCACGATGTTGAGCGCGTCGTTGAGCAGGACCTCCTGGCCGCGCTGAAGTTCACCCACGTCGAGCGAGGGCGAGACGGCCACGCGCAGCTTGCGCCCGCCGGTGAAGACATCCACCGTGCCGTCGTCGTGTCTGGCCAGGAAGACGCCGTAGCCACTGGGTGGCTGGGCCAGCCGGTCGATCTCCTCCTTGAGCGTCACGATCTGCGCGCGAGCCTCCTTGAGGGTGCTCACGAGCCGCTCGTTGTTCTCGGTCAGCCGCGCCAACTGCGCCTGGGTGGCGGACAGTCGCTCTTCGAGCTGCCGCACGTGTCGGGGGCTTTCGGTCAACTTGCGCCGCACCAGAGCGAGTTCCTCTTGAAGGAACGCGACCTGCGTGGAGAGATCGTGGGCCTCCTTCTCCCACCGTGCGGCGCGCGAGTCCGCGTCGTCGCTGCGTGCCACGTCCCACCTCCCCGGGGGGCTTGAACGTTCTGACCTAACACTAGCCGCTATGAGCCCGATTCGGTCCTCCGCAACGCGCCCGTCACCGAAGCTTGATCGCCAAGGGTGGGTTGGCGGGCGGGTACGGGCATTCGGGTACCGTCGGGGGGTGGGACGCGAGAACATGGGGGGTGCACCGGTGGCCGAGGTCGCGACCGACGAGGTGCAGGTCTGGGTGGACCAGGATCTGTGCACGGGCGACGGGCTGTGCGTGCAGTACGCGCCCGAGGTCTTCGAGTTCGACGTCGACGGCCTGGCGTACGTCAAGGGCCCAGACGGTGAGCTCCAGCAGGCCCCGGGCGCCCGCGTCGGCGTACCGGAGCACCTGCGCCTCGAGGTGATCGACTCGGCGCGGGAGTGCCCGGGCGAGTGCATCCACGTCGTCCGCGCCAGCGACGGCGTCGAGGTGGCCGGCCCCGACGCCGAGGACTGAGCCCGCCCGCCGCACCGCAGCGGGCGACCGACCACTCACAGCAGCGGGCGACCGACCACCGAGGCGACCAGGCGGGCGAACTCCTCCAGCCGGGCGATCTGCCCGGCGCCACCGTCGTCGAGGGTCTTGCCGAAGCGCAGCGCGTCGTGGCGCGGCCCGCCGGCCGTCTCCTCGCTGGGCGGGGTCTCGTCGAGCGAGGTCAGCAGCAGGTACACGTCGATGCTGTCGACCCGGATCTCGCCGTTGTCGTGCCGGAACAGCCGACGGCGGCAGCCGACCTCGGTGACCGAGGAGACCGGCACCACCCGCAGCGACGAGGTCATCGACCCGGGCGGGCCCTCCCCCGGCGGCACGTCCTCGCCGTGCCAGAGCACCAGCCGGCTGCCGTCGCAGACGACGACCTCCTGCCACACCCCGTTGACCTCGTTGACGAAGCGTTCGAGGGTGAAGCCGAGCACCGAGGCCCCCCGCAGCACACCGCCGAGCGCCTCCAACGCGACGTCCGGGTCACGCAGGTAGGCCCGCGCCGCCGATTCGAGGTCGGTGTAGGGCGACCAGTCGGGGAAGACCGCCGGCAGGTCACCGCCGCCGAAACCGGGCCGACTCATGCGGCCACCCCCGGCCACCGCCAACCCGCATCCAGGTTCAGCCCGTTCACTGCCAGCCGCCCCATTCCGCCGTCACGGCCTGCCCGTCTCCTGCGTCGTGTCCGGTTGCGTCTGCGACGCCGTACTCGCCTGTCGGGCCGCCTCCGCCTCGCGTAGCGCCTGCCGGCGCTGCACGTACGCCTCGGTGCCCTTGCTGGGCTTGCGCCGGCGCGGCGGCGCGGTCACTCCGGGGGCGAGCTTACGCGCGGAGACGAGGAACGCGGTGTGCGCGATCATCCTGTGGTCGGGTCGTACCGCGAGCCCTTCGGCGTGCCAGTCGCGCACCAGCGACTCCCAGGCCCGCGGCTCGGTCCAGCCGCCCCGTTCCCGCAGCGCCTCGACCAGCTCGGACAGCTGCGGAGTGGTGGCGACGTAGCCGATGAAGACCCCGCCGGGCAGCAGCGCCCGTTCGACCATGTCGAGGTTCTCCCACGGGGCCAGCATGTCCAGGATGATGCGGTCGAAACCCGTCTCGGTGCACTCGCCGACGTCACCGACGTGCAGGTGCCAGGCGGGGTGCGGCCCGTTGAAGAACGCCTCGACGTTGCGCCGGGCGATCTGGGCGAAGTCGTCGCGCAGCTCGTAGGAGTGCAGTTCGCCGCTGGTGCCGACCGCGCGCAGCAGGGAGCAGCTCAGCGCGCCGGAGCCGGCGCCGGCCTCGAGCACCTTGGCGCCGGGGAAGATGTCGCCCATCGCGACGATCTGCGCCGAGTCCTTGGGGTAGATCACCTGGGCGCCGCGGGGCATGGACAGCACATAGTCCGACAGCAGGGGGCGCAGCGCCAGGAAGGCCGTACCGCCGCCGGAGGTGGTGACCACGCTGCCGTCGGGCAGCCCGATCAGGTCGTCGTGCGCCAGGATGCCCCGGTGGGTGTGGAACTGTTTGCCCGGCTCCAGGGTGACCGTGTGCATCCGGCCCTTGGGATCGGTCAGCTGCACCCGGTCACCGGGCCGGAACGGCCCACGGTGCACCGGGGGCAGCTCCGGGGTCTCGGCGGGCACGGCGTCGCCCGGGGTGGCCGGGTCGGAGTGGGTCACGGTCACGTGTTCATCTTCCGGTGAGGTTCGAGCAGGTGCGCCAGATCCGCGATGTGCAGGATGCCGACGACATCTTCGCCTGCCGTCACGAGGTACTGCGCGCCCGGGTGTGCCTGCACCGTCTCCAGCACCCGTTCCCCGTCCGTGGCCACCGACATGCGCGGCAGGTCGGCGACCGCGCGGGCGACCGCGTCCACGGCGAGCCAGGGCCGGCGGTGCGGCGGCACGGCCGCCGCCGCGGCCGGGTCGACCACCGCCACCGGTCGACCCGCGGCGTCGGTCACCAGCAGCGCGACCGGCCTGTCCGGGGCCGACTCGTCGGCCCGGCGCTGGGCCTCGGCCAGCGGGGTGGCGGTGGGTACGGCGAACACCGGCCGGGCCAGCCGGGCCAGGTCGATCAGGGGCAGTCGCCGGCCGATCCGGGCCAACCGGATCGACTGTCCGGCGCCGTGCCAGATGGTGAGCGCGACCAGGGCGGTCAGCGGCAACGCCAGCAGACTCAGCAGGTCAGCGGCGTAGAGCAGGCCGACAAGCGCCACGGTCGCCACGGCGAGAACCCGGCCGACCCAGCCGGCCACCTCGGTGGCCCGGTGCCGGTCCCGGGTGACCGCCCAGATGACCGCCCGCAACGCCCGCCCACCGTCCAGCGGCAGCCCGGGCAGGCTGTTGAACACGGCGACGATGACGTTGCTCACCGCCAGTTGGAAGGCGAGCTGGTGGGCCACAGTGCGGTCGGGCAGCGCCACGGTCGCGGCGACGGCGGCCACGCCGAGCAGCGCGGAGACCGCCGGCCCGGCCAGCGACACCAGCAGGTCCACCCGAGGCGACGGCGCGTCCCGGTCCATCTCGGTGTACCCGCCGAGCAGTTCGAGAGTGATCCCCCGCACACCGATGCCGAAGTGTCGTGCGGTCAGCGCGTGGCCGAGCTCGTGGGCCAGCACCGAGCCGAGCAGCGAGACCACGAAGCCGGCGCCGACCAGGTAGCCGAGGGCCGGCGAGAGCGCCAGTCGCTGGCCGGCCAGTTCGCCGTAGAGCACGATGATCAACACGGCCAGCAGCAGGATCGAGGCGTTCAGGTACAGCGGCACCCCGAAGATCCGACCGACCTGCAGGCCGGGACGCCGGCCCGGCCGTGACTGCCTGCTCTGCTCCACCGAGTCGATGCTACGCGGCGGGAGATCACCTTCGGTGCGGCGGCGGCCGCCCTGTCGTACCGGTGCCCTAGTCTTCCACGGCATGACCGCGGATCCGGTGATCGCCCAGCAGGCTCCGACTTCGACCCCGTTGCCACCGACGGTGCGGGCCTCGCTGTCACCGTCGCGTGCCGCAGATTTCAAGACCTGCCCGCTGCTCTACCGGTTCCGCAGCATCGACCGGCTGCCCGAGCGGCCCACCGTCGAGCAGGCGCGCGGCACGCTCGTGCACGCGGTGCTGGAGCGGTTGTTCGACCTGCCGGCGGCCGGGCGCACCCCGCAGGCTGCCGGTGACCTCGTCGCGCCGCAGTGGGACCGGCTGGTCACCGAGCAGCCGGAGCTGGCCGGGCTGTTCACCGACGACGGCACGGTCGACGCGGTCGAGTTCCTGCGTTCGGCGGCGGCCCTGCTGGAGGGCTACTTCTCGGTGGAGGATCCGCGCCGACTGGAGCCGGCCGAGCGGGAGAGCCTGATCTCCGCCGTGATCGACGACGAGTTGCTCATCCGCGGCTACCTCGACCGGCTCGACGTGGCACCCGACGGCGCGCTGCGGGTGGTGGACTACAAGACCGGTGGTGCGCCCCGCGAGGCGTTCGAGGCGCGGGCGTTGTTCCAGCTCAAGTTCTACGCGCTGGTGCTCTGGCGCACCCGGGGCGTGGTGCCCCGGGTGCTGCGGCTGCTCTATCTACGCGACGCCGAGGTGTGCGACTACACCCCGGACGCCGAGGAGTTGGTGCGCTTCGAACGCACGGTGGTGGCGCTGTGGCGGGCGATCGAGCAGGCCACCGCCGCCCAGGACTTCCGGCCCCGGCCGAGCCGGCTCTGCGACTGGTGCAGCCACCAGGCGCTCTGTCCGAGCTACGGCGGCACCCCGCCGCCCTTCCCCGAGCACCTGCCCGGCGCGGATCCGCTGCGCGACGCCCGCACCCGCCCCGCCACCCCGGGCGCGGACGAGTAGCTCTCCTCCTCAGGAAGGAGAGGCAGCTCACCATCCGAGATGATCTCTCGCCGGCATGGGCGGCTAGCGTCGGGGCATGGGTAGGCAGCTGAGGCAGTGGCTACGGGCACGCCCGCTGGCCGGCGACGCGTTGTTGACCGTCGGGCTGGTGCTGGGTGAGGCGCTGTTCACCCTGCTGTCCCCCCGGGAGTTCTGGCCCCGGTCGCTGCCGGAGGCGCTGGGCTGGAGCCTGCTCTGTGCCAGCCCCGTGCTGTTGCGTCGGATCGCGCCGTGGCTCGCCGTGCTGGCCGCGCTGGCGTCGCTGGCCCTGCCGGTCGTGATCGAGGTGGTGCCGGCCACCCAGGGCCTCACCCTGGTCGTGCTCACCTACACCGTGGCCGCCTGCCAGCCGATACGCCCGGCGCTGGCGACCGCGGTGGCACTGTGGGTGCCGGTGGCGGTGCTGGCGCCCCTGCTGCCCACCGAGGGCCTGCCGCAGGTCGGCGCGGCGTACGTGGTGGCGAACAACCTGCTGGTCGGGATCGTGTCGTTCTCCGTGGGCCGTACGGTGCACGCCCGCCGGTCCACCACGGCGGCGCTGCGGGAACGGGCCCGGGTCGCCGAGGCCAACCAGCGCGCCCTGGCCGAGCAGGCGGTCGCCGACGAGCGGCGACGCATCGCCCGGGAACTGCACGACGTGGTGGCCCACCACGTCAGCGTGATGGGGGTGCTGGCCACCGGGGTCCGGCGGGTGCTGCCCCGCGATCCCAAGGCCGCCGACGAGGCGGTCGCCACCATCGAGGAGACCAGCCGGGCCACCCTGCGGGAGCTGCGGCGGCTGCTGGACGTGCTGCGCACCGAGGCCGAGCCGGCCGCCGACCTGGCCCCCCAGCCCGGTCTCGCCGGCATCGAGATGCTCGTCGAACAGGTCCGCGAGGCCGGGTTGCCGGTGACCTTCGCGGTGACCGGCACGCCGGGGCCGGTGGAGCAGGGCGTGGCGTTGACCGTGTACCGGATCGTGCAGGAAGCACTGACCAACGCCCTCAAGCACGCTGGCCGAGCCACCGCGCAGGTGCACGTCAGCTACCCCGGTGACGCCGTCGAGGTGGAGATCACCGACACCGGTCGAGGGCCGTCACCGGACCGGCAGCGGGTCGGGCACGGCCTGGTGGGGATGCGTGAGCGGGTCGCCCTCTACGGTGGTGTCCTGCGGACCGGGGCCCGCGCCGGCGGCGGCTACCGGGTGTACGCGCGCATTCCGGTCGAACCACTGCCCGAGACCCGCTTTGCGGCACCCTGACCCCGGAGGATGAGATGACCGATCCGACGCCGTCGACGACCCGCCCGGTGCGCATCCTGCTCGCCGACGACCAGCCGTTGCTGCGTACCGGATTCCGGATGGTGCTCGGCGCCGAACCGGACCTGGACATCGTGGCCGAGGCCGGCGACGGCGCGGAGGCGGTGGAGTTGTCCCGCCGGCTGCTGCCCGACGTGGTGCTGATGGACATCCGGATGCCGCGGATGGACGGGGTGAGCGCCACCCGGGCGATCGTCGACGCCCGGCTGCCGGTCCGGGTGCTCATCCTGACCACCTTCGAACTCGACGAGTACGTGGTGGGTGGGCTGCGGGCCGGGGCGAGTGGATTCCTGTCCAAGGACGTGCCCGCCGAGGATCTGATCACCGCGATCCGTACCGTGGCCGCCGGCGACGCGGTGGTGGCCCCGCGCATCCTGCGGCGGCTGCTGGACCGCTTCGCCGACGTGCTGCCCGATCCCGCAGCGTCACCGCCGAAGGCGCTGAGCACGCTCACCGACCGGGAACGGGAGGTGCTGGGGCAGGTGGCCCGCGGGTTGTCCAACGCCGAGATCGCCCGCACCCTGTCGGTCAGCGAGACCACCATCAAAACCCACGTCGGGAACGTGTTGACCAAGCTCGGGCTGCGCGACCGGGTGCAGGCGGTGGTCTTGGCGTACGAGTCGGGTCTGGTCCGGCCGGGGGCGTAACGTGACCGTTGCATCCGTCACCTACCGTGACGGCCTGCACCGAGAACGGTTGTCTCTCGCGGGGGCCGCAGTCGCGGATTATCGTGTGGTGACGAGCTTCGTCGCTGCTCACAGCGCTGATCCGGGATAACCCTGACCCCGGGTGGGGGACTACCCGCAGCCGGAAATCCGCACCCACTCCCCCAGGAGTCGTAGGGATCGCCGGCACACGGCGCAGATGATGGAACTCGTGCCGAGATCCACGGGAGGGCGGCACGATCTGAACAGCGACGGAGAGGTTATAACGTGACCGCTACGACAGGCCGGTCGGCAGAGGCCGCAGCCCGGGCGAGCGACGTGTGGAAGGTGTACGGCAGCGGCGAGGCTCAGGTCATCGCGCTGCGGGGGGTGAGCGCCGAGTTCGAGCGCGGACGGTTCACTGCGATCATGGGCCCCTCGGGCTCCGGCAAGTCGACGCTCATGCACTGCCTGGCCGGGTTGGACACGGTCACCCGAGGCACCGTGCACGTCGGCGACACGACGGTCACCGGTCTCGGTGACGCCGGCCTGACGAAGCTGCGGCGCGACAAGATCGGCTTCATCTTCCAGCAGTTCAACCTGCTGCCGACGCTGACCGCCAAGGAAAACATCCTGCTGCCGCTCTCCATCGCCGGCCGCAAGCCCGACCAGGCCTGGTACGACATCGTCATCGACACGGTCGGGCTGCGCGACCGGCTCGACCACCGGCCGGCGCAGCTCTCCGGCGGCCAGCAGCAGCGGGTGGCGTGCGCGCGGGCGCTGGTGGCCCGCCCCGAGGTCATCTTCGCCGACGAACCGACCGGCAACCTGGACTCGCGGGCCGGCGCCGAGGTGCTGAACTTCCTGCGCAACTCGGTACGCGAGCACGGTCAGACCATCGTCATGGTCACCCACGACCCGACCGCCGCCGCGTACGCCGACCGGGTGGTCTTCCTGGCCGACGGGCAGATCGTCTCCGAGTTGATCGAGCCGACCGCCGACACGGTACTGGACACGATGAAGAAGCTGGACACCCTGACCGAGGTGGCTCCCTGATGTTCCGGGCGACACTGAAGAGCCTGCTGGCCCGCAAGGTCCGGCTGATGTTGTCCGGCCTGGCCGTGGTGCTGGGCGTGATGTTCGTCTCCGGTGCGTTCGTGCTCACCGACACCCTCGGGCGCACCTTCGACCAGATCTTCGCCGACGCCTACGAAGAGGTCGACGTCAGCGTCGCCGCCAAGCCGAAGGTGCAGGGCAACGAGTTGGAGGGCCCGCAGCTCGCCGGGCCGGTGCCGGCCGCCGCTCTGCAGACGGTGCAGTCGGTCGACGGGGTGGCCGAGGCGACAGGTGTGGTGGCCGCCGACGGTGCCCGGCTGATCGGCAGCAACGGCAAGGTGGTCGCCTCGTTCGGTCCGCCGCAGCTCGGCGGCAACTGGGTCGGCGAGAGCGACCTGGTGCAGCTGCGCGAGGGCCGCGAGCCGCAGGCCGACGACGAAATCGTAATCAACAAGGGTCTGGCGACCACGGCCGACGTGGCCGTCGGCGACCGGGTGGGCGTGCTCACCCTCCAGCCCCGCAAGGACTTCACCATCGTCGGCATCTTCGGCTACAGCGGCGACCGGGACTCCATGGGCGGCGCCAACGAGATCATGTTCACCACACCGGCCGCGCAGGAACTGATGCTCGGCGAGCCGGACGTCTACACCAACATCGTGGCCACCGCCGCCACCGGCGTCTCCGACGAGCAGTTGCGCGACTCGGTGGCCGCCGCGGTCGGCGACGCCTACGACGTGAAGACCGGCGAGCAGCTCTCCGCCGACGCCGCCGCCGGGTTGAAGGAGGGCCTGTCCTTCTTCAACCGGATCCTGCTCGGCTTCGCCGCGGTGGCGCTGCTGGTCGGCACCTTCCTGATCCTCAACACGTTCTCGATCATCGTGGCGCAACGCACCCGGGAACTGGCCCTGCTGCGGGCCGTGGGTGCCAGCGGTAAGCAGATCATCGGCTCGGTGGTGATGGAGGCGATCGCCATCGGCCTGATCGCCGCGGTGTTCGGCCTGGCCGCCGGCATCGGCATCGGCGCGCTGCTGGCGTACCTGTTCAGCAACCTCGCCGGTGGGATGACCCTGGCCGGGATCGCGGTGCCCGCGTCGGCGGTGATCGGTGCGTTCGGTGTCGGCCTGGTGATCACCGTGCTGGCGGCGCTGCTGCCGGCGCTGCGGGCCGCGCGGATCCCCCCGATCGCGGCGATGCAGGACGTCGCCACTCCGGACCGGCCGCTGACGAAGATCACCATCGCCGGGGCGGTGGTCACCGCGATCGGCGCCATCCTGCTCTTCCTCGGCCTGGGCGGCTACGCCGACAGCAACACGCTGGCCACCATCCTCGGTGGCGTGCTGTTCGCCTTCATCGGGGTGGCCCTGCTGACGCCGCTGATCAGCAAGCCGGTGGTGGCGGCGCTCGGCGCGGTCTTCTCCGGCTGGGTGCCGGGCAAGCTGGGCCGGCTCAACTCCGGCCGCAACCCGCGCCGTACCGCGATCACGGCCGCCGCGCTGATGGTCGGCATCGCCCTGGTCACCGGCATCACCGTCATCCTGGACTCGGCCAAGAGCAGCATCAGTGGTCTGGCCCAGGACACCGTCAAGGCGGAACTGGTGATCGCCGGTGCGCAGTCCGGCCCCCGCCCGCCGACCTTCGATCCGGCGGTGCTGGACGAGGCGAAGGCGATCCCCGGGGTACGGCTGGTCGACGGCCTCTACGGCGACATGTCCCTGGTCGACGGCAAGCGCACCTACACCGGAGCGGTGACCGAACCGGCCGCCCTGCGCCAGGTCTACAGCCTGACCGCCTCCGCCGGGACCATCGACCGGCTGGGGCCCGGTGAGCTGCTCGTCAGCACGGACACCGCGAAGGATCGGGGTCTGTCGGTCGGCTCGACCGTGCCGATCCAGTTCGCCCGGGGTGAGGCGCAGACCTTCACCGTCACCGGCATCTTCGACGACTCGCCGCTGTTCACCGGGGTGCAGATGGTGGTGCCGACCCAGTCGGCCGCCGACTTCGCCATCCCGCAGCCCATCCAGGGCTTCGTCCAGCTGGAGTCCGGCACCGCGGTCGACCAGGTGCAGCCGCGTGTCGAGGCGTTGCTGGCCAACAGTCCCGAGGTGTCCGTGGTCAGCCTCGACGCGTACATCGAGCAGCAGGCCGGTCAGCTCGACAGCCTGCTCACGATGATCCGCATCCTGCTGGCGCTGGCCATCGTGATCGCCGTACTCGGCATCATCAACACCCTGGCCCTGTCGGTGCTGGAGCGGACCCGCGAGCTGGGCCTGCTGCGCGCCATCGGCCTGAAGCGGTCGCAGACCATGGGCATGATCACGGTGGAGGCGGTGGTGATCTCGGTGTTCGGCGCGCTGCTCGGCGTGGTCGTCGGCACCGGCCTGGGCGCCGCCGTGGTGGAGGCCCTGCGCGACGAGGGCATCACCGACCTGGTGCTGCCGTGGGGTCAGATGGGGGTCTTCCTCGGCCTGGCCGCGCTGATCGGCGTGATCGCGGCGGTCCTGCCCGCGATCCGCGCCGCCCGCATCAACGTCCTGGGCGCCATCGCCCACGACTGAGGTGTAAGGAAGGGCCCCCTGTTAACGCCTGGTGCGGTACAGGGGGCCCTTATTAACATCCAGCGGCCGTCGGCGCAGGCGTCAGGCGGCGGAGCGGACGAGCAGGGCGGCCAGCAGCTCCAGGTCCGCAGCGAGCAGGCTCTCCACTTGGTGTACGCCGTCGCGCGGTACCAGCGGAACCTCCGCCGGCACGGCCAGCACCGCTGCCCCGGCGGCGACCGCGCTGGCCACCCCGGTGGCCGAATCCTCGATCGCCACACACCTGTCGATCGGTACGCCGAGCAGTCGCGCCGCCGTCAGATAGGGCTCCGGGTGCGGCTTGGTCGCCTCGACCTCGTCACCGCAGACCACCACGTCGAAGCTGTCCCGCCCCAGCGTGTCCAGGGCGATCTCGACCAACGCCCGGCCACTGGAGGTGACCAGGGCCGTCGGGACCCGCGCCGCCCGCACCGCCGCCAGCAACGCCAACGCACCAGGACGCCACTGCAGCCCGGTACGGAACAGTTCGAGGATCCGCCTGTTGATCCATTCCGCGCTGACCACCGGATCGCGGTGCGGCTGCCCCAGGTCGTCGTGCAGGATCCGCATCGAGTCGGCCATCCCGGTGCCGACGATCGCCCGCCGCGCCTCGGCGGAAAGCGTGCCGCCGTACGTCTCGGCGAGCTCGGCCAACGCCACGTCCCACAGTCGCTCGCTGTCGACCAGGGTGCCGTCCATGTCGAACAGCACGGCGGCGGGGTGACTCGTCACCGGATCCTCCTCGCGTCGGGTACCCGGTGAATCCTGTCAGCCCGTCACCGCCGTACGCCCGGGTCGGTGACCTTTCTCAACCGAGCCCGCAGGCCGACAGCGACCGCTCGTAGCCCCGGAAGAACGCCTCGGCGCGCTGCTCCGGGGTGCCGTGCGAGCCCTCGGCGAACCACGGCTGACCCGGGTCGTCGCCGACGGCGAGCAGACCCTCGCGGAACTCGTCCAGGTCACCCTCGTCGAGGGTGAGCCAACCGGCTTCCACCGAACCCCCCAGGTACGCCCCGGCCATGCAGTCGGCCTGCAACTCCTGCTGGATGGTGAAGTTGTACTGGACCCCGAGGCGGGTCTGGATCCCGTGGGCGTACTCGTGGCCGATCAGGTAGTACACGAACGCGTCCCCCACCTGCCGGAACGCCCCGAACGACCAGTTGATGTCGTACGCGATGAAGTCACTGACCGTGCAGTAGACGGCGTTGTTGCGGGGCACCTCCTGCCCACCGCAGGACACCTCACCGTCGCGCTGGTAGGCGATCACCTGCCGGATCGGCCGGAACGAACTCCCGGACGCCTCGAACTGCGCCGCCCAGTAGCGCTCGGCGGTGCGCCGGGCGACCTCCACGTCCTCCTGGAACTCCTCGACCGTGTCGGTGCCGTCGGCCCGGGTCACCTCTTCGCTCGGCGACGCCGGTTCCCGCTGTTCGGTCGGCTCACCCGGCTGACCCACCGGGTCGACCATGCACGCGGTCGCCGCCACCAGCGCCACCACCAGACCGGCGAACCTGCCCCGACGCCGCTCCCGCCCGTCTGCCGCCACCGCATCCTCCCGCCTCGGCGATGCCAGCTTCCATACCCCCACGGTACGACCGGCATGCCCCTCGCCGTCTGGTACGCCGTATCGCCCTCACCGGTTCACCGTGCGACCGGTCTGGCATCCTGCGGCGTGTCAGGGGCTGGCGGCGAGGAAGACGAAGGCGGCGAACAGCACCAGGTGCACCCCGCCCTGCAACAGGGTGGCCCGCCCCGGCACCACGGTCAGTACGCCGGTGATGACTGTCAACGCGAGCAGGGTGACCTGGGTGCCGCCGAGGCCGAGCAGCAGCGGGCCTTCCAGCCAGATCGAGGCGATCGCGATGGCCGGGATGGTCAGACCGATGCTGGCCATCGCCGAACCGAGCGACAGGTTGAGGCTGATCTGCACCCGGTCACGGCGGGCGGCACGGGCAGCCGCGAGGGTCTCCGGCAGCAGCACCAGCAGCGCGATTATCACCCCGACGAACGCCGGCGGCAGGTTCACCGCCGCGACACCCGCCTCGATCGCCGGGGACACCGACTTCGCGTCCCCGACCACCGCCACCAGCGCGACGAGCAGCAACCCGAGGCTGATCAGCGCCTGCCGGGTCGACGGCGGATCGGCGTGCACCTCCTCCGGCAGCGTCTCCCCTCCGCTGCCCACCGGCAGGAAGTAGTCCCGGTGCCGACCGGTCTGCACCATCACGAACAGGGCGTACAGGGCCAGCGACACCACCGCCGCGAAGGTCAACTGGGCCGGGCTGAACTGCGGACCGGCACGGCCTATGGTGAACGTCGGCACCACCAGACTGAGCGTGGCGAGAGTCGCCACGGTGGCCAACGCGCCACCCGTACCCTCCGGATTGAACACGGCCAACCGGCGGCGCAGCGCACCGATCAGCAACGACAAGCCGAGGATGCCGTTACAGGTGATCATCACGGCGGCGAAGACCGTGTCCCGCGCCAGGGACTGCGTCTTCTCCCCACCACTGATCATCAGCGTGACGATCAGGGCCACCTCGATCACGGTGACCGCCACCGCGAGCACCAGCGACCCGTACGGCTCGCCGACCTTGTGCGCGACCACCTCGGCGTGGTGCACCGCCGCCAGGACCGCGCCGGCCAGGAACAGGCCCACGATCACGACCATGATGCCGTCGAGCTTCTGGTTCCACGTCAGCGCGAGCACCACAAGGGCAGCGATCGGTACGGACACAGTCCACGTGGTCAGGGTGCGGCGCAACGCGAGCATGATCTACATCCTGCCAGCCATGATGATCATCAACGGCGAAGCCCTCCCACAGTCCCCCGTCCGCGCGGCCCACCACGACGCCCGGCGGGCCGCCCACCACCGCCCACCACGACCCCGGGTGCCCGTCCCAGCCGCGCCCACCACGACGCCCAGCGGGCCGCCCACCGTTTCGCCGAAACGGCGTCTTCCACCCGCGCCCGATACCACCGTTACGCCGAAACGGAGTCGATCATCCTGCCCGCCTGGCGAGTTCCGCCGAGCGCAGGTAGACCGGGGCTGCCGACCGCGACGCGGCCGGGACAGCTGACAAGATCGAGCCATGCTGAGATCGGTTCAAGTCCGGACCGTGCTGGTCGTCCCTGAATCGCCGCTGCACCATCTGCACTGGCGCGGCGAGCTCGCCCTCAGCTTGGACTGCTTCATCTGCGAACGCATCGACCGTACGACAGCTTTCGTACAAGGTGCGGAACGCGCGGTCTGCTCCGGTGCCCGCGGAACCGGCGAGCACTACACCGCCGCCAGGATCTCCGTGTTCGACCAGACCACGGAACGTGACCGGACTACTCTCCGGGCAATCGTGGACTACTGGTGGAGCCCCTTCCACGACGCCATCCGAGTCCAGCCGGCCCACTCCCTCACCCACACACCATGGGTCCGGCACCACCTCGGGTACTACTGCCAGCAGCAAGAGCAGGCCGGCGAGTTCTCCATCCAGACGAACGTCCTCCGGCCGCAATCCATCGACTGCCAGCACTGCTCCACGCCGATCGCCCAGAGCCACGAACCGCCCGAGCTACGACTCCTGACCTGACCGACCACGGCCCCGACGGCCTGCGCGCCCATCTGGACAGTGTTTGTACAGCTCAGGCCGGGCGATGACGGCACTTGGCGGTTACCCGGTCCTCCAGGTCGGGGCAGGCCGGGTAACCGAACGCGTACCGGCAGCCCTGGTAGTCGGTACGCAGCAAAGTCGGCCAGGTCGGTCGGATCATCGGCGGCGGCGGTACGGCCGTCGGGCAGGGGCCGCTGTCAGCCGGTCTCGGTGAGAACAGCCCGGCGGTGATCAGCCGGCGCGGATCAGATCCAGTGTGTGCACCGCCAGCCGGACCGCTGCCGGCCGCATCGCCGCCGCCTGCTCGTCGCTCACCGAACTCACCACTGTCAGCCGGACCTCCATGATCACGTTGGCGTCCAGCATCTCGATCCTGACATCGTCCCGGAGCTGCTGATAACGGACCGCATCGGCGACGATCTCCGAACCGCCCTCGAACGGCTCCGCCGAAGTCACGGTGGCGGAACGCTCGAATCCGGTACGAGCCTCGCCCACCCCACCAAAGCTCTGCATCTTCAAGAACACGAACCCGCCGCGGAACTCATCCCCCTCGAAGAAACCCTTGTGGCACCGGACGTTGGGGCCACGATCGTCATCCAACGGCGGAATCGGCATCGGCCCGCCGTCGAAGGCCGATGTGGCGAGCGCGTAGTCGACACGGTCGCAGAGGTCGTCCGGCACGACATGAATCGCCTCGGACGACGCCGTCGCATCCGGCGCCCCATCACTGGCGCAGCCCACCAGCAACAGAACCGGTAGCACAACACCGGCCACCGCAGTCAGCGCCACACGAGCAGGAAAGATCGTCACGGCGGGTGAGTGTGCCAGACCCGCCGACCCCCGTGAGATCCGATCGACGCGCGGACATCCCGGACCACAGCAGCGACCACACCTGACCACACCGCCTGCGGTCAGGCACTCAGCTCGACAGTGCGCCGGTGACGCCCTTGCCTCCTACTTGGCGTTGAAGTAGCTCGCTTCGGGGTGGTGGACGACGATGGCGTCGGTGGCCTGCTCGGGCATGAGCTGGAACTCCTCGGACAGTTGCACCCCGATCCGCTCCGCGCCGAGCAGCTCCACGATCTTCGCCCGGTCCTCCAGGTCGGGGCAGGCCGGGTAGCCGAACGCGTACCGGCAGCCCCGGTAGTCGGTGCGGAGCAGGCCGGCCAGGTCGGTCGGGTCGTCGTCGGCGACGGTACGGCCGTCCGGCAGGGTCAGCTCGGCGCGTACGCGCTTGTGCCAGTACTCGGCCAGGGCCTCGGTGAGCTGCACGGACAGGCCGTGCACCTCCAGGTAGTCGCGGTACTCGTTGCGGGCGAACAGTTTGGCCGCGTACTCGCTGACCGGTTGACCCACGGTGACCAGTTGCAGCGCGACCACGTCCAATTCTTCGCCGCGGGGGCGGAAGAAGTCGGCCAGGCAGAGCCGCCGCTCCTGCCGCTGCCGGGGGAAGGTGAACCGGGCCCGCTCGGCGTGCCCGTTCTCGTCCAGCACCACCAGGTCGTTGCCCTCGGAGTACGCCGGGAAGTAGCCGTACACCACGGCCGCCTCCAGCACCTGGTCGGCGATCAGGCGGTCCAGCCAGTAGCGCAGCCGGGGCCGGCCCTCGGTCTCCACCAGTTCCTCGTACGACGGGCCCTTGCCACCGCGCGCACCGCGCAGCCCCCACTGGCCCATGAAGGTGGCCCGCTCGTCGAGCAGCGCCGCGTAGTCGGCCAGCGGCACCCCCTTGACCACCCGGGTGCCGTAGAACGGGGCGGTCGGCACCGGCACGTCGGCGGCCACGTCGGAGCGGACCGAGGTGTCCGTCAGCTCCGGCAGGGACTCGGTGACCATGGCGCGCTGCCGTTCGCGGCGGGCCCGCCGGGCGGCCAGGGCCGCCTCCCGCTCGGGATCGATGACCGGCGCGCCGCCACGCTTGGCGGTCATCACCCGGTCCATCAGGGACAGCCCCTCGAAGGCGTCACGGGCGTAGTGCACCTGGCCGGGGAACATCGACCGCAGGTCGTCCTCGACGTACGCCCGGGTCAGTGCGGCGCCACCGAGCAGGACCGGCCAGCGCTCCGCGACCCCGCGCGACGCCATCTCGGCCAGGTTCTCCTTCATGATGACGGTGCTCTTGACCAGCAGGCCGGACATGCCGATGGCGTCGGCGCGGTGCTGCTCGGCGGCGTCGAGGATGGCGGAGATCGGCTGCTTGATGCCGATGTTCACCACCTCGTAGCCGTTGTTGGACAGGATGATGTCGACCAGGTTCTTGCCGATGTCGTGCACGTCGCCCTTGACGGTGGCGAGCACGATGCGGCCCTTGCCACCGTCGTCGGCCTTCTCCATGTGCGGTTCGAGGTACGCCACCGCGGTCTTCATCACCTCGGCGGACTGGAGCACGAACGGCAACTGCATCTGCCCGGAGCCGAACAGCTCACCGACGACCTTCATCCCGTCGAGCAGGATGTCGTTGATGATGGCCAGCGGCGCGGTGCCGGCGGCCATCGCGGCGTCCAGGTCGGACTCCAGGCCGTTGCGTTCACCGTCGATGATCCGCCGCTTGAGCCGCTCGTTGAGCGGCAGGGCGGCCAACTCCTCGGCCCGGGTGGCCCGCGCGGACGCCGCGTCGACGCCCTCGAAGACCTCGATGAACCGCTGCACCGGGTCGTAGCCCTCACGACGCCGGTCGTAGATCAGGTCGAGGGCGATCTCCCGCTGCTGCTCGGGGATCTTCGACATCGGCAGGATCTTGCTGGCGTGCACGATCGCCGAGGTGAGCCCGGCCTGCACGCACTCGTGCAGGAAGACCGAGTTGAGCACCTGCCGGGCGGCCGGGTTGAGCCCGAAGGAGACGTTCGAGATGCCCAGGGTGAAGTTGACCCCGGGCCAGCGGCGGGCGATCTCCCGGATCGCCTCGATGGTCTCGATGCCGTCGCGCCGGGTCTCCTCCTGCCCGGTGGCGATCGGGAAGGTCAGCGCGTCGATGAGGATGTCGGCGCGGCGCAACCCCCACCGCTCGGTGAGGTCACCGATCAGCCGTCCGGCGACGCGCACCTTCCACTCCGCCGTACGCGCCTGGCCCTCCTCGTCGATGAGCAGCGCGACCACGGCGGCGCCGTGTTCGGCGACCACCGGCATCACCCGGGCGTACCGGGAGTCGGGGCCGTCGCCGTCCTCGAAGTTGACCGAGTTGACCACGCACCGGCCGCCGAGCATCTCCAGCCCGGCCTCGATCACCGCAGGCTCGGTCGAGTCGAGCATGATCGGCAGGGTGGAGGCGGTGGCGAACCGCCCGGCCAACTCCCGCATGTCGACGGTGCCGTCGCGACCGACGTAGTCGACGCAGAGATCCAGCAGGTGCGAGCCGTCACGGGCCTGGCTGCGGGCGATCTCCACGCACGCCTGCCAGTCGGCGGCGAGCATCGCCTCCCGGAACGCCTTCGAGCCGTTGGCGTTGGTCCGCTCCCCCACCATCAGCACACTCGCGTCCTGCGCGAACGGCACGTGGTGGTAGATCGAGGAGACACCCGCGTCGATACGCGGCTCACGGGCCACCGGCGCGACGTCGCGCAGCCGTTCGGCGAGCACCCGGATGTGTTCGGGGGTGGTGCCGCAACAACCACCGACCAGCGCCACGCCGTAGTCGACGACGAAGCGTTCCAGCGCCTCGGCCATGTCCTCGGGCCCGAGGGGGAAGTACGCGCCGTCGGAGGTGAGCACCGGCAGCCCGGCGTTGGGCATCACCGACACCGGGACGGTGGAGTGCTGGGACAGGTAGCGCAGGTGCTCACCCATCTCGGCCGGGCCGGTCGAGCAGTTGAGGCCGATCAGGTCGACCCCCAGCGGCTCGATCGCGGTGAGCGCCGCACCGATCTCGCTGCCCAGCAGCATCGTTCCGGTGGTTTCGACCGCCACGTGGCAGATGATCGGCACCTGCCGGCCCGCCTCGGCCATCGCCCGCTTCGACCCGATCACCGCGGCCTTCACCTGGAGCAGGTCCTGGCAGGTCTCGATGATCAGAGCGTCCGCCCCACCGGCGATCAGACCACCGGCATTCTGCTGGTACGCGTCACGCAGGCTGGCGTAGGAGGCGTGCCCCAGGGTGGGCAGCTTCGTACCCGGGCCGATGGAACCCAGCACCCAGCGGGGGCGCTCCGCCGTCTCGTACGCGTCGGCGGCCTCCCGGGCCAGCCGCGCGCCGGCCTCGGACAGCTCCCAGATCCGGTCGGCGATGTCGTACTCGGCGAGGTTGGGCAGGTTGGCACCGAAGGTGTTCGTCTCGATGCAGTCGGCGCCCGCCGCGAGGTACGCCTCGTGGACCCCGCGCACCACGTCCGGTCGGGTGACGTTGAGGATCTCGTTGCAGCCCTCAAGGCCATCGAAGTCGTCCAGGCTCAGGTCGGCGGCCTGGAGCATCGTCCCCATCGCCCCGTCGGTGATGAGGATCCGGTCTGCCAACGCATCGAGCAACGAAGTCCGCACATTGTCAGGTTAGTCCGCTCCGGCACGAACTGAACCACCGCCGCGTGCCATCCCACATCGTGCCGTCGATGGCAGCTGCCCACTCTGCTGCGCTGTGCCCGGGGGACCGGAGATCGGACGGAGCGAGCCGCCCGGCGTCCGGCGGGGTGTCGGTACCGATCCGGAGGCGTGTCGGTGGCGATCCGGCGCGGCCGGCGGGCCCTGTCCGGACAAGGCACGTAGGCTACCAATGTGAGGGACTACAGCGACACCACCATGCACGACGGGCGCACGACCGGGGCCAGCCTGGGTCGCGCCGGTGAGGCACGGGGTGAGGTGACGGCGTGACCGAATTCGACGGGCTGCCGGTGCTGCGGTCTCCGGTGGCCATAGCCGCCTTCGAGGGGTGGAACGACGCCGCCGACGCCTCGACCGCCGCAGTCGAGCACCTGGAACAGGTGTGGCAGGCCAGACCGATCACCGAGCTCGACCCGGAGGACTTCTACGACTTCCAGGTCAGCCGGCCCACCATCGCGATGTCCGACGGCGCCACCCGGCGGGTGGAATGGCCCACCACCCGGTTCGCCGTGGCCAGCCCGTCGGGCACCGAGCGGGACGTGGTGCTGATCCGGGGCATCGAGCCGAGCATGCGGTGGCGCACCTTCTGTGAACAGGTGCTGGAGATCTGCCACAGCCTGGAGGTCGAGCGGGTGGTGCTGCTCGGCGCGCTGCTGGCCGACGTGCCGTACACCCGACCGCTGCCGATCAGCGGCAGCGCCTCCGACGCCGACGCCGCCAAGCGCTACCAGCTCACCCCGACCCGGTACGACGGCCCGACCGGCATCGTCGGCGTCCTGCACGACGCCTGCACCCGCGCCGAGGTCGACGCGGTCTCGTTCTGGGTGCACGTGCCGCACTACGCCAACAACCCGCCCTGCCCGAAGGCGACCCTGGCCCTGCTGCACCGGGTCGAGGAAGTCGTCGACCTGCCGGTGCCGATGGCCGACCTGGCCGAGGAGGCCGCCGAGTGGGAGCAGCGGGTACGCAGCGCCGCCGAGCAGGACGCCGAACTCGGCGAGTACGTCCGTGAGCTGGAGGAACGCGTCGGCGACGCGGGCATCACCCCGTTGACCGGGGACGAGATCGCCCAGGAGTTCGAGAAGTACCTCCGCCGTCGAGGCGGTTCCGCCGGCCCCACCGCCGGCTCCTGGTAGTCACCCTTCCTCGCAGGCCCCAGGCGATACCGCCTGGGGCCTGTTTCTGATCACCTCTCCCCCGGCGCCTGATGCGCTGGAGTGTCGGGGTGGCGCGGATCACCACGCGTAGGGCATCCTAGGAACCTAGCTGATAGGGGGTCGGGATGCAGATCAACCCGGGGGCGGCGGAGTTCCCGCACCGACAGATCGCCGCGCAGCTCAAGGCGCAGATCCGACGCGGCGACTGGGGTCCCGGCGAGCGCCTACCGTCGATCCCGGCCATCGCCGAGATGTTCGGCGTGGCGAAGCAGACCGTGCAGCGCGCCGTCGACCAACTGCGCGTCGAGGGCGTCCTGATCACCAAACCCGGTTCCGGTACGTACGTCCGCGGCACCCGGCGACGACTCAACCGGCTGTCCCGGGGGCGCTACGGCGGCTTCCGCGGCTACCACACCGACCTGGCCGCCCGCTACCGCCAGCAACTCGTCTCCGTGGGCCGCTCCCCCGCCCCACCCGAGGTGGCGGACGCGTTCGGCGTACCGGACGGCACCGAGCTGCTCTGCCGCCGGCATCTGGTCCGTACCGAGGACTCACCGGTCGAGGTCGGCGCCTCCTGGTTCCTGCCCGCCGACACCGCCGGCACCACCCTGGAACGCGCCGAGGCCTTCGGCCGCCCGCTCTACCAGGAAGCCGAGGAGGCCACCGGCCGACGGTACGCGACGGCCACCGACACGATCACCGCCCGCCAGCCCAGTCGGGAGGAGGCGGAAACCCTCCAGATCCGCCCCGACACCCCCGTGCTGCACCTGCTGCACGTGGCGTACGACGCCCACCGCAAGCCCATCGAGGTCGCCCAGGCCACCTGGCCCGGCCCGGTCACCACCCTCACCGAGGAATACAAGATCCCCGCCCCCACCCCAGACCCCCACCCCGACCCAGGCCTCATCCTCGGCTAACCCCCGCCCCTCACCTGCGGCCCGCGCTCACCCCCGAGCCCGCGCCCCACCCTCTCGCCCGCGCCCGTGGTTCGCGCGCGCTCGCCCTGCGCCCTGCACTCTCACCCCGTGCCGCGCTCGCGCTCGCCTCACCCGCGCCCGCCCTCCCACCCGTGCCCGTGCTCGGCCCTCCCTCACCCGCGCCCCGACCTCCTCCGCCGATCTTGCACTTTCTGTCGCCACATAAGCCCCAAAAGCCTCGTATCCTCGACCAAAACTGCAAGATCGACGGGGCGAGGGCGCGAGCGAGCGCGAGGGCGCGAGGGCGGGCACGGAGGGCAGGCAGCGTCCTCGACCACGCGGCTCAGGCGCAAGGCACGAGGAAGGGAGGGCGCGAGGGAGCGAGGGATGGCGGGTGGGAGGGGAGGGTTAGAGGCGGATGCCGAGGAGGGCGTCGAGGGTTTGGGAGAAGAGGGCGGGGGCGGTGGGGTCGGTGGGGGTGTCGGGCGAGGGGGTCAGGGTCTGGTCGGCCCACTCGTCGGCGAGGCGCAGGGCACCGGGCGAGTCGAGGTCGTCGGTGAGGCGGTCGCGTACGGCTGCCAGGAAGGCTTCCCCGGACGGGCCGGCAGGGGCGGCGGCGGCCCGTCGCCAGCGGTCCAGGCGCTGGTGCGCGGTGGCCAGCAGGTCATCGGTCCACGACCGGTCGGCGCGGTAGTGGCCGAAGAGCAGCGCCAGGCGTACCGCCATCGGGTCCACCTTGTCGGCGCGCAGCCGGGAGACGAAGACCAGGTTGCCCAGCGACTTGGACATCTTCTCGCCGTCCAGGCCGATCATCCCGGCGTGCACGTAGTGCTGGGCGAAGGGTGCCGCGCCGGTCAGCCGCTCGGCGTGCGCGGCGGAACACTCGTGGTGCGGGAAGATCAGGTCGTTGCCGCCGCCCTGCACGTCGATGGTGTTGCCGAGCAGCGCCAGGGCGATCACGGTGCACTCGATGTGCCAGCCGGGCCGACCCGGGCCCAGCTCGCCGCCGGGCCAGGAGGGTTCGTCCTCGCGGGCGCCCCGCCACAGCAGCGGGTCGAGCGGGTCGCGTTTGCCGGCCCGGTCCGGGTCGCCGCCGCGCTCGGGGAAGAGTTCCAGCATCTCGGCGCGGGACAGGTTGGACTCGTAGCCGAAGCGGGGCGCAGCGGAGATGTCGAAGTAGACGTCGCCGGTGCCGTCGTCCAGCCGGTACGCGGCGTCGTCCTTGAGCAGCACCAGCACCTTCTCGGCGATCTCCGGGATCGACTCGACGGCACCGACGTAGTGCGCCGGCGGGATGATCCGCAGCGCCTCCATGTCCTCCCGGAACAGCGCGGTCTCCCGCATGGCCAGGACCTTCCAGTCCTCACCGTCCCGCTCGGCGCGCTCCAGCAGGGGGTCGTCGATGTCGGTGACGTTCTGCACGTACCGCACCTCGTGGCCGGCGTCGCGCCACATCCGCTGCACCAGGTCGAACGTGATCATGGTGGCGGCGTGGCCGAGGTGGGTGGCGTCGTACGGGGTGATGCCGCAGACGTACATGGTCGCCGTGCCGGGCGGATCGGTCGGGTGCACAGCCTGCCGTGCCGAGTCGTACAACCTCAGCGCCTTGCTCCTGCCCGGCAAACGCGGCACCTCGTGCCCCACCCAAGACTCCATGACCGTCAGCCTAACCAGCCCGGAGGCGTGGCCATGGCCAGCCAGGGGTGATCAACGCCTCAGCTCACAGGGGCGGCCAGGGCACTGCCGGCCAGTCCCGGGACGGCTGGGGAAAACGGCCGCGTCGGCACAGCCGGTCGATGCGCGCCGCCAACTTGGTTATCTCACTGAGCGTGAGATGCTCGGCGAGTTCGGTGCCGAGCGGGCCACGGACCTGACCGGCGAGCCGGTCGAGCACCTCGAGGGCGTCGGTGGGCAACGGCCGCCCGGCCCAGCCCCAGAGCACCGTACGCAGCTTCTCCTCCACGTGGAAGCTGACGCCGTGGTCGACCCCGTAGATCCGGTCGTCGGGGCCGAGCAGGACGTGGCCGCCCTTACGGTCCGCATTGTTGATCACCGCGTCGAGCACCGCGAGCCTGGCCAGCCGGGGGTCGTCGGCGTGGGCCAGGGCGTACGGTGTGCCGTCGTCGTCGCGGGCGGCGGCGATCGGGAACCAGCGCGGTGGTACGGCGTCGGCCGGGACGAACCCGACCAGCGGCTCGGCGTCGTCGGGTTCGTCGATCCACAGCTGACACGAGCCCGGCCCGAACGGCCCGTCCCGCAGCACGGTCGGCGGTACCAGATCCCAGCCGGTGGCCGCGGACACCAGGTAGGCGGCGACCTCCCGCCCCGCCAGGGTGCCGTCCGGGAAGTCCCACAACGGACGCTCGCCGCGTACCGGCTTGTACACGCAGCGGGCGGTCGTGTCGTCGAGGGTGAGAATGCCGCGCAGGGTGGTGTTCGACGCGTCGACCAGCCGACCCTCCACGGTCAGCTCACCGTCGCGCAGCAGGCGCATCGCGGCGACACCGTCCTGTCGGGGGGTCACGCCGGACGCCGTCACCGGTGATAGCCGTTGTTTCGGGGGCAGAGGTGACCCGCCGGGTCGAGCGGCTGGCCGCAGAGTGGGCAGGGTGGACGGCCGGCGTTGACCACGCGCCGGGCCCGTTCGATGAACTCGCGGGTCGCCTCGGGGGTCAACCGCACCCGGAGTCGGTCGAGGTCCTCGTCCGGCTCGACGTCGTCGGCCTCGTCCTCCTCGGACTCGCCCAGCTCCATCTCGGCCTCGACTTCGCCGACCGCGATCGCCTCGATCACCACGGTCGCGGTGTCCGCGTCGAAGGCCAGGCCCAGCGTGCCGACCCGGAACTCCTCGTCGACCGGCGTCTCCAGCGGCTCGTTGTCGCCGACCGAGGCCGGTGCCTCGGGTAGTTCCACCCCGAACCGTCGCTGGGCCTCGGTGAGCAGTTCCTCCAGCTTTTCGGCGAGCAGGGAGACCTGGACCTTCTCCAACGCGACGCTGACCAGTCGGCCGCCGCCGCGCGCCTGGAGGAAGAACGTGCGCTCCCCCGGCGGCCCGACGGTCCCGGCGACGAACCGCTCCGGCGGCTCGAAGGCGTGCACCTGGTGCGTCATACCCACGACCCTATCCGGCGGCCCCGGGCACCGCGCACCCCACCGACCCGATTTCCGGTACGCTCCCCGGCCCGCCGCGCCGCCCTTGCGCCCGTGCGGTTCGCGGGCCTGTCGTCGGCCCGGGCCGGGCGACTCACCGGGCCCCTCCGGCCCCACCGCCCACCGCGGCGTCCGAGTCGGTGGGCCGGCTGGCCCGCCGACGCCGCTTACGCTGCGGCGGGACCAGCCCGGCCAGGTCGCCGCCGACGTCGTTGAGGCGCAGCAGGAACGGGCGCAGCGGGGTGTAGCGGATCGCGGTCACCGACGCCGGGTCCACCACGATCCGCTGAAAAAGATCAAGGTGTACGCCGAGCGCGTCCGCCACGATCGCCTTGATCACGTCGCCGTGGCTGCAGGCCAGCCAGACCGCCTCGGGGCCGTGCTCGGCGGTCACCCGGGCGTCCCAGGCGCGTACGGTGGCGACCGCGCGGGCCGCCATCTGTGCCATCGACTCCCCCTCGGGGAAGACTGCGGCGCTGGGATGCTGCTGCACCACCGGCCAGAGCGGCTCCTTGGCCAGCTTCTTCAGCGGCTGTCCTTCCCAGGTGCCGTATCCGCACTCGATGAGCCCGTCGTCGGGCACCGGCGACGCCTGCGGCAACGCCAGTTCGAGGGTGCGCCGGCAGCGGACCAGCGGGCTGCTCACCACGGCGGCCAGGGGCAGCCCGCGTAGGCGCTCACCCACCGCCGTGGCCTGGGCCTGACCGGTCTCGTCGAGGTCGACCGGTTGCCGACCGGCCAGTCCCCCGTCGGCGTTCGCGGTGGTACGTCCGTGCCGCAGGAGCAGAAGTGTGGCCACGTACCCACCCTAGGCCGCCGACGCTCCCCGATGGTCGGCACACCGTTCGCGACGCCGCCGCCCGTTTCGTACCATCCATGCCGTTGTGGGGTCTGTCTGCCTGGCCGCGGTCCGTGCCGGCACCGAGCGGGCCGTCTGAGCGTTATGCCGGATTCGGCCAATGTCGGCGCGACGGAATGTCGAGCGGGTGCCGGGCGTTTTAATCGGTGGCCGACCGAGCAGGGCCGCGCACGCCACGATCCCCCGTCCAGATGGCGTGGCTGGCGGGAATGACCCGCCCCGGTAGGTCGTTATACCTGGTCCGGTGCCGCGAAGACCTCAGGTCCGCCGCCGGAGATCCCCCAAGTCTTTCCTCTCATGCTCTGTGCGCCATGACGGCGCTGGTGTCGCCCGCCGATCCCCCGTCGGTGACGCCCAACCCCCGAATGGAGCTTTGATCATGAACACCATGCTGCGTAAGAGCGTCCTCGCCATCGCCGGCCTCACCGTCGCCGGCGGTCTCGCCGCCGGACCGCTCAACCACGCCACCACCGACACCACCACGAACACCACCACCACCGCCGTCGCGCAGGCCACCAAGCCCGACACCACCAAGCTCATCCCCCACGGCGTGCAGGGTGCGCAGTCGCGCATCGACCTGAACGACGAGCAGACCGCCAACACCAAGGCGATCATCGCCGCCACGAAGAAGGCCGGTATGGACGAGCGTGCCGCGGTCGTGTCGATCGCGACGGCGTTGCAGGAGTCGAAGTTGGAGAACCTTGGCCACCTGGGTGACCGTAACGACCACGACTCGCAGGGCCTGTTCCAGCAGCGTCCGTCCAGTGGTTGGGGCACGGTGGAGCAGATCACCGACCCCGAGTACTCGACCACCGCATTCCTGAAGGGCCTCAAGCAGGTCGACGGCTGGCAGAACATGCCCCTGACCGAAGCCGCGCAGACCGTCCAGGTCTCCGCCTACCCCTTCCACTACGCCCAGTGGGAACAGCAGGCCGCCGACCTCGTCGCCGAACACTGGAACAGCTGACCCCAAAGACATTCCTCCACAGGGGGAGCAAGAACTGTTGGCCGGCACCCGAACCCGGGGTGCCGGCCAACAGCCGTCTCCATTTCCACCACCCGACCCGACGGCCCCCGCCCATGCCCACCGCAACGAGCCGACGACACCCCACCGGGTTCCGCCCACCGCACCGTCTCGACGGCGCCGGACCAGGTCAGGCTGGGGCGACCGTGCCCGGCGTAGGGATCAAGCCTGACCGCCCGAAGCCGGGCACGGTCGCCCCAGCCCCACCGCAACCACCCCGAAGCCGGGCACGGTCGCCCCAGCCCCCACCGCAACCACCCCAGAACCCGTCAGGTTGCGCTGATCGTCCCCGTCATCAGCAGAGCGAGGACCAGAGTGCCGACCGCCACCCGGTAGAGCACGAAGACGTACAACGTGTGGTGGGCGACGTAGCGCAACAGCCAGGCGATGGCCGCGTAGCCGACCGCGAACGCGATGAGCGTGGCGACGACCATCTGCGCGACGCTGGGCACCGAGGTGCCCGGGGCGGCGGGCTCGAAGACGTCACCGAGGCTGAAGATCCCGGACATCACCACTGCCGGGATGGCCAGCAGGAACGAGTAGCGGGCAGCCGTCTCCCGGGTGAGGTTGAGGAACAGGCCGAAGGTCAGCGTCGCGCCGGAGCGGGACACGCCGGGGATCAGCGCCAGCGCCTGGGCGAAACCCATGACGACGCCGTCGCGCATCCGGAAGTCCTTCAGGGTCCGGGTCTGCCGGCCCCAGTACTCGGCGAAGGCCAGGATGAAGGCGAACACGATCAGGGTGGTGGCGACCACCCACAGGTTGCGGGCGGTCTCCCGGATCTGGTCCTTGAACAGGAAGCCGAACAGGCCGATCGGGATGGAGCCGATGATCACGTACCAGCCCATCCGGTAGTCGAGGCTGGAACGGACCGACGAGTCCCAGATCCCGACCGTCCAGGTCCGGCCGATGCGCCAGATGTCCTTGGCGAAGTAGAGCAGGACGGCCGCCTCGGTGCCCAGCTGGGTCACCGCGGTGAAGGAGGCGCCCGCGTCCTGGTCGAAGAAGATCGCCGAGGTGATCCGCAGGTGCCCCGAGGAGCTGACCGGCAGGAACTCGGTCAGGCCCTGGACGATGCCCAGGACGATGGCTTCGATCCAGGTCACTCCCCGACTCCCGAGAGCTCCAGGGCCTCGGCGACGGTACGCAGCGTCTGCACCCCGCTGTCCCGGTCGGCCACGAAGAGCGTCACCGACAGGGTGGTCACGCCGGCCTCGGCGTACTCGCGCATCCGCTCGGCGATGCGTTCCTTCGGCCCGAGCAGCGACGTACGGTCGATGAACTCCAGCGGCACCGCGGCGGCCGCGTCGCGCTGCCGCTTGGCCAGGTAGAGGTCCTGGACCTCGCGGGCGGCGTCGCCGTAGCCCATCCGGGTGGCGAGCTGGTTGTAGAAGTTCTGCTGCCGGCTGCCCATGCCGCCGACGTACAGGGCGGCGTACCAGCGGACCAGTTCGGCGCAGGAGGCGACGTCGTCGCCGACCACGACCGGTACGGAGGGCACCACGTCGAAGCCGGCGAGTTCCTTGCCGGCGCGGGCCCGGCCGGCGGTCACCGAGGCGAGTTGCTCCTGGGCGTACTCGGGGGCGTAGAAGATGGCCAGCCAGCCGTCGGCGATCTCGCCGGCCAGTTCCAGGTTCTTCGGCCCGACCGCGGCCAGGTAGATCGGGATGTGCTCGCGCGGCGGGTGGAAGCCCAGCCGCAGCGCCTTGCCGGGCCCGTCGGGCAGCGGCAGGGTGTAGAACTGGCCGTCGTAGCTGACTTCCTTGCGGGCCACCGCCAGCTTGACGATGTCGACGTACTCCCGGGTGCGGGCCAGGGGCTTGCCGAAGCGTACGCCGTGCCAGCCCTCGGAGACCTGCGGCCCGGAGACACCCAGGCCGAGCCGGAACCGGCCGCCGGAGAGGGTGTCGATGGTGGCGGCGGTCATCGCGGTCATCGCCGGTGTCCGGGCGGGAATCTGCATCACGGCGCTGCCGATGTCGATCCGCTCGGTTTGCCCGGCCATCCAGGCGAGCATGCTCGGCGAGTCGGAGCCGTACGCCTCCGCCGCCCACACCACGGAGTAACCGAGCCGGTCCGCCTCCTGAGCCAGGGCCAGATGATCAGCCGGCGTGCTCCACGCTGTCTGGTATCCGAGGCTTAGCCCGAGTCGCACAGAGTCCTCCCCTATCCGCAGTCGCATCAGGTTACGCAATGGTGGCGGTAGGGACGATCACCGGCTCACCCCGAATCGCGAGCAGACTCGGCAGGAGCGAGGATATCGGTCTGGCCCGGTTCGAAATAAGGTTCAACCATGCAGCAGCGACCGCTCGGCCGAAGCGGGCTGGCGGTTTCCCGGCTCGCGCTCGGCACCATGACCTGGGGTCGGGACACCGACGCCGACGACGCGGCCGCCCAACTGAAGAGCTACCTCGACGCCGGTGGAAACCTCGTCGACACCGCCGACGTGTACGGCGACGGTGACGCCGAGTCGGTGATCGGCTCGCTGCTGGGCGGTCTGGTGCCGCGCGAGGAGTTGCTCATCGCCACCAAGGCCGGCCTGCGTCCCGGCGGCAGCCGGCGCCGCGACGGTTCCCGGGGGCATCTGCTGCGTACGCTGGACGCCTCACTGCGCCGGCTGGGCACCGACTACGTCGACCTGTTCCAGGTGCACGGCTACGACCCGCAGACCCCGCTTGAGGAGACCCTCGCGGCGCTGGACCATGCGGTGGCCAGCGGTCGGGTCCGTTACGTCGGCGTGTCGAACTTCTCCGGTTGGCAGACCGCGCGGGCGGCGGCCTGGCAGGCGGCCTGGCCAGGACGGGCCCCGGTGGTGGCCGCTCAGGTGGAGTACTCGCTGCTGGAGCGGGGGGTGGAGCGGGAGGTGCTGCCGGCCTGCGACGCGCTCGGGCTGGGTGTGCTGCCGTGGTCGCCGCTGGGCCGAGGGGTGCTGACCGGTAAGTACCGGCACGGTCGACCGGCCGACTCCCGGGCGGTCTCGCCCCATTTCGAGCGGTTCGTCGCCACCTATCTGGAGCCGCGCTGCTCCAGCATCGTGGAGGCGGTGGCGACCGCGGCGGGCGGCCTGGGGGTGTCGCCGCTGGAGGTGGCGCTGGCCTGGATCCGGGACCGGCCCGGGGTGACCGCGCCGATCCTCGGCGCCCGCACCTGCGGGCAGCTGCTCGGTGCGCTGCAGGTGGAGCGGATGACCCTGCCCGAGGAGATCACCACGGCGCTGGACGACGTCTCGGCGGTGGAGGTCGGCTACCCCGAGCGCGACGGCTGACCCGCACGTCCGAGGCGAGGTCAGCCGCAGGGTGGCGGTATGGGGGTCGGGCTGGGCAGCATAGGGCTCATGGACTACGAATACGCGCCGCTGCGGCTGCCGCCGAACGTCGACCGGTTGACCGCCGCGGCGCAGTTGGCGATTCAGGCGGAGTTCTCCGGCTGGGAGTTGGCCCGGGTACGGCTGTACCGGGACGGCACCCGACAGGTGGTGCTGCGCCGCCGTCGGGTCAACCAGCCGCAGCCGGGACTGTCGTACTGACGGTGGGCACGGCCCACGGGTGGGTCACGACCGGTGCCGGACCAGGGGCGCCACGGCCAGCAGGGCGACGGTAGCCCAGGCCGGCACCCACAGCGGTCGATGCTGTGCCATGGTCCCGAGCGCACCACCCACCGCGTAACCGGCGAGCGTCAACAGCCCGAGCAGGAAACCTTTTCTGGCCTTGGTGCGGCCCGTCGGTGGGCCGAGCAGCCAGCCGACGATCCGTTCACCGGTCTTCGCCACCGTGCCCGACTGGTAGGTGATGGTGGTGGCCACCCCGGCGGTGCGGACGAAGAGCGTGGCCAGGGCGCCCATCGCGAACCCGCCGACGGCGGCCAGCAGCGCCCGAAGCTGAGGGCTGTCCCGACCGTACTGGAACACCACGTTGAGCGCCGTCCACAGCGCGACGGCGGCAACGGCGACGGCAAGCCCACGGGACACCGGCGACCACCTGCTGTCCACCGCGCGCAGCCGGCTGGTCAGGCCCGTCCCGACCACGAACGACAGCATCGACGCCGCCGCCGTCGGCCACGCCGGATGCCCACCGGCCGGTCCGACGCCCAGGAACAGGACGTTGCTGGACTGGTTGCCCACGAAGGCCCCGTAATGCAGGAAAGCGAAGGCGTCCAGGAAACCGGCGACCACCGTGGTCACGCCCAGCACCACGATCGGATGGCGAAACTCGCGGTACGCATCCGCCAGGTCGGGCCCGGTCCGATTCGCCCCGGAGGACGGTTCGGCACGTGACATCGGTTCTCCACACCTGGCTGTCTGTTTCGGGCGGTCCCGTGGGGTTCGGCGTCGTTGCGACCGGGTGCCGACGACTTCGCAACTTACCGAACCACAGTTACCGAATGGGCGGATACCACCGAATAGCCTCGGTGCCCAATTCCGCCCACCGACAGCGGTGGATCGCCGAATTTTCCTCGCGTGCATCTCGGTTTCCGGTCCGAATCCGACCCTCGCCTGGTTAGCCTCGCCATAACGGCTCCCGACTGCCCGGTGGCGTCCGAGAGTCGAATTCGGGGAGGCACTGACCAAAGGTGATGGCGATGCCCGAGGCATCCGTGCAACGTCCCAAGATGTCCACCGGCGGGTCACCGGCGACAAGCGATATCGAGCGGTACGTCCTGCGGGTGGTCGCCATCGCCGACGCGCCCTGCGAACTCTGGTTCCTCGACCGGCTGCTGGCCCGCGCGGGCGTACCGACCTGGCCGGCGCTGGACGCCACGCTGGAAGACCTGCTCTCCCGGGGAACGCTCGTCGACAGCCCGGCCGGCCTGCGACTGGCCTCGCCGCGACTGCGCGACGCGGTGCTGGCCGACATTCCGGTATCCACGCAGCGGGGACTGCGGGAGAGCGCCGCCGAGGTGCTGGCCGACGCCGGCCGCCCGGCCCAGGCCGCCCGCCACCTGCTGCGGGCCATGCCGATCGCGGCGCAGAGCGCCCGAGCGTTGGCCGCCCGACTGGCGACCGATCCGGCGGTGGGTCCGACCCTCTCGGCGGACCTGCTGCTCGCGGGTGGGCCACCCGACACGGCCGATCGACTCCTGGACTGGCTCGTCGCCACCGCCGACAACCTCTTCCTCGCCGGGCGGCTCGCCGAGGCCATGCACCTGCTGCGCACCGAACTGGCCGTCGACCGGTACGGCCCACGCCAGCGTGCCCTGCTGCTGGGCCGGCTCGGCGCCTACCACGCCGCCCAGCGTCCCTCGCTGTCGATGACCTACCTGGAGCGGGCGCTGGACCAACACCTGGACGGTGCGCAGCGCAGCTGGACGCTCGCCATGCGGGCGTCGGTGGCCGCCCGGTTCGGCTACGACGACAGCGGTGACCTGCTGGCCGAGGCGCAGCACGCACATCGTGCCGTGCCCACCGCCGACGGCGAGATCCGGTTGGCGTTGGCGCAGGCAGCCCAGGCCACGGCCGCCGCCGACCTGCCCAGCGCCAGCCGGATCCTGCGCAACGTCGACGCCGACGCGCCGGCGGCCCGCAGCCAACAGGTCTTCCTGCGGGTCGACCGGATCGCCAACCAGCTCTCCCTCGGCCAGTTCACCGACGCGCGAAGCGCCCTCGACGCCGTCACCGACGAGATCGACACGCTCGGTGGCGTGGCCCGACCGCTGGTCACCGCGCTGGACTGCGTCGCTCGCCTCGCGGTGGGCGAGTTTGCCGAGGCCGGGGCACGGGCCCGGCTGGCCCTCGACGGGCCGCAGGCCGACGCGCTGACCGACGAGGCCCGCGCCACCCTGCTCGCCACCGTCGTGGAGGACCTGCTGCGTCGCGGCGAGGTCTCCATGGCCCGAGCCCTGCTGACGCCGGAGAAGCCGGCATTGGACTGGCCGGACGGCCTCCAGTGGTTCCACCTGGGCGCCGCCGCAGCCGCAGATCCCGAACCCGAACGGCACGCTCCCCTGCTCAGGGCGATCCTGGAGATGTCGAACCGGTCGGCGGCGCCCCTGCTGCTGGTGCCGCACCACGGCCCGCGGCTGGTCCGCACCGCCCTGCTGCTCGGCGACCGGCAGCACGCCCAGATCCTCGCCAGCCACCTGAAGCGGGTCGCCGGCACGGTGAACAACCGGCTCTGGCAGGGCATCGCCCATCATGCCGACGGGATCATCACCGGTGATCCCGCGGCGCTGGCCACGGCGGTGGCCCGGCTGCGTACCACGGCGGCACGTCCGGCGTTGGCCGATGCGCTGTTCGAGCTGGGCCGCTCGGCAGGCGTACCGCGCGACGAGGCGGTCGACGTCCTCGACGAGTGTGCCGCCCTCTACGCGCGGCTCGGCGCCACCGGCGACCACGACCGGGCGCGGCAGCACCGCCACCACCTCGGCACCGGTACGCGCACCCGCAACGTGGTCCGGCCCGAGGGGCCGGCCGCGCTGACCCCCGCCGAGGCGCGGGTCGCCGAACTGCTCGCCGGTGGCGCGACGAAACAGCAGGCCGCCGCCGAACTCTTCGTCTCGTTCCACACCGTCGACACCCACCTACGGGCGATCTACACCAAGCTCGGCATCCGCAACCGGGTACAACTGGCCCGCCTCTGGGACGCCCGCCCGCCCTCCTGACCTCCCACGACGCGGACACCACGACCGGGCGTGCTGGTCGTGGTGTCCGCGGGTGCGGCTCGTCCTCAGTGTCGCTGCACGGCGTTCTTCACCTTCGGCAGCACCTCGATGACCTGCCGCTGCATGTTGAGGGTGTCGGCGACGACCTGCGGCGGGACGTTGGCCAGCCACTGCGCCAGCGACATGTCCTCGAACTTGGCGGTGCGGAACAGTTCCAGGTAGACGAACGGCTCGTCGCCGAGGTTCTCGACGTAGTGGCCCAGCGAGATCGGCACGTAGCCGACGTCACCGCATTGCAGATTGAACGTGCGGGCCGTGGAGCCGCCGCTGAAGACCCCCATCCGGCCCTGGCCGGAGATGACGTACTGCATCTCGGCGCCGTTGGGGTGCCAGTGCAGTTCCCGCATCGCGCCCGGCTCCAACTCCACCATCGCCACCGTCGTGGTGGTCGCGGCGGCGAAGTTGGTCGAGTCGGCGATGCGTACGCTGCCACCCTCGAACCGCTCCGGCGTCTGGGAGAGGAACGCGTGCTTGAACGTACGCGGCACGTCGCCGGTGGGGCTGAAGACCCGCTGCTCGGCCAACGGCGGCGGCACCTGCCCGTGGAACATGTACTTCTCGCGCTCCGGCATGTTGCGCATCTGTTCCTCGGTCCAGCCGAAGTTCTTCGCGATCACCGACCGGGGCACGTGCGACAGGAAGTCGGTCAGCTGGAAGGTGGCGTCCTCGGAGTAACACCCGTCGTCGAAGACCAGCAGGAACTCCATGCCCTCCTCGAAGGCCTGGATGTAGTGCGGGATGCCCGCCGGGAAGTACCAGAGGTCGCCCTCCTTGACGTCTTCGAGGAAGTTGCGTCCCTCCTGGTCCACCGCCCCGATGCGGCCACTGCCCTTCAGCACGATCGACCACTCGGACTGGATGTGCCAGTGCAGTTCCCGGTACGCCCCCGGGTCGAGGCTCATGTCGATGATCGCCAGGTCGTGCGCGATCGGCAGGAGCCGGTCGGTGATCTCCCGGGTCCAGCCGCCGCTCTCCCGGCGGGTGTGCGCCAGCGAGAACGGGAACACCATGTTGGGCAGCAGACCGTCGTCGGTCGACGGCGGGGTGACCAGATCGGGATGGGTGTCGTCGATTGCCGGGTTACGCGGAAGCGTTCCGACCAGTGACCCGTTGCCGTTCGAGTGCATCCCGAACTCATCGGACTTGCGCATCGCGAACAACCTCTCGTTGAGGGGCCGCCAACTTGGCGACCCGGGATGGGACGAAGAGCGCGCGGACCCGCCCGGTGCCCTGGAGCGCGACCGCGAGTGGGATCGCGGCACAGAGGAAGGCGGCTGCCGCGATGCTCCAGATCGGCGCGTCGATGACGATTCCGACAGCGGCCAGAGCGGCGAACGAGTAGAACCTGACGCGCAGTCTGGCCATGGAAACCCGATCCATCGCGGACCTCCTTCGTCGTGGAGAAAGCGCCGGAAACGGTCCGGGAGTGAGGGCACGCCGACCGGCGCCCACAACTGCGATCCTGACGCGGAGGCGACGGATAGGGAATCACGCGATCGCGCCATTCGGCCGAATGCGACCTGGCGCGCAGACCGCCGCGGGGCGTGCCGAATCGGCGCCGTTTACGCGATTACCGGCCGGGTAGTGTGCGCAATGTCCAGTCGCCAGAACAGAACCGGACCATCGGGCCGGCCGTCACCGCAACGGTGGAACACCACGCAACTCGACTTCCGGTATCCGTTGTTCGCCCTGATGTTGGGAACCGGCCTGGCTGGCGTGGTCGACGCCTTCGCGTTTCTGCGTTACAAGGTGTTCGTCGGGATCCAGACCGGCAATGTGGCTTTCGTCGGCATGGGCCTGGCCGGGCACCTTCCGGCGTGGCCGTCCGCGGTGGCGTCGCTCGTCGCGTTCGGCCTGGGCGGTCTGCTCGGCGCCGGGCTGCGGAAGTTCCCCTCGATCGGTCCGCTGCGGCCACCCGGGTGGGAACTGCTGGCCCTGCTGGCCCTGCTGGTCCTCTGGGGCCTGGTCGACAGGTCCCTCGACTCGGGTCGGGACTCGTTGACCGAACGCACGGTGCTGACCGCGCTGTGCGCCTTCCCCGTCGGCATCCTCGGTGGGCTGGTCACCCGTACCTTCGGGGTGCAGACCGCGACGTCGTTCCAGACCGGCACGGTGCTGCGGACCACCCGGGGTCTCGCCGACTGGATCTTCGAGCGCGGTGACACCAGCGGCGCCCGACGGATCGCCGGGCTCGGCCTGCTGTGTCTGGCGAGCTACGCGATCGGCGGTTACGTCGGCGCGGCCAGCGAACCACGTCCGATCGTCACCTACGTGATCACCTGGGCGCTGATCGTGGTGATGCTCGTCCTGGCGCTGTTGAAGCGACCGACGCGTACGTCGTGATCCCCGTACCGCCGGGAAGCCCTACCGACGCCGAGCCGGCGCCGTCCTCGCGGACGACGCCGGCTCGGCGGTGTCGGTGTCAGTGCGCGTGCTCGGCCTCGTCGTCGAGGAACGGGTGCTCGTCGAGACGCCCGACGAGCCGGTCGTCGGCGGCCGGTTGGAACGGGCCGACCGGGTCGTCGTCGTCGAACGACTCCAGGTCGACCGGGGTGCCGACCTCGCTGACCATGACGACGCCGTCGAGCGGCTCCAGCTCGGGCACGTCCAGCGCGGACAGCGAGCCGTCGCCGCTCTGCAGCAGCTCCAGCACCGCCTCGCCGACGCCCTCCACCGGCGGCACCTCCTCCTCGGCGGGGATGCCCTCACGCCGGGCCGCCTCGGCAACGCGGATCAGCGCGGAGACGCTCGGCACCCGGTAGTCACGCCGCTGGCGTACCGAGATCACCTGGGGGTGCGGGTCGGTGGGCTCGACCCCGTCGGCCCCGGCGAAACGCTGGTCGACCTCGTCCGGGTCGATCGACTCGACATCCCACGGGGTGACCTCACCGAAGGCGTCCATGAGTTGCTCGTCGTAGGCGAAGGACGCGTTGTTCAGCGCGACGTACGCCCGCCAGACGTCGTCATCGTCGATCCGGCCCTGCGCGGCGCGGACGGCGGCCAGGTGGTGACGGGCCGCTTCGATCACGCGCTCGAGAGCGGCATCCAGCTCACCGTGCTGGTCGGTCATAGGAGGCGTCCCTTTCAGGCTGTTTCCGTGAAGTCCTGCCCGAACCGGGCGTGACATCAGCAGGTACGCAGGAACCGGTCGAGAACCCGCACGCCGAACTGTAGTCCGTCCACCGGAACCCGCTCGTCGATGCCATGGAACAACGCCGAGAAGTTCAGGTCGGCCGGCAGGCGCAGCGGCGCGAAGCCGAAGCAGCGGATGCCCAGTTGCGAGAACGCCTTGGCATCGGTGCCGCCGGAGAGCATGTACGGCACGGGGTGGGCACCCGGGTCCTCGGCGCGCAGCGCGGCCGACATGGCCTCGACCAGCGGGCCGTCGAAGGTGGTCTCCAGCGCCGGCTGACGTTGGATGTACTCGATCGCGATGTCCGGGCCGATCAGCTCCCGCAGCTGCCGCTCCAGCAGCTCGGACTGCCCGGGCAGGCTACGGCAGTCGATGGTGGCGCTGGCGCTGCCGGGGATGACGTTCTCCTTGTACCCGGCGGCGAGCCGGGTGGGGTTGGCCGTGTTGCGGATGGTGGCGCCGATGATGTTGGCGATCGGGCCGAGCTTGGCGATCGCCGTCTCCGGGTCCTCCGGGTCCAGCTCGATGCCGAGCAGCTCGGACACCTCCTCCAGGAAGGCCCGGACGGTGTCGGTGACGACCACCGGGAAGCGGTGCCGCCCGATCCGGGCCACCGCCTCGGCCAGCGCGGTGACCGCGTTGTCGTCGTGCACCATCGAGCCGTGCCCGGGGCGCCCCTTGGTGTGCAGGCGCAGCCAGTCGATGCCCTTCTCGGCGGTCTCGATCAGATACAGCCGCCGTGACTCGTCCACCGTGTACGAGAAGCCGCCGACCTCGCCGATGGCCTCGGTGCAGCCGTCGAACAGCTCCCGGTGCCGGCTGGCGAGGAAGTGCGCGCCGTAGTCGCTGCCCGCCTCCTCGTCGGCGGTGTACGCCAGCACGATGTCGCGCGGCGGGCGCACGCCGGTGCGCTGCCAGTGGCGTACCACCGCCAGGACCATCGCGTCGAAGTCCTTCATGTCGATGGCGCCCCGACCCCACAGGTAGCCGTCGCGCAGCTCGCCGGAGAAGGGGTGCACCGACCACTCGGCGGGGTCGGCCGGCACGACGTCCAGGTGGCCGTGCACGAGCAACGCTCCCCGGCTGGGATCGGTGCCGGGGATCCGGGCGATCACGTTGGCCCGGCCCGGCGCGGACTCGTGCAGCACCGATTCGACGCCGACCTCGGCCAGCTTCTCCGCGACGTACTCGGCGGCGAGCCGCTCGCCCGTGCTGGTGGCGTTGTCGCCCGTGTTCGTGGTGTCGATACGCAGCAGGTCCCGGCAGAGGTCGACGACCTCGTCGGTCGGCGCGGGAAGGGCGGGGTGGGCGTCACTCGTCATCGCCTCTTCATACCAGCCGCAGGTCACGCCCATGCAGCGCCGGTGCAGCCCGCCCCCTCGGCGGGAGGCGTTTCGGGGCCGACGGGTGCGGGTACTGCCCCGCGCCGAGGTTGCCATATCATCGGCGCTCCACCCGCCCGCCGAGGAGGGACCGTGTCCGTCCACCTGCCGCCGCTACCCCCCACTCCGGGCGACGGCTACCAGCCCGCCGGGCGTAGCATCGCCGCCACCATCGCCGAGGAGCACCAGCAGCTGCTGGCGTTGACCCACCGGCTGGTCGAGCCCGGCCCGGACCCCGCGCACGGGCGGGAGATCCTCGTCGCCGCCCTGTCCCGGCACCTGTCGGCCGAGGAGCAGTACCTGCTGCCCGCCGTCCGCCAGGCGCTGCCCGACGCCGACGAGCCGGTCGCCGAGGTGCTGGCCGGTGACACCGCCCTGCTGATGGCGCTGCGAGGGCTGACCGACGACCGGCTGGCGATGGTCGCCCAACTGGTCGAGACGCACGTGACGGCGGTCGACGCGCTGGTGCAGCGGTTGTGTGACGCCGCCACCGAGGAGGAGCTGGTCCGGCTCGGCAATCGGCTGGAGATCGCCGAGGAGGCCGCGCCCACCCGCCCGCACCCCGGCGTCCCGCACACCCCGCCGTGGAACCGCATCGTCGAGCCGGCGGTGGCGCTTGTCGACAAGCTCCGCGACGCGGTCACCGGTCGACACACACAGCTGAGCGAGCTGAAGGATCTGCCACCACGCTGAGTGAGCCAGGACATGTTCATGGTCGTTGATTCGTCCAGGCACTACCGCCAACTGCTCCGTGGCCCTACCGTCACGCTATGAATCTGGAGTTGCGCCACCTGCGGGTGGTCTGCGCGATCGCGGAGACCGGGAGCGTGACCAAGGCGGCCTCGACTCTCGGACTGGCTCAACCGGCGCTGACCGCCCAGCTCCAGCGCATCGAGCGGACCCTGGGCGGGCCGCTGTTCGAACGGGACCGCCGGGGGGCCCGGCCCACCGCGCTCGGCGAGCTGGTGCTGGCCCGGGCCCGGGTGCTGCTGCCGGCGATGAAGGGCCTTCAGGACGAGGCGGCCCGGCTGGCCGGCGCGGGGGACGCGCCGCGCCGCTACCGCTTCGGCGGGGTGAACAGCCCGATCCTGGGACGGCTGGTACACCGGCTCGCCGCCGAACAGCCACAGGCCCAGATCACCACGTACGCGTCGTGGTCGGTGGACGAGTTGGCCCAACTGGTCGCCGGTGGGCGGTTGGACTACGCGTTGACCGGGGTGTGCGGCGATTCCACCCCGTCGGCCGACTACGGGCTGAGCTGGCGGGAGGTCGCCGTCGACCCGGTCATGGTGCTGCTGCCGGAGACGCACGCGCTGGCCGACCGGGACGAGGTGGCGCTGGCCGACCTGCGTCACGAGCAGTGGGTGGCGGCGCCGGGAGACGGCTGCTTCGGTGACTGCTTCGCCGCCGCCTGCGCCCGCGCCGGCTTCACCCCCCGCAAGGTGTACGAGGCCGACGTGCGCGGCTGCATCGACCTGGTGGACGCCGGTGAGGCGGTGGCGTTGTGCCAGGCCACGTTCCGGCCGGTGGCCGGGTTGGTGACCCGGCGGTTGGCCGGTACGCCGCTGCGGTGGCGGCTGATGCTGGGCTGGCATCCCGAGTCTCCCGCCGCCCGGATGGCCGACCTGGTGCTGGAGACGGCGCTGACCTCGTACACCGACTCGCTCGCCCCGCACCCGGCGTACCTGGCCTGGTTGTTGCGCAACCCGTCGTTCGGTTTGCGGTCGACGGTGCCGGTGGTGGTCGACCCGCGGGTGCGAACGGCCTGATGGTGGGTAAAGGGCGGCCATGACCGACCTCTATCCCGCCGCCGACGACCGCGAGGTCCTGCGCGAGGCGGCCGCGCGGCACACCACCGCCGTGCGGGACGTGGAAGCGTTCCTCCGCCGGCTGCCGGAGGTGCCCGACCCGGCCGACCTGACCGAGTACGCCAACCTGATCACCCGTGAGGAGCAGGCCCGCGCCGACCGGCAGGCCGCCGCGGACGCAGCCGGGCTGGACTTCCCCAGCCTGGGCACCGAGTAGCGCCGACGCCGCCGTCGCGGCCCGAACCGGGGCCGTGACGGCGGCGTCGTGGGTCGGCCTACCGCTCGACGAGTACGTCGTGTCCGAGGTCCAGCAGGGAGTGCCGCCACTCGTCGTCGGCGTTGCCCCGGCTGGGTTTGGCCGCGGTGAGGTCCCGGATGCGGTCCACCGCCTCGCGCATCACCTCGATGTCCTCCGGCGTCAGGTCGACCTTGCGTTTGCGCAGCACGGCGAGGATCTGCCGGCCCGGTTCGGGCAGGTCCAGGTCCGGGTTCGGGCCGAACGCCTCCTCGCCGGAGCCGCGGGTCAGCAGCCACTGCCGCAGCTGTTCGGACGGCACGTTGACCTCGGCGTGGAAGTCCTCCCAGAGCACTTCCACCTCGGGGTCGAGTCGCTGTTCGCGTACCATCAGCCCTCCTCTGCCGACGGCGACCCGGGTGTTTCCGGGTGCCCTTTGTCGATCTGCCCGCCCGGCCCCTCCGCCGGCACCTGCACCCGGGCGGGGTTGGCCGTCGGCGGCGCCACGATCGGGTCGGCACGGTCGTCGTCGCGGATCTCCTCCGGTTCGGTCATCTGTACCCTCCCCGTGCAGGGACATTCCGGTCAGCGCGGATGGGTGGTCGAGGCGGCCGTGTGGGCGCGTGACCCGGCCGACACGTCGAAGCTGAGCTGACCGTCCTGGACGTCGACGGTGATCTTCTGGCCCGGGGAGAGTTGCTGTTCCAGCAGCATCCGGGAGAGCTGGTTGTCCACCTCGCGCTGGATGACCCGGCGCAGCGGCCGGGCGCCGAACTCCGGTTGGTAGCCGTGTTCGGCGAGCCAGTCGACACCGGCGGTGGTGAAGTCCACCTCGATGTCCTGGGCGTGCAACCGGCGGCGGGTCTCCTCCAGCAGCAGCCCGGTGATCTGGCGCAGCTGCGCGGCCTCCAACCGCCGGAAGATGATCACTTCGTCGATGCGGTTGAGGAACTCCGGGCGGAAGTTCTCCTGCAACCGGCGCATCAGGCGTTCCCGCAGCTCGTCGCTCTCCTGATCGCTGCCGGGCGCGCCGGCACCGAAGCCGACGGCCCGCTGACTACCGGTGATCAGCTCGGAGCCGAGGTTGCTCGTCATGATCAGGACGGTGTTCTTGAAGTTGACCGTCCGACCCTGGCTGTCGGTGAGCCGCCCGTCGTCGAGCACCTGCAACAGGATGTTGAACACGTCGGGGTGCGCCTTCTCGATCTCGTCGAGCAGCACCACCGCGTACGGGCGGCGGCGCACCGCCTCGGTGAGCTGACCGGCCTCCTCGTACCCGACGTAGCCGGGTGGGGCGCCGACGAGCCGGCTGACCGTGTGGCGTTCCTGGAACTCGCTCATGTCCACCCGGACCATTCGGTCCGCCTCGCCGAACAACGCCTCGGCCAAGGCCCGGCCCAGCTCGGTCTTGCCCACGCCGGTGGGCCCGAGGAACAGGAAGCTGCCCATCGGGCGGTTCGGGTCGGCCAACCCGGTACGCGACCTGCGTACCGCCTCGGCCACCGCGTTGACCGCGTCGTCCTGCCCGATGACCTTCTCGTGCAGGTGGCCCTCCAGGCGCAGCAGCCGGTCCCGTTCCTCCTCGGTGAGTTGGCTGGCGGGGATGCCGGTGGCCCGGGAGACCACCTCGGCGATCTCGTCCGGCCCCACCTCGGGCACCTGGCTGCCGGTGCCTTCGTCGCCGCGGGCGCGGCCGACCTGCTCCTCCAACTCGGCGACCCGATCGCGCAGGGCGGAGGCGCGCTCGTACTGCTCGTCGGCGACCGCCTGCTCCTTGTCCCGGCGTACCTCTTCGAGTTGCTGTTCCAGGTCGCGGACGTCGGCGGCGGGAGTACGGGTGCGCAGCCGGACCCGGGCGCCGGCCTGGTCGATCAGGTCGATCGCCTTGTCCGGCAGGTACCGGTCGGTGATGTAGCGGTCGGAGAGTTCGGCGGCGGCGACCAGCGCCTCGTCGGTGAACCGCACCTGGTGGTGCGCCTCGTAGCGGTCGCGCAGGCCGCGCAGGATGGCCACGGTGTCCTCGCCGCTGGGCTCGGGCACGAACACCGGCTGGAAGCGTCGGGCCAGCGCGGCGTCCTTCTCGATGCTGCGCCGGTACTCGTCAAGGGTGGTCGCGCCGATCACCCGCAACTCACCCCGGGCCAACGCCGGTTTGAGCATGTTCGAGGCGTCCATGCCGCCCTCGCTGCCGGCGCCGCCCGCACCGACCAGGGTGTGGATCTCGTCCAGGAAGATGATCAGCTCCTCCCGGTGCGCCCGGATCTCGTCGATCACCTTCTTCAACCGCTCCTCGAAGTCACCCCGGTAGCGGGTGCCGGCCACCAGACCGGCCAGGTCGAGCTGGATGACCCGCTTGCCGAGCAGGGTCTGCGGCACGTCACCGTCGCAGATCCGCTCGGCCAGGCCCTCCACGATCGCGGTCTTGCCGACGCCGGCCTCACCGATGAGCACCGGGTTGTTCTTGGTCCGCCGGGACAGGATCTCCACCGCCTGCTCGATCTCGGCGGCCCGCCCGATGACCGGGTCGATCTGGTCGTTCCGGGCCAACTCGGTGAGATCCTGGCCGTACTGGTCGAGGGTGGGGGTGCCGCGATCCGGGCGTGGGTTGGTCATCGGCCCGCGCTCGGCGTTGGCCGCCTGCAACGACTCCGGCTGGATCCGGCCCGCGGCGAGCATCCGCCCGGCCGGCGACTCCGGGTTCAGCGGCAGCGCCATCAGGATGTGCTCGGGGCCGATGTAGTTCGCGCCCATCGCCCGGGACAGTTGGTGGGCGTCCAGCAGAGCCCGCTTGGCCGCCGGGGTCAACGACAGGTTCGGCGGCACCTCACCCTGTGGGGCGCCGTCACCGCGCCCACCCAAGGCGTTGACCAGGGTGTCCGGGTCCGCGCCGGCACGGCGTACCAGATCCCGCAGCGGTTCGCGTTGCAGCGCGGCCCAGAGCAGATGGTCGGTGTCCAGGTCGTTGCTCTTCTTCTGCGCCGCCCGGCGTGCGGCGTCGGCCAGCATCTCCCGGGCGTCGGCGGTCATCAGCCGGGTGATGTCGACCCGGTGCGCGGGCCGCCGCCCGCCCTCGCCCCGACCGAAGTACCGGGCCAGGAACTCGTCCCACGGGTCCGAACCGAAGTCGCCGGGTCCAATCATGTCTGTCCTCCGCGGTCGGGCGCGAGACGGGTCGGCACCGGCTACCCGGCCCTCGGCCGGACAAACGCCACCCCGCACCACCCGGACGAGCGAGCCCACCGGCCGACGGCTTGATCGACTCGCCGCCGGCGGGCTGCGGGCAGCGGGCATGATCGACTCGGTTTCGCCGTAACGGCGGTATCCACGGGAGCGGGATACCGCCATAGCGCCGAAACTGTCGGCGCGGCGGGCCGGTCGGCGCCAATGGCGGTGTCCGCCGGAGTGGGATGCCGCCGTTTCGCCGATAGGGTCGGCGCGGGACGGTTGCTCGGCGCGGCGGTCGCGCGGGACGACCGGCCGGGTGGCATGGTGAGCCGATGAACGCGACTCCGCTGCTCATCGTGGACGCCGCCAACGTGGTCGGATCCCGGCCGGACGGCTGGTGGCGGGACCGCGCCGGGGCGACCGCTCGACTGCGCGACACCCTGGTGCCGCTGGGTGGGCAGGGCGTGCCGCCGGAATTACCCCCGCCGGTCGAAGTGGTGCTGGTCGTGGAGGGTGCGGCCCGCGAGGTACCCGGGGTCGACGGGGTGCGGGTGGTCTCCGCCGCCGGCTCCGGCGACGACGCGGTGGTCGAGTTGGTCGCCGGAGCCGGTGACCGCCGTCGTCTGGTGGTCACCGCCGACCGCGCGCTGCGGGACCGGGTCACCGTGCTCGGTGCCGAGGTGTACGGCCCACGCTGGCTCCGCCCCTGACCCGGCCCGCGTCGACTCCAGCCCCACCAACCCGACCCATGTCGACTCCGGCCCGGAACAGCCGCCGACCGTGTCTCGATCACTGTTGGTGATCTTCCGACCCCGGGTCCCACGAATCGGACTCACGTCTCCCGTGGTCGACAACCGGTCAGCTGGGCAGCAACACTGACAGGGCGGATGTTCGTTTCCCAACCGGCATAGGCTCTAATGGAGTCCTCCCCGCCCCCAGGAGGTTCCCGCGTGGCGAGCGTCGCCGAGCTCAAGGCAGCCATCGACATAGCGCTCCAACAGATCGGTGACGGCCAGAGCGCCGTGCAGGCTGCCGGCGAGAAACTGGCCGAGGCGCAGCAGACGCTCGCCGGCGCGTTGGAGGGCAGTGGGCACACCACCGTCGAGGCGGCGCAGGCGTCGCTGACCCAGGCCAGTCAGGAGCTTGAGGAGTGCCTCGCCGCGACGCTCGTCGCGGTCGAGCAGGCCCAGCAGTACGTCGCGACGCTGTAGGGGCCGGCGTGTCCATCGTCGAGGATGTCGGCGCGCAGGTCCGGGCCGCCGCCGAGGAACTGCCCCTGGGTCTGCTGACGCAGGCGTTGGAGAAGTTCGGGCTGGCCACCGAGCGGCTGCGCTGGGTACGCCAGGAGTCCGCCAACCCGATGGGGGTGCCGGAGCTGTCCGCCGCCACCGAGCACGCCGAGACCGCGGGCTACGCGCTGCGGATCGCCCAGGAGCAGCTCACCGCGTACCTGGCGGCGATCGGACTGGCACCCGACGGGGCCGCACCGCCGGCCGGGGCGCCGGAGCGTCGACCCGTGCACGACGATCCGCGGGCAGCCGGGCCGGTGGCCGACGCCGTGCCGGAGCCCGCCGGCGACGTGCGGCTGCGCCGCTGGTGGGCGGTACGGGTGGCGGAGCTGACCGGTGGGCGCGAGGGCCCGGCCGAGCAACCCGACGACCGGGTCACCGACTCCCAGGAACTGCTGCGCCGGGTGGTGCGTGGCGTACGCGCCGGCGACCGCGACCGGCTGCACCGGGAGCTGCGCGGGGCCCACGCGGACGTGGGCATGGGTCTGGCCGCGGTGGCGCCACCGCTGCTGCGCGACCTCGCCGGGCAACTGCTCGGCCACCCGCCGCGCGGTGACGATCTGCCTCGGCTGCACCGCGAGCTGGACGGCCGAGTCCGTGACCTGCTGCCCGGCCTGCCCCCTCCGGTGCTGGACACCCTGCTGACCCGGGTCTGCCGGATGCCGCCGCCGCGTCGCGGCAACGACGACCAGCCGCACGCCGCCGACCCGGCGGTCACCGCCGGTGTGCTCACCGGCGTGCTGCTCGACCGCCTCGGCCGGGACCTGCCGGACGCGGGCAGCACCCCGCCGACACCGAACACCGGCGGCACCCCGTCAACACCGAGCACAGGGGGCCCGTCAACGCCTCGGACCGGCGGCGCCCCGTCGGTGCCTCACGCGGGCAGCACCCCGTCGAGGCCGACCACGGCTGGCACCCCGTCGGCGCCTTACACGGGCAGCACCCCGTCGAGGCCGAACACGGCTGGCGCCCCGCCTCACGGGGGCAGCACCCGGACGACGCCGAGCACGGGCGGTACACCGTCGACACCGGACGCGACCAGGCCCGTCGGCCAGCGCCCGCCCAGGCGGGAGGCACCGTGGGATGGGCCGCCGAGACGGCCGATCGCCGAGCACGGGATGGCCGGCCGGCCCGGGAACGGGATCGATGGCTGACCGGCGCAACCAGCTGGTCGCCCGGGTCCGGGAACTGCTCGCCGACGCACTCGGCGCGTCCCGGAACAGGTCGGCCGCCGCACAGACCGCCGTGACGACCGCCCGGGAGCGGGCGGTGCGGGTACGTCGGGCCGCGCTGGGCGTACCGCAGCGGGTGGGTGCCGAACGCGACCGGCGGCTCGCCGAGATCGACGCCCAGCACACGTCGCGGCTCGCGGCCCTGGCCCGGCAGGCGGCCGAGGCCGCGACCCGGGAGGCGCCCGGGGCCGGTTCGGCCCCGTGGGCGCAGTGGCGACCGACCCCCGCCGGGCGGGGCGAACCGCCGGGCGCGACCCGCATCGGTACGGTGCAGCTGCCCGAGGCCGAACCGGTGCCGGCGCTGGTGGCGCTGCTCGACGGCGGCCACGTCGCCCTCGACGGGGACGCCGAGGGCTGTGCCGCCGTGGTGTCCGCGCTGCTGCTGCGCAGCCTCGGCCGGGCCGCGCCGGGCGACGTGCGGGTGGTCGGCTACGACCCCGATCATCTGGGCGGCGGACTGGCCGGATTCGCCCCGCTGGGCACCGCCGGGCTGCTCACCTTCGTCGGGCCGGGTGGACTGGGCCGGCTGCTGGACGACCTGGTGGAGCAGATCCGCCGGATCAACGAGACGGTGCTCGCCGGGGAACACGCCACGCTGCGCGAGTTGGCCGCCGCCACCGGTCGCCGACCGGAGCCGTGGCGGGTGGCGGTGCTGCTCGGCGGGGAGGAACTGTCCCGGCACGAACGCGGGCAACTCGACCGGGTGGTCCGGGCCGGTGCCGCGTGCGGCGTACACCTGATCGTGCGGGGGGTGCCGCTGCCGGAGGATCCGACGGTCACCCGGGTGCGGGCCACCGGGGCCGACGCCCGGATCGGCACCCTGCCGGTACGCCTGGACCCGCCCCCACCTGCCACCCTGGTCACCGAGACCTGCCGTCAGATCGCCACGGTGGTCAGCGCCGGTCCCGCCCCCACCCCGTTCACCGACCTGCTGCCCTCACCGGAGCAGATGTGGCAGGAGGACTCGGCGACCGGGCTGACCGCGCCGATCGGCGAAGGGCCGCACGGCCGGCCGGTGCTGGTCACCCTCGGCGACTATCCACCGCACGCGCTGATCGGCGGCCCGTCCGGCACCGGCAAGACCAACCTGATCTTCGCCTGGATCGGCGCGCTCGCCGCCCGCTACTCCCCCGCCGAGTTGGAGTTCTACCTGCTCGACTTCAAGGAGGGGGTGTCCTTCGCCCGGTTCGCGCAGGGCCGGCGGGACCCGAGCTGGTTGCCGCACATGCGGCTGGTCGGCATCAACGTCAACACCGACCGGGAGTTCGGTCTGGCGCTGCTGCGGTTCCTCGCCGAGGAGCTGCGCCGCCGCGCCGACGCGGCGAAGAAACACGAGGTCACCAAGCTGGCCGAGCTGCGTACGGTGGACCCGACCGGCCACTGGCCCCGGATCGTGGCGGTGGTGGACGAGTTCCAGATGCTGCTGGCCGGGCGGGACGCGGTGGCCCGGGAGGCCGCCGACCTGCTGGAGGACCTGGCCCGGCGCGGTCGTTCCCAGGGCATCCACCTGGTGCTGGCCTCCCAGGACGTACGCGGCATCGAGGCGTTGTGGGGTCGTCCGGCGCTTGTCGCCCAGTTCACGCTGCGCATCGCGCTGCCCAAGGCGCTGCGGATCCTGGCCGAATCCAACGACGCCGCGCAGTCGCTGCCGAAGTTCCACGCGGTGGTCAACGCCGAGTCGGGCCTGCCCGACGGCAACGAGGTGGCCCGGATCCCGTCGGCCAGCGACTGGGAGACCTGGAGCGAGCTTCAACACCGGCTGTGGCGGATGCGGCCGGCCGAGGCGGCACCGGCGCGGCTGTTCGACGGCGACGCGATCCCCCGGTTGGCCGACGCGCCGGACTTCCGGGCGTTGACGGCACCGGAGGTCGGCACACCCCGCAACCCGGTCGCGCTGCTCGGCGAGATCATCGACGTACAGGCGCGGTCGGCGGCGCTGCGACTGCCCCGCGCTCCCGGACGGAACCTGGCCGTGCTCGGCACCCGGGTCGACGAGGCGTGCGCGGTGCTGGACGCGGCCGCCCGGTCCCTGGCCCGACAGCACCGCCCTGGTACCGCCCGGTTCTCCATCGCCTGCCTGGACCAGGACGCCGACCCGGCGACCCGAGCCCTGTACGAGGACCTCGCCGACGACGCCGCCTGGTACGACGAGGAGAGCGTGGCCGAACTGTTGGCCGAGACCGCCGACGGGCTGGGTGCGCCGGGATCCAGCAGCGCACCGCACTACCTGCTGCTGTTCGCCGTCGACGCGGCAGCCGGCGCGCTGGCCGCCCGCACCGGACGGGCGACCGGTGCGGCACACCTGCGCCGCATCCTGCACGACGGCCCAGAACGGCGTACGCATGTGCTGGCGTGGTGGCGGGGGGTGGCCCGGATGCGCGCCGACCTGGGCGGACCGGCCGCCCGCACCGACCAGATCGGGGCCTGGGTGGCGCTGGACACCCACGGCGGGGAGTTGGGCTCGCTGCACCCTGGCACGGGGCCGGACTGGTATCCCCGGCCGTGGCGCGGGCTCTTCTTCGACCGGGCGGTCCACCGCACCGGACAAACCATCATCCCCTATGGACCGTCCCGATGAACGAACCGGTGACCAGCCAGACGTACGCGGCCCAACTGCGGCGGCTCGCCGAACTGACCGCACGGGTGCAGCAACAGCGGGATGAGGCACACGCCTGGTACGAGCAGCAGTGCGCGGCGGCCGACCGGGCGGTGGCCGAGTCGGCCGAGGAGGTCAACCGGGCCGAGCGGGAACTGGCCGCGGCGCGGGAGACGCAGGAACGGGTCGACGCCGAGGTCGCCGTGCTGTGGCAGGAACTCAACGCCCGGCTCGGCGGTGGCGGACGACGGGCGGGCGCACCCCCGGCACCGACACCCGACGCCACCGGCGACCCGTTGCCACTGTTGGAGGGGGCACGCGACCTGCTGCGCCGTACCCGTCAGCGGGGCGAACTGCCGGGCAACGTCAACCCGCTGATGCTGCTGTGCGGGCTGGGCGGCGCTGTGCTGGCGTACGCCCTGGGGGCCGGTGCCCGTGCCCTCGGCGACCGCACCGACGGTGAACTCGCCGTCGGCCTGCCCGTGCTGGCCCTGGTGATCACGCTCCTCGGCCCGGTGCTGGGCCTGATCCCGGCCCGCCTGATCGCCGACCGCCGCCACGCCACCCTCACCCCCCGCCCCGTCCTCCTGGTCATAACCGCCGGCCTGACCACCACCCTCCTCCTCCTCGCTACCTGACCCCCACCCCCTCGCCCCGCCGCACCGCCCCGCCGCCCCCTCGCCCCGTCGCCCCGTCGATCTTGCACTTTGTGTCGCCGCGAAAAGGACAGACAGGGGCAAGTCGGCGACCGAAAGTGCAAGATCGACGGGGCGGTGCGGCGGGGAGGGAGGGGTGCGTGGGGACAGGGAGGGTGGGGTGTGGAGGTTCGGCTTGTGCCTTGGTCGGGGGCGGCGCTTGGGCTGTTGCGGCGGATCAACACCGCGGACATGCGGCGGCATGTCGGCGGGGCTGAGTCGGAGGAGCAGATGCTTGCCCGGCACCGGCGGTACCTTGCCATGCCGGCAACTGCTCGCGGTGCGATGTTCGTCGTGCTGCTGGGCGACGAGATGGTCGGCAGTATCGGGTACCACCGGCGTGACTGGCAGGGCAAGCAGATCTACGAGACCGGGTGGAACGTCCTACCGCCCTGGCAGGGCCGAGGTGTCGCCTCCGCGGCCGGCACCGCCCTGATCAGCATGCTGCGCGAGGCTGCCCGCCACCGCGACGCGCCCGACAGCCTGCACGCGCCCGACAGCCACGCGCCCGACAGCCCGGACGCGCCCGACAGGCTGCACGCGTTCCCGTCGGTCGAGAACACCGCCTCCAACGCAGTCTGCCGTCGCCTCGGCTTCACTCTCGTCGGCCCCTGCGATTTCGAGTACCCGCCGGGTAGCGGCAGCCTGATGCGCAGCAACGATTGGCGGATCACCCTCACCGGACCCTAGCCGGGGATCAGGGCGGCTTCTCGGAGCAGGCGGCGGGTGAGGGTGAGGCGGTCGGCGTCGCTGTCCAGGGCGGGGAGGTCGCCCACGCGGGTGATCTCGCCGGTGAGCAGGGCGCGTACGGCGGGTTCGCAGTACGCGGGCAGGGTGATGGCGCGGTCGAACAGGCGCAGGGTGGCCTGGTCGCCGGTGACGGTGAGCTGCCAGCGCAGGCCCGGGCGGGCGGTGACGTGGCTGTCGACGGTCAACGCGGTCAACGCGGCGGCCTGCGCCAGAGGGCGGATCGGGGCGGGACGCGACGCCGGCCAGGCCCGCTGCCGCAGCCGGCCCGCCACGGCTGCCGGGTCGGCGCGCGACAACCAGTCGCGCAACGCCTCGACGGTCTCGGTGAGTTCCGGCTCGATCGCTTCGGGGTCGGCCAGGTCGATGCCGAGGGGCAGGGTGGCCCGCAGCCGGCGGTCCTCGGTGGCCAGCGCGAGCAGCTCCTCGACCAGGGCGTACCGGGTCAGTGCCCGGATGCCGACGGTGAGGTGCAGTGAGCTGGACTCCTGGGCCTGGGCGCTGTGCAGCCAGCCGCGTGGCAGGTAGAGCGCGTCACCCGGTTCGAGCACCACGTCCAGGGTGGCGGGTCCGGCAGCGGTGGCGGCGACCTCGTCGGCCCGCCCACCCCACGGTTGGCGTTCGAGCGGGTCGGGCAGCACCGGCGGGTGGATCCGCCAGTGTTTGCGCCCGTCGACCTGGAGCACGAACACGTCGTGGGTGTCGTAGTGGGTGGCGAAGCCCTGGCTGCCGGGCGGGGTGAGGTAGGCGTTGACCTGCAACGGCTGCCCGACGGCAAGGCTCAACTCGCGGGTGAAGTCGACAAGTGGTGGCCAGTTGCGGTGCAGGCCCTGAAGCACCAGGGTGGCACCGCCGGCGTACAGCTCCAGGATCTTCTCGTCGAGGACCTGGTCGCCGATCTCGGCGCCGGCCCCGCCGCCGCCGGTGTAGCGCGCCGCGGGCAGCACCTGGCCGTCCTTGGCCACCCGCAGGAAGGGGGTACGCAGACCACGCCGGCTGAGCAGTTCGTCGGCGTCGTCGGGGCTGAGCAGGTCGGTGAAGCCGGCCGGGTTGGGCAGCTCGGCGGCGCGGGACAGCAGCGGCGTATGTCCCCAGTGGGCGGCGGCGAACTTCTCCGGCTCGACGCTGACACAGCGCGCCAGCGCGGACGGGTACGCCACCGCCGGGCGGACCGTGCCGCCCGGCGGATCGAGTTGCGTCATCGTGCTCGGCTACCGGGCGGCACCGTCGGCGCCACCGTCGTGCTGGCCCGGGGTCGCACCCCCGTCGGCCGGGCCCTCGGCGCTGCCGTCCGCACCACCGTCGTGCTGACCCGGCGTCGCACCACCATCAGCCGGACCCTCGGCGCTGCCATCGGCGCCGCCGTCGTGCTGACCGGGGGTGGCGCCGCCGTCGGCCGGGCCTTCCAGGCCGCCGCCGCTGGTGCTCTGGATGTCGTCGTCGTTGAGTGGCATCGTGCTCCCTCGGATGAACCCGACCCCGCCGTCGGTGGGGTGTGCCGTGCCGCGCGTGGTACCCCGCGCGCGATCTTCTCTAAACCAGTGCAACCCACCGTAGACGCCGGTGCCCCGCGACACGCCCGCTTCGCCGCGCTCGGCACTACCGGGCGATGCCACCCCGGTGGGCTCCCGCCACCATGCCGCTGGGCTGCTGCGGGCCACGCCCGGTGACAAGATGGGACCGAGCCGATCACAACGGAGGTGGCGATGACCGAAGCACTGGAACCGCTGGAGCCGGTGACCGAGGACTGGCAGCGCGCCCTGGCGATCGTGGCTCATCCGGACGACCTCGAATTCGGTGCCGCCGCCGCTGTCGCGCGCTGGACCGGGCAGGGCAGACAGGTGGTCTACTGCCTGGTCACCAGCGGCGAGGCGGGCATCGACGGGATGCCACCGGCACGCGCCCGGCAGGTACGCGAGCAGGAGCAACGCGACTCCGCCGCCCTCGTCGGCGTGGACACGGTCGACTTCCTCGGCCTGCCCGACGGGATCCTGGAGTACGGCGTACCCCTGCGCCGGGAGTTGGCCGCGGTGGTCCGTCGCCACCGTCCGGACATCGTGATCACCAACAACTTCCGGGAGACCTGGGACGGCGCGCTCACCCTCAATCAGGCCGACCACATCGCGGTCGGGCGGGCCACCCTGGACGCCGTACGCGACGCCGGCAACCGGTGGATCTTCCCGGAGCAGCTGACCGACGGCGTCGAGCCGTGGAACGGCGTACGCCAGGTCTGGGCGGCTTCCTCGCCCCGCTCGAAGCACGGGGTCGACACCACCGAGACGTTCGACAAGGGTGTGGCGTCGTTGCTGGCGCACGAGGCGTACCTGACCGGGCTGGGTGACGGCAGCTTCGACGCGCAGGAGTTCCTGGAGGGCGGCGCCCGCCCGGTCGGCACCCGGCTGGGCGTGCGCTACGGCACCTCGTTCGAGGTGTTCCACTTCGACCTCTGGTAGGGCCGGGCGCGCCGTCCGGGTGTGCCGGGCGGCGCGCCGCGAACCCGCGACGGTCAGGGCATGATCTGGACGAGGTCGTCGGGCATGGTGGCCCGCACGTCGTCCCATTCGCCCTGGGTGATGTGCCGACGCAGGGTTTCCAGCACCACCTGGACCACCCGCTGCGGGCCGCCCTCCGCGTCGTAGGGGAAGCCCTGCCGGACCTCGTAGAGGAAGTCGTCGCGGTTGAGCTTGATCGGTACGTTCTCCGGCTGCCAGCCGTCGAAGTAGATGCCCCGCACCAGCATCGGCAGCTGTGCGGAGAACTCCACGCTCTCCTGCACCGGCATCCGGTCGCGCAGCAGGTGCAGCACGGTGCGCAGCGCCGCGTACGACTGGTTGCGCTGTGCCTTCGGCCAGCCGTACGCCTGCTCGATGTCCTTGAGGATCAGGTTTGTCTTGTCCACCGACGACTCAATTGCCGACTGGAACTGCTCAGCCATCTGTCCACCCCCGTAGGTCGGTCTCCCAGCGTCGATCGTCGTGACGTCGCGGCGGACCCACCGGACCGGGCCGCGGCCGGATCGGGCTGGCCCGCCCGAAGCGTGGTGCCCGCCGGGCCTGGTCGCGGTCTCCGACGACGCGCAGGACGGCGTCGCGCCGTCGATGCGGTACCATCGTCATCGCCATCCACCTCCGTGAGATCTCCGCTACCACCACCCTCCGCCGGTCGAAGGTGACCCATCCTCACCCCGCGCGGGTGAGATGACAGCGGTGGCGCGGGCGGCTCAGTCGGATTCGGTCAGCAGCGTCTGGAGTTGCTGGGCGTTGACCTGGGCGTAGTCCCGATAACAGTTGTTCATCAGGACGTGGGTCTGCTGCGTCTGGTCGGCCAGTTCGCGCAGTCTGGGCGCCCAGTCGGCCAGTTCACGCTTGGAGTAGCGGTAGCCGAACTTCTCGTGGATGTCCCGACTGGTCCACTTGTCGCTGTGGCCGTGGAAGCGGACCACCGCCAGATCCGAGGTGGCAGCCAGCACCGGCGGGACCGACGAGCGGTGCCCCTGCGGCATGTCCACGCCGACGTACGCCAGCCGGTGCTCGCGCAGGAAGTCGAGGGTCTCGGTGGCGTTGTCCCCGTCGAACCAGGAGGCGTGCCGGAACTCGAAGACCGGACGCAGCGGCGCGCAGCGCCGGGTCACCTCCAGCAGGTACTGCTTGTTGTCCCGGCGAATGGTGAACCAGGGCGGGAACTGGAACAGCAGCGCGCCGAGCTTGCCCGCCTCGACCAGCGGGTCCAGGGCGCTGAGGAACCGGGTCCAGACCTCCTCGTACGCCTGCGGCGGCAGGTCGTCCGGGTAGAGGTTGCGTTTGTCGGTGGCCGGCCGCAGATCCTTGTAGATCGCACTGACCTTGGTGGGGTGGCCGGTGAGCAGGCTGAACGCCTTGATGTTGAAGGTGAAGCCGGGCGGGGTGCGCTCGGCCCAGAGCCGGGCGGTGCGCTCGGCCGGTGGCGAGTAGTAGGTGGCGTCGACCTCGACCAGCGGGAACTGCCGGGCGTAGTAGGCCAGCCGCTTCTCCGGCGTGTCCGCCGTCTGCGGGTACCACCCCGAGTCGAGCAGCGTACGGTCGGTCCAGGAGGCGGTACCCACTGCGATCTCGCCCATGGGTGACGTGCACCGTGTCCCGGACCGACCGGCAAGCTGTCGCTCAAGCTGCCCGACGCTCCCGGGTCTGCTTGCACGTCACGCAGGTGGTCGCCGACGGGAAGATCTCCAGCCGTTCCACCGGAATGGGAGCCGAGCAGCCCTCGCAGAAGCCGTAGGTGCCCTCGTCGAGCCGGGTCAGCGCATGCTCGAACTGCGCCCGCCGGTCCAGGATGGTGCGCAGCAGCGACTGCGCGGTGTCCCGCTCGGCGGTCTTGGTGCCGCTGTCGGCCTGGTCGTCGCCCGCAGTGTCGCCGACCTCGACCAGCCGGAGCACCTGGCTCTGCTGCACGGCCTGCTCGTACTCCTCGGACAGTTCGGCGTAGCGGGCCTGAAGGGAGAGTCGAATCTGGTCGATCTCCGCCTGCGATCGGCCCGTGCCGACCGTGTCGTGGACGAGCATGGCTGCCTGCCTTCCTGGGCATCATCATCATCGCAGGTGGGACCACCCCACCCGGTCATACCGCCCAGGCGGGTGATCACCCGGGCGCTGTGAGCCCCGCGATTACCCCCGCACCCCGGGGATCAAACCGGGTCGTCGACGGATTCCACGATCGCCGGGTGACGTGGGTCGTCCACCCGGACCACCAGATCGGCGAAGGTGGCCGGTGCGACCTCGTCGGCGTACCGGGCGTACGCGGGCAGGGTCCAGGCCAGTTCGGCAGCGGTACGCCGACTCAGCGCGGCAGCGGACATCTCCAGATGCACGGTGACGTCGAAGGGCAGTCCTCCGCCGAGCAGGAAGGCGCCACTGATCAGGACCACCCCGCCGGGCGGCACCTCGACGTACGCCGCCCGACTGGCCCGGTCGGTCCTGGCGTCCCAGAGCGAGGGCAGGATCCGCCCGTCGCCCGCCGGCCCCGCCGGGTCGAGCACCTCCCGACGTAGCCCGGCCTCGTCGACCCAGCCTTCGTAGTAGGCGTCCGGGTTGGTCCGGCCACGTTCCAGGCGTACGGACGCCGGGCGCAGGAAGTCGTCGGAGCGGATGTGCCGGGCCGGTCGGCCGTACGCCCGCAGCGGGTCGACCAGGGCGGCGGCCAACTCGTCGGGGTGGGCGGCGGCGGGACCGTCCACAGCGACCCGCAGCCGCCCGGCCGACCCGGTGTCGGCGAGTCGCTGCGCCAGCTCGGTGACCAGTCGCTGCGGTGAGATGGGACGCACACGCATCCGACCATCGTGCCCGGCCTCCGACAGTCACCGCCGCCGACCACCTGCCCCGAGCGGTCAGCCGGTCTCGTCGAGGGTGACCCGGGCCTCGTCGGCCAGCCGGTAGCCGACGCCGTAGACCGTGGTGACCAGGGGCACGTCCACCCCGACCTTGCCGCGCAGCCGGCGCACGTGCACGTCGACGGTACGCACCCCCGCGTGTTCGTAACCCCAGACCGCGTTGAGCAGCTGGAGCCGGGTGAACACCCGGCGCGGATGCACCACCAGATGCAGCAGCAGGTCGAATTCGAGGCGGGTCAGCGGCAGTGGCTCGCCGTCGCGCAGCACCGACCGGGAGGAGGCCAGGATGTGCAGGCTGGGGATGGTCGGCGCGAGCGGCCGTGCCGGTGTCCGCCCCGCCGGCACGACCTCGGTGCGCCGCTCGGGCACCACCGGGCCACCGTTGGTGATCGTGCCCTCGCCGTGCTCCAGCAGCTCCCGGGCCGCTTCCAGCAGCTGACGCGCGGCCGGTGTCAGCGACTCCTCGCAGGCCAGCGGAATCGACAGGGTGACGGTGATGACCGGGGCTGCTGTGCTGGTGGGGCGGCGTTGGCCGCCCGGTGGCCGACCGGGGACCGCTGGCTGGGACGTATGCCATCCGGCGCGCGACGAAGCGGGGCTGACCGACATGGTCCTCCTAGGCTGGTCCGGGTTTTCCCCACGGCCCCGGGACGCCGCTTTATCGATGCTTCCCGGCGCCGGTGTGCGGGTCAAGGGGCGGCTGCGTTGTGTGAATGTGACAATTGACCGACACTTCGGAGCCGGATGCTCGCTCTGCGTACGAGGCCAGATGATTACAGCAGAGTCGCCAACTTGACCCGATACGGGGGGTCGACACCGGAGTTCACCTTTCGTGCCAGGTCTCGCAACCACCCGCCGTGACGTCGACTGATCACGCTCCCAGGCCGACGGGGTCCCGGCCCAGAGACGCCGGGGTCACGGCCCAGAGACGGCGCGGCGCGGCCCAGAGACGGCGCGGCGCGGCCCAGAGACGGCGCGGCGCGGCCCAGAGACGGCGCGGCGCGGCCCAGAGACGGCGCGGCGCGGTCACGCAGGGCGGTAGATCAGTGTTCGACGCTCACCCGGGCCTCGTCGGCCAGGCGGTAGCCGACACCGTGGACGGTGGTCAGCAACGGCGTGTCGACGCCGAGCTTGGCGCGCAGCCGGCGGACGTGCACGTCGACGGTGCGCGCCACGGCGTGGTCGTAACCCCAGACCTGGTTGAGCAGCTGGATCCGGGTGAAGACCCGCCGGGGCCGCTCGGCCATGAACAGCAGCAGGTCGTACTCGATCCGGGTCAGCGGGACCACCCGGTCGCCCTGCTGGACGCTGCGGGGTCCGGTGAGGATGCGGATGACGCTCGGGTCGGCAGCGGCCGGCGGGTGATCGGCGTCGCCGCGCGCCAGGCGTCCCTCGCCTGAGGCGGCCAGTTCGCCGAGCAGTTCCAGCAACCGGTTCAGGCGTGGGCTCGCCGCTGCGGCGGCAAGATCGACGGTGATGGTCAGGGTGGGATTGGCGCGCCGCCGGACGAGGCGGCTGCGGCTGGTACGGCCGGACGGGTGTTGGCGCGGGCTGATGGCGACGACGGACACGGCGGCCTCCTGGGGGAACTACCGCCACGCCGGGTGGGCGTGGCTGATCAGTGGGACACCCGACCGGCGGTCGCCGGGGGCGCGGGAGTGGACGGGCGGATCGGTGGGGTGGGGCCCAGCACCGGCAGGCCGGCGATCCGCCAGGCGGCGAAGCCACCGATCACGTCGGTGGCCCGGAACAGGCCGAGATCCTGCAACGACGCGGCGGCCAGGGACGAGGTGTAGCCCTCCTGGCAGAGCACCACCACGGGCAGGTCGTAGCCGACCGCCTGCGGCAGCCGGGCCGGGCAACGCGGGTCGAAGCGCCATTCGAGCACGTTGCGCTCGACGGCGAGGGCGCCGGGCACCGTCCCGTGCGCGGCCCGTTGCGCGGCCGGCCGGATGTCGACCAGCAGCGCCCCCGTCCGGTACGCCAGGTGCGCCTGCTCCGGGTCGAGGCGGTCCAGCCGGGCCCGGGCGGCGTGCAGGATCTCGTCGATCCCCCGGGAGCCCGGCGGCGGTACCGGACAGTGGGCGGCGGGGTCGGTCTGCGGCATCATCGTTCCTTCCAGGTGTGTCGGCTGGTGCCAGGGGGGGTTCACCATGCCACGCCGGCCTCGGCCACCTCGGCGGCCCTCAGCCGACCCCCGTCGAGGTGGTAGCGGGTCATCCGACGCAGGGCCGGGCGGTAGACGTGCACGCTGACCGCCGGCTCGGCGTGCCGATTGGTCACCACGTGCACGTGCCGGGGACCGAAGCGACGGCCGGAGCCGGCGTCGAGCAGATGCGGACGCAGCCGCCCGCCGCTGACCGTCTCCTCGGTGAGCACCCCCGAGGCAACCAGGAAGGCACCGGACGAGCCCCCGTGGTCGTGCAGATCGGTGCCCTGGCCGGGCAGCCAGCTCAACGCCCACACCTCGTGGTCGTCGTTGGCGGCGAGCCGGGCGTACCACCGGCTGGCCGGGTCGAAGCGCAGCGGCACCGGCCAGCTCCCGGGGTCGCCGGCCCAGCGCCGGGCGACGGCGAGCAGGTCCGACCGCTCGGAGACAGGCAGAGCAGGCATGGCTTCCTCACGAGTTTCAACGGCTGTGGTCGCCACCCAGCCTAGGCGGTAAACCCTATAGGCTTAGTAGGTAATCTCACATGCCGGGACACTTCTTCATGATCGCGCTCGATCCCGGATCGAGTGGCTTGGTGGCGCGACCGAGCCACTGGATCCGATATCGAGCGCGATCATGCGTCCACGGGAGACCCTGGACGCCCATCCGACGCCTCGTGGCGTGACGGGAGGCCACGGCCCGAGCACCGGGGCGAGGACGAGCAACTCGATGCGCAGGTCGGACACCTGCCGGCGCTGCGGGACCAGCACGGATTGCAGGGTCCGGACAGAACTACAGCGGATGAGACGGGACTGCAGGGACCGGGAAAGAAGCTGCGGGACCGGGCGGTCGGGCGGGGTGCGGGGTTGCGGCGGGATGGGCGGAGCCCAGCCAGCACGGGTTTGCCCCTTCCGTCGCGGCCGAGCAGTAGCAGTGCCCAGGGCGGGGCGGTCGGACCGGTCGGGATGAGCGGCGTGGCGACGCCGGCTAGCCTGAGCCGGTGAGTGAGGAACTCGACGCCGAGACCCTGGAGTTCGCGCACCGGATGTTCGACCTGGCGCGCGACGGCGCGACCACCGAACTGGCCGGGTACGTCGATGCGGGGCTGCCGGTCAACCTGACCAACGAGAAGGGCGACACGCTCCTGATCCTGGCGGCGTACCACGCCCACCCGGAGACGGTGGCCGCGCTGCTCGATCGGGGCGCCGACCACACCCGGACCAACGACCGGGGCCAGACCGCCCTGGCGGCGGCCGTGTTCCGCAGCAGCGGTGACGCGGTACGCGCCCTGCTCACCGCCGGCGCGGACCCCGACCACGGCAACCCGTCCGCCGTGGAGACCGCCCAGTTCTTCGACCTGTCGGAGATGCTCACCCTGCTGCGTCCCGCCTGACCGACGCCGCGCTGCCGTAGAGCCTGCGTCAGCGCGGACCCGCCGGTGCCGAGTTGACACCACGGCCAGTCGACCCGCCCGTCGGTGCCGGGTCGACACCAAGCCCAGATGACCCCCGGTCGGTGCCACGTGACAGCGAATCGACCTCGTTCGTCGTGGCCGGGCTAACGGCGGGCCTCGATGAGGAAGCGTTGGGCGTGGGCGACGAACGGGCCTTCGGTGCGGATGCGCTCGTGCAGGCGGGCCAGCGCCGGCCGGTGCGCCGCAACCGTGAAGCCGGGCACCGTCCAGACCACCTTGCGCAGGAACCAGACCACGGCGCCGACGTCGTGGAACACGGTGCGCAGGGTGGCCGTACGCAGGTCGACGACGGTCAGCCCGGCCGCTTCGGCGGCGGCGACCGCCTGTTCCGGGTGCCGGTGGGCCGGTGGCGGCAGCGGCCCGAGGATCGCCTCGCTGAGTTCGCGGACGGTGCCCGGCCCGATCTGCTGGGACAGGAACGTGCCACCGGGCCGCAGTACGCGCGCCACCTCGGGCCAGTCGGTGTGCACCGGATGCCGGCTGACCACCAGGTCGAAGGTGGCGCTGCGCAACGGCAGCGGGGCGTCGGGGCGCACCGCGACCACTGTCGCCCCGATCGGGCGGAGCCTGGCCCGGGCCACCGGCACGTTGGGCGGCCACGCCTCGGTGGCCACCAGCAGCCGGGGCGGATGAGGCACCTCGGCGAGCACCTCTCCCCCGCCGGTGTCGATGTCCAGCGCCGTGTCGACGGTCGCCATCCGCGCCGCCATCAGGCGGGCGTACCCCCAGGGTGGACGCTCCTCGGTGGCCCGGCCGGCGAGCCGGTCGAAGGCCCAGCCCTCGACGGGCGCGGCGGCGCCGTCGGCGATCAGCTCGTCGAAGCTCGCTTCCCCTGACACGGCCTCAGCGTGTCCGGCATGCCTCGACCGTGGCAACGCCATTTCGCGTGAGGGCGCCGCGGCCAGGTTCGCCGGATGCCGCTCCAGCAGGGTGGTGCCGCCCCCTGGACCTACGGACGGGGGCGGACGATCTCGACGGTCCGGGCGTCGACACCACCCAGGACGGCGGCACCACGCGGGGCGTCCACGCCACCCAGGACAGCCGCACCACGCGAGGTGGCGGCAGCACGCGAGGTGGCGGCAGCACGCGGGGCGCCGGTGCCGCGGAGGGCGTCGAAGCTGGTCGGCTCGGCCCGTCCGGGCTCGTAGTGGCGCATCAGGCGCGCGCCCAGCGCCACGCCGAGACCGCCGACGGCCAGCGCGAGCAGCTCGACGACCAGCAGTACGGCGGTGGCGCCGCGGTTCGGCGCGTCCGCCCGCACCAGGCAGGAGAGCAGGAACAGTCCGGCCGTCCCGGCGTTGACGAGGTTGAAGCTGATCGCGGTGCGACGGGTCCGGTCCGGCGGCACGTCCCACAGGTCGACCATGCCGGCCATCGTGGTCAGTCCCGCCGCCACCAGGGCGGCCACCACCGTCCAGTAGCCGACCTCGCCGAACAGCGCGGGGCCGCCGACCACCTGGGCGAAGTCGAAGATGGTCGCACAGACGAAGAGCCCGTACGGGAACGTCACAAGCATCGGTTGAATGGGGTGCCCCTGCACCCGCAGTCGGCTCTGCATCGGTCCCCCTGGATTGGAATCAGCTCACCAGTCCAGGGTGCTACCCGGGTGCCTCCGCGGCGAAACGAGAGCGGTGCTCAGTTGTCCCGTGGTCGGGAGACGGTGCTGACCAGCCGCTCGGCCACCTGCCGCAGCGGGATCGACAACGACGATGCCGCGCTGCGCAGCACCTCGAGGGCGTCCTCCGGCGGGCAGCCGCGCTGCGTCATGATCACCCCGATGGCCTGGCCGATCACGCCGTCACCGAGCAACGCGACGTCCCGGGCGTCGGCCTGCGCGCTGCGGCGCTGCCGGTCCCGTACGGCGGCGAGCAGCAGGCCGGCGTGTTCGGCGAGGAGCATGGCGGTGAGCTGGTGGCCGGTGGTCAGCGCGTCGGGTCGGCCGGCGTAGAGGTTGATCGCGCCGATCACCTGCTCGTCCACGTCGACCGGTGCGGAGATCACTCCGAGTACGCCGAGCTCGCCGGCCCGGGTCGTCCAGTCCGGCCAGCGGCGTTCGGTGGCGAGGTTCTCCGCGCGGACCATCTCCCGTAGCCGGATCGCGTCCATCGCCGGGGTGTCCGCGCCGTAGCGCAGGTCATCCAGCCCGCTCATCGGCGCGTCGGAGGCGGCCACTCCGGCCGGCTCACCGGCCCGCAGGGCGGTGAACCCGCACCAGTTGACCCCGGCGATGGCGTCCCGGGTGATCCGGACCAGGGCGGACAGCGCCTCGTCGAAGTCGTCCAGGGCGATCAACCCGGCGGTCAGTTCCCGCAACAGGGCCGCCGTCTCCAGCACGCCGAGGGTCTCCGCCAGCGGTGGACTCGTTTCCAGGTTCACCGAGCCCGAGCCCCCGTACGCCTGGCCAGCGTCCTCACGGTCTCCTCCTCGCTACGACCGGACACGAGGGCAGCTCCGACGGCAGCCCTGACGTGACGACCCGCCCTACTACCCGCTGCAACAACGGTCGAAACGGTGCAAAGCGGGGCCCCTCCCAGGGTACGGGTACCGCTGGGAGGGGCCGCGACCGGATCAGTGGGTACGCGTCAGCGCCCGCCGCCCCCGCTGAGCCGCCGACCGACCGAGGCGATCAGCCGGTCCAGCTCCGAGCCGAACGGATTGTCGTGCACCAGGTACGTCCAGGTGGCGCTCGGCCGCACCAGCTCCGCCGCGTCCGGCTCCCAGTCCTCGTCGAACTCGGTCTCGGCGAAGGTGGCCAGCGTGCGCGCCTCGATCTCCGGCACCAGGTCGGTGAACGCGGGCACCGCCGCCCGGTGGAACTCGTCGAGCGGGTCGAGTCGGCCCAGGGCGCGCAGGTGTACGCCCTCGCGGACCTCCGACAGCTCGGCCAGGTGGTCGGCCCAGAGGCGGTCGAGGTGGTAGAGGGCGATCGACCGGGCCACCCGGGCAAGCAGGTCCTCGTCCATCTCACCGGCCTTCTCCGGCATCTTGTCCAGCAGCATCAGCGCCGCGACGTCGCTGGTCAGCAGCCGTTCCCGGCGTTCGGCGAGCGCCTTGCGCTGCTGTTCGATCACCACGCTGTAGCGCCAGGTGTTGCGGTGGATCTCGTGGTTGACGCCCTCGGCGACCCGCTGGGCGTGCTCCACCGCGTAGTCGACCTGCGGGTCGGTGACCAGACCGTCGGCGTTCATCCGCGGCGACGGCGGGACGGTGTCGCCGGCGTGCCGGGCGACCAGGTCGTCCTCCAGGCTGACGAAGAAGACCGACCCACCCGGGTCGCCCTGCCGGCCGGCCCGCCCGCGCAGCTGGTCGTCGACCCGGCGGCTGTCGTGCCGGCCGCTGCCGATCACGTAGAGGCCGCCGAGTTCGGCGACCCGCTCCCGGTCGATCTGCTCGCTGCCGCCGAGCCGGATGTCCACGCCCCGACCGGCCATCTGGGTGGAGACGGTCACCGCGCCGTACGCGCCGGCCTCGGCGATGATCGCCGCCTCCTCGTCGTCGTTCTTGGCGTTGAGCACCACGCAGGGCACGCCGACGGCGTTGAGCCCGGCGGCCAGCTGCTCGGACTCCTTGACGTCGAGGGTGCCGACCAGCACCGGCCGCCCGGCGGCGTGGCAGCGCTGGATCTCGTCGACCAGCGCCTCGTCCTTCTCCGCCCGGGTGGCGTAGATGCGGTCCGGCTCGTCCACCCGTACGCACGGGGTGTTCGGCGGGATCACCGCGACCTCCAGCCCGAAGAACTCCCGCAGCTGGTCGCCGACCAGCACGGCGGTGGCGGTCATCCCGCACACGTTCGGGTAGAGACCGATGTACGCCTGCACGGCGATGGTGCCCAGCACCTCACCTTCGGCGGTGGCGTCCAGCCCTTCCTTGGCCTCGACCGCGGCCTGCAGCCCGTCGGGCCAGCGGCGGCGCTGGGCCACCCGGCCGCGCATCTCGTCGATCAGCTCGACGGTGCCGTCACGGACGATGTAGTCGACGTCGCGGTGCAGCAGGGCGTGCGCGTGCAGCGCCACGTTCACCGCCGAGAGCTGTTCGACGTTCTCCTCGTCGTACAGGTCGATGCCGAGCTTGGCCTCGACGGCGGCCAGGCCGGCGGAGGTGAAGGCCACGCTGCGGCCGTCCTCGGCGACCGTGTAGTGCTTGCCCTTGCGCAGGCCGCGCACCAGCGCGGCGGCGGCGTGCACCGGGTCCTGCTCGCTGGCGACCGAGCCGGCGAGCACCATCGGCACCCGGGCCTCGTCGATCAGGATCGAGTCCGCCTCGTCGACGATCGCGGTCCGCAGCGTCGGCTGGACCCGGTCGGCGACGTCGGTGACGAGCTGGTCACGCAGGAAGTCGAAGCCGGCCTCGCTGACCGCCACATAGGTGACGTCGCAGGCGTACGCGGCCCGCCGCTCCGCCGGGGTCGAGGCCTCGTTGACCCAGCCCACGGTGAGCCCGAGGAGGGTGTAGACCGGCTCCATCCACTGCGCGTCGCGGCGGGCCAGGTAGTCGTTGACGGTGAGCACGTGCACCGGGCCGTTGCCGAGCCGTACGTGCCCGTACGCGGCGATCGCCGCGGTCAGCGTCTTGCCCTCACCGGTGGCCATCTCGGCGACCTTGCCGGACAGCAGCGACATCGCGCCGAGCAGCTGCACGTCGTACGGCCGCTGGTCGAGCCCGCGGCGGGCGGCCTCGCGGCCGAGCGCACAGATCTCCTCGTAGGTCGATGCCACGGCTGCCGCCTCGGTCAGCTCCGCGTCGTCGAAGGCCTGAACCTTCTCCTCGCGGGCCTCGATGGCCGGCAGCAGCTTCTCCAGCGGGGCCAGATCTACCGTGGTTCCCGGGCGCTGGAGGAACCGGCGGAACCTGGTCTTCAACCGTTGCGACACACCCATGAGCGGCAACGGTACGCGACCGACGGCCCCTTTCGCGCCCTCCCCGGCGTGCCTTCCGTTCCGCGCTGTCCGCCGGGCCGTCCCGCCGCACCGCCGACCGGCGCCGTGATCGGCGGCCGATGCCGCCGTGGTGGTTCGATGAGCAGGGCCGAAGCTTCGCGGTGGCAGCACCGCAATCAAACGTTCATCAAGCGGGAACGTGCCCGGCGCAGGGCCGTGATCAAGCTGGTGGGATCGATCCGGTTAGCTAGCCGGGTGCCGGGAAATCCCACTCCCGGTCTTCGGCGCGATGGGGGTGCCTGTGCGGAACACCGAATCTGCGGTCTCGCCGGTGGTCGAGGCCTGGGCCACCTATCGGACCAGCTCCGCCGCCGACTGGCCGACCCGGCGGCTGCTCCGGGCAAAGGGGGACAGCCGGGTCAGCGTGGTGTTGCCGGCCCACAACGAGGAGGCCACCGTCGGGGCGATCGTGTCGACCATCCGCGAGCACCTGGTGGACCGGGTGCCGCTGGTCGACGAGTTGATCGTGGTGGACTCCCGCTCGACCGACCGGACCACGCAGGTGGCCCGGGCCGCGGGCGCGGAGGTGGTCAGCCAGGACGCGATGACCCACGGGCTGCCGCGGCTGACCGGCAAGGGCGACGCGCTCTGGGCCGGCCTGGCCGCCGCCGAGGGCGACGTGGTGGCCTTCGTCGACGCCGACCTGCGGGAGTTCCGTCCGCACTTCGTCACCGGGCTGCTCGGCCCGCTGCTCACCGACCCGTCGGTGGACTTCGTGAAGGGCTTCTACCATCGGCCGCTGATCGGCACGACCGGGGTGGAGGCCGACGGTGGGGGCCGGGTGACGGAGCTGATGGCCCGTCCCATGCTCAATCTGTTCTGGCCGGAACTGGCCGGTTTCGTCCAGCCGCTCGCCGGTGAGTACGCGGGCCGCCGCGAGGTGCTGGCGCAGGTGCCGTTCGTCTCCGGCTACGGCGTCGAGACCGCCATGCTGATCGATCTGCTCGAACTCGTCGGCCTGGACGCGCTGGCCCAGGTCGACCTGGGCGAGCGCAAGCACCGGCACCAGGACACCGCGGCGCTGGGCCGGATGTCCGCCCAGATCATGCTCACCGTCTGGTCGCGGTTGCAGCGGCGGGGCTGGGCCAGTCCGGATGTGCTGCCCAGCGCCCTGCTGACCCAGTTCCGCCGGGGTGGCTCCGAGGCGCTGCCGAACCTCGACCGGGAGATCGTGGTCAGTGACGTCACCGTCGAGGAGCGCCCGCCGCTGGCCGAACTGCGACACCGGCTGCCGCGCCGCCGGGTCGCCGCGGCCTGACCGGCCGGCAGCGCACCGCCGCCGCTCGCCCGCTACCAGTGGGTACGCCCTCGCGGCGACACCGTGTGTGGCCTGGGGTGTCCGCCGCGCGGGGTGCCCTCGGCTGTTTCGGCCGGCCGGACGCCGGGTAGTTGGCAGCTCTCGACACCGGTGGAAGAGGGCGGAGATGACGAGCCGGATCACCTGCGATGTGGATGACGGGACCCCGGTCACCGTCGTCCGCGTCGCCGGCGGCCTCGACCTGACCACCACCCGCCAGGTGTACGCGGTGCTGGAGCGCTGCCTGTCCGCCCAGCCCGATGCGCTCGTGGTCGACCTGACCGGGCTGACCGTGCACGAGCCGCTGGCCGTGGCGGTGTTCGCCGCGGCGGCGCGCCGGGCGCAGGGCTGGCCGGTGGTGCCGCTGGTGATCTGCGCGCCGCATCCGCATCCGGCCACGTCGCTGGCCGCCTCCACCGCCGTGCGGGTGGTGCCGGTGCGCCACGACTGCGACGAGGCGGCCCGGGTGGCCGACGCCTCGGCCGTACCTCGGATGCGGGTCCGGCTCGAACCGGTCGCGGCGGCCTGTCGGCGCGCCCGGGAGCTGGTGGCCGACGCCTGCGCACGGTGGGACCTGCCGGCGGCAGTCGAACCGGCCTCGGTGGTGCTCAGCGAGCTGGTCGGCAACGTGGTCCGGCACGCCGGCACCCCGATGCAGGTGACCGTGACGCTGCGCCGGCCGTGGCTGCACCTGACCGTGGTGGACGGCAGCCCTGCGGCGGCCGAGCCCGGCCGGCCCGGTGAGCACGACGAGGGCGGGCGGGGCCTGCTGCTGGTGCGCGAACTGGCCGCGCGGTGGGGTAGCGCGCCGGCCGGTGACGGAAAGGCCGTCTGGGCAACACTACCGGCGAATTGACCGAAATTACCGCTGTCGCCTGGTTACATGGTCGGAAGGCCGGGTAGTCACGCCCGTCCTTTCCGTCGTCAGCGGGGTGAGAACTGATGCCCAAACGGGTACCCACCGAAACCGGACAGGACCGGGGGCCGGCCATCCTCGCGCCGGCCCGGTTCGGCGGCTATCCCGGCTCCCTGAACAAGCCACTGCCCGGCAGCAAGCTGCTCCGGTTCCTGGCCACCACCGATCACAAACAGATCGGCCTGCTCTATCTGATGACCTCGTTCGGCTTCTTCGTGGTGGCCGGGATCGAGGCGATGCTGATCCGCGCGGAGTTGGCCCGGCCGGGCATGCAGTTCCTCGCCCCCGAGCAGTACAACCAGTTGTTCACCTCGCACGGCGCGGTGATGCTGCTGCTGTTCGCCACCCCGGCGGCGTTCGGGTTCGGCAACTACATCGTGCCGATCCAGATCGGCGCGCCGGACGTGTCGTTTCCCCGGCTGAACGCCCTGGCCTACTGGCTGTACCTGTTCGGCGGGCTGATGGTCATCGGTGGATTCCTCACCCCGCAGGGCAGCGCCGACTTCGGCTGGACCGCGTACACACCGTTGAGTACCGCCCAGCACTCCCCCGGCGTCGGGGCGAACATGTGGGTGATCGGCCTGGTCGTCTCCGGTCTGGGCACCATCCTCGGCGCGGTCAACCTGATCACCACGATCCTGACCCTGCGGGCGCCGGGCATGACCATGTTCCGGATGCCGATCTTCACCTGGAACATGCTGTTCACCAGCGTGCTGGTGATCCTGGTCTTCCCGCTGCTGGCCGCCGCGCTGCTGGCGTTGAGCGCCGACCGGCTGCTCGACGCGCACGTCTACAGCCCTGCCACCGCCGGGCCGATGCTGTGGCAACACCTGTTCTGGTTCTTCGGCCATCCCGAGGTCTACATCATCGCGCTGCCGTTCTTCGGCATCATCACCGAGATCATCCCGGTCTTCTCCCGCAAGCCGCTCTTCGGCTACACCGGTCTGGTGCTGGCCACCGCCGCCATCACCGTGTTGTCGATGACGGTGTGGGCGCACCACATGTTCACCACCGGCCAGGTGCTGCTGCCGTTCTTCGCCATCCTCAGTTACCTCATCGCCGTACCGACCGGGGTCAAGTTCTTCAACTGGATCGGCACGATGTGGAAGGGGCAGATCACCTTCGAGACGCCGATGCTGTTCGCCATCGGCTTCCTGGTGACCTTCCTGCTGGGTGGACTCACCGGCGTACTGCTGGCCAGCCCGCCGGCCGACTTCCACACCCACGACAGCTACTTCGTGGTGGCGCACTTCCACTACGTCCTGTTCGGCACCGTGGTGTTCGCCCTCTTCGGCGGCTTCTATTTCTGGTGGCCGAAGATGACCGGTCGGCTGCTCGACGAGCGACTCGGCAAGCTGCACTTCTGGACGATGTTCATCGGCTTCCACGGCACCTTCCTGGTGCAGCACTGGCTGGGCAACGAGGGCATGCCCCGCCGGTACGCCGACTATCTGCCCAGCGACGGCTTCACCACGCTGAACACGATCTCCAGCATCTTCTCCTTCGTGCTCGGCGCATCCACCCTGTTCTTCATCTGGAACGCCTGGAAATCCTGGCGATTCGGCGCCCTGGTCACGGTGGACGACCCGTGGGGCTTCGGCAACTCGCTGGAGTGGGCCACCACCTGCCCGCCACCGCTGCGCAACTTCGACCGGATGCCCCGGATCCGTTCCGAGCGCCCGGCGTTCGACGCCAAATACGGTGAACTGGTCTCCGACCTGGGTCGGGACCTGCCGCAGCGGACCACGAAACCCCCGCAGGGATTACGCGACGAGCTGCACCGCGAGAAGCACCACCGCGAGTCGCCCAGCGCCGAGGGGGCGCACGGCGCGCCGGAGGCCACCGCCTACCACCCGGCGCCGCAGTCCGGCGCCCGACCGGTCGAGGTGCCGAACCCGCAGGACGTACGCCGGCCCAGCTTCGACGACACCGACGAACCGGAGGACAACCCGCTGGGCGCCGAGCGCCGCTCGGAGACCGACGACGACCGGTGGCGGCATCCGCGCAGCGGAGGCGACACCCAGGAGAACTGATCCGGGCGTACGAACTCTGATCCGGGTACGAACGACCGGGGCGGCACCGATCGGTGCAGCCCCTGCTGCGTCCTGTGTGGTCAGCGGGCCCGCGCGGAGGCGGGACGTGGCTGGTTCGCTGTCGTGGACTCGGACTCGGCGGCGCCGTTCTGCCACGGTGGTGGCGCGTCGGCGAGCATCGCTTGACGCAGCCAGGTCAACGCCCGGGACAGCAACCGCGACACGTGCATCTGGGAGATGCCGAACCGGGCGGCGATCTCGGCCTGGGTCTGGTTGCCGTAGAACCGCATGGCCAGGATCCGCCGCTCCCGCCAGGGCAGACGGTGCAACAGCCCGCTGACCGTGACCCGGTCGTCGACCGATTCCAGCGCGATGTCCGACTCCCCCACCAGGTCACCGAACTCGGCGGAACTCTCCCCGCCGACCGGCGCGTTCAGCGACGCCGGGCTGTAGCCGGCGGCGGACTCCAACGCGGCGAGGATCTCCTCTTCCGGTGTGTCCAGCCGCTTCGACAGCTCGGCGACCGTCGGTGCCCGGGACAGCTCGCTGGTCAGCGCCGCGGTCGCCTGCCCGACCTCCAGGATCAGGTCACGCAGCCGGCGCGGCACGTGCACACCCCAGGTACGGTCCCGGAAATGCCGTTTGATCTCGCCCACGATGGTGATCGCGGCGTACGCGGTGAACGAGCCCCGTTCCGGGTCGTACCGGTCAACCGCGTTGACCAGACCCAACCGGGCCACCTGTTCCAGATCCTCCAGCGGCTCGCCGCGCCCCCGGTAGCGGCGCGCCAGGCGGCCGGCGAACGGCAGGGCGAAACGCACCAGGTCGTCCCGCGCCTCGTGGCGGCGTTCCGGTGGCATTCCCGCGATCCGTGCCGCGTACGCCAACGCCGCCGCGTCGAGGTCCTCCAGACCTCGATCGGTGGATGGTGGTGTGGTTGTGGTGGTCTGTCCGAACATCCGCGCCTCCCTCAGGAAGGACCCCGCCCGGATTCGGCCGGCACCGGACCCTGCGCGTGGACACGCGCAGGCCGGCTCAGTGGGTTACATGACTGGGATGCGAAACGGGCGTCGGCCCCGTGCCACGCCAAGGTGATCAGCCTGTCGCAGCCGGCGGTGTTCCCGCTCCGTAGGTACTCAATCACGGGATCGCGGCTTCGCGAGGATGTTTCGCCAGCCCGGTGTCAAGAGACCAGCAGGCCGTGCGGGGCGCCGCTGTCCCGCAACGCGGCGAGGGCGTCCGTCACCTCGATCCGCGGCGGGGTGGGCAGGTCGTACGGTTGGGCACGAAGCACCTCGGTGGCCCGGCGGGTGGGTACCGAGGTGACCGGGTACCCCCGGGCCGCCGAACGGTCCAGGGCCCGACGACGGCGTCCGAAGCCGGCGACGGCCAGCCACTGCGGCAGCCCGGCGAGCGCCGGTGACCGCACACCCGGCGGCTCCGGCAGGACGTCCACCGAACTGAACGCTTCGCTGCCGGCCAACCACCACTCGGCCTGCTCCACGCACCGGCGGGTCGCGTTCTCGCACCAGTACGGCACCAGCCCGGCGCGTACCACCTGCCAGGGGTCGAGCAGCCGGCCGCACTCGACCACCAGCCGGTTCCCGGTCTTGCCGGCGGCCCGCAGCCAGCGGCGGTACAGGTCGGCGGTGGCTGCGCTCAGCGCGGCCGGCGCGGGGACGACGATCTGGCGCAGGGGATGTCCCTCGCGGGTCGTCCACTGCGCGACGTCACGGTCGAAACCGGACTCCACCCCGTGCTCGGCGACACCCGGCGGAGTGGAGATCTCCGGCGGTTCCCAGTGCGCCCCGTCGCCACCGGCGGAACGCAGCACCTGGCGTAGGGTGTGGCTGTCGGGGTGGAAGTCCACCGGATCGAGTCCACTGGCCGGGCAGCCCACCTGGAAGCTGTGGCCGTCGGCGGCCTCGTACACCGGCCAGGTCCGCGCGTCCCGCAGCACCACCACCGGGGCCCCTGGTTCCAGCCGGTCGGCGAGAAACCGCCGGTACGCCTGCGGCAGCCGGCGCCACCGCCCGGCCAGCGCCACTGTCGCCGCGGCCAGGGCACCCCGGCTGGCCGGGCAGTGCACCTGCCGTAGGTGCAGGTCAGGGTTGCCGGCGAGCATCCGCCCGGCGAGTCCGGCGCCATGGTCCAGGGCGGCAAGGGGCCGATCCACGGACCCCTTCGGCCAGTGCGCGATCATCTCGAACCCGGCGGGCAGCCACGGCACCCCCAGCGCCACCGCCAGATGTGCGGCGGCCCCGTGCGGCGAGCCCAGCAACACGCCCGGATAGCGGCCGCTCGGATACTGCCCGACGAACCACTCGGCGACCTGCCCCGCGTCCAGTTCCGCCGCCTGTCCGGCGGTCAGGGCCACCCGACCGGCCGAGCGGATGGCCACCGCCCGACGGACCGGATCGGGCGTACCCACGAACCGCGACGCCGGCCCCACATGGCTGATGTCGGCGCAGTCCGCCCCACGCAGGGCCCGGGCGATGGCCGCGACGAGGATCCGGGCGGTACTGCCCGTCGCGACGATCCGGTCGCCGGTCAATCCGGCGCCCGCCGCCGTGATTTTCCGGCGCACCTTACGCACCGGCCCCACCCTGCCCCGTTCGCTCACGCAGCCCGGCTTCCCGCCCACTTGCCGGTTAAACAGGGCATCCCCCCACCGACCGGCATCAACCATCTGATCTTGACCGTTCCCGACAACACCGACACACCCCTCCCCGCGCTCCTCCCCGCACCTCTCCCCCGCACCTCTCCCCCGCAGCCCTTCACGCCACCCCCTTCACGAGCCCTCTCACACCGCCCGCAGCCCCGCGCCCCCTCTACGCGGCGATCATGCACTTTGTGTCGGGATAAAGGGTGTGAATGCCGCGAAAAGGCGACCACAAGTGCAAGATCGCGCGTGAAGGAGGGTGTGGGCGGTGTACGCACGGGGAGGGTGCGGGGTGGGGTGGTGCGCGTGGGTGTGGAGGGCAGGGAGGGGAGGGTGTTCGGGGCGGGTGGGGTGTGGGGTGGGGTCAGGGAGAGGGGTGGGGGGTGACGATCAGGTCCAGCAGGCAGGGGCGGTCGGCGGCGAGGGCCTCGTCCCAGGCTGGGCCGACCAGCTCCGGGCGGTCGACGCGTACGCCGTGCAGGCCCAGCAGCCGGGCCCAGCCCGCGTACGGTACGTCGTCGGCCACCTGACGTCCGGGGTAGCCGGCCCGGGTGTTGAGTACCAGCACCACCAGCCTCGGGTCGGGCCAGTGCGGCCAATCCCGGGCGATGGTGACCAGCTCGGAGAGTCCGTGTGACCGCATGCCGTCGTCGGTGAGCAGGGCGAGCACCGGCCGCTGCGGGTCGACCAGTTTGACGGCCACGGCGTACGGCAGCGCGGCCCCGGACACCTCGTGGGCGTCGCAGGCCAGTACGGCGATGCCAGGCGGCAGGCGGCTGACGTGGCGGTTCAGGCCGGGCGCACCGTCCACCGTCACGGCGGCCTCCGGCGGTACACGGGCGGAGAGCTCGTCGACGACCAACCCGATGTCGACCCCCGCAACGGCGGACCGTCGCCCCGACTCGGTGAAGACAGCCGCAGCACCGACCTCCGGAACGACCGACGGTGGGACCGAGTCAACGAAGACCGTCCCGGCATCCGGAGCGGCCAGCGGTCGGGTCGACTCGACGAAGACCATCCCGGCACCCACCTGCGGACCCGCCGACGGTCCGCCCGGATCGACAGCGACGCTTTCGGCACTGACCTCCGCGAGGGCCGGGGGCCGACCCGAGGTGCCGGGGAGCAGCAGGCAGGCCGGGCCGTGACCGGCCAGCGCGCCGCGAACCGCCGCATCCACCAGCGCCGGAGCACGCCGCAGGTCATCGAGGTGCCACACCTGCCGACACAGCCCGGCGAACATCTGGTCGACCCCACCGACCCCACTGACCTCATCGACCCCACCGACGCCGGCGACCTCATCGACGCCGCCGACCCCGCCGATGATCGCCAGGACGGGCAGCGTTGCCCGCCGGGCGGCGTCGAGGCCGGCCAGCAGGCCGAACGCGGCCGGGCCGGCGGGGCTCAGGCAGACGCCGATCCCGCCGGTGAGCCGAGCGTGCCCGATCGCCATTGCCGCCGCGCTCTCACCGTGGCGTACGGGCACGAACTCGGGTTCGCCACCGGCCGAGTGCAACGCCTCGACCAGCGCCGCGACCGGCTCCCCCGCGATGCCGAACACCCGTGGCACCCGCCAGGCCGCGAGCCGCGCGACAACCGTCTCCGCCAGATACGGGTCGGGCACCGCCGTCTCCGCCAGATACGGGTCGGGCACCGCCGTCTGTGCCAGACGCGGGTCAGGCACCGCCCCGTCCCGGCGTGGACGGGTCGACGTACCGCAGTACCGCGCCGACGCCGTCGGTCAGCTGCGGGGCCTCGTCGGGGCCGAGCACGGTCAGCTCGGCGTCGGTGCCGACCAGGGCGCGGACCAGCGCCGCGTCGGCGCGTACCCGCGCGGGGTCGTCGACGCCGGGCAGCTGACCCGGCTCGGTGGCGATGTCGGTGGCGGCGGGGCCGATCCACAGCTCACCGTCGGCGGACGGGTCGTCCACGATCAGCATGGTGTCGACCTGGTTGCGTTGCAACGCGGCCACCACGGCGTCGAGTCCGGCCCCGACGTCCTCCTGCATGCCGAAGCGGTCCAGCGCCGCGCTGATCCGCTGGTCGGCGACCTCGGCGATGGTCTGCACGGTGAGGTCGTCCAGCAGGGTCTGGTCCGCGCCACCGGCCCGTGAGCCGGCGTCGGTACGCACCACCATGTCCTGCCATCGGTCGGGCATCTGTGCCGCGATCATGCCGGTGGCGCGGACGTCGCCGGCCACCACGACCACTTCGGCACCGACCCGTTCGGCCAGTTCCACGGTCGCCGCGGTGACGTCACCGGCGTTGTGGTGCCACGCTTCCATCGCCGCCCGCTGGTAGCGCGACTGCGACCAGCCGCCGGGCTGGACCCGACGCAGCTGGTGACTCTCCCGGCCGACGACGTGGGCCCGACGCGGTACGCCGCCAGCGCTTACCGACATCGCGTCGGCACCGGTGCGGTCGGCGACGACCCGTACCCAGGCCACCTGCTCGCCGCGCTGGGCCAGCAACGGCATCACGTGCGGCAGTGGCGCGTACGCGGCCAGGTCACGGCGCGGCGGGGCGGACAGGTACTCGGAGAGCACCACCCGGCCCCGGGTGCCGAACACGGCCAGCCCGTAGTCGCCGGGCATCGGGTCGTGACCCCGGATCACCCGGTCGATCGCGGCGACGGTCGGCTCGTCGGCGCCCTGCTCGGCCAGTCGGCGTTGCAGGTCACGCCAGCGCAGATCGAGCGCCGCGTGTGCGTCCTCCGTGTCCAGGGAGGCGTCCAGATAGACCGAGCACCACGGCCCGGGACGGTCGTAGAGCGGGCGCAGGAAGGACAGCTGCATGCTCGACCCCTTTCCAGCTCGGCCCCGCGCTTACCCGCCTCACCCGGCTTGTCACCTGCCTGTCACCGCGTGACCGGATTTCATTCACGCCATTCAACCTGGAGGATCGATACGATCTGTGCACGGATGTGGACTCAGGGTGGTGGAAATGGACGTGACATCGTATTCCCGGCGCAGCCTCCACCCCACCGGCCGCATCCTCACAGCCCGGGTCGCCCGCCTGATGGACGGCTACCCCCGGGAGGTACGGGTGGGACAGCCGGTGCTGGTGATGGTGCTGGCGGCGGCGGGGGTGGTCGGTCTGCTCGCCAAGCTGGTGCGCGCCGCGCTCTCCGCCGGTTCGGGCACCGGCCGACGCAAGTTCAAGGAGCTGAAGAAGGGCCCGGAGTACCTGGTCACCCCGATCCGGCTGCGCGACGACAACGGCCGGCTGTACGAGGTCGAGCTGCACGGGCACCTGCCGCAGAGCGCGCTGCATCCGGCCGACCTGGTCCAGTTGACGCTGCGCGACCAGGGCGACCCCGACCTGCCGCCGAAGATCGAACGGATCGTCAACCTGACCACCGGTCAGCTGCTGCGTCCGCGTACCGCCACCATGTGGTCACATCTCGGGCCGCCACTGCTGTTGCAGGCCGTGCTGGGCGCGCTGCTGCTCGCCGGGTTGGCCGCCTGCACCGCGCTCACCTGAGCCCTCGCTGCCGCCGAAGGCGGCCGGGTCAGCCGACCGGGGCGGGCTCGCGGACCGGCTCGGTGGTGTCCAGCATGCCGCGCCGACGGGCCCAGCGCTCGAAGGCGATGGTGGCGAACGGCGGCACCGCGCAGGCCAGCGCCACGACGGCGGCCAGCAGGCTCCACCGGCGTACCCGGGCCACCGCGAGCACCAGCGCCCCGTAGATCACGAAGAGCGCGCCGTGGATCGGGCCGAAGATCTGCACCCCCAGTTCGTTGCCGGGCGGGCCGTACTTGACCGCCATGCCGGCGAGCAGGCCGGCCCAGGAGATCGCCTCCGCGATCGCCGCCACCACGAACAACCGGGTCACCTTGTCACGCACGACGGCCATGGTAGTGCCGGCGGCGCTGCGGCTCGGGCTGCCGGGCGCAGAGGCGACGAGGGTCACCGCGTACCGGATGGTGGGTAACTGGACGTTAGGACTTTTCTCAGAGTGCATGGACATGCGACGTTGGGGGTACCAGTGGTGACAAGGTGGTGACCATGGGCGAGGAAGTCGGCGTACAGACGTTCAGCCGCCAGGATCGGGCTCGCTACCGGGACAAGGTGCGCCGTTGCCTCGACGTCTTCGCCGAGATGCTGCGCGAGTCCCGCTTCGAGATCGAACGACCGATGACCGGCCTGGAAATCGAGTTGAACCTGGTCGACGAGGACTCGATGCCGGCGATGCGCAACGCCGACGTGTTGCAGGCGATCGCCGATCCGAGCTTCCAGACCGAGCTGGGCCAGTTCAACATCGAGATCAACGTGACGCCCCGCCAGCTGAACGGCACCGGCACCGTCGAGTTCGAGGAACACCTCCGGGCCACCCTCAACGCCGCCGACCAACGGGCCCGCACGGTCGGCGCGCACCTGGTGATGATCGGCATCCTGCCGACCGTGCTGCCCGAGCACCTGACCGCGGCCGCCCTGTCGGCGAACCCCCGGTACGCGCTGCTCAACGAGCAGATCTTCGCGGCCCGTGGCGAGGACCTGCGGATCGCCATCAACGGGGTGGAGCGGTTGGCGGTCACCGCCGACACCATCACGCCGGAGGCGGCCTGCACCAGCACCCAGTTCCACGTCCAGGTCGGGCCGAACCAGTTCGCCGACTACTGGAACGCGGCTCAGGCCATCGCCGGGGTCCAGGTGGCGCTCGGCGCCAACTCGCCGCTGTTCTTCGGTCGCGAGTTGTGGCGCGAGACCCGCATCCCACTGTTCCAGCAGGCCACCGACACCCGCGCCGAGGAGATCAAGACCCAGGGCGTACGCCCTCGGGTGTGGTTCGGTGAGCGGTGGATCACCTCGGTGTTCGACCTGTTCGAGGAGAACGTGCGGTACTTCCCGGCGCTGCTGCCGGTCTGCGATGCGGAGGACCCGTCGGAGACCCTCGCCAGCGGTGGCGTGCCGACGCTTGCCGAGTTGCGGCTGCACAACGGCACCGTCTACCGGTGGAACCGGCCGGTCTACGACGTGTTCCGGGGTCGCCCGCACCTGCGGGTGGAGAATCGGGTGCTGCCTGCCGGGCCGACCGTGCTGGACACGGTCGCCAACGGGGCGTTCTACTTCGGACTGGTCCGGGCACTGGCCGAGGCCGACCGGCCACTGTGGTCGCAGATGTCGTTCAGCGCCGCCGAGGAGAACTTCAACACCTGCGCCCGGCACGGCATCGACGCGCACGTCTTCTGGCCGGGCCTGGGCTACCTGCCCGTCACCGAGCTGGTGCTGCGGCGGCTGTTGCCGCTGGCACAGTACGGCCTGGACCGGTGGGGTCTGGATCCGGACGAGCGGGACCGCCTGCTGGGCATCATCGAGCAACGGTGCCTGACCGGACGCAACGGCGCGACCTGGCAGATCGCCACCCTGCACCGGCTGGAGTCGACCGACCAGCTCGACCGGCCGACGGCGTTGCGCGAGGTGGTCCGGCACTATGTGGAGCTGATGCACAGCAACCGCCCGGTGCACGAGTGGCCGATCCCCTGACCGACTCCTGACACTCTGCGTGACGGTGCGGATACAACGATTACGGTGAGTGCGTTTCCCTCCGCCGGGTCGAGAGGATCCGCCGATGTCGCTGTCACGTCCCGCCGTCGCGTTCACCGCCCTCGCGCTCCTCATCGGCCTCGGCCATCCGCTGCCCGCCGCCGCCAGCCAACCTGCCAGCGCCGTCCCCGGCAGCCAACCTGCCAGTGCCATCCCCGACAGCCGACCGGCCGGCGTCGGCCTCGGCGGTCAACCTGTCACCGTCGGGAAGCCCGGCACGGCCAGCACCGGCGAGGTGCGTACCGTCGTCCGGGACGCCGTCACCGGCACCGCCACGCGGGCCTGCCTGAACCTGGTTCCCGCCGACCGTGACCCGTCCACCGTCGTGGGCCTGGGCGAGGTGCAACAGGGCCGGCACGCCGGCTGCACCGACGTCGACGGCGGCTCGGCGGTCGCCACCAACGTGGCACCCGGCCGCTACCACCTGCTGGTCCGCCCGTACGACAGCGTCCGGTACGGCGCGCAGTGGGTCGGCCGGCACGGCGGCACCGGCCAGCGGGAGCGGGCCGCGATCGTCCACGTACGACCGGGTCGGGTCGTCACCGCACCCCTGGTACGCCTCGACCCGCCCGGCACGGTGACCGGCCGACTGACCCGCGTCGCGGACGGTACTCCGGTGTCCGGTGGCTCGGTGCTGCTGCTGCCGGAGATCCAGCACCCCAAGTACGGCAGCCAGGGCGCGCTCACCGACGACGACGGCCGCTACACGATGACCGGCCTCGGGCCGTACCGATGGCCGTTGTACTTCACCGGCTACGGGCTGGCCAGCCAGTGGTCCGGGGCGACCACCGACCGGCTACGGGCCGCAACGGTACGGGTACGCGCCGGCGCCACCGTCACCGCCGATGCGGCGCTGCGCGCCGGCACGGTGGTCAGCGGCACGATCACCACCGCCGAGATGCCGTTCTACTCGCAGGTCGTCGCCTTCCACGCGCGCACCGGCGACGTGGTGGGGGTGGCCGATGCCGCCGAGAGTTACCACCTGCGGCTGCTGCCCGGGCAGCGGGTGCTGCTGCGCTGCGACTGCGCGTACACCCCGAGCCGCTGGTATCCGAACGCCGCCGGCATCGACGACGCCCGGACCCTGCGGGTGCGCAACTCGCCGGTCACCGCGCACTTCGACCTGACCGGCCCCGCCGCGCCCTGATCCGCGCCTCAGCGCAGGGCGTTCAGGGTGAGTTCGGCGGCGCGGGCGAGGAGGGCGTCGTTCGTCTCGGCGTCCTCGGCGTCCCGGCTGGAGAGCACGGCCAGCACGATGGGCTCGCGGTCCGGCGGCCAGATCACCGCGATGTCGTTGCGGGTGCCGTAGCCGCCGGAACCGGTCTTGTCGCCGACCACCCAGCCGTCGGGCGTGCCGGCCCGGATCACCTTCTCCCCGGTGGTGTTGCGCTTGAGCCAGTCGACGAGCACGTCCCGGTCCTCGGTGGTGAGCGCGTCGTCGACCGCGTACGCCCGCAGCGAGGTGGCCAGCGCGCGGGGCGTGCTGGTGTCGCGGACGTCGCCCGGGGTGGCCTCGTTGAGTGCCGTCTCGATCCGCACCGGCTCGGTGACGTCGTCGCCGATGTCGCGCAGTGCCTGCTTGAAACCGGCCGGACCACCGAGACGGTCGAAGAGCAGGTTGCCGGCGGTGTTGTCGCTGTAGCGCACCGCCGCGTCCGCGATCGCGCGCAGCGTCATGCCGGTCGCCACATGCTGCTCGGTGATCGGCGAGTAGGTGACCAGGTCATCGCGGGAGTAGCGGACGACCTGGTCCAACTCCTGCGCGCTGGTCGCCTTCAGGACCGCGGCGGCGGCCAGGGCCTTGAACGTCGAGGCGTACGCGAAGCGCTCGTCGGCCCGGTGCGCGACGGTGCGCCCGGTGCCGGTGTCGACGGCGTACACGCCGAGGCGGGCGTCGAACTCCTGCTCCAGCGGGCCGAAGTCGACGGCGACCGGCGCGGCCGACGGGGTGGCCGACGAGGTGCCCGGGTCCGGCGACGCGGGCGCGGCCGGGGTGTCGGACGAGCATCCGGTGAGCAGCGCAGCCGTCACCGCGGCGGCGAGCACACCGGCACGGGTACGGCGGGTGGTGCTGAGCAAAATCGCATCCTTCCAGTCGGCAGGTGACGACGAACCGGTCAGTTCATCACCTTCGCTATGAAGCCTGCCAAATTGGTGGTGGTACGGGCAATTTTCTCGTCCAGGCTGATCGTCTCGTGCAGCCGCGCACCCGCCCCGGCGTCCTTCTTGCCGCGCAGGTAGAGCGAGCAGGACAGGTCGCTACACAGGTAGGTGCCCACCGAACTGCCGTCCCGGCCGGCTCGACCGGCTCTGGGGGCGACGAGCAGGCTGACCCCGGCCTCCGGGGAGGTCAGGCAGATCGAGCACATGTTGCGGCTGCCCCGCCCGGCCGCCGCGCTCGGGCTGCGCAGGACCAGCGCGGCGAGGCGGCCTGCCTGCTCGGTGACCAGATAGGCGCGGTCTTCCGCCTTCGGGTCACGCCAGCCCAGGTAATCCAGGTCGGCCCAGGGCCGGGTGGCGAGGTCGCGCGGCACGAACAGGCGCTTCGCCTCCCCCTTGCTGCAGTTGACGAAAGCGGCACGGATCTCTGACTCGGTCAGTGCTTCCATAAGGCCATGGTATTTTTCCTAAAGACCTTAGGCAAAGGCATTAAGAGTGTCATGACACACGGACCCTGGAGGGAACATGGCACGGCTGGGACTGACCCCGCAGCGCCTGGCGGCCGAAGGTGCGGAGCTTGCCGACGAGGTCGGCTTCGACCAGGTCACCGCCTCCGCGCTGGCGCAACGCTGCGGCGTCAAGGTGGCCAGCCTGTACGCGCACATCCGCAGCACCCAGGACCTGAAGGTGCGCATCGCGCTGTTCGCGCTGAACGAGCTGGCCGACCGGGCCGCCGAGGCCGTGGCCGGCCGGGCCGGCAAGGACGCCCTGGTCGCGCTCGGCAACGTCTACCGCGACTACGCCCGCGAACACCCCGGCCGGTACGCCGCCAGCCAACTGCGGCTCGACCCGGCGACGGCGGCGGCCAGCGCCGGCCCCCGGCACTCCCAGCTGGCCCGCGCGGTCCTGCGCGGCTACCGGCTGGGCGAGCCCGAGCAGACCCATGCGGTACGCCTGCTCGGTAGCGTGTTCCACGGCTTCGCCAGCCTGGACCTGGGTGGCGCGTTCAGCCACAGCGTCCCCGACAGCGAGGAATCCTGGGCGTGGACGCTGAACGCCCTCGACGCGCTGCTCTCCTCCGGGGCGACCGGCGGCAGCTGATCGGGTCTGCGGGAGGCCGCAGGGCGTGACTCAGCTTCGGGTGATCACCTCATTGCCGGCGAGGGCCTCGGTGCGCTGCTGGATCAGGGTGCGCAGCCGCTGGGCGTCGCTGGTGACGACCGCGGCGGCGTGCCCGTCCACGGTGGCCAGCACCTCGGTGATCGCGTCCACCGCGGCCAGGGCCGCACCGTCACGGTAGACCTGCTGATAGAGGTCACGGTACGTGTCCTCGTACAGCTGGGTGAACTTCTCGCTGGCCAGGAAGCGCTCCTTGAGCCGGTGGCCGCTGCGGCCAGGCCCGGCCGTGTCGCCAAACCCTGCCGTGTCGCCAGGTCCGGCGGTGTCGCCAGGCTCAGCGCCACCGGTGTCACCGGGCCTGGCGGCACCGGGCATGGCTCGGCCGCCGAGTCGGCCCTGTTCGTGCGGGCCCTGGTCGGCGCTGCCGCCGAACGCCAGGTTGTAGTCCCAGCCGATCACCGTGAACCGTTTCGCGCCCAGGTCGTACCAGAGGTAGTAGTTGCGGCCAGGACCGGACATGTCGTCGAAGTTGAGCAGCAGGTTCTGCCAGGCCACGTACCGGGCGAAGGACGTCACGTCGAGCCGGTCGGCGAGCTGCTCGTCGAACTCGGAGTCGTCGGCGGTGTCGACCCATCTGATCAGGTCGATGACCGGTTGCAGGTCCTGGCTGCCCTTCATGGTGATCTGCTTGAAGTCGTCGGCGTACCCGGTCTGGTCGTCGCCCTGGTCGGTGAACTCGCTGGTGGCCAGGGCCTTGTAGAGCACCCCCGGGCCGTCGAAGTCCTCGGCGAAGTGCTCGTCGGGATGTTCGACCACCAGCCGCGCCGTGGTGGGCCGGTCGTTGACGGTGAAGCTGGTGTAGGCGTACTGCTGGGTCACCTCGCCGGCGGCGGCGAGCAGGTCGAGGGTGACCGCCTCGTTGAGCACGGTGGCGCCGCCGCCCATCCCCGCCACCCGTACCGCGATCTCCCGGTGGCCCTGGTACCGACGACCGTCGACGTACTCGTCGAAACGGATCAGCCACGGCAAGGTCTCCGGCTCATCGGCCTTCAACGTCGCGGTGGAGAACCCATCACCTGCGGGCCGACCACCCGCCCGACCGGTCTGGCCCTCCTGCCCGCCCGGCGCGTCAGGGGCACCTTGCTCCCCAGGCCCTCTGGGTCCACCGTCGCCACCCGGACCCCCGGGTCCGCCTTGTCCCCCGGGACCCCCGGGACCCCCGGGACCGCCGGGACCTCCCGGACCTCCCGGACCGCCGGGGCCGCCCTGGCCGCCCGCCCGTTGCGGGGTTTCGCCGTTGCGGGTCAGGCTACGCAGGGTGGAGTTGCCCTTGAGTCGGATGCCGACGCTGGGGATGGCGGTGCCGTCGATGACCAGGTCGGCCTCCAGGTACTCCTTCTCCCCCGCGTCGTAGAAGGCGTCAAGCATGCGTTCGTAGTCGGCGTCGCGGAAGACGAGTTCGATGCGGTGCGCCACCGTCTCGTCGAAGAGGTCGACGGTGCCGGCGATGTCCTGGGTGACCACGTCGCCACCGCTGGCGCTGCTGCTTGTCACGTACGGGCGGATCGGCACCGAACTGAGCGTCACGGTGAGCACCAGCGCAAACGCGAGGCAGCCCGCCAGGAACTTCCAGTAGTGCCGGATCCGGATCGGGATCCGGTGCTTCCAGCGCATCACAGGTCCGTCTGGTCGTAGCCGGTCAGCACGGTCACCCGCTGGCCACCGGTCCGCTCGGCCAGTGCGTTGATCAGGTCGGCGGGTTCGGTGCCCTTCGTCAACCGGACCGTGTACATGATCTCGGTCAGCGCGCCGCCCCGGATGGTCTCCATACTGACCAGTTCGAACTCGCTGGTGAAGCGGATCAGCACGTCCTGGATGTGGTCGGTGTGGCTGCCGGGCGGCACCTGCACCTTGACCACCTGACGCTGGACGTTCGAGGCGAACCAGTTGAAGCGGTACATCAGCACGATGATCAGGCTGATCGTCCCGGCGGCGACCACCGCCAGCAGGTAGAACCGGGTGCCGCAGGCCATGCCCACGCCCATCACCAGGAAGATGAATCCGACGTCGCGGGTCTCCTTGATGGCGTTGCGGAACCGCACCACCGACAACGCACCCACCAGGGCGAAGGCGCGGGCGATGTTGGAGCCGACCACCAGCATGATCAGCGAGATGAGCATGCCGAGGATGACGAGCGTCTGCACGTACGACTGGCTGTACGACACGTTGCGGTGGGTGAACCGGTAGACCCACCCGATCATGGCGCTGAGCAGGAACGACAGCGACAGGGCCAGGGCGATGTCGCCGACACTGAAGGTGCCGGACAGATCCTGGAACTCCAACGGCATGGGTTCAGACCTCACTTTTCACGGGGCTCCAGGCGGTAGCCCGGTCGGCGTCGTCGGGGACGTGGAAGAGGGAGCGGGGGGCGTGACCGAACGCCTCGACGCTCTGGCAGTACTTCGACATGCGGACGATGGACAGGTTCGTCCGGGCGGCCAGGTCGGTCAGCCAGTACGGCACCCGCTCGTTGGCCTTGATCTCCAGGACGGAGAAGGTGGCCGGCACGATGAGCCGGTTCTCGGCGTCTGCGCCGAGGTGGAAGTCGCGGTCGCGGCCGCGTACCCGATGGTCGAGGGTGACCCGCAGACCGAGGTCGGAGTCCCGGCCGACGAACGCCTCGCGCTGGTAGCCGGTCATCGCCACCGGGCGCAGGTCCAGGCCGCAGAGCAGTTCCAGGACCTCGTCGAGGAAGGCCCGCTGCTGCGGGACGTGCTCGACCAGCTGTCGCCGGTCGCACAGGTCACGGGCCAAGTGGTACGGCAGCGCCACCCGGCGTTTCTGGGTGACCCGGTTGACCCGCTGTTTGATCTCGACGTGCACGATGCTGTCGTCGGTGACCGTGGACGCCTCGCCGTAGTGCCGCACCCGCAGCTTGCGGCGGAACTTCAGGCCCTCGATCTTCTCCCAGTAGAAGCGCAGCCCGGCGGTGTCGTAGTAGACGCTCCACACGCCGTACCCGGTGTCGCCGCCGTGGCTGTCGCGGTCCATCCGGGCGGCGAAGTGCGCACGCAACGCCGGGACGTCACCGGTCGGCACCAGATACTTGATCTCGTACCGGTTGAAGGCGTGCAGCCTGCTCGGCGCCCGCAACGCGTGTCCGTCCCGGTCGTCACCATGTGCCGCCGAGGCGTCGGTTGTGGATGGTGCTCCGGAGCGGGGTTGCGGGTCTGGGGCGCGGGACGGAGCCCGACGGAGCCACGAACGCATGCGGGTCGGCCGATCTCTGTGACGACGGGGACCAGCACATGCAATCGGTCGAGGCTATGAATCAGCTTTGCGTACGGGGTGAACCAGCGGTGAACCGCCGCGCCGCCCCGGGGGCCGGCGGGTGCCCTCCGATCCAGTCCGGTCGATCAATGCACCCTGCGGCGATGTCAAAGTTTCTAGACACGATGTCAAAGACGCCTTACTCTGATGATGTCAAAGATTCTTAACGTCGGGGAGGTCGTCGTGACGCACGAGGAGAAACGCGCGTGGATCATGCTGGTGGTCAGCGTGATCGCGTACGCCGGTTATGTGGCGGTCGTGCTGGGCCGGCACGACGGCGGGTCGCTCACCGCGGTGCCCTATGTCGGCGCGCTGTTCTGGACGGTGGGCGGCGCCATCGTCGCGAGCATGCTGGCCGAGATCGGGATGGGGATGGCCAATCCGCGGGCGTCGCGGGTCAAGGATGACCGCGACCGGGAGATCGGGCGCCTCGGCGACCACGTCGGCCACGCGTTCGTGGTCATCGGCGCGGTGTCGGCGTTGCTCATGGCGATGGCCGAGTGGGACTGGTTCTGGATCGCCAACGTCATCTACCTCTGCTTCGTCCTGTCGGCCGTGATCGGCTCGGCGGCGAAGGTGATCGTCTACCGCAGGGGCGTTCCGCAGTGGTGAAACCGACCCGCGTCACCAACAACATCCGGGCGTTGCGCTTCGCCCACGACGAGATGACCCAGGCCGATCTCGCCGAACGGATCGGGGTGACCCGGCAGACCGTGATCGCCATCGAGCAGGGCCGCTACTCCCCCTCCCTGGAGATGGCGTTCCGGATCGCCCGGGTGTTCGGCGTACGGCTCGACGACGTGTTCCAGTACCCCGACTCCGAGGAGGTGGCACCGTGAGGGCCATCGTTCAGGACAGTTACGGCCCGGCCGACGTACTGCGGCTGGGCGAGGTCGACCGGCCCCGCGTCGGCGACGACGAGGTGCTCGTGCAGGTACGCGCGGCGGCGGTGGACCCCGGCGTCTGGATCTTCATGGTCGGTCAGCCCTACCTGGTGCGCCTGGCCAGCGGGCTGCGCCGCCCCCGGGTGGCGGTACGCGGCCGGGACCTGGCCGGGGTGGTGACCGAGGTCGGTGCCCGGGTGACCCGGTTCCGGCCGGGCGACGAGGTGTTCGGCACCTGCCTGCGCGGGTCGTACGCCGAGTTCACGAGCACCTCGGCGCGGCGGCTGGCCCACAAGCCGGCGAACCTGTCCTTCGCCCAGGCCGCCGCGGCCCCGGTCTCCGGGTTGACGGCGCTGCGCGCCGTACGTGACAGCGGCGCGGTGCGTCCGGGGCAGCGGGTCATGGTGATCGGGGCCTCCGGCGGCGTCGGATCACAGGCGGTGCAGATCGCCAAGGCGTACGGCGCCACTGTCACCGGCGTCTGCTCCCCCGCCAGGGCCGACTTCGTCCGCTCCCTCGGCGCCGACGACGTGCTCGACTACACCCGCGAGGAGGTCGACCGGGACGGCCCGGTGTACGACGTCATCATCGACACCGGCGGCGACCGCCCGCTGTCGTTGATGCGCCGTGCGCTCACCCCGCGCGGGACGTTGGCGCTGGTCGGCGGCACGTACACCCGGGGTGGGCTGCTCGGCGGGTACGGCCGGCAGATGTTCGGCGCACCGCTGCTGTCGGTGTTCGTCGGCCATCGACTGCGCAACGTCAGTGCTGTGGAGCGCAGCGAGGACCTCGACGAACTGCGCGAGCTCATCGACTCGGGCGCACTCACCCCACCTGTCGACCGCTGCTATCCGCTGGCCGAGGCGGCCGACGCCATCCGCCATCTGCGCACCGGGCACCCGGCGGGCAAGATCGTGGTCACCATCTGACGGCCTCGTCCACCGACGACTCCACCGGCCAGCCGCGACAGGGCTGGCCGGTGACGAGTCGGTCCCGGCGGCGACGGTCAGTCGACGCCGAACTCCATGGCGGCACGGTCGAGGGCCTCGTCCTCCGCCGGGGCCACGCCCCGGGAGGCGATCGCCTCGGCGCCACCCTGCGGCATCGCGCCGATCAGCCCGGTCGAGGCCGCCTGCGCGGCGCCGACCATCCGCTGCGGGGATCCGCCGCCGACCATGCCGAGGTTCGCGTACTGCTCCAGCTTGGCCCGCGAGTCGGCGATGTCCAGGTTGCGCATGGTGAGCTGACCGATGCGGTCCTGCGGACCGAACGCCGAGTCCTCGGTACGCTCCATCGACAGCTTGTCCGGGTGGTAGCTGAAGGACGGGCCGGTGGTGTCCAGGATCGAGTAGTCCTCGCCCCGGCGCAGCCGCAGCGTCACCTCACCGGTGATCGCCGTACCGACCCACCGCTGCAACGACTCGCGCAGCATCAGCGCCTGCGGGTCCAGCCAGCGGCCCTCGTACATCAGCCGACCCAGGCGACGACCCTCGTTGTGGTAGTTGGCCAGGGTGTCCTCGTTGTGGATGGCGTTGACCAGCCGCTCGTACGCGGCGTGCAGCAGCGCCATACCGGGGGCCTCGTAGATGCCGCGGCTCTTGGCCTCGATGATCCGGTTCTCGATCTGGTCGGACATGCCCAGCCCGTGCCGGCCGCCGATCGCGTTGGCCTCCAGCACCAGGTCGACCGCGCTGGCGAACTCCTTGCCGTTGATCGTCACCGGGCGGCCCTGGTCGAAGCCGATGGTGACGTCCTCGGTCGGGATCTCCACCGACAGGTCCCAGAACCGGACGCCCATGATCGGGTTGACCGTCTCGATGCCGGTGTCCAGGTGCTCCAGGGTCTTCGCCTCGTGCGTGGCGCCCCAGATGTTGGCGTCGGTGGAGTACGCCTTCTCGGTGCTGTCCCGGTACGGCAGGTCGCGTTCCAGCAGCCACTCCGACATCTCCTTGCGCCCGCCGAGTTCGGTGACGAAGTCGGCGTCCAGCCACGGCTTGTAAATGCGCAGCTGCGGGTTGGCCAGCAGGCCGTAGCGGTAGAACCGCTCGATGTCGTTGCCCTTGAAGGTGGAGCCGTCACCCCAGATCTGGACGTCGTCCTCGACCATGGCCCGCACCAGCAGCGTCCCGGTGACCGCGCGGCCCAGCGGGGTGGTGTTGAAGTAGGCCCGCCCGCCCGAGCGGATGTGGAAGGCGCCGCAGGTCAGCGCCGCCAGCCCCTCCTCGACCAGGGCGGCTCGGCAGTCGACCAGCCGGGCCAGCTCGGCGCCGTAGTTGAGGGCGCGGCCGGGCACGGAGGCGATGTCGGGCTCGTCGTACTGGCCGATGTCGGCCGTGTAGGCGCAGGGAATCGCGCCTTTGTCGCGCATCCACGCGACCGCGACCGAGGTGTCGAGGCCGCCGGAGAAGGCGATGCCGACACGTTCACCGATGGGCAGGGAGGTCAGAACCTTGGACACAAGGAAGAGTATGCACGACGGCGCATACCCATGCAAGCCGGGGTGGGTGGTGTCGCCGATTCGGCGGACCCGCGCCATCGACCTTCCCGGCATGACATAGCGCAATCCAGGAGAACGGCACGCTCGAATAATCCAGCATCATCAATTCCTCACCCTCTGTGATGCTGAGGAGTCTTTCCGTGACACAGGCCGAACGTCGTACCCGCCCTCCGCAGGCCGCCGACAAGATCCAGCTACCGTCCGACTCCCGCGCCACCTCCCTGTTCGCTCCCGGAGACGTCCCCCGCCGACGCGGGTTGATCATCCTGCTCAGCCTGCTGGGCGGTTTCCTGCTCACCGTCGTCTGGTCGGCAGAGTTCGTCGACTCGACGATCGGCGACAACGTCGCCAACACCCTGCTGGGCCACGACGCGAAGGAGACGCCGATCAGCGGGGCGGTGGCGGGCGTGATCTTCGCGTTCGTCTCCGGGGTCGCCGGCACCTTCACCGCCTGCAACATCGCCGCCTTCGGCGCGCTCGCCCCCCTGACCGGTACGGCCGACAGCCGGCTGAGCCGCTTCCTGGCACCGTTGCGTCCACTCGGCTGGATGGCGGTCGGCATGATCGCGGTCTCCGCCCTCTACGGTGCGATCGTCGGCCTGGTCGGCACCGCGATGCCGCAGTTCTCCACCGCGCCGAACGTGCCCGGCTCACTGTCACCGCGCAGCATCCAGTCCATGGTCGTCTACGGCATCATCGGCCTGGTCATGATCTACCTGGGGCTGGCCGCGCTGAAAGTGGTGCCCGACCCGTTCGCCCGGATCTCGCAGCGCTACCCGAACGCCCCACTGGTCTTCATGGGCGCGCTCATCGCCGGCTTCCTGATCGGACGGCCGTTCCCGCTGTTCCGGCAGATGTTCCGCGACGCCGCCGAGAGCGGCAACCCGCTGTACGGCGCGGCCGCGTTCACCCTCCAGTCGATTGGCAACATCGTGATCATGGCGATCATGTTCCTGCTGCTGAGCTGGTTCGTCGGCAGCCGACTCCAGCGCTGGTTCGCCGCCAAGCCGAGCCGGCTGGCCGCCACCATCGCGGTGGCGTTCATCATCGCGGGCGCCTTCATGTTCCTCTACTGGGACGTCCGCCTGCTCGCCCGCCGGGAGATCATCCCCTGGTACCCGACCGCCCCCTGGGTCTAGCCACCTGGCCATCCCCCAATGATCACGCTCGATCCCGGATCGAGTGGCCTCCCCTCGCAGGAATGCCACTCGATCCGGGATCGAGGACGACCGTGCCTCCTGCGCCTCCCCCACCGCGCCCACCTGCTCGAACGCGGCGAACCGGGCATCGAACCCCAGTGCCGAGGTGCCCATGTTGCACAGCTCGCGCTTGGCCTCACTCCTCGCGCGACCGCGCGTCGGCCACCGCGTCCCCGGCGTCGGCCCGCGCCGCCGGATGGACCACCTGCTCCACGAAGGGCGCTCTGACAGGGAACATCATGATCACACTCGATCCGCGATCGAGTGGCCTGACCGTCGCAACGAAGCCCCTTCATCCCACATCAAGCACGATCTTGGGAGCGAGTGGCATCTCACACCTCCGAGGCCACTCGTTCGCGGAACGAGCACCGATGGCGCGAGCAGAGCGGCAACCAGGGCGACGCAGGTGAGGTCGACGAGGGTGACCAGGCCGGTAAGGCCGGGCAACGCCAACGGCAGGCCAATTACCCGCGTCGCGCGGACCGATGTGCTTGTGTCCCCAACGGGGTACCCCAACCGCCAAGCGTCATCCTGCCCCACCGTGCCATCGAACACAACAGGATCCCGACACCAACGCCAGCAACCATACCGACTGCAAGACGATGACGTCGGGGATCCTTCGAGATATTTGGTTGAGGCAGCGTCAACGCACCATCAGCCGCCGCCTTCGCGGCAGACATGTGGGCCACGTTGGCTGCGATGTCACATTCCTCGGAGAGGATTTCAAAGAACTTCTTTCTCTTGCGAGAACTCAGGTACGACTGGCCGTTCGCTCTCCACCAATCGCGGGCTAACTGCGCCTCGAACAGTCGCCTCGCCACGGTACGCAGCGTGTCCTCACGCATTTCGCTGAGATCCCAGACCATAGCCCAGTGACCAACGAACAGGTTGGCGTAGACCTTCAGCGAGTTGTCCGGATCAGCGACCGCGGCAGCGCCATCAACGTAGAGGTACCTAGGGTTGTCCAGAGCCAGCTTGACGATATCGAACTGTCGCTGACGAATTGAGTGCAACTGGCTGATGCGATTCAGACTGCTCTGGATTAGCAGGGAAGCCGACACTCCAGCCAACGCGAGCCCAGAAAGAACTGCCGACGTAGCCCCGTACGCCTGGCCCATATCGGACAGCTGACCCCACTGCACAGGAAGATCCGCCATCCAGGTCATCGCAATGGGAGAAAATGCGATAAGCCCAACAGACAATACTGTCAGCAGCGGAATAAGAACTCTACGGCCCCATCGCTCCCAATCCGACAATCTTGACATTGCCACTCCTCGATGATCCTCACGCCCGGCTCCCCCGCGCTTCAGCATGCGGCAACCGTGCAAGGTTCATCGATGCGGTGGCTGGTGGCCTACCCTCCTACACACCCCCCCCCCGAAGGGCAAGGTCATCTGCGTGTCGCCCGGAAGCCGAGGACGAAGTTCCACCAAGCCGGACGGTCGAAGGCAAGGACATCGCCGCCCTTCGGGTCCTTCGAGTCCCTCACCAGGATATGCGTCGGCGCAGCCGCCACCTCGACACACTCCTGGGTCAAGGTGCTACGACTGCTCTTGATCCAGACGACTTCGGAGTCGATCCAGCGATCAGTCATGTGTCGAACCTCCACGCGCTTTTGTGTCACCGGGCCATCGCCCTGCTCAACGGGAACGCGAGAAGCGAAATCGGACCAGTTGTGCGATCGGACCAGTTGTGCGAGAGGTACCTTGCTCCCCACTCCCGCCGACGACTCCGTCACAGCGCCACGATGGCTGCGGTTTCCGCTGGTAGGTCGATGCGGTCGCGGGTCACCGTGACCCCCTCGGCCGTGGTCAGCAGGACCCGTCGGGCCACCCCCGGCAACGTCACCCGTTGCGGCTTGTCGGCGAGGTTCGCCGCCACCAGGCACCCACCACGGCGCATCACCAGGAACCGGTCACCGTGCCGCACCTCGACCGCGAACAGGTGCGGATCCGACAGCTCCGGCCGGGACTTCCGTAGCGCGATCAGCCGCCGGTAGAAGTCGTACATCGTCCGGTGTTCGGGTTTGTCCAGCTCGGCCCAGTCCAACCGAGAGCGTACGAACGTCTGCCGGTCCTGCGGGTCGGGCACCGCCGAGGCGGACCAGCCGTGGCTGGCGAACTCCTGACGGCGACCCACCACCACGGCGGTGGCCAGCTCGGGCTCGGGATGCGAGGTGAAGTACTGCCAGGGGGTGCTGGCGGCCCACTCCTCCCCCATGAACAGCATCGGGGTGAAGGGCGAGGCCATCAGCAGGACGGCGCCGACCCGGAGCATGGCGGGCGACAGCGACGCCGAGAGGCGATCACCGACCGCGCGGTTGCCGATCTGGTCGTGATTCTGCAGGTACGCCACGAAGCGGTGGCCGGGGGTGCGCGGGTCGACCGGGCGGCCGTGTTGGCGGTTGCGGAAGCTCGACCAGGTGCCGGTGTGGAAGAAGGCGCCGGTCAGCACCTCGGCGAGGCATTCCATGGTGCCGAAGTCGCCGTAGTAGCCCTGCCGTTCGCCGGTGAGCAGGGTGTGCAGGGCGTGGTGGGCGTCGTCGTTCCACTGGGCCTGCAGGCCGTAGCCACCGGCCTCGCGTGGGCTGATCAGCCGGGGGTCGTTGAGGTCGGATTCGGCGATCAGCGACAGCGGGCGGCTCAGGTGCACCGACAGACTCTCGACCTCGACGGCGATCTCTTCCAGCAGGTGCACCGCGCGGGTGTCGGGCATGGCGTGCACGGCGTCCAGGCGCAGGCCGTCGACGTGGTAGTCGCGCAGCCACATCAGCACGCTGTCGAGGATGAAGCGGCGTACCCCGTCGGAGTGCGGGCCGTCGAGGTTGACGGCCTGTCCCCAGGGGGTGGTGCGGTCGCTGAGGTACGGCGCGAAGCGCGGCGCGTAGGCCCCGGAGGGCCCGAAATGGTTGTAGACGACGTCGAGGATCACCCCCAGACCTTTGGCGTGGGCCGCGTCGACCAGCCGTTTCAGCCCGTCCGGGCCGCCGTACGGTTCGTGCGGGGCGAACCAGCAGACGCCGTCGTACCCCCAGTTGTGTTCGCCGTTGAAGGCGTTGACCGGCAGCAGCTCGATCATGTCGACGCCGAGGTCGACCAGGTGGTCGAGCTTGTCGATCGCGGCGTCGAAGGTGCCTTCGGGGGTGAAGGTGCCGACGTGCAGTTCGTAGAGGATGCTGCCGGGCAGTTGCCGGCCGGTCCAGGCGCCGTCGGTCCAGGTGAAGGCCGAATGGTCGTAGACGCGGCTGACGCCGTGCACCCCGAAGGGCTGCCAGCGGGAGCGGGGGTCGGGCAACGCCTGGTCGTCGTCGTCGTCCAGCAGGTACGCGTAGTCGGAGCCGGCGGCGGGGACCTCGACGCGCCACCAGCCGCCCCGGCCGGCTCTCATCTCGTGGTCGGCGTCGGGCAGGCGCAGCCGTACCCGTTTCGCCTCGGGCGCCCAGACCGTGAATTCGGACATGACGCAGCCTCCCGGGTCAGGTGGTGGGCACCAGCAGAGCGACGGGATATGTGGCCAACAGGTCCGCGAGTCGGACCCGTCCATCACTGTAGACCTGACCGGTGAACAGGCACGACATCTGATTAACGGGCAATGACAGGGTGGTGTCGCGCCAGCCGCCCTCGGCGGCCAGCCGCAGTGGCAGGCGGGTGGCGACGGCCACCGCGCCGCCCCGGTCGAAGGCGACGGCGTGGCGGGCGGCCGGGCCGTGCACGAGCATCGGCTGGTAGTCGCCGAAGAGCTCCGGGCGGTTCCGGCGGGCCCGCAGGGTGTGGGACACCACGAGCAGCTTGGCCGCGCCGGTGTCGTCCACCGCCGGCTGCCAGCCGGCGTCGAGCCGGGCCAGCAGTTCCCGGCGTACGCCGAAGTCGACCGGGCGGCGGTTGTCCGGGTCGACCAGGGAGTTGTCCCACAGCTCGGTGCCCTGGTAGGTGTCCGGCACGCCGGGCATGGCGAGCTGGATCAGCTTCTGGCCGAGCGAGTTGGACCAGCCGGCCGGGGTGATCTCGGTGGCGAAGGCGGCCAGCTCCGACGAGACGGTCGGGTCGTCGTACATGGCGTCGACGAGGGCGTGCATGGCCTGTTCGAAGGCCGGGTCGGGGTCGGTCCAGCTGGTCGAGGCCGCGGCCTCCCGGGCGGCTTTCTCGGCGTACGCGTGCAGGCGCTCACGCTCGACGGGCCAGGCGCCGACGGCGGTCTGCCACAGCAGGTGCGCCAGGGCGGCGTCGGGCAGCGGCACGGCCGCCATCCAGCCGGTGACCAGCTGCGCCCAGCGTTGCGGCAGTTCGGCGAGGACGGCAAGGCGGGCGCGGACGTCCTCACCACGTTTGGTGTCGTGGGTGGACAGGGTGGTCATGCTTGTCGGCCAGCGGTCGTGCCGGGCGACGGCGAAGCGGTGGAACCGGCCGGGCAGGGTGCCGAAGTGGGCGGGGCTGCCGCCGACCTCGTTGAGGGCGACGAACCGGCTCCACCGGTAGTAGGCGGTGTCCTCCACCCCCTTGGCCATCACCGCGCCGGTGAACTGCGGGAAGCGGCGGGCCAGTTCGTCGTCGGGGTCGCGCAGTCGCCGGGTGACCGCGTCCAGCGCGCCGGTCAGGTCGGTGCGGCGGCGGCCGGCTTCGGCGCGGGCGTTGGCCAGGTGGCGTACCCCGTCGGGCGGGTAGCCGCGGTAGACCGGGAACGCGGCGGCCAACTCGGCCAGGGCGGCGCGGGCGGCGTCGGCGTCCACCTCGGGGGCGAGGGCGGCCAGTCGGGTCAGCTCGGCGGCGAGCAGTCGGGTGGCGGCGCCGAGTTTGGTGTCGTGGGTCAGGTCGGCCCAGGAGGTGGCCCGGCCGGTCAGCCGGGTGTCCAGGGCGGTGAAGTCGGCTTCGGCGTCCCCGTCGACGAAGAGTCCGCAGACCGCCGCGAGGGCGTCGTAGCCGGTGGTGCCGTCGACCGGCCAGGCGGGCAGTTCCTCGCCGTACTCCAGGATCTTCTCCACGATCAGCCACGCGTCGGGCGCGGCGTCGCGGAGCCGGGCCAGGTAGCCGGCCGGGTCGCGCAGCCCGTCGGGGTGATCGACCCGGATGCCGTCGATCTCGCCGGCCGCCGCCCAGGCCAGGATCAGCTCGTGGGTGGCGGCGAACACCGCCGGATCCTCCACCCGCAGCCCGGCCAGGCTCGCCACGGCGAAGAACCGGCGGTACGTCAGCTCGGTGTCGCCGCGCCGCCAGCAGACCAGTTCGTAGTGCTGCCGGTCGTGCACCTCGCGAGGGCTGCCGTCGCCGGTGCCGTCGGCGATCGGGAAGCGGTGCTCGTGGTAGCGCAGTTCCCCGTCGACGATCGTGAGGTCGTCCAGCGCGTCGGGGCTCTCGGCCAGCACCGGCAGCAGCAGTCGGCCCCGTTCCCAGTCGATGTCGAACCAGTCCGCGTACGCCGAGTCGCGCCCCCGGCGCAGCACGTCCCACCAGGCCGGGTTGGCGGCCGGTACGGCAATCCCGGCGTGGTTGGGCACGATGTCCACGACCAGCCCGAGCCCGACCGACCGCAGCGCCCGCAGCAGCCGCTGCCGGGCGGGTTCGCCGCCGAGTTCCGGGTTGACCTGACGGTGGTCGACCACGTCGTAGCCGTGGGTGCTGCCCGGCGCGGCGGTCAGCAGCGGCGCGCTGTAGAGGTGGGTGACGCCGAGGTCGGCGAGGTAGCCGGCGAGACCGGCGGTGGCGTCCAGGTCGAAGTCGGGGCGTACCTGCACCCGGTAGGTGGCGCCGACCGGTCGAGGGGTGTCGGTCATGTCAGGCGACCCTCTCCAGCACCACCAGGGACCGGTCCGGTACGCAGACCGTGCCGCCGGCCTCGACGGTGGTGCCCTTGTCCTGGTCAGGTTCGGCGGTGCTGATCACCAACTCCCAGCGCTGACCGAACTCGGCCGGCGGTGGGGTGAAGTCCAGTGGTGCGTCGTGGGCGTTGAAGCAGAGCCAGAAGGAGGCGTCGTGGTGGCGTTGGCCGTACTGGCCGCGTTCGCGGATGCCGTCGCCGTTGACGAACAGCGCCACCGAGCGGCCGAAGTCGTTGCCCCAGTCCTCGCCGGTCATCTCCCGCCCGTCGGGGGTGTACCAGGCCAGGTCGGGCAGGGGTTCGTCGGCTCCCCGGCCGCGGACCGGCAGGCCGGTGAAGAAGCGGCGGCGTTGGAACACCTGGTGCTGGCGGCGGAACGCGACCAGCCGGCGGGTGAAGTCGAGCAGCTCGTCATCGACGTTGTCCCAGTCGACCCAGGCCAGTTCGCTGTCCTGGCAGTAGGCGTTGTTGTTGCCGCGTTGGGTGCGGCCCAACTCGTCGCCGTGGCCGATCATCGGTACGCCCTGGGAGAGCAGCAGGGTGGCGATGAAGTTGCGCCGTTGCCTGGCGCGCAGGGCCAGCACCCCGGGGTCGTCGGTGTCGCCCTCGACGCCGCAGTTCCAGGACCGGTTGTGGCTCTCCCCGTCCCGGTTGTCCTCGCCGTTGGCCTCGTTGTGCTTGTCGTTGTACGACACCAGGTCGGCCAGGGTGAACCCGTCGTGGCAGGTGACGAAGTTGATGCTGTGGAAGGGGCGACGCCCGTCGTCCTGGTACAGGTCGGCGGAGCCGCAGATGCGGGAGGCGAACTCGGCCAGGGTGGCCGGTTCGCCGCGCCAGAAGTCGCGGACGGTGTCGCGGTACTTGCCGTTCCACTCGGTCCACAGCGGCGGGAAGTTGCCCACCTGGTAGCCGCCGGGGCCGACGTCCCACGGCTCGGCGATCAGCTTGACCCGGCTGACCACCGGGTCCTGCTGCACCACCTCGAAGAAGGTGGAGAGCCGGTCCACCTCGTAGAACTCGCGGGCCAGGGTGGCGGCCAGGTCGAAGCGGAACCCGTCGACGTGCATCTCGGTGACCCAGTACCGCAGCGAATCCATGATGAGTTGCAGCGAGTGCGGGTTGCGCACGTTGAGGCTGTTGCCGGTGCCGGTGTAGTCGACGTAGTGCCGCCGGTCGGACTCGCTGAGCCGGTAGTAGCTGGGGTTGTCGACGCCCTTGAAGCTCAGCGTCGGGCCGAGGTGGTTGCCCTCGGCGGTGTGGTTGTAGACCACGTCGAGGATGACCTCGATGCCGGCGGCGTGCAGCGCCTTGACCATGCCCCGGAACTCCTGCACCTGCTGGCCCAGGTGGCCGAGGGCGGAGTAGCCGTGGTGCGGGGCGAAGAAGCCGATGGTGTTGTAGCCCCAGTAGTTGCGCAGCCCCAGGTCGGCCAGGCGGTGGTCGTGAACGAACTCATGGACCGGCATCAACTCGATGGCGGTGATGCCGAGCCGGGTCAGGTGGTCGATCATCGGGGGTGAGGCGATGCCGGCGTACGTGCCACGCAACTCCTCCGGGATGCCGGGCAGTCGCATGGTCAGGCCGCGCACGTGCGCCTCGTAGATGACCGAGCGGTGGTACGGGATGCGCGGCGGCGCGTCGTTGCCCCAGTCGAAGTACGGGTTCACCACCACCGACTTCGGCATGAACGGCGCCGAGTCGGTCTCGCTCATCCGCTCCGGCTCACCGAGGGTGTAGTCGTAGACCGCCGGATCCCACCGCACGTCGGAGTCGATCGCCTTGGCGTACGGGTCGATGAGCAGCTTGTGCGGGTTGCAGCGCAACCCGTTCGCCGGGTCGTACGGGCCGTGCACCCGGTAGCCGTACCGCTGTCCCGGTCCGACCCCCGGGATGTAGGCGTGCCAGACGTACGCGTCGACCTCGCGCAACTCGACCCGGCGCTCATGGCCGACGTCCCACTCGTCGAAGAGGCAGAGCTCGATGCGCTGGGCCACCTCGGAGAAGATCGCGAAATTGGTGCCCATCCCGTCGTACGTCGCACCGAGGGGGAACCGCTCGCCCGGCCAGACCTGCATGTCGCTCCTTCGGCAAGAATCATGAGCGCGCCCGCATCATGAGCGCACCGTCCGGGGGCCGGGCGGATGCGCGCGGCGGTAATGCCCCGCACGGTCCGCCACCAATCCATCCGATCGGATGAATGCCTGGTATCCGCCCGACTGACCTCGAGTGAATTCGTACGTGCCGTCAGTCACTGTGACCGTCCTCAAGGTGCGGAATCGGCCGTGATGACGTTTCCTTGTTGCGGGCAGACGTCCATGCGCCGGTGATCGTCCCGATCCGCTGGCGCCTGGTCGCGCATGCCTCGATCCTCGCACCGCCGGACGCGTCCGCGCGTGTCCGAAACCCAACCTTGTTCCTTCGCCGTCATCGACGCCGGCGCGTTCCTTCCTGCACGGACGGAGACTGATGTGACGACCCTGCGGGTCGGCGGGCGTACCGCCACCGCCACGGACCGGACCCACCGGCCCACCCTCACCTCGCGAGCCCAGATCCCGGCGCAGCCCGGCCCGGCCACCCCGCCGCGCCGCCACCGCATCCTGATGCTGTCCTGGGAGTTCCCGCCGGTGCTCGTGGGTGGCCTCGGCCGGCACGTGCACGCCCTGTCGGTGGCGCTGGTCGCCGCGGGCCACGAGGTCACCGTCGTCACCCGTCATGCCGAGGGCGCGCCGCTGGAGGAGTACGTCGACGGGGTGCGGGTCGTCCGCGCCGCCGAGGACCCGGTGACCTTCCCGCTGGCCACCGAGAGCCTGCTGGCCTGGACGATGGCGTTCAACCACACCCTCACCCGTGCCGCCCTGCGCGCCGTCTCCACCGGCGGGTACGACGTCATCCACGCCCACGACTGGCTGGTCGCGCACACCGCGATGACCCTGCGCGAGCACCTCGACCTGCCGCTGGTCAGCACCATCCACGCCACCGAGGCGGGCCGGCACCAGGGTTGGCTGCCCGAGGAGATGAACCGCACCATCCACGGTGTCGAGCAGTGGATCAGCACCGAGTCGACCCGGGTGGTGGTCTGCTCCGGCTACATGCGCGACGAGGTGACCGGCCTGTTCGGCGTGCCGGCCGGTCGCGTCGACGTGGTGCCCAACGGGGTGGAGCCGCACCGCTGGCGGGTGCCGGCGAGCGCGGTGGCGCAGGCCCGGGCCCGGTTCGCCGGGGACGGTCCACTGGTCACCTTCGCCGGTCGACTGGTGTACGAGAAGGGTGTGCAGCATCTGCTCGCCGGGTTGCCCCGGCTGCGGGAGCGGCACCCGGGTCTGCGTGCGGTGATCGTCGGCGACGGCCCGTACCGTGGCGAGTTGGAGGCCGACGTGCACCGGCTCGGTCTGGCCGGCACGGTCAGCCTGCCCGGCTTCCTCGGCGGCACGGACCTGCCGGCGGTGATGGCCGCCTCGGACTGCTTCGCGGTGCCCAGCATCTACGAGCCGTTCGGCATGGTCGCCCTGGAGGGTGCCGCCGCCGGTGCGCCGCTCGCGGTCGCCGAGACCGGCGGGCTCGCCGAGATCGTCGAGTCCGGTGTCACCGGAGTGACCTTCCGTCCACACGACCCGGAGGCGTTGACCGACGCGGTGCACACCCTGCTCGCCGACACCGAGCACGCCCGGGCACTGGCCCGACGCGCCCGCGCGATGGTGCACGAGCAGTACGGCTGGGCGGCCATCGCCAGCCGCACCGCGTCCGCGTACGCCTCGGCGATCGCCCAGGCCCCCACCGTGGCGGCCGAACGCGCGGCCCAGCAGATGGCGCACGGCCGGCCACGGCTCACCGTGCCGGAGGGCAACCTCCTCGCCGCCGCCGGCCTGCGCTGACCACCACCGCCACCTGTTCGCAGATGGCCCCGCCGAACGCCCCCCGGTCCGCGATGTCGACACCTCGCGTCGCGGACCGCGGCGTCGGACGGTGGTGTCGCAGAGTGTGGGATCGCGGGGCCGTGGTGTCACGGACAGAGATGTGGCGTTGCGTGACCGATGCGGTCATCAGCGACTATTGCCCCGCCGCCCTTTGCTCTGCTTCAACCCACGCAATAGCGCCTGAGCTGGGCGGATCCGGCGGGCGCGCGAAACAGCCGCACAGCGTCCCGCACGGTGAGTGACTGTTGCGTGGGTTGAAGCAGAGCAAAGGGGACAGTGCACGGACGGCCGGGCGGTGGAGCTGTCACGGGGGGTGACGACCGTGGGCTGGGCGGTGGTGGATCGGGTCGAGAGGTGTCGTTACGCCAGGCGCGCACGGTAGCCACAGGATGACCGTCCGCAGTGTCCGGGCGCCGCCAGGGCCGTTCGGGTAGCCGTTTCTAGCGTTACGATCTTGTATCCGCACTGGTCAACGCACGTTCACATCCGACAGACTCGCGTACATCCAGCGGGGGCGGGTCGAGGAGGATGTAGGTGCGGGTGCTCCTGGTGGAAGACGATCTGCGTGTGTCGGCGGGGCTCGCCTCGGCGCTGCGACGACGGGGGCACGAGGTGGTGCAGGCGCTCACGGCGGCCGAGGCGGCCGAGGCCGAGCCGGTCGACCTCATTCTGCTGGACATGAACCTGCCGGACCGCGACGGTCTGGAGGTGTGCCGGCGGATCCGCCAGCACAACGAGGAGGTCGCCATCATCGCGGTGACCGCCCGCGCGGAGGAGCACGACCGGGTGGCGGGGTTGCGCGCCGGTGCCGACGACTACGTGGTGAAGCCGTTCTCGATGGTCGAGTTGCAGGCCCGTATCGATGCGGTGATGCGGCGGACCGGCCGTGCGGTGCGGGCGACGACGGCTCTTCAGATCGGGCCGTTGCGCATCGACGTCGACGCCCGCCGGGTCTGGATCTACGAGCGGGAGGTCGCCCTGTCCCGCAAGGAGTTCGACCTGCTGGTGGCGTTGGCCCGGCAGGCGGGGACGGTGGTGCCCCGGGACCGGTTGCAGTTGGAGGTGTGGCACACCACCTGGGCGACCCGGCACAACCTCGACGTCCACGTCGCGGCGTTGCGCGGCAAGTTGGAGAACCCCCGACTGGTGGAGACCGTACGCGGAGTGGGATATCGATTGCGGGTCGACTGAGCCGGCGGTCAGAGCCGGAATGTGAGGTGAACCTCAGATGATCCTCAAGAATCCCAGCTGCCGGCCCCGCGCCCAGTCCGCGGCGGGTGTGCTGTCTGACACCCAGCCATACCTCCTGTTTGGAGATCCCTTTGAGATACAGACGGACAAAGGCCGGTGTCTTCTCCAGCCTACTTGCCGCCATCCTCGCGGTGACGGCGCTGCCGGCGCTGGCATACGGGAAGCCGGCCGCCACCGCGCTGCAGATGCAGGCGGAGCCGAACCAGGTTCAGAACGTGACGGTGGTCCAGGGTGACGGGTACGCGACCCTGGCCTGGACGCACGTCGACGGCGCCACCGACTACCAGATCGAGCGGACGCCCGTCGCGGAGGACGGCACCCCCACCGGCAACGGCGTGATCGTCGGTGTCTGGCGACCGAACCGCCAGATCAACAACGACAAGCCGACCTTTGCCGACGCCGGCTTCGCTCCCGGTGACCGCTTCCAGTGGCGGGTCCGGGCGCGGTTCGGCACCGAGGCGCAGCCGTACTCGGCCGCCGTCGCCGGTGTCACCAAGCCGCACTGGGGCGACCCGAACCTCCCGGGTCAGAGCCTGCGTACGCAGTGGGAGCAGACGCTGGGTGCCCAGTACACCAGCGACGTCAACGAGTACGCGTACACCGCGGCCGTCGACGAGCTGAGCGACCGGGTCCGCGTGACGGAGATCGGCCGTACCGTCAACAACCGGCCGATCAACATGCTCATCATCGGCTACCCGAAGGCGCCGGCGACCCCGGACGCGGTGGCCGCGACGAACCCGCTGGTCGTCAACTGCAACGTGCACGGCAACGAGCCCGGTGACCGTGAGGCGTGCCTCATCATGGCCCGCCAGCTGGCCTTCACCAGCGACCCGGCCACCCTCGACATGCTGTCGAAGACCACCATGCTGATCGTGCCGACCCTCAACGGGGACGGCCGGGCGGCCAACAGCCGGGGCAACTCCACCGGCCAGGACCTCAACCGGGACCACTCGCTGATCCGTCAGCCGGAGACCCAGGCCTTCATGGCGATGGTCCGCGACTACCGGCCGATCGCCGGTTACGACGGCCACGAGTACGGCAACAGCAACACCGGTGACCTGCCGATGCTGTCGCCGCGGCACGCGAACGTGGCGCAGGGCATCTTCGACCAGTCGCAGGACATGATCGAAGGCCACATGTACACCCAGGGCGCCAAGGACGGCTGGTGGGCCTGCCCGTACGGCTGCACCCCGGGCGCCAACGTCGGTCTGGGGCAGGAGACGATCCTGCGCAACACCCTCGGCCTGAAGAACGTGGTCAACTCTCTGCTGGAGCTGCGCAGCTCCGGTGGCCCGACCCGGCCGAACGAGAGCAACACCGCCAACAACCGTCGTCGTAAGACCTACTCGGGTCTGTGGACGTTCAACCAGTTCCTCCAATACCACGTGGCGAACCTCGACAAGGTCACCAAGGCGCGCGCCGAGGCGATCAAGTTCCAGTCCGCCAACACCGGACAGATCGTTCTCGAGGGCTCCCGGGAGATCAAGGCGTACCCCGCCCCGCACCCGGGTGAGGCTCCGCCGCCGGTCGACGCGCCGCGCGAGGAGAACATCATCAAGCACGCGCCGTGTGCGTACAAGCTCACCGAGGAGCAGTACAACGGTGCGCGGACCGACGGTCCGGGTGGCCAGGGCGCCACGGTGGCCCAGCGGCTCGCCGCTCACGGCTGGAAGGTCATCAAGACCGCCGACGGTTACATCGTTCCGCTGTCCCAGCCGGAGCGGGGTCTGGTGCCGCTGCTGCTCGACGAGCAGGCCGTCGCCGGCCTGGTCGCCGGTGAGCGGATCATGCCGACCGTGACCGGTACCCGCAAGGGTGCGCTGACGGTCTCCGGTGTCACCTGCATCGCCGACGCCACCGTGCGGGGCGCGATCACGGTGAAGCGGGGCGCCACGCTGATCGCCACCGGCAGCACGATCAACGGTCTGGTCCACGCCGACCGCGCGGCCGGGTTCGTGCTGACCGACAGCAAGGTCAACGCGATGGTCAACGTGCTCAACACCAACGGTCCGGTCATCATGGTCGGCAACAAGATCAGCGGCCCGGTGCTGCTGCACGGCACCAAGGCCAGCGGCCCGGCCAACGTGGCCAACGGCGTCGTCGGAGCGCCGCTGGTGGCGGGCAACACCCTCACCGGTCTGCTCACCTGCACCAGCAACGAGGTCAAGCCGGCGAACCTGGAGGTCCCCAACACGGTTCGGGGCCTCAAGATCGGCCAGTGCGCTCGCCTCTGAGCCGCTGACCTGAACCGGTAACAGACGTACCGGCAGGCCGGATCCGCGCCCGGCCTGCCGGTACACCAAGTGCGGAGTGGAGAACACCGTGACCGACGTCTTCCTCGACACCATGAGGCCGACACCACGGCGGGTCCGACGGGCCGGCCCGGCCGCAGGGCTGGCTCTGGCCACGCTGCTGGCGGTCACGGGGTGCACCGGTGGCGACGCGACGGACGTCGACGGGATCACGCCCGTCGCGTTCACCGTCACCGGTCCACTCTGCGCGGAGCTGCCGGCGGGCACCGAGCCGGGAAACCCGGAGTCGCTCGCCGGCATGCCCGCCGATCAGGCCGTGCAGTGGATTCCCGTGCTGACCACCTTCGACGCGGCGGTCCGGGCCACGGGCCTGGCCGGTGAGCTGACCGGGGTGACCGTCCTGGCGCCCACCGACGACGCGTTCGCCGAGAAGTTCTCCCGGACCAACCTCGACGAGCTGCTGCTGCACGACACCGACGAACTACGTGAGTTGCTGCGCGAACATCTGCTGACCGCGCCGATGTCGGTCGCCGAGATGGTCGCCGCCGGCACGGTGAAGACCGTCGCCGAGGGCGAACTCACCGTCACCGCTCAGGGGCCGGTTGCCCGGTTCGGCAACGAGGCCGAGACGGTGTGCGCCGACTACCAGGCGACCAACGCCCGCATCCACGTCATCGACCACGTCCTCGGCTCGCTGCCCACCACGGCCGGCGGCGAGGACGACCATCCGTACCACTAGCCCGCGGGGCACAACCCCCTCCTCGCGGACCACGACGGCCGCCGACCCCGAATCCGGGGCGGCGGCCGTCCGTGTTGTTCGCGTGTTAAGAAGGGGCCCCTCCTCTACGCCAGGCGTTAAGAAGGGGCCCTTCCTTACGGGTCAGCGCTTCTCGAGCGGGAGGTAGTCGCGCTCGGTGGCACCGGTGTAGATCTGCCGCGGCCGACCGATCTTGGTCTCCGGGTCGTTGATCATCTCGCGCCACTGTGCGATCCAGCCGGGCAGCCGGCCCAGGGCGAACAGCACGGTGAACATCTTCGTCGGGAAGCCCATGGCCTTGTAGATCAGGCCGGTGTAGAAGTCCACGTTCGGGTAGAGCCGCCGGGAGACGAAGAAGTCGTCGGCGAGGGCGATCTCCTCCAGCTCCATGGCGATGTCCAGCAGCGGGTCGGGCTTGGCCATCCGGCCGAGAACGTCCTGGGCCGCCTTCTTCACGATCGCGGCACGCGGGTCGTAGTTCTTGTAGACCCGGTGGCCGAAGCCCATCAGCTTGACGCCGTCCTGCTTGTCCTTGACCTTGCGGACGAAGGACTGCACGTCGCCACCGCTGGCCTGGATCCGCTCCAGCATCTCCAGCACCGCCTGGTTGGCGCCGCCGTGCAGCGGGCCGAACAGGGCGTTCACGCCGGCGGAGACCGAGGCGAACAGGTTGGCGTTGCTGGAACCCACCAGCCGTACGGTCGACGTGGAGCAGTTCTGCTCGTGGTCGGCGTGCAGGACGAAGAGCATGTCCAGCACCCGGGCCATCACCGGGTCCACCTCGTACGGCTCCGCCGGCACGCCGAACGTCATCCGCAGGAAGTTCTCCACGTAGCCCAGCGAGTTGTCCGGGTACAGCAGCGGCTGACCGATGGACTTCTTGTAGGCGTACGAGGCGATGGTCGGGACCTTCGCCATCAGCCGGACCGTGGACATCTCCACGTGCTGGGCGTCGAACGGGTCCAGGCTGTCCTGGTAGAACGTGGAGATGGCGCTCACCGCCGAGGAGAGCACCGCCATCGGGTGCGCGTCCCGGGGGAAGCCGTCGAAGAACCGGCGCATCTCCTCGTGCAGCAGCGAGTGCCGACGGATCCGCTCACTGAACTCGGTCAGCTGCTCGCTGGTCGGCAGCTCACCGTAGATCAGCAGGTAGGAGACCTCCAGGAAGGAGCTCTTCTCGGCCAGCTGCTCGATCGGGTAACCCCGGTAACGCAGGATGCCCGCGTCCCCGTCGATGTAGGTGATCGCGGACGAGCAGGCGGCCGTGTTGACGAAACCGGGGTCGTACGTCGTGAGTCCGGTTTCCTTCAGGAGCTTGCCGACACCGATGCCGGCGGGGCCCTCGACCGCGGAATGTACCGGCATCGACAGCTGCCCGCCGGGGTGATCGAGCTTGACTTCCGTCATGTGTTCCTCGCTTCGCCGGCAGATCTACGTTGAATTGCCTTCGCTTCTACCGTAATTGCGGTTGCGACAACACCGCCCGCCGTGGTTCTGCGGTGAGGTATGCGTCACCCGATTCCCGACCAGGCGGCGGGGAAACCCCGACGATCAGGACGCATAGGCACGGAGAGCGCACGGAGCGTGGAAGTTCCCGGTCGAAACGGGACTGTGCGGCGACTCAGGAGATGGTGAGCTGACGCAGGCCGCCGGCCGGCTCGACCAGGTACAGGTCGAGGCGGTTCGCGCCGGCCCGGAAGAACCGGTCGTCGGCGATCAGGGCGGCGAAACGCCGTCCTGCCGGGTCGGGGGCGACCACCGGCACCACCGAGGCGACGGTGCCGTTGACGGCTACCGCCAGCAGCGTGCCGTCGGGGACCTGTTCGGGCAGGGTGCCCCAGATCAGTGCCGGGAGTTGGCCGCTGTCCGGGTCGACGGCCCGGAAGCCGTCCTGGCCGCCGATGCGGACGGTGCCGCCGGGCGCAGCGTCCGCCACGGCGGTGCCGACCAGCGGATGCAGGGCCGGCGATGGCAGTGGATCGGGCACGCCGCCACCGATCGGGGTCGGTTCGGCAGGCCGGTCGTAGAACACCTTGCCCGGCTCGGTGCGCGGCGCCTGACGGGCGGAGCGGCCGTCGACCCGCCACGGCAGCGAGATGGCGGCCTCGTCGGCGATGGTGGGCAGCAGGTCGACGTGCTCCCAGTTGCGGTCGTCGACCCGGCCGGCGCGTTGTCCCGGCGTCTTGACGAAGGTCGGCACCCAGGCCACCTCGTCGGCAGCGGCCCGGATGGCGTCCATCCCCCGGCCCTGCGCGCCCTTGGTGAAGCTGACCCCGTGATCGGCGGTGACCACCACCAGCGCCTGGTCCCACAGGCCGGTCTCGCGCAGCGTCCGCAGCGTCTCGCCGATCAGCCGGTCGGTGTAGCCGAGCTGTGCCAGGTGACGGGCGCGGGCCAGGTCCACCCAGCCGTCGCCCTCGTTGGGGAACTCCTCCGGCGCCTCGTAGCGCGCCCCGGAGGGCAGGTACGCCCACGGCGAGTGCGGCATCAGCAGGTGCAGGAAGTGCAGCGTCGGTCGAGGTGCGGGGGTCAGGCCGTTGAGGAAGCTGGTGAACCGGGCCGGCTGGTTGACGTTCAGGCTGTCCCAGCGGAACTTCGGGTCGTCCGGCACCGGCTCGGCGGCGTCGATGCCCGCCTCCTCGGCGGTGCGTTCCCGGTAGGAGTTCTCCGGATCGATCCGACTGTCCTGCGGCGCGGTCACCTGGCGCAGCAGCTGGCCGGTCTCGCGTACCAGGACGCCGAGCCCCTGCTCCGGCATGACCGGCTGCTCGCAGCGGCTGGGCGGGCACAGCCGGGTGATGCTCTCCTCGGCGCGGATGTCGTACAGGCCGCCGAAGGCGGTGAACAGGTTGTCCGGGTAGTGCGAGTAGTGCGGGGCGTACGGCTGCGCCGGGTAGCGACCGGTCAACATGGCCGGCAGCGCGTAGGGCGTCCAGCCGCTCACCCCGGTCGCGTTGCGGTACCAGGTGGAGGCGGCGGCCAGCTCGGCGAAGTGCGGGAACCGCTGCGCGTCGATGCCGCCGTCCGGGCCGAGCAGGGAGACCAGCGGCAGCTCGTCGAGGACCAGCAGGACCACCGGCGGATGCCGGTTGCCGGTGGCGGTGCCGGCCGCGCCGCCGTCACCGCGGGGCAGCACCACCGGCGCGGTCGGCGAGGCGAACAGGAACAACCCGACGAAGATCAGCGGACCGACGCCGGCCACCCGCAGCACCCGGCCCGCCGCCCGCCAGCGCCGATGGGCGTACGCCCCGACGGCGCCGGCCACTCCGGCCACCAGCAGCAGCGGTACGCCCCGCAGCGGTGTGAGCTGCCGACCGACCTGCACGGCCAACGCGGCGACCAGCAGGCCCACCAGCAGGGTGTGCGTACCCGCCCGCACGGTCGGCCCGAGCAGCCCGCTGGCCAGCCCGAGCAACCCGACCGCCACCGTCGGCAGCACCGCGACCAGGGCCACCAGCAGCAGGATCTCCCGGCGGTCGGCGCGGTGGAACAGGAAGAAGTCCGGACTGCGCCCGAGCACGTCCAGCAGCGGCTGGGTGATCACGAGGCCGAGCAGCGCCGCCACCTCCAGCAGTCGACCCACCTCGGCCCGCCAGCCGCCCCACCCCCACCGCCAGCGACGCGTCCGCTGCGCGGTGCCGGGCCGGTCAGCCACCCAGGGCCACCCGGTACAGCGTCCGGCTGCCCGACGGCAGCTCCAGCCGATCCTCGACGGTGCCGCGCGCGGCGAGCAGCGCCTCGAAGGCGTCCCGCCGGTAGTCCGGGAACAGCCCGTCGGGCTTGTTGGCCAGCAGGCGGCGGGCCATCGGGTCCTCGGGGTGGACGAACTCCACCACCAGCCGGCCGCCCGGGGCGGCCAGGGCGGTGAGGCAGGCCAGCACCTCGGGCAGCGGAACGTTGCGACCGATCGCCAGGTGGTGCACCAGCGCCAGGGCCAGGACGGTGTCCGCGCCCGTGCGGGCGGCGAAGGAGGCCCGTTCGGTCCCGCGCCAACCGCCGCCGGGTGACGGGTCGGCCAGGTCCATCACCAGCGGCAGCACCCGCCGCTCGCCCTCGCCCCGCAGGGCGCGGTAGAGCCGGTCCACGACCGCCGGATCCTGTTCCACCGCGACGACGTAGTCGGCGTGCGCGGCGGCCAGTCGGGCGTACCGGCCGTCGTTGGCACCCAGGTCGAGCACGAGTCGCCGCTGGGCGGCGCTGGTCAGCGCGGCGGTGACGAAGCGTTCCTTGGTCGACCGGTCGGCCTCGGAGTAGCCGCAGGTGCGCTGGTAGTCCACCCAGTGGCTGGTCGGTGGCTGATGGTCCAGGCGCCGGACCAGCTTCTCCATCCCGCGTACGGTGGCCAGCGCCAGCTCGCGGCTGTAGCCGGCGTCGCGCAGCTGGGCGCGTACGTCGGTGGTGGTGCGGGCGGCGTTGCGCCGTTGCACGCTGCCGTGCAGGTGGACGTGGGTCAACACGCCCGGCAGCAGGCGGCGTACGCCCCGGAAGAGGCGGCCCATCTGGTCCGGTTCGATGCCGTCGACCTGCGAGCGCAGCCACGGGCGGAAGTCGACCCCGAGGTGGGCGTTGAGCAGCAGCGGGTAGAGCAGTGTCTGACAGAACTGCCGGTAGCCGGCCCACGGCTCGCCCTCACGCAGCGGGGCGAACGACCCCACGTCGATGAAGACCGGCTCGGTCCCCCGCCACTGCAGGTTGTACGCCGAGCCGTCCTTGGTGGTGAAGCCCGCCGGCAGGGCCTCCCGGAGGATCTCCAGGTGCAGCAGCGCGGCGTCGCGCAGCATCGTGAACGACCACTCGTACGGGTGGGACACGAACGGGATGCGGTCGTGCCGCAGCACCGCCGCCCACCGCTGCGGTGCCGTGGCCGCCGGCATCTCCTCGGTGCCGCAGACCTTGCCGGCGGCCATCAGCGGCGGGAAGAAGTCACTGCCGGCCAGGGCCCGCCAGTGCGCCGCCGCGGTCTCGTCGAGCGCCCGCAGCACGTCCTGGCCGGCGTAGAGGACCCGGTTGGCCGGATCGCGGAACGAGCCGGGCTCGGCGCGTAGGTCGGTGCCGAGCGCAGCGCTCAGGTCACTGCCGGGCTCGGCGGGCAGGTCGGGGCCGGGCAGGTCCGGGCGGGTGGAGGGGGTGCCGGGCGGTGCGGGGTGGCGCAGGTGCGGGATCGCCATGCCAGGTCAGCTCTGGTCGGTGGGCTGGCGGCGGAACCGGCTGACCAGTCTGCGCCAGTAGAGCTTGGCTGCGACCGCGACGCCAGCGACCCCGCCGACCACCGCCTGCACGATCAGGCTGCCGGATCCCGCGTCCAGGTAGGCCAAGTGGTTCACCGACCGCTCCTTTCCCTCGCCGTGTCGAACCCCGACTTCACCACAATAAATCTCATATTTAGGGTCTAGCCGGACTTCTGCCACCGTACGCCGATCTTCGGCGTCCTGTCGGGCACAACGCCCACATCTGGCGTCCGTTTCGTTCAAGACGGTGGCCGACGATCGTCGTAGCCTGCGGCCATGACCCCAGAACTCGACCTCATCGGCATGGTCAGCACGGACCTGGCCCGCACCGTCGCCTTCTACCGTCGGCTCGGCATCGACATCCCGCCGGACGCGGAACGCGAACCGCACGTGGAGGTACGGCTGCCCAACGGTCTGCGGCTGGCCTGGGACGACGTCGCCACGATCCGTTCCTTCGACCCGGACTGGACCCCACCGGTGGGTGGCGCGCGCACCGCGCTGGCCTTCCGCTGCGCCGACCCGGCCGAGGTGGACCGGTGGTACGCCGAACTCACCGCGGCGGGTGGTCAAGGTCACCGGCCGCCCTGGGACGCGGTATGGGGGCAGCGCTACGCCGTCGTGCACGACCCGGACGGCAACGCCGTCGACCTCTTCGCCCCGCTGCCGCCTGCCGAGTCCTGAACCCCGCCGGTTCAGGTGGTCAGCAGTGCGGTGGGTGGCACACCGGCGAGGGCGCGCACGTCGCGGGTCAGGTGCGCCTGGTCGGCGTAGCCGGTCCGGGCGGCCACCTCGGCCAGCGACATGCCCGCCCGGGCCAGGGCCAGCGCCCGGCGCATCCGCAGGATCCGGGCGAGGGTCTTCGGGCCGTACCCGAACAGGTGTCGGCTGTGTCGCAGCAGGCTGCGCTGGTCGAGCCCGGCCCGGGCGGCGGTCTCGGCCACGGTGGCGCCGGTGGCCAAGGCGGCGGCCACCCGCAGGCCCAGCGGGTCAGCTCCGCCGGCCGCCCGCAGTCGGCGGGCCGCCACCGCCGCCAGGAGCGTGCCGACGTCGTACAGCCCGGCGTCGGCAGCGCCACGGCCCACCGCCGCGTCGGACTGAGCCGCAGCGTCGGCCCCGGGCGCAGCGTCGGCCTCGGGTGGTCGGGGCGGCGCGGGTGACGACGACGCCGCGTCGGCCGCCTGGTCGGCCAGGATGCCTGCCGCTCGGGCACCCCAGAGGTCGGCGAGGGGCACCCGCTGGTCGCGCAGTTCGACGGCGGGGACTCCGAAGACGGCCGGACCGACACCGGGCGGCAGGCGCAACCCGACCCAGCGCTCGGCCGGCGCGCTCGTGCTCAGGTGCGCGGTGCGGTCCGGCCCGGCGACCAGCAGCCCGAGCCGGCTGGACCAGAGCAGATCCAGGCATCCGTCGGGAAGCACCCGGACGGGTCGCGGGTGCGCCGGGGCGCTGCTGGTCCACAACACCGCCCCGGCCACCCCGGCCGGACGTTCCCGATACACGTCGCCAGTCTGCCCCGCTGCGGCGACGTCCGCCCCGCTGCCGCGCCCGAGCGGCAGCTCGGTGACCGGCCCGGACAGCGCCCTGGTGGGCGGGGCGGGCGGCTATCCGCCGTCCAGGGTGGGGTCGGGCAGCCGGACGGTGAACACGGTGCGGCCGGGCCGGCTGTCGAGGGTGACGCTGCCGTGGTGGGCCGCCACCACCGCGGCGACGATGGCCAGGCCGAGGCCGGTGCTGCCGTGGGCGCGGGAGCGGGAGCTGTCGCCGCGGGCGAACCGTTCGAAGACCTCGGCCCGTAGTTCGGCGGGGACGCCGGGGCCGTCGTCGGTGACGCTGAGTTCGGCGACCTCGCCGGCCAGCCGCAGGCTGGTGGTGACGGTGCTGCCGGGCGGGGTGTGTACCCGCGCGTTGGTCAGCAGGTTCGCCAGCACCTGGTGCAGCCGGGCAGGATCGCCGGGCACCCGGATGACCTGGTCGGGCAGGTCGAGCTGCCAGCGGTGGTCGGGGCCGGCGACGTGGGCGTCGCTGACCGCGTCCACCACCAGCGCGGTGAGGTCGACCGGCTCGACCGCCAGGGGGCGGCCGGAATCGAGCCGGGCCAGCAGCAGCAGGTCGTCGACGAGGCTGGTCATCCGGGTGCTCTCCGACTCGACCCGGCGCAGGGCGTGCGCCACGTCGGCGGGTACCTGGTCGTGGCCGCGTCGGGCCACCTCGGCGTAGCCGCGGATCGCCGCCAGCGGCGTACGCAGTTCGTGGCTGGCGTCGGCGACGAACTGGCGTACCCGGGTCTCGCTGGCCTGGCGGGCGGCGAGCGCGGCGGCGACGTGCCCGAGCAGCCGGTTGAGCGCGGCACCGACCTGCCCCACCTCGGTACGCGGGTCGGTGTCGGCGGTCGGCACCCGTTCGGAGAGCGCCACCTCGCCGCGGTCCAGCCGCAGTTCGCTGACCCGGCCGGCGGTGGCGGCGACCCGGCGCAGCGGGCGCAGGGTGGCCCGGACGATCACCGTGGCGGCGGTGCCGGCGACGAGCAGCCCGGCGGCGGTGACGCCGGCCTGGGCCAGCACCATCCACCACACGGTCTCCTGCACCCCGGACAGTGGCACGCCGAGCACCCGGACGGCGCCGGCGGTGGACTGCCGGGCGACGAGCCGGTAACTGCCTCGGTCGCCGAGGTCACGGCTGTGCGCGCGGCCGTCGGTGGGCACCGTGGCCAACGCGGCGACCTCGTCGACAGGTACCGCCTGCTCCTGCCGGTCGGCAAGCGTCCACGCCTCGGTGACCTGCCCGTCGACGACGCGGGCGTTGATCGTGCCCGGAGGGAAGCCGCGCGGCACCCGCATGTCGGACCAGGACGGGGCACCCGGCCCCGGCTCCCACGGCGTCGGAGCGCGCATCCCCGCCATCGGGAGCAGTTGCTCGTCGAGCCGGGAGACCAGGAACTCCCGCAGCGCCGCCGTGGTGATCCCGCCGATGGCCAGGCTGACCACGGCCAGCAGGGCAACCAGGGTGACCACCAGGCGGGTCCGCAGGGACCACCCGGCCACCCAGCGGCGCAGCACGCTCACTCCGCCGGTTTGAGCAGGTATCCGGCGCCACGCAGCGTGTGGATCATCGGCTGCCGACCGGCGTCGATCTTCTTGCGCAGGTACGAGATGTACAGCTCGACCACGTTGGCCTGGCCGCCGAAGTCGTAGTTCCACACCCGGTCGAGGATCTGCGCCTTGCTCAACACCCGACGGGGGTTGCGCATCAGGTACCGCAGCAGCTCGAACTCGGTGGCGGTCAGGGTGATCAGCTGACCGCCCCGGCGTACCTCGTGGCTCTCCTCGTCCAGAGTGAGGTCACCGACGGTCAGCACCGCGTCCTGCCGGGCGGTGACGGCGAAGCCGGAGCGGCGCAGCAGGGCGCGCAGCCGGGCGATCACCTCCTCCAGGCTGAACGGCTTGGTCACGTAGTCGTCGCCGCCCACGGTCAGCCCGGCGACGCGCTCCTCCACCGCGTCGCGGGCGGTCAGGAAGAGCACCGGCACCGTGGCGTTGTCCTCGCGCAGCTTGCGCAGCACCTCGAAGCCGTCGAGGTCGGGAAGCATCACGTCGAGCACCACGGCGTCGGGCTGGAACTGGCGGGCGGCGCGGATCGCGCCCATGCCGTCACCGGCCGCGCGCACCTGCCAGCCCTCGTAGCGCAGGGCCATCGACAGCAGGTCGGTCAGGGTCGGCTCGTCGTCGACCACCAGCACCCGGACCGGTTCGCCGTCGGGCCGGCGCAGCTCGACCCGTCCCGGCCCGGCCTCCCTCTCGGTCATCATGACCTCATCGTGGTCCGGCGCGTTGGAGACGGCTTGTGCGGATTCTGTGAGTGTGCTGTGCGTACCGGTGGGTCATTCGGTCACCCCGACCGGGTCGGTGCGCACGTAGCGCATCGTCCAGACCGTGCCGTCGGGCCGCTGGCGGGCGTAGAGGTGGTCGGCGGCCGGGGTGGGCGCCGCCTCCGGTCGCCGCAGCACCCACAGGCGGGGCGGAGCACCGTCGGGGCCGGCCGGTAGCTCCCGAACCAGGTCGTGGGCCGGGCCACCGACAAAACGTACGGTCACCTCACTCATCACCCGTATCCCTCCAGACTCCCTGGTATCGCGCTCCCGGCTCGCACGCTAACGCACCGACCGCGATCTCAGGCCGGTTTGCCCTGATCGGCGGCCGGGTACGGGTGCCGAAGCCGCCGGTGAGGCGGGCGCGAGGCGAGGGCAAGGGGCGGTCGATGAGAACGCTGGACGGGCGGTACCGGCTCGAACAGCGCATCGGTGTCGGCGGCATGTCGGAGGTCTGGCGGGCCCACGACACGGTGCTGGACCGGCCGGTGGCGGTCAAGCTGGTGTCCCCGGATCAGCCGGACGGCACGGCGTCGGTGGAACGGATCCGGGCCGAGGCGCGGTCCGCCGCCCGGTTGGCGCATCCCAACATCGCCAGCGTGCACGACTTCGGCACCTGCGCCACCATTCCGGGCCGGGAGACGCCGTACCTGGTGATGGAGCTGGTGCAGGGCGAGACGCTCGCCGCTCACCTGCGCGCCGGCCCGCTGGACTGGCGCATCGCAGTGCGGGTGTGCGCGGAGGTGAGCGCCGCCCTGGCCGCCGCGCACGGGCACGGCATCGTGCACCGCGACGTCAAACCGGCAAACGTCATGCTCACGCCGTCCGGGGTTAAGGTGCTCGACTTCGGCATCGCCACGCCCGCCGGTTCCGCCGACACCGTCCCCGAAGGCATGGTCGTCGGTACGCCGGCGTACCTGGCCCCGGAACAGCTGCGCCGGGCGCCCAGCACGCCCGCGGCCGACATGTACGCCCTCGGCGTGCTGCTCTACTACTGCCTGACCGGGCGGCTGCCGTACACCGCCGACAGTGTCACCCAGCTTCTCGGACCGCAGCGGCGGCAGCCGCCGCAGCCGCTGCCCGAGGTGCCCGGGCTGCCCGCCGAGGTGGCCGAGATGTGTCGGCGCTGCCTCGCCGAGGAGCCGCTGCTGCGGCCGAGCAGCCTGGTCGCGGCGCTGCTGCTGGCCGAGGTGGTGGACGCCCGGGTGTACGTGCCGATGCACGAGCCGCTGTTGCCGCGACAGCGCGCGGTGAGCCCGTGGACGGAGCAGGCGGCCGCCGAGGCCACCGAGGCGGTGGTCGGGGCCCAGTGGAGCCGGCACGGCGGGTGAGTTCCGGTTTCACCGGGGCGGCGTCGGGTAGCCGGGCGGTGAGTGACGGGAGGAACGCGATGCCGAGTTCCTGGCTGAACGAGGTTGCCGCCGCGACCGCCGAGGGCGGTCACATTCACACCGACGACGAGGCGCTGTCCACCACCCTCGCCTCACCGCTGGCACCACACAGCACGGGGCTGACCCCCTCGCAGCTGCTCGCCGCCGCGTACGCGTCCTGCCTGCACCATGCCGCGGTGGAGGCGGCCGGCGGGATCACCGACGAGGCCCACACCGTGCAGGTACGCGCGGAGGCCAAGCTGGGTCGCGACGACGACGGGCGGTACCGGGCCGACGTGCACGCCTCGATCTCCTCGGTCGGTCTGAGCCGTGAGCAGCTCGCCGAACTGGTCGAGCACGCCGACCGGCTGTGGCCGTTCTCCCGCGACGACGGCGGCCGCCACCGGCTCACCGTCACCCCGGCCGAGAACGGGCGGCATTAAGCAGCCTCCGTCGGGCGGCTGGCCCGCCTCGGGCCGGCTCCTGCCCCGGCCGGATCAGCTTCGGGGCGTGCCAGACACGCGGATCGGGATCGTCCAGGGGCTGGGCCGACTGTCCCAGGTGCCCGCCCTGGGGGGCCGATGGCGGGGTCGGTCGTTCGGTGGATGCCGACCAATGCGGTCAAAACGTCAACCAAGATCACCTTTTCCTGCTGCTTTTCGATGACATTCCGGTCATGGTGGAAATAGCAGGTTGCTGCCGATCGTCGGCTATCGCCGCCGCTGAGGGGAATCACCCGGCCGCTAGCCGCAAAATGTGACTCATGCCATCAAGCCACCCGGGTGGCAGGACGCCGAGACCTCTCTAACCTCGGCGGATGCACCCCGACGACGACTTCGACCAGAAGCTGCCCCCACAGCAACAGGTGAGCCAGTCGGCCGATGGTTCATCACCCGAAAGGGTGACCGGCCGGCATCGCGCCGCGATTGCGCCCCGTCGCGGCATCGCCGCCGCACTGGGCGGCACCGGGCTCCGGATGGCCCTGGCCACCGGCGTGGCCTGCTGCCTCGGCGTGACCGCGGTGGCGGTGGCGTCGACCCGCGACACCGACGAAGCCCCCCGCCCTCAGGTGGCCGAGGCCGTGGCCGACCGCGTGCTGGCCGCCGAGGACAGTGCCGCCTCCAGATCCCTGGAACGCACCAGCCCTTCCCCCACCCCGTCGAGCAGCCCCAGCCCGTCCGCCTCCCCCACCGCCAAGCCGTCCGCCACCCCGAAGCCGAAGAAGACGACGGCCAAGCCGACGAAGCCACCCCGCCCCAGGCCGGTCGCCGGGCTGACCCAGGCGCAGATGGACAACGCCAAGGTGATCGTGGATGTCGGCGTCGACATGAAGATCCCGCGCAAGGGCCTGGTCGTCGCCGTCGCCACCGCGATGCAGGAGAGCACCCTGCTCAACTACGCCAGCGGCGTGCTGCCCGAGTCGCAGAACTACCCCCACCAGGCCATCGGCTGGGATCACGACTCGGTCGGGCTGTTCCAGCAGCGCCCGAGCAGCGGCTGGGGCACTGTCCGCGACCTGATGCGTCCCGCGTACTCGGCCCGCGTTTTCTACGAGGCCTTGCTGGAAGTGCCCGGCTGGGAGCAGATGAGCCTGACCCTGGCCGCGCAGGCCGTGCAGATCTCCGCCTTCCCGTACGCGTACGCCCAGCACGAGGAGCGGGCGAACACCATCGTCGCCGCACTCCTGAGCTAGGACGGGTCAGGGGCGCTGCTTGGGCAGCACGACCACCCGGCCGAAGAACTCGTCGATGCGGTGCACCACGTCGTTGAAGTCGTCGAGGTCGATCGGCTTGGTGACGTACGCGTTGGCCTGGAGGGTGTAGCTGCTGATGATGTCCGTGTCCGCGTTCGACGTGGTCAGTACGACGATCGGAATGGTGCGCAGGTCCGCGTCGCCCTTCACCTCGCCCAGCACCTGACGCCCGTCCATCCGGGGCATGTTGAGGTCGAGCAGGATCACGTCCGGGCGGTGCGCGTCGGTGTGCCGGCCCTCGCGGCGCAGAAACTCCATCGCCTCCTGACCGTCGCCGACCACGTCGATGACCTTGTCGACGTCGGAGGAGGAGAGCGCCTCCTCGATCATGAGCACGTCACCCGGGTCGTCGTCCACGACGAGGATGCGAACCGGGTCAAGGGTACGAGCGGCCATCATTACCTGCCTCAGGTCGGCGAGGACGGGATCTGCGATCCTGTGCTGGCGGGGAATCTAACCCATTCCGGCACGATCGTCCGGGCCTGGGTCGGCAGAACCGTACCCGAGCACATCGGCCAGGCCGGTCACCTTGAGCACCCGCTCCACCCGACCGGTCGCGCCGGTGATCCGCAGCCAACCGCCCTGCTCGGCAGCGCGGTTGTCGCCGCGTACGAAGACGGCGATCCCGGTCGAGTCGCAGAACGTCAGCTCGGTCAGATCGATCAACAACCGCCGCTGCCCGGCGGCGGCCAACCGGTCGATCGCCTCGTTCAACTCGGGGGCGCTGCTCATGTCGAGCTCGCCGGCGAGACGGAGGCGGGCCGGTCCGCCACCGTCACGATCGGCGTACGTGACGGTGAGCGCCACGACAATCCCCTCTCGCCGCCCGGGACGAATGCTTGCAGTGCGGCAAGTATAGTGCGTGCCACACGGCGGGCCGCATTTTACGCCTCCGACGGAAGGGGTCGCCGCCCTGCCGCCGGCAGCGACGCGCCACCGGCTCGCAGGAACGCTGCGGCGCGCGGAAAGTCGTGCAGCACGCCCGCGTAGTGCCGCAACGTCGCACCCACCGCGGCGGCCGGCACTCCTCGACTGGCCAGAATGGTCACCAGCCACTCGACGAACTCGGTGAACAACGAGCCGTCGTCGACATAGAGCGCGGCGGCGAGGAAGTCCAGGATGTAGCCGAGATCGCTGACCGTCGAGTCGAACTGGGCCGGGGTGTAGTCACCGAAGCCCGGCATCCGCCGCGCCAGGTCGGCCAGCGCGCTGTCGATCAGTTCGCCACGTCGACCGACCAGGCCGGCGTACTCGTCGTCGGCCAGGTGGGCCAGGTCGGCCGGTGCCACGGCCCGCAGCACCCGCTCGTCGGCGAGCAGGTCGGCGGCGGAGGGGCCGTCCGGTGCCCAGGTCATACCGAGCCGACGCGCCCAGCGGCCGTCCGCGCCGAAACCCCGGCCGCCGACCACGACCGGCACGTCCGAACGCTGACACGCCTCGATCATCCGGTGGGCCTGGGGCAGCCGCATCGGCAACGCGCAGGCCAACGCGACCGCGTACGCGTCATGCCGGTGCAGGTACGACACCAGATGCGCGGCGGGCACGCTGGCCCCCAGGAAGGTCACCTGCCAGCCCCGCAGCCGCAGCACCTCGGCGACCAGCCGCGCCGGCAGGGCGTGCCACTCACCGTCCATACAGGCCACCACGATCCGACCGCGGTCGCCTCGGGGATTGGCGTACGCGGCGATCGCCGCCACCACCCGCTCGCTGACGTGCGTGGCCGCGTGTTCCTGGGCCACACTCCACTCGTTGCGCGCCCACCGCTCCCCCACCTCGGCCTGCGCCGGTGCGACCAGGTCCAGCAGCACCCGGTCGGCGGGCACGCCCGCGTCGAGCAGTTCCCGGGCCACCTCGACGGCGGCCGGTTCGTCGGCTTCGGCGAGGCAGTGCAGATAGCGCGGGTAGAGCGCTGCGGGAGAGGTGCCCGTCGTCGCCATGGTCACGAGGTCGTCGCCCCTTCCCGCACCACCGGAGTCGGAGTGGGCACCGCGTGCAGGTGCCGCTGTGGCCGGGTGCCGGTGGCACGCAGCGCCAGCACCGCGATGTCGTCGTGGTCGCGTTGGGCCAGCCAGTCGCAGGTGATCTGCTCGACCCGTTCGGCGAGGGCCGGCGCCGGCATCCGCTGGCAGCCGGTCAACGCCTGCATCAGGCGCTCGGTGCCGAGTTGCTCCGCGCCCCGGCGACCGCCGCGTGCCTCGGTCACGCCGTCGCTGTAGAGCAGACAGGTCTCGCCGGGGGCGAGTCGGGTGGAAACCTGGCTGACCCGCGGGTCCGGGACCACCCCGATGAGCATCCCGTTGAGCGGGAGCTGTTCCACCTCACCGGAGGACCGCACCACCAGCGGGGGCAGGTGGCCTCCGCCGGCCAGCGTCAACGCCAGGCCGCCGTCACGGTGCGGCCGGACCACACCCAGCACCATCGTGGCGAACCGGCCCTGCCCGTGCGCCAGGGTGCTCTCCAGCAGCGCGTCGTTGAGCAGCCGCAGCAACCGGGCCGGCTGCGCCTCGATGCGGTGCAGCGCGTGCAGGCACTGGCGCAGCTGGCCGGTGAAGACCGCGGCCTCCACCCCCTTGCCCGAGACGTCGCCGAGAAAGAACACCGAGCCGCCGTCGGGCAACCGGTGGGAGCCGTAGAAGTCGCCGCCGATGCGCAGACCGGCCTGCGCCGGTCGGTACGCCGTGCCCCACTGCCCGCCCGGCACCTCCGCCGGCTCCACCGGCAGCAGGCTCGCCTGCAACGTGTCGGCCACCTCGGCCTGGTTGCGGTAGAGCAGGGCGGTGGTCAACGCCGCGCCGGCCCGGTCGGCGAAGGCCCGCAGCAGGTCGAGATCGTCGTCGGTGTACCAGCGGGCCGCCGGCCGGGCCACCAGCAGCACGCCCACCGGCGCGTCCCGACCGGGCAACGCCACCAGTCGGACGCTGGCGTCGGCGGCGTCGATGCCGGGCAGCCAGCCCGCTTCGACGGCCTGTTCGGCAAGCCAGTCGACGGCGTACGGCTGGACACCGTGCAGGCTGTCGGTGACGGCTGCGGGCAGCTCCGCCGCGGCCAGCACACCTCGGTCCACAGTAGGCAGGTCGTCCTCGGCCCGGCGGGCTCGCCACCACCGGGCCCGCCCGGAGCGGGGTGCCAGGATCAGCACGGCCGCCTCGGCCAGCGTCGGCACGGCGAGCCGCACCACGGCAGCGGCGGCACGGTCGGGATGCAACGGGTTGCCGAGCTTCTCCCCCACCACGGCCAGGAAGGCCGAGCGGGCGCGTTCGGCCGCCAACTCGTCGGCCGGGTCGCTGTCCTCGCTGACATCCTCGACGTACCAGCAGGTCGGGCCGGCGGAGAGCGGCACCCGCCGGACCCGCAGCCGACGTCCGTTGCGGACGATCTCGGCGGTCGAGCCGTCCAGTGCGTCGAACACGGCGCAGGAGCCGCCCACGACGATCTCCGGAAGCAGTCGCTGCGCGACCGGGCTCACCTGCCACACCACGCCGTCCGGGCCGCACAGCACCAGCCCTTCCCGGAGGTGCTCGACGATCTCCGGCCAGCCGGCGAACTCCGACGAATCGATGGTGGGCGGGGCGGCGGTGGACGCGGCAGGGCTCCACGCCGGGGCCTGCGGGGCACTCGGCGTGAACCGTCCGTCGCCGGGGTCGATGTCCCTGACGTCGGCACCAGTCACCAGGTGAGCCCCACTCCTTCTCGATGCCGCACCCGCGCGCCGCGGTGTGCCTGGTCGCGTTCCGTCACCAGGGTACGCCGGTGTCGGCGCACCGCCAGTCGGGCGACGCTCCGACGCTACCGGCCGCCCCTCAGTCAGGGCGACGAAGGTTGTTACGATCCGGACGCCCCTGCCCGCCCGCCAGCCGCGGAAGGCGTGATCGTTGCTGTCCCACGGTCGAAGACCCGAGACCACGCCACTGAGCGTGATCGTCGACCGGTCCGATCCCGACATGCCGGTGATTCGGGTGGGCGGCGATCTCGCCTACACCACCGCGAGCCCGCTGCGTTCGGAGATCGACCGGGAACTGCAGGCCGGTCCCGCCACCCTCGTGCTCGACTTCGCCAACCTCCAGTTCATCGACAGCACCGGGCTCAGCATCATCGTGCACACCTGGCGTGAAGGGCTGCGCGACGGCGTGACCCTGCGGTTGCGCGCGGTGCCTCGGTTCCTGGAGACCATCCTGGACATGACCGGGGTCACCGGCCTGCTCGCCCGCTCGACGAGCGGCGACGCACCGCTCGGCACCGAGCCGGACGGGCAACCCACGGTCACCGCCTGAGCGACCCGCGTAGTCGGCGGGACACCGGCCGTTCGCGCGGCGGTGAATCGCGCACCCCCGCGACTTGCGTTCCGCGGCGGGGCTGGGAGCATGGAGGTATGTCCTCCCAGCTGTTGGCCATCGAGGTCAGCCGGTTCGATGTCGGACGTGCGGAGCTGCGGCTCACTGGTGACCTGGACTTCGACAGCGCTCCGGAACTGATCAGCGCCGTCGAGAAGCTACGCCGGGACGGCTACCAGCAGCTCGTCATCGACCTGGCCGGAGTGGCGATGTGCGACTCCTCCGGTCTGAGCGCGCTCGTGGTGGCCCACCGGGGCAGTCCGGTCCCGATCCGGCTGGTCGGCCTCAACCCCAAACTGCGACAACTGCTCGACCGCACCGGTCTGGCCGAGTTGCTCCAGGTCTCGACCGCCGACGCCGGCGACGCGCAGGCCGCCGGCTGACACCGGCGTCGGGGGTGCCCCCGACCCTGGGACCAGGGGCCGGGGGCCGGAGGATGGCTCAGGGCGCCGTCACGACCGATCCGGCACGACGGGCCTCGGGCATCGGCTCCGCGTCGTCGGGCGGGCCCGAATCCGGCGTCTGGAACAGATAGCGGACGAACTCCGCATCTGTCCCGCCGTCACCGGGCCACTGTCCCGCGCAGTCGACACCGATCACCTCACGTCCGGTGCCGTCGGCATCTTCCAGCAGAGCCCACAGGCTCACCGGATAGCAGCGGGTGTTCTCGGGGGCCAGTCGCCAGCGGGCGTACCAGCCGGGCCGAGCCGGGACGATCTCGACAATCCGCTTCATCATGACCTGCCCTCCGCCGTGCCTCGGAAGATCTCCGGTCCGCTGCGATCATCGACGCCGGTCGGGTGAGCGGCCCTCACCCGGCCGGGATGAAGCGTGCCTGCCCGCGCCGTCTTGCGAGCCGGGCCGATCGTTTCGTGCCCGGTAGCGGTGGGAAGGCCACCGGCGAAGCCCGAAGCAGCACACCAGCGGAAGCGAGGTGTCAGCATGCGCAAGCAGATGGAGGGCGACAACCAGCGGCGGCGGGCGCTGGCCCGGCAGGCCCGCGAGCGCGGCCGGCAGGCCGCCGACACGGGCGCCAGCCTGAGCGCGTCGAAGCAACTCACCCATCTCGACCAGTCCCGACGATCCGGCCCACCGGCGGCCGGTCAGCGCCACAAACCGAACACCACGCGAGGTGGTCCCGCTCCGCCGTCGGCCGGTGTCCCGCAGACCAGTCGACCGCTGCCCGAGGCGGGCGTGGGCAACCCCGGCGTCACCACCATGGGCTACCAGGATCTCGTCGCGGACGTCAGCCGGCGAGCCGGCGTCGACTTCCGCACCGCGAAGGTGGGTGTGGAGTCGACGGTGCTCGTGCTGGCCTGGGCGCTGGGCACCGCCGAGCGTCAACGTCTGCTGGCGGCGGTGCCGGCGTCGCTGCACGACGTCGTGCCGGTCGACGGCATCGAACGGCGCGAGGATCTGCCCGGCTTCCTGTCCGAGGTGGGACGGATCAGCGGCCGCAGTCCCGAGCAGGCCCGTTACCAGGCCGAGGCCACCCTCGCGGCGCTCGCCGAGCGCGACGGGGACCTGGTCGAGTCGCTGCACGTGCCGGACCAGTTGCGGGAACTGCTGGAACCGATGGCCGTCGGCGGTGGCCTGGTCGGCGCCAGTAGCGCCACCGCGCCGCTGACCGGCTCGGAACTGGCCGCCGCGCTCGATGCGCTGCCGTACTGGTCGGGCGACGACGAGGTGCTGACGCGCACCCTTGAGCTGCCGTCGGACAATCTCGACCGGGTTCTGGATCGGCTCGACCAACTCCGCGTCCAGAACGGTCGGGGGCCGCGTATCGGCCGGGCAGACCCGACCACGGCGGTGCTCACCGTCCGCACCGGTAATGCCGGTGGGGTGACCGCGCTGGATGTCGACCTGGCCCACACGATCGACGCCGCCATCGACGAGGCGGGCGCCGGCCTGAACGCCGGCTGAGCAGGCGTCCGGCCGGATCGAGCGGGCCGGACGCCTGCGGGTAGCAGGAACGAGGCCGGTGGGCACCCCGTCCACCGGCCTTGTGGCCTGTCCGTACTGATCACCACACCGGTCCGTACCGGCTCAGTGCGCCCAGGCGGGCACCTCCGGCGAGGTGCTCTCCAGCGGCACCGCATCGGCCGGTACGAGGCCCAGCTGGGTCGCCGAGCGGGGCAGCGCCGCGTCCAGCACCCAGTCGGCGCTCACCCTGGCCCGGTTTCCGGGGATGGCCAGCAGGTGGTAGCCCCGGGTGACGGCCTTCGCAGGCAGGCCGGACAACGGCACGTTGAGCGGGTTGGCCGCGGCCTGCTTGCCGCCCAGATCGACCACCCAGCCCAGATCATGGTGCTTGTACGGGCGACGCCGGCCCTGACCGTAGGAGGCGGCGATGTTGTGTGCGGCGAGCCGGCCCTGGCGCTGGGCGTGCTGCGCGGTCATGGTGCAGATCTCACCCGGCCGGGTCAGATCCGGCACCGCGGCGGCGTCACCGCAGGCGTACACCTCGGGGAAGCCGGGGACGTTGAGGTACTCGTCGACGACCAACCGCCCCTTCTCGGTACGCAGACCCAACTGCGCCACGAACGGGTCGGGGCGTACCCCGACGCACCAGACCAGCGAGCAGGTGGGCACGTACTCCCCGTCGGTGAGCTTGACGCCGTCGGCGGTCGCCACGGCGACGGAGGTGCCCATCCGGACGTCCACGCCGCGTCGGCGCAGCACCCGGTCCGCGGTGCGCGACATGCGCTGGTCCAACTCGGGCAGCACCCGCGGCGCGACGTCCAGCAGCATCCACTTCGGGCGGATCTTCAACCGGGGTCGCTGGCTGGCGAGTTCGTCGGTGAAGAGCTGCCCGTGCGCGGCCACCTCCGTACCGGTGTAGCCGGCACCGACCACGACGAAGGTCGACCGGGCCTGCTGCTCGGCCGGGTCCGTCGCCTGCTCGGCCAGCTCGATCTGCCGGATCACGTGGTCGTGCAGGTACAGCGCCTCGGGCAGGCCACGGAAGCCGTGCGCGTACTCGGTCACCCCGGGGATCGGCAGGAGCTTGTTGACGCTGCCGACGGAGAGGATCAGCCGGTCGTACGCCAGCCGGTTACGGTCCCCCTCGGGCTGGGTGAAGCCGACCCACCGGTTCTGCAGATCGACGTGATCGGCCTCGCCGATGACCACACGGACGTCGCCCAGCGTGCCGGTCAGCGGCACGGCGATCCGGCCGGGCTCCACCACACCCGCCGCCACCTCGGGCAGCAGCGGCAGATACAGGAAGTAGTCGGTCGAGTTGAGCAGGACGATCTCGGCCCGGCCGCGGGCCAGCCGGCTCAGCGTCTTCGCCGCGTGGTAACCGGCGAACCCGGCTCCCACGATCACCACACGAGGTTTCGTCATCTTGGCCCGGTTCCCGTGGATGACTGAGGCAAACGTCCACGCCGGCCCGGTCACCCTCCGGCGTTCACCTGCGGCAGCGGCAGCTGGAGCAGGGCGGTCCCGCGCAGGTCCAGGAAGGCTTGGTCCGGCGCGCGGACCAGTCGCATCATCACCTCGGCGCAGGTCGGGCAGCGCACCACGAGTCCCGGTGCGTGCGAGTAGACCCGCAGGGCGGCGACCGGGCCGGTGGCGCCGCAGTGGGCGCATCGGCCGGTGGCCGTGCTCAAGTCGACCGCGAACACCTCCCCCAACGGGCCGTCGAGCATGTTGCCGTCGACGTACGGCAGCGTGGTCATACCGGGCCTCCTTCACTCAGAGCCGCTCGGGCGGTACTCAGCCGGTGTACTTCCTCAGCCGGTCGGGCCGAAGCGTTCGGTCCGCACCAGGCGGGCCGGGTGTCCCAACCCGACGAGCAGGTCGGCGACGGTCTCCACGAACCCGGTGGGGCCGCAGACGTACACCCGGGGTTCCAGCTCCGGCGGCCAGCCGTGGGTGTTGACGTCGGCGAGGCCGATCCGGTGCGGCCGGCCCGGCCACTGCTCGGGCGCCTCGCGGGTGTAGACGTACGCCACGTCGAGGCCGGCGTCGTCACGGACCCGCTGACGCAACTCCTCGGCGTAGAACACGTCGTCCGGGGTGCGTACGGAATAGATCAACCGGAACGGGACGCGACTGCCCGCCGCCCGGCGGGCCCGGATCATGGCCATCAGCGGCACCACGCCCGACCCGCCGGCGACCAGCAGCACCGGTTCGGTCTGCTGCGGTCGCCAGATGAACCAACCGCCCAGCGGCCCACGAACCTCCACCGGGTCGCCCACCTGATAGCCGTCCACCAGGAACGGCGACACCTCGCCGTCGGGCACCCGCTGCACGGTCACCTCGATCCGGTCGCCGTCGGCGGGACCGGCCAGGGAGTACGAGCGGGCGGCCTGGTAGCCGTCGGGGGCGGTGAGGCGGATGTCGACGTGTTGGCCGGGCAGGTGGCCGGGCCAGTCCGGCACCTCGAGCACCAGGGTCTGCGCGGTCGCCGTCTCGACCCGGCGGCTGACCAGCCGGGCCGGCTGCCAGCGCATCCGCGCGCTCAATCGCCCTGGTACCGCTGCTCACGCCACGGGTCACCGTAGTCGTGATAGCCGGCGGTCTCCCAGAACCCGGGGGTGTCCTCGTGGCCCAGGTGGATGCCGCGCACCCACTTGGCGGACTTCCAGAAGTAGAGATGCGGCACCAGCAGCCGGGCCGGACCGCCGTGTTCGGCGGGGAGGTCCTCCCCGTCGAAGGTGTGCACCAGCCAGGCCTGCCCGTCGAGCAGGTCGTCCAGCGGCAGGTTGGTGGTGTAGCCGCCGTAGCAGTGCGCCAGGGCGTAGTCGGCGGCGGTGTCCACGTCCTCGAAGAGGGTGTCCAGGGACACCCCCCGCCAACTGGTGCCGAGCTTCGACCAGCGGGTGACGCAGTGGATGTCGACGGTCGGCGTCTGTTGGGGCAGCGCCATCATCTCGTCCCAACTCCACCGGTGCTCGGTGCCGGTCTCGGTGGTGATGACGAACTCCCAGGTGTCACGCGGCACCTTCGGCGTGGGACCGGCGGAGAGCACGGGAAAGTCCGGTGTCAGGTACTGCCCGGGCGGCAGATCCGGCGCAGCGGAACGCGGCCGACCCGAGAAGCCCGGCGTGATGATTCCCACCGCTCAGTCCTACCACGCCCGGGAGTACGCCGGGCCGCCTTCCCAGGCCGGCCGGCGGGTCACCGTCGTTCGGTGACGACCTCCTTCGACCCGGGTACGACGTTGCGGGTGGCCCGCAGGCTGGTGATGGTGACGATGATCAGCACGGCGACGATGACCATCAGGGAGATCTCGGTGGGGATGATCGGGACGCTCTCCCAGATGCCGTGCGCCCAGTGCAGACCGAGCTTGACGCCGATGAAGGCCAGGATGATCGCCAGACCGTAGCTGAGGTGCACCAGCCGGCTCAGCGCCGCGTGCAGCACGAAGTACAGCGCCCGCAAGCCGAGCAGGGCGAAGGCGTTGGTGGCGAAGACGAGGTACGGGTCCTCGGTGATGCCGTAGACCGCGGGCACCGAGTCGACGGCGAAGACCACGTCGGTGGCGAGGACCGCCACGACCACCAGCGCGAGCGGAGTCAACGCCCGGCGACCGTCGACCCGGACGGTCATCTTGGTGCCGTGGTACTCGTTGACCACCGGCATGAACCGGCGCAGCAGGCGCACCGAGCGCATGTTGGCGATGTCGACGCTCTGCTCGTGGCCGGTGAAGGCGTCCCGGAGCAGTTTGGCCGCGGTGAACAGCAGGATCAGCGCGAAGATCAGGAAGGCGAAGTCGAGCGTCTGCAGCGCCGCCGCGCCGAGGGCGATGAAGATGCCGCGCAGCACCAGCGCACCGGCGATGCCGAACAGCAGTACCCGCTGGGCGAGCACGCTCGGCACCGCGAAGGCGGCCAGCAGCAGCATGAAGACGAAGAGGTTGTCGACCGACAGCGACTTCTCGACCAGGTAGCCGGCGAGGTAGTCGATGCCCTCCTGTCTGCCGTACTGGGACCAGACCCAGGCGCCGAAGGCCAGCGGCAGGGCTATGTAGAAGGCGGACCAGCCGAGTGCTTCCTTCAGCGACACCTCGTGCGGGCGCCGGGTCACCACGAAGTCGAGCACCAGCAGCGCGATGACTCCGGCAATGGTGATCGCCCAGAGCGAGGGCGTGCCGATGGACTGCAAACCGGCAGCTACGTACGACATTTCGGACATGGGGCCTCCTCGAACACCGTGTCATGTTCGAGGTCTCCTTCACCCACGGAATCGTGGGCAACCACCCGAGGCGCACCCTGGGCACGCCGTACTGACCGGTATGGTTCGTGGGAAGTACTCCCCTCGTCCCGACAAGGTTAGGACAGCCCGAACCGGCCCGCCAGGCGGGGCGGGCGGGTCGCGTCTCACGGGCGCGGATGCGAACCCCTATCGTGGCCGAGATGACCGCTGAGCTGCCGACCGGCCCGTTGACCGGCGTACGCGTGATCGAGCTGGCCGGCATCGGACCCGGCCCCTTCGCCGCGATGATGCTCGCCGACCTCGGCGCCGACGTGATCCGGGTGGACCGGGTCGGCGACGTGGACCCGAGCGGCTTCGGCACCCCGCACCCGGACCTGCTCAACCGGGGGCGTCGCTCGATCGCCGTGGACCTCCGGTCGACCGACGGCCGGGAGGTGGCGCTGGCCCTGATCGGCGACGCCGACGCCCTGATCGAGGGTTTCCGCCCGGGTGTGACCGAACGGCTCGGCCTCGGCCCGGCCGACTGCCACGCGCTCAACCCACGACTGGTGTACGGCCGGATGACCGGCTGGGGGCAGGACGGCCCGTACGCGCCGTACGCCGGACACGACATCACCTACCTGGCCCTGACCGGCGCCCTGCACGGCATCGGCCGGGCCGCAGAGCCACCGGTGCCCCCGCTCAACCTGCTCGGCGACTTCGGCGGCGGCGGCATGATGCTGGCCCTGGGCGTCGTGGCCGCGCTGTACGCGGTACGCGGCGGCGCGGCCGGACAGGTGGTCGACGCGGCGATCGTGGACGGCGTCGCGGTGCTCAGCACCCAGATCCACGCACTGCGCAGGCTGGGCATGTGGCAGGACCCTCGCGGGGGGAACCTGCTCGACGGCGGCGCCCCGTTCTACGACAGCTACGAGTGCGCCGACGGCCGGTACATCGCCGTCGGCGCGTTGGAGCCGAAGTTCTACGACGAACTGGTCCGCCGCACCGGTTTCCCGCTGCCGCCGGACGAGGCGCCCGACCGCACCGACCCGGCGAACTGGCCGGCCCTGCGGGCGGCCTGGGCGCGGCTGTTCCGCACCCGGCCCCGGGACGAGTGGGCGGCCCTGCTCGCCGCCTCCGACTCCTGCCTGGCACCGGTGCTCGACTGGCAGGAGGCGCCGGAACACCCCCAGCTGGCCGCCCGACGGACCTTCGTCGTCCACGACGGGGTACGCCAGCCGGCGCCGGCTCCCCGGTTTTCCGGCAGCCCGACGGCGATACGTCGACCACCACCATGGCCCGGTGAACACACCGACGAGGTGCTCGACGAGATTGGCTACCCGGCGGACCGGGTGGCGCAGCTGCGGACCGCCGGTGCGATCGGCTGAGCCCGCCCTGCCCGGCATCGCGCCGCGCCACCGCCGTGCCGCCCTGCCGCCGTGTCGGCCCGTGGGTCGGTCAGCGGCGGCGCAGGGTGGCGCCGGGGGCCATCGCGGGCTCGACGATGTCGCGGTAGTCGCGGGGCAGTTGCACGACCAGCTCGTCGAACTCGCCGCCGGTCACCGCCTCACGGATGGTGACGAACACCGCGCTGATCACGTCGCGGGCCGCCGACTCGTCGATCTGGGCGCGCAGCGCCACCCGGGCGACGAACTCGCCGGCGCCGAAGCGCTCCGCCGCCTCGGTGGCGGGTGTCGGTCGCAGCGGCAGCCGCAGCGGCTCGGGCAGTTGAACGGCCAGATCCAATACCTCGCCACCGGTCAACCGGTCGGCGAGCGTCGCCAGGGTGGCCTCGATCAGCTCCACCGCCCGCTGCGAGGACGTGCTGGTGCGCTGGGCGACCTGATCGACGAACGTGTCGTAGTTCATCGTGTACCCCCTCGCCGCGCGGTTACCCGCCGCTGCGCGCCGGAAACGGCTGCCGGTTTTCCCGCTTGCGGCGCGTGACACCGGCTCGGCCGGGTAACCGCGCCCGGTCGTGGCGGATCGAAGCCGGGAGGAACCGACATCATGGCGAGTTACGCCGACGTACTGCACTACCTGTCCAGTTTGGACTACCCCGCCGGCAAGGACGACGTGCTACGCGAGGCGGAACGGGAGGGAGCTCCGCCGGACGTGCTGCGTGCCCTGCGCGCGTTGCCGCCGGTGGACTATGCCAACGGCCCGGAGGTGGCCCGCTCGGCGGGCATCGAGGCAGCTCCCGAGGTGGACGACGCACAGCGCGCCGCCGCCGGCCGGGACAAGCGGCATCAGAGGGTCTCGCAACACCTGCGCAGCATCTGAAACGGGCGGCGCGGCGGCCGGAGCGTCAGGAGGGCGCCCCGGCCACGAACCGCGACCGGCGGCGCCCCTGAGTAGCCACCTGCCCTGGTGGCGTCCCGTCCGAACCGGTCGGGACCACCAGGCGGCCCACGACTCACCCGAACCGGGCGAGCGCTGCTACCGCGAGAATCTTACGACACGCATCAGCCGAACGGCCAACAGGGGTCGCCGAACGCACATCTCACGCGGGCAGCTCCGCGTACCGGCGCTCCAGGTCGATCCGGGCCAACGCCCCGACCAGCCAGGCCAGCCGTTCCGACTCGCCACCGCCGGCCAGCACGGCGAGATCCTCGGCGGAGCGGCCCAGCTTGAGCCGGCGGGCCGCGGCCAACGCCCGCCGGTCGGCCACCGGCGCCACCTCGCCCCACAGCGCCTGCACCTCGCGCAGGAAGAGCTCGACGACCGCGGTGTCCACCCCGGGGAGCGCGGTGAGCAACTCCCGCTCGCGGTCCGGGTCGTACCCGGCCGCGGAGCGCAGCCGCCGCAGGTCGCCCCGATACCGCTGCACCACGGTACGGGCCAGGTCACCCAACAGGTCGGCCAGCGCGTCGACGTCACCGCGTTGACCGCTCTCGCGCAGCACCCGGACCAGGTCCTCGTGCAGGGCGCGGGCCAACCGGGCGGCGCTGTCCCACCCGGCGTCCGGCAGCGCGTGCGCGCTGTCCAGGGCCCGCCGGTAGTCGCCGCGGCGAGCCAGCAGGATCGCGAGGCAGAGCAGCTGGAACAGGCTGGACGGATTGTTCGTCACCCGGAAGCCGTACTGCTCGGCGAAGCCTCGACCGCTGCCGGCCAACCGGCGTACCAGACGCTTCTTGTCCTCGATGGTGGACGTTGTCATGCCGGCTACTACCCGCGCCCGGGCCGCTCACGCCTGCGGTGGTGGCCGGTCAGTCCCGCCAGCCGCCGGCCCGGTCGCGGGCCTTGAGGCGGACCGTCGGCAGGGCCGGCGCGGGCAGCGGCGGATCCGGGTCCTCGGCGACGGTGCCGAACCGGCGGCCGGCCATCCAGTCCTCGCGGGCGGCCTGGATCTCCTCGTGGTTGCGACCGACGAAGTTCCACCACATCACCAGCGGCTCCTCGAAGGGGGTGCCGCCGAGCAGCATCAGCCGGGTGCCCGCCGCGCCGCGCAGGGTGAACTGGGTGCGTCCCGTGCCCAGCCAGAGCAGGGCCCCGGGGGCGAGGGGTACGCCGTCGACCTCCGCCGCGCCGTCGAGGGCCAGCAGGGCGTACTCGAAGTCGGGCCGCAACGGCAGGCCGACCGGCTCGGTGCCGGTCAGTTCCAGCTGCGCGCCGACCAGCGGGGTGTGCACCCGGGCGGGTGACCGCTCTCCCCCCAGCTCCCCGACCAGCAGCGTCACGTCCAACGCCCCGTCGCGCCAGCGGGGCAGCTGCGCGTGGTGGGCGAAGTCGGCCGGGCCGGAGCGGGCCGGGTCCGGCAGCGCCACCCACAGCTGCACGCCGTGCATCAGCGGCGGATGGTCGGCCGGCGACCGCTCGGAGTGGGCGATGCCGTGGCCGGAGGTCATCACGTTGAGCTGCCCCGGACGGATCGGTTGGACGCTGCCGAGGCTGTCCCGGTGCAGGATCTCACCGTCGAGCAGCCAGGTCACGGTCTGCAGGCCGGTGTGCGGGTGCGGCGGCACCTCCATGCCGGGGCGCTGTGCCACGTCGTCGGGGCCGAAATGATCGACGAAACACCAGGCGCCGACCATCCGCCGGCTGCGTTGCGGCAGCAGTCGCCGGACCGTGGTGTAGCGACCCAGGGGTACGTCGTGGCCGGGCAGCAGGACGCTGCCGGGATCGACGGTCGCCACCCCGGGCGGTCGGGTCTGCGACGGCATCGACTCGGTAGGCTCCACGAGCCGACTCTACGCCGACCCGCCTCGTCCTCGACGTGGCCCGACCGGCGTCACCCCCGGCGCACGGTGACCAGGTGTGCCCCGGCGACCAGGTCCAGGAAGACCCGGTCGACCGAGCGGTCCCACTGCGGCGAGCCGAGCACCGTCCCCGCCGGAACCCCGTCGCGGCGCTCGTCGTACACCTGCACGTCGCCGGCCCCGGCGTTGGCCCGTACCCGCGCCGGCGCGCCACCGGCGACCGTGACGTCGAAGACGTTCACCCCACCGGTCACCCGCACCACGACCGTGCCTCGGGTGCGGGGCAGCCGCAGTTCGGTGCGGGTGGCACCACCGGCGAACTCCACACCGGACAACCGGCCGGCGGTCAGATCGAGTCGGCGTTCGGTGGTGCCACCGGTGATCTGTACCTGCCAGATCACCCGGGCGTTGAGCAGCACCTCCACCTCCCCCGGGCCGTCCGCGAGTTGTTGCATCCGCAGCCGGAGCCGGTCGGCGGTCAGCTCCGGGCGGGGCCGCGCGTCGGATTCGGCCGGGCTGGTGATCCGGTACAGCTCCTGGCCCAGGTCCGCCATTCGCAGTTCGAACCGGGTCACGCCGTCGACCAGTTCGAAGGTGGCGCGTTCCCGACCGGCCAGCGGCGCCGTCCGGATCTCCTCGGAGGTCTGCGCCGCCGCGCGGGCCGCGCCACCGAGCCCACCGGAGGATGTGGGGGTGACCTGCGGCCGGGGGCCTTCGCCGGTGAACACCCGACCGAGCCGGTGCGGGTCGGACAGGATCACCACCACGGCGCTCGCACCGAGTCCCAGCACCAGCACCGCGGCGGCGGCCAGCAGCCGCGCCCCGGCCGAGAAGGTCCGGCCGGTGGCCTCCTCGTCGCTTACCACCGGATCGGTCGATGATCCGGCCGTCGGCGTCGGTTGCGGGGTTGTCGGACCATTCGCGTCCTGCGGTTGCTCGCCCATGCCAAGTCCCCTTCCACGGTCCCCTACCAGCAGACACGCAGCAGAGGGCCGGTCGGATCAGTCGGCGGCGAGGTCGAATGTCGAACCGGCACACGGCCGGTGCCCGCCGGAAGCATCCGACGGGCACCGGCTACGGTGCTTCCGGGCGTTGCCCGGAGTGCGGGATCAGCGTGCGCCACCGGTCCCGAAACGGTTACGCCGCCGCCAGAGCATCGTGCCGAGCAGCATCACGCCGCCCACCGCGACGAGACCCCCGCCGACCTTCATCGGGGTGCCCAGGCTGCTGCCGGTGACCGGCAGGTGCGGCTTCTTCTTGTGCAGCACCCGCAGCTCGGTCGAGGCGGTGCGGTCCGACTCGCGCCCGGTGGCGGTGATGGTGAGCAGACCGGTCACCCGCGGCGTGTACCGCCGGGTGAAGACGCCGGCGGCGTTCGTCCGGGCGGTGAAACGGTCGACCGCGGCGGCCGCCTGGAAGGCCACCGGCGCCATGGCGACGGTGCTGCCGTCGCTGCGACGCGCGGTGCCGGCCGCGGGCGCGGCGAGCGGCTGGGCCGTCACCACGATGTCGACTGTCTCGTTCGGCCCGAAGTTGCGGCCGGTGATGACCACCGTCTCGCCGAGGAAGATGGTGGGCCGGTTCACCGTCAGCGTCGTCACCAGGTTCGGCGGGTACGGCGGTGGTTGAGGCGGATCGGTGACGGTGGGCGATGGCGCCGGCTGCGGCTGCGCCGCCGCCACGGCCGGCACGGCCACTACGGCCAGTCCGACCGTGAGCGCCATGATGATGCGGGATAGCCGCATTTCTCGTTCCCTCCTACTGTGAACAGCTAGGTGCGGTAACAACTTGGGTGGTCCATGGGGCGGTGGTCGGGGTCAGCCACAGCTGGGCGTCTCCCGTGTCCGTCTTGCCGGTGAGCAGGGAGACCTCCAGGGTCTTGCTCCCGCCCGGGCCGATCTCGACGTTCACGGTGGCCACCTGCCGGCGCCGTTCGGTGCCGGTGGCCGTCACGGTCTCGTCCCCGTCGAGGCGGATGTCGAGCACCGCCCCGCCGGCCGGCGCGTACACCGAGACCAGGGTGCGGACGGTGTACGGGTCGCCCGATCTGGCCAGACCGAGGACCGATTCGCTGAGCCCGGAGGACGGTGCGGTGGAGCGCATCGTCACCCGCAGGCTCAGTTCGCGGCGGCCGTCCCCCTGGCATTCACCGACCGTCAGGTCGGCGCTCTGCCGGAGGTAGTAGCCGAGCTTCGCGCCGCTGCCGTCGTTGAGGAAGACACCGACGGTCGGCACCGCGTCCTGTTCCGGAAGCGTCCCGGCCATCCGGCTGTCGCCGAACGTCCGCTGTTCCTCCGGACGGGCACTCCAGAACAATATCCGGCGTTCTGTCATAGAACGGTCGAATGCGGATAGCAACCCGCTTGGGGGAATCTTCCGCTCAAACAGGGCGTCGAACACCGAGCCGGCGGCGGCGGCGAAGAAGGCGTCCTGCTCGGCCGGCTCCATCCGCTGGTAGGTGTCGCTGAGCAGCGTCTTCACCGCGTTGTCGGCGGTCAACTCGACCCCGGAGGGCACCCGGACCGGGCCGGTCACCCGTAACAGGTACGACAGCGCCACCGGATCCACGGCGAGCACCCCGTCGACCGTGTCCTGCGCGCTGCGCCGGTACATGTCGCGGTAGAGCGCGGCAGCGGTCGGGAAATGCGGGGTCAGGTTGACGTCGGCGGGATAGATGCCGGGCAGGTCACCCCAGAGGGCCTTCACCTCGGCCGGCACCTTGAGCGGCTTGGTGAACGCCCCGAAGCCCGCCGAGCTGCCCTGCGAGCCCATCTTGAGCCGACCCTTGTTCGCCTCGATCAGGGCGTACGCACCGAACATGCCCCCGGTCGCGCGCACCTCGGCGAGGTTCTGCGACACCAGCAGATAGCGGCGTGGGCCGTCGGCGCCGAGCAACGGTGGCAGCAGCCGGCCGGCCCGGTCCGCGGCGGAGGTCAGGTCGGCGAGCTTGTCGATCTCGTCCCGCAGCCGGACCACCGCCTCGCGGACCTGGTCGATCAGCCGATCGTCGTCGATGGCGAGCAGGTCCGACCGGGTGCGCCGCACCGTCGCGTCGACCTCGGCAAGTTGGGTGGAAACGGCTTGCAGGTCGGAGACGTCCAGCCGGCCCTCGCGGGGCACCAGGCCACCGAGGTCGACCTCCAGCAGCGCCGGAAAGGCCTGCCGGGCCAGGTCGTCGATGGCGATGGAGATCTGCCGTACGGCCGTGAGGTTGCCGCCGGCGTACGGCACCTGCCGGCCCAGCCACCAGCCCGGATCACCGGTGGCCCGGCGGGCCGCACCCGACTGCTCCTGCAACGCGGCGAGGGTGCGCTGCGCCCGGGCGGTGTCCCCGCCGACCAGGTGGCTGCTCAGCTCGCTGGCCAAGCCGGCGGCGTTGACCAGGTGCGCCCGGGCCTGCCAGCCCCGGAACCCCACCCAACCGCCGACCGTGAGCACCAACGAGGTGACCACCAGCGAGGTGAGCAGGACGCGACGCAGTCGGGCACGCCGCCGTCGGCGGGATCGACTCCGCCGCCGACGCGGACTTTCACTGTCCGTCACACTTACCTCACTCCTGGCGATTTGGACAGAAGGCACCATAGTTCTAACAGCTGGTGACCGTTTTATGGCGGTAATAGACTCATTCGGCCGTAATGAGGGTGGACTTCGACGTATCCGCTCCGCCCCTCGACTCGCCCGCCGCGGCCTCCCGCAGGAGTCGCTCGATCCGATCCACGCCGCCCGGCAGCGACATGTCCCGCAGATACGCCTCCCGGCCGCGGCGGCCCATCTCGGCCCGTGCGGGCGGGGGTATCTGCGCAGCGAGCCAGAACCGGTCCGCCAGGCTGGCCCAGTCCTCCGGCGGGCAGGACAGTCCCGCCCGGGCTCGTTCCACGAGCGTGGCGGTGTCGCCGCCGGCCGAGGCCACCACGGGTGCCGCGCAGGACAGGGCCGCCGGGAGCTTGTCCGGCACGGTGCTGCGCAGCGCCGGCAGATCCCGCAGCATGACCAGCTGGTAGTCGGCGGCGGCGTACAGCTCCGGCATGTCCAGCGGCGAACGCCGGTCGACGAAGCGGATGTTGTCGGCCCGCAGCTCGGCGGCGAGCCCCCGCACCCGCCGCTCGTGCGCACCCGAGCCCACCAGGACCAGATCGATGGTGTTCTCCAGCGCTGCCGCCGCCCGTACCGCCGTCTCCAGCCCCTGCCGCGCGCCGATGGTGCCGGCGTGCATCACCACGCACCGCTCGTCGCGGCGGACCAGTCCCCGTGCGGCCGAGCCGGCCGGCGCGGGCCGGAAGATCCGCTCGTCGGTCCAGTTGAGCACCACCTGGACCCGGGCCTCATCGGCGCCGACCGCGACCACCGCGTCGCGCAACGACGGCGTGCTCACCGCGATCGCGCTGGCGGCCCGGTAGGTCCGGGTCATGGCGGCGCGTACCCGGGCCGCCCAGCGGCCGTCGTCGGTGTCGTCCGGGGCCTGCTCCGCCCACACGTCCGGCACGTGCAGCACGACCGGTTTGCCGCCGAGCAGCCGCAGCAGCGTCGCCGAGGCGAACGCCGTCGCCGGTGGCTGATGGACGTAGAGGACGTCCACGTCGGCGAGGTAGCGTCGCCCGACCAACCCGGCGCTGGCAGCGAAGGAGAGCCAGGACGCCATCCGGGGCCGGACACCCCCGTCACCCGTGCTGTAGCGGGGCACCCGGCGTACGGTCAGGTTGCGGCTGCGGGTCTCGTGCCGCCAGCGCTGCCGCCAGCCCGGGTAGACGTGACCGCCGGGATAGTCCGGAAACCCGGTCAGCACCCGCACCTCGTGGCCGCGCGCGGCCAGCTCCTCGGCCAGGCTGCCCGGGATGAACGCGGGCTCGGGCGGAAAGTGGTAGCTCAGGATGCCGATGCGCACCGGGACACCCCCGCCCTCGCCCGACCCGGCGCGGCGTCCGCGACGAGGGGCACCGCTGCTGCGTACGATGCCGGCAACCCCTCCCGGGACGGGTGCCGGTGGCGGCCGTCCTTCGTTGCGGCGCCAGCCTGTGCGACCGCCTCGTCGAGAGGGTTCCCGATGGTCAACGGAGTTCTGTTCGTCTGCCACGCCAACCTGTGCCGGTCACCGATGGCCGAGTACACCGCGCGGCGCATGCTCGCCGGGCTGCCGGTGACCGTGGCCAGCGCCGGCACGGACGCGGTGGCGGGCCGGGCCATGCACCCGTACGCGGCGGACGTGGTCGCCGAGGCCGGTGCGGATCCGGAGACCTTCCGCACCCGACGGCTGGCCCCGGAGCACCTCACCGACGCGGTGCTGGTGCTGACCGCGACCCGGCGCCAGCGTTCGGTCTGCACCTCGATGGCGCCGGCCGCGCTGCATCGGACATTCACCCTGCGCCAGTTCGGCCGCCTCGCCGCGGCCGTCGAGCCGCCGCTGACCGAGCAGGACGATCCGCTGGCCGCCGCGGTCACCGCCGCCACGCTGGCTCGGGCGCGGCTGCAACCCGCTCCCGGCGACGACGACGACCTGCCCGACCCCGTCGCCGGTACGCCGGAGCAGTTCCGGCGCTGCGCGGAGGAGATCGAACGGTCGCTGCGACCACTGGCGGTGCTCATCGGGACAGCCGGGTGAGTTCCTGGGTGTGGTCGACCGGCTCGGCTGCGCCTCGGCGCTCGGCGTGCCGGCCGGCCGAGGACCGCGCTGCCGACGTCGCCGCGGCGTCCGTCACCACTCGGTAGGCCTCGTACTGGTAGGCGTCGGTCTTGGGCACCCGCGCCATGTTGAGCACGCAGCCGAGCAGCCGGACGGAGACCGAGTGCAGGGCCCGGGCGGCGGCGGCCACCTGCGCCCGCGAGGTACGTCCCTGCTGGCTGACCAGCAGCGCACCGTCGGCCTGCACGGCGACCACCACACCGTCGGTGACCGCGAGCAGCGGGGCGGTGTCGATGATCACGATGTCGGCCGACTCGCGCAGCGCCAGCAGCAGATCCGACATGGCCTTGGAGCCGAGCAGTTCGCTCGGGTTGGGCGGTGCGGAGCCGCTGGGCAGTACGAGCAGGGACTTGTCGCCCCACCGCTGCACCACGTCCCCGACGTGCACGTCGCCGACCAGCACGTCGGTCAGCCCGACCCCGGAGTCGACGCCCAGATAGTGGCCGACCTTGGGCCGACGCAGGTCGGCGTCGACCAGCAGCACCCGCCAGCCCGCCTCGGCCAGGGCGATCGCCAGGTTGCACGACAGGGTGGTCTTGCCCTCCCCCTGCAGCGCGCTGGTGACCGCGATGACCCGGGCCGGTTCGTGCACGTCGACGAAGCGCAGGTTGGTCCGCAGCTTGCGGATCGCCTCGGCGCGGGCCGAGGTCGCGGCGTCCCCGACGATCAGCGGGGCCACCCGGGCGCTGCCGTCCAGCGGGATCTCACCGAGCAACGGGCTGCCGGTGACCCGCCGCAACGCGGCGGCGTCGCGCAACCGGACGTCGGCCATCCCGCGCAGCACCGCCAGGCCGACACCGGCGAGCAGGCCGAGCAGGGCCCCGATGACGGTGTTGCGGACCGGCTGCGGGGAGACCGGGCTGGGCGTGACGCGCGGTCCGCTGACCACCTCGATCTTGATGGGACCGGCCGAGCCGTCCGGCTTGGTCTCGACCTTCTGGACGAGTTCGACGAAGTTCGCCGACAGCGCCTCGGTGACTCGCAGCGCCCGCGCCTGGTCGGTGTCGGTCACCGAGGCCCGCAGCAGGACGGTGCCGTTCTCGGTGGAGGTGCTGACCCGACGCTGGATCTCCTCGGCGGTCAGCCCGACCTGCCGATCGGCGGCGGCACTCTGCGCCAGGCGGTCGCTGGTCAGCAGTTCGGCGTACGACTTGACCCGCTGCTGGAGAAACAGGCCGCCCTGGTAGGCGTCGGTGACGCCCTGGCTCGGGGTGGTGACGAAGAAGGTGACCGAGGCGACGTAGCGGGGCTGCGCCCGGACCGTGATCAAGGCGGTCACCCCGAGCGCCACCATGACGGTGACCAGGACGATCCACCAGTGCTGCCGCACGAGGCGCAGCTGGCGCAACAGGTCCATCAGGCACGCCTCCGGATCGGCCCGGTAACGCCAAAGAACTTCACGAAAACCCCCAAGGTCGACTGAATCTCGTGAAACCATTAAAGCGGCTTATGTGGCCTGTGTCCGGAGTTAGGCGTTTTCCTGGCGGTGACCCGCTCCCCCACTGCCCAACCGGACCGAGCGTCCGTCGGAATCGCCCTCTCGCCGGAAAAGATGCGGTTTCCACAGGGAGACATCGACGAGCGGCCGCCGGGTGGTGTCGCCCGTTCGCCGCCCTCGCGCCCGCCGTCGCCAGGGGATAAGGTCGTGGCCGGTGTGCCGGGAAGTCTGGTCGGCGATGAGACCGTTACGCCCCGATCGACAGGTGGAATCCGCGCATGACCGACCACGACCCACGCCCGCCACACCGCGGCGTGCGCCGCCTCTTCTCCCGCACCTCCTGGCCGGAGGCCCGCTTCCTCGCCGACGTCCTGCGCACGGAGACCGTCGGCGGCGCCCTCCTGCTGGTCGGTGCGGTGATCGCGCTGATCTGGGCGAACTCCCCGTGGGGGGACACCTACACCGAGCTGGGGCGATGGGTGCCGTGGCCGGGCGGCTCGACGCTGCACCTGGACCTCGACCTTGCCACCTGGGCCGCCGACGGTCTGCTGGCGGTCTTCTTCTTCGTGGTCGGCCTCGAACTCAAACGCGAGTTCGTCGCCGGCGAGCTACGCGACCCACGCCGGGCCGCGCTGCCGGTCGTGGCCGCGGTCGGCGGCATGGCGCTGCCCGCGCTCATCTACGTCGCCGTCAACCTCACCGCCGGTGGCGAGGGACTGCGTGGCTGGGCCATCCCTACCGCGACGGACATCGCCTTCGCGCTGGCCGTACTGGCGGTGATCGGGGCGTACCTGCCGCAAGGGCTGCGTGCCTTCCTGCTCACCCTGGCCGTGGTCGACGACCTGCTCGCGATCACCGTCATCGCGATCTTCTACACCGACGACTTCAACCTGCTCCCGCTGCTCGGCGCCGTCGCGCCCATCGCGTTGTTCGCGCTGCTCGTGCAGCGACGGCGCACCTGGTGGTGGGCGCTCATCCCGTTGGCGCTCGTCGCCTGGACCCTGGTGCACTCCTCCGGCGTGCACGCCACGGTGGCCGGCGTGCTGCTCGGCTTCACCGTGCCGGTGCTCGCCGGCAAAAGCCGCGACGGCCGCCCCGTGCCGGGCCTCGCGGAGCGCCTGGAACACACCTGGCGACCGATCTCGGCCGGCTTCGCCGTACCGGTCTTCGCGTTCTTCGCCGCCGGGGTCTCGCTGCGCGGCGCCGACCTGGGTGCGGTGGTCAGCGATCCGATCGTGATCGGCATCGTGCTCGGTCTCGTGGTCGGCAAGACCGTCGGCATCCTCGGCTCCACGTTCCTGCTGGCCCGGTTCACCCGGGCCCGTCTCGACGAGGACATCACCTGGTCGGACCTGCTCGGTGTGTCGATGCTGGCGGGCATCGGGTTCACCGTCTCGCTGCTCATCGGCGAGCTGGCGTTCGGTGCCGGCAGCGAGGCGGGCGCCAACGTGAAGGCCGCGGTGCTGGCCGGATCGCTGATCTCCGCGCTGCTGGCCAGCGTGGTCCTGGTCCGCCGCAACCGGGTCTACCGGATGATCGCCCTGAAGGAGCAGGTCGACCTCGACCAGGACGGCGTGCCGGACGTCTACCAGCGGCCCGGCGGCTGAGCCTCCCGGGCCCCGATCATCGGGCCGCTTCCCGGCGCCTGTCGACCTGCTGTTGTCCCTGCTCGATTTCCTTGCGCAGGACGTAGTTCAGGCCGGTACGGATCGCCGCGACGGCGGCGAGCTGACCGATCTGCCCGAACGTCGGCGACAGCGCGGTACGCAGGATGTCCGCCGCCAGCTGGAACTCCAGGCCCAGCACGAGGAACCGGCTCAGGGTCAGCCGGATCCGGGTGAACATCGCGGTGTCGCGGTGCCGCAGCCCGTCGATGAGGAACTGCACCAGCGCCCAGGCCACCCCGGCGACGATCACCACCACGCCGACGAACTCGACCGCGGTCACCACCAGATGGTGACCGCGGTCGAGCGCCCCCGCGACGTCCACCTCGGCGCCTTACCCGGCCAACACCTGGGTAGTCGGTGCCGGGGCGGCCGGTCAGAGCAGTTCGCTGAGCGCGTCGATGATCAACCAGATGCCGCTGATCGCGAACAGCGCGGCGGCGCCGTACTTGATGGTCCGTTCCGGCAGTTTCCGGCCGAGCAGGCGGCCGACGATGATGGCGAGCGCGTCGGCGGCCACCATGCCGACCGTCGAACCGACCCAGGTGCCGAACCAGCCGTACTGGGTGGCCAGGGTGATCGTGGCGAGCATCGTCTTGTCGCCGAGTTCGGCGAGGAAGAACGCGACACCGACGGTGAGCACCGCGGACTTGCCGCCCCGGGCGGCCTTGCGCTTGTCCTCCTCGGTGAGGCTGTCACCCCGCAGGGTCCACAGCCCGAAGCCGATGAAGGCCGCACCCGCCAGCAGTGAGATCCAGCCGGTCGGCAGCGCCGAGCCGAGGCCGTACCCGATGGCCACCGAGGCCAGGTGCACCACGGCGGTGGCCACGGTGATGCCGATCAGAATCGGCATGGTGCGATATCTGGTGGCGAAAGCCAGCGCCATGAGCTGGGACTTGTCTCCCAGCTCCGCAACGAAGATCACGCCGAAACTGACCGCCAGCGCGACGAGGAACCCCTCCATGACGTCCTTCCGGATCAGGCCGGGAGGAGGTACGGGGATGCCCTCGACCCGGCTGTACAGCCTGGGTCGAAGGTCTCGCCCGCCTCGCTGCGCGAGGCCTCGTGGCCGGATGCGGAACGCACCAGTATGTCGACCACGATGTTGAGGGCTACTCCCCTTCGCTGCGCCCAGCCTAGCCGACCCCGCCCCGGTCGGACGACCGGGTGGGGTGGCTGACGGCGGAGCCCGAGCGGACGGGTCGCGGGACAGGCCCGGGCGGGGTCAGTCGGCGCGGGCCAGGGTCACCCCGAACAGGCCGTCCGGGTCGGTCCAGAACCGGTACGCGGGCAACCCGGCCGCGGCCAGTTCGGCGGCGATCCCCTCGGGGCGGAACTTCGCCGACACCTCGGTCCGCAACTGCTCACCGGCGGCGAAGTCGACAGCCATGTCCAGCACCCGGACCCGCATCGGTCGTTGCGCCCGCAGTCGCATCTCGATCCACTCCTGCTCCGGATCCCAGAGCGCGACATGGTCGAACGCCTCCGGATCGAAGTCGGCGCCGAGTTCCCGGTTGAGCACCCGCAGCACGTTGCGGTTGAACTCGGCGGTCACCCCCGCCGCGTCGTCGTACGCGGGCACGATCACCGACGGGTCCTTGACCAGGTCGGTGCCGATCAGGAACCAGTCCCCCACCTCCAGGGCGGCCCGCATCCGGGCCAGGAACTCGGCCCGCTCGGCCGGCAACAGGTTGCCGATGGTGCCGCCGAGGAAGATCACCAGCCGTCGCCCACCGGCCGGCAGCCGATGCAGGTCACGGGTGAAATCACCGACGATGCCGCGTACCCGCAGCCCGGCGTAGTCGGCCGCGAGCGCGGCGGTGGAGGCGCGCAGCGCGCTGACCGACACGTCCAGCGGGACGAAGGTGCCCAGCCCGCCCCGACGGGTGAAGGCGTCCAGGAGCAGCCGGGTCTTCTCCGACGACCCGGACCCCAACTCGATCAGCGTCTTCGCGCCGGTCAACTCGGCGATCCCGGCCGCGTGCTCGGCCAGCACGGCCCGCTCGGCCCGGGTCGGGTAGTACTCCGGCAGCCGGGTGATCTCGTCGAACAGTTCGCTGCCCCGAGCGTCGTAGAACCACTTCGGGGGCAGCCACTTCGCCTCGGCGCTCAGCCCCACACGGACGTCCCGACGCAGGTTGTCGGCGACGTCCCGGTCGTCCAGGTGTATCTCCAGCGGTTCGGCGCTCATCTGCTTCCTTTCGGTGATGCTGATCGGTTCGTCCCGGTGGTTCAGGGCCCGGCGAGCGCCCGCTGGCGCACCGTGGTCGCGGTGGCCTGCACGAGCTGGCCGTCCGGCACCTCTCGCCAGCCCGGTTCGTCGTCGTGCGGCTCGGAGGCGAGCAGCACCGATGCGGGTGTGGTCCGCAGGGACAACGCGTGCCCGACGGTCGTGGCGACCGCCGTGTGCCCGTCGGTGAGCAGCAGGTTGAGCCGGGAACCGGGGGCCGCGGCGGCGACCCGGGTAACCGTCTCGGCGACCGCCTGTTCCGGCGCGACACCCGCGCGCAGCCGGTGCCGCACCAACGCCCACAGCAGCGCCGAGTCGGTCGTCGCGTCGAGCGTGAGCAGGTCGCGTACGGGTAGCTCGGCGGCGAGCGGCACCATCGAGTCCGGCCAGCCGCGCACCACGCCGTTGTGGCTGAACAGCCACCGGCCCTCGGTGAACGGGGCGGCAGCGCCGTCGATCACCGCCATGCCGACCGTGGCGGAACGCACCGCGGCCAGCACCGCCGTGGTCGAGGTGACGGCCGCGAGGTCGGCGATGGTCGGGTCGCTCCAGATCGGCTGCGCCCGCCGGTACCGCACCGGCGGGCCGTCGCCCGGATACCAGCCGACACCGAACCCGTCGGCGTTGATCGTCCCCCCGCCGCGCATGTCGCGGGGGGCCCAGGACTGACGCAGCAGCGAGTACGGCGGATCGAAGAGCACCTCGCGCAGGGTCACCGGTGGTCCCAGGTAGACCAGGTGGCGGCACATCAGCCCACCGTCACCGGCGGGCCTGCTCGGCGTCGGCGTCACGGGCACAGCGGAAGCCGCTGAAGATCTGCCGCCGGATGGGGTAGTCCCAGTTGCGGAACGTGCCCCGGCAGGCCGCCCGGTCGGTGCCGAACGAGCCACCCCGCAGCACCTGGTAGTCGTCGCCGAAGAAGACCTCCGAATACTCGCGGTACGGGAAGGCGACGAAGCCCGGGTAGCCCCGGAAGGTGCTGGAGGTCCACTCCCACACGTCGCCGATGAGCTGGTGCACGCCCAGCGGCGAGGCGCCGGCCGGATAGGCGCCCACGGGTGCCGGCCACAGGTGCCGCTGCCCCAGGTTGGCGTGCGCCGAGGTCGGGTCGTCGTCGCCCCACGGGTAGCGCCGGGAGCGGCCGGTGGCCGGATCCCAGCGGGCCGCCTTCTCCCACTCGGCCTCGGTGGGCAGCCGCTTGCCCGCCCAGCTGGCGTACGCCTGTGCCTCGTGATAGCAGACGTGCACCACCGGCTCGTCGGCGCGGACCGGGGACCACCGGCCGAAACGCCGGTACGCCCACCCGTCGCCGTCGCGCCGCCAGTGCAGCGGCGCGCTCAGCCCGGCCTCCTGCCGGTGCAGCCAGCCCTGCTCGCTCCACCAGCGCGGATCGTCGTACCCGCCGTCGGCGATGAACTCGGCGTACGCCCCGTTGGTCACCGGCGCGGCGTCGATGAGGTACGCGGCCAGCTCCACCCGGTGGGCGGGACGCTCGTTGTCCAGTGCCCACGGGTCGGCGTCGGTGCCCATCACGAACGGGCCGGCCGGCACCAGCACCTCCCCGGCGGGCCGTACGGTCGGCTCGGGTGGTGGCGGCGCCTGGAGCACCGCCGGCCCGGACCGCAACTGGTGGGTGGCGAGCATGGTCTCGTCGTGCTGCTGCTCGTGCTGCACGATCATGCCGAAGGCGAAGCCGTCGGCGACAAGTGGACGGCTGTCGAAGGCGACCCGGTCGAGCAGGTCGAAGACCTTGTCCCGGACGGTGGCCACGTACGCCCGCGCCTCGGTCGGGGGCAGCAGCGGCAGCGAGGGGCGGTCCCGGCGGGGCTGCTTGAAGGCGTCGTACAGGTCGTCGATGTCGCACCGCACCGGCTCCCGGCCGCCGACGTCGCGCACCAGCCAGAGTTCCTCCTGGTTGCCCACGTGGGCCAGGTCCCACACCAGCGGGGACATCAGCGGCGAGTGTTGGCGCATCAGGTCGGCGTCGTCCACCACCTCGGTGAGCAGGGCGGTTCGGGCCCGGGTGCGTTCCAGTTCCGCGGCGATCCGGCTGCGCAACTGCTCGGCGTCCGCCCCTTCGGTCACGGTGTGGGTCACCCTTGCCTCCTTCGTGCCGCGGCCCGCCGTCGGCGCAGCCCTCGGTCGATGTCGTCGTGCAGTTCCGCCGGCAGGTCGAGCCGCGGCAGTGCCGCCCGGGCCAGGTCGAACAGGGCGGCGGCGGCCGAGGCCAGGGCCGGGTCGCCCAGGCCGTGCCGGGCCGCGCTCTGCCACCTGTCGGCCACCGGCGCCGCCACCGCGACGGCCGAGTCGATCGTCTCGGCGTCGGCGAGCAGGGCGGCGAGCACCGCGAGCGGGAGGGTCCAGTCCCGGCCCGGCTGTGCGTCCAGGTAGCGCAGTTCGAGGTAGCCACGCGGGCGCACCGGCGGAAAGAGCGTGCTCGCGTGATAGTCGAGGTCGTCGATGGTGGGTGGTCGGGGCAGCGCCCCGTCGAGCCAGTCGGCGAAGGTGACGCCCGGTGGTGCGGTCCAGTCGCCGTCGGGGTCGCGGACGCAGAGCAACGGCGCGGCGAGCACGTACGCGGTCCAGGCGGCGACCGGATCCTGGTCGGGTCGGCCGGGATCCCAGACCGGTGCGGTGCGTGCCGGGTCGATGCGCAGCCACGCGCCCATCCGCGCCGAGGCCCATCCGGTGTCCCGGCCGGCGTGTCTGCCGGAGGTGGCGAAGGCGGCCAGCAGTGGTGGCCCGATCATGTGCACCACCGCCCAGCGGGCCGCCACCTGCCCCGGTTCGCCCGCGTCCAGGCAGACCTGCAGGCCCGCGGTGCCGTACATCATCGTCCGCCCGGCCGGGCCACGCCTGTCGAAGGCCAGACGCATGGCGCGGTAGCGAGGAGTGTCGAGCAACGCTCCGGGCGGACGGTAGGGATCGATTCCGGTGCGGCCCAGCCGCAGACCGGCGGCGCCCAGCAGACGGGCGACCTGGTCGATGTCGGACTGGGTGGCCTCGATCAGGGCCGCCACGGAGGCGCGCGGTGGGGTGGAGATCTCCACCTGGCCACCCGGTTCGACGGTCACCGCGCCGCCGTGCAACAGTCGCAGCGCGGGGCTGGTCGGATCCAACGTGGTGGGACTGTAGGGCCCGAGCGCCGCGCGCAGCCGCTCGGCGTCGACGGGACGGGTCGGGTCGACGGCATCGTGGACAGTCCATTCGAGCTCGACGCCGGTGTAGGTCGGTGGGCCGGTCTTGAAGCAGATCCGGGCGAGGTGCCGGGCGGCCGCGGCGCGGTCACGCAACTCCCGGACCCGGTCCAGCTCCGGTGACATCACCATGCAATGGCTCCCATCGGCACCATGCAACGGCTCCTTTCGGCAATGCCGGCTCAGCCCTGTCACGGTAGCCCGTACCGGTGACATCGGTGGACCGGTGGACCGCCACCTTCTGTCTAGCAGGCCTCAACCGAGCGTCAAGGGGAATTCCTCCGCATAGCGGCCAGGGAACAGGCCCGCCGGGTCGGTCGACCTGGCGGCGGAGCCGGCAGCGGGGCCGTGCTTGGCCAGCCACTCCGGGTCGGTCTCGGCCAGCACCGCCTGGCAGTACGCCAGGACGTTGTCGACGCCGCCGGCCGCGACCACCAACTCGCTGAACGCCGGGGTCCTCAGCGCCTTCTCCCGCTGGCGCTCCGACTTCGACAGGTAGGCCTTGCAGAGCCCCGGCCGGTCGGCGGTGTTGTCGGAGTTGCCCGGGCCGGCCTGCACCGTACGTTCCACCGTCGGCTCACGCGACTGCGGCGGTTCGGATGTCGACGGCGCCGACGTCGGGTCCGGCGCGCCTGCGGTCGGCTCGACGCTGACGCCGGGGGTGACCCCCGGGGTGGCGGTGGGGGCGGCACCGGGCACGCCCTGGGACGGGGTGACGCCACCCCGATCGGGTTGCCCGCCCGTTGCGCTCGGCGACGGCGCGACGGGGCGGGTGATCGGGGTCGACGGCGGTGCCGACCGCTCGTGCGGCCAGTCGAGCCGTACCGCCGCCAGGGCGGCACCGGCGGTGGCGGTGGCGGCCACCCCGGCGATCCAGACCACGACGCCGGCGGTGAACCGTCGCCGCCGCTTGGGGCGGGACGCCGGAGCGGTCAGGCCGGCCTGCCGGGCGGCCCGGAAGGCGGCGAGCGCCTCCTCCTCGCCGGCGAGTTCCCCCGGGCGGGGCGGGGCGGCGGCGGCCCGCAGCAGTCCGGCGAGCGGATCCGGCGAGCCGGACGGTGCGGCCGTGGGGCGTGGTTCACGCGCGGCGTCGAGCAGGTGGTCGTGGTCGGTCGGCACTCCGGTGCCGTCCAACCGCCGCAGGTACATCCGTAGTCCCCTCACGTCAGCCGTCCACCGGCTCGGCATGCGGCGTCTGTGAACCGGTACGCGGCAGTGGCGGCGTGGCCGGTGTGGCGGCGGGCTCGTCGTACTCCTGCGTCGACTGACCCAGCATCAGCGCCAGCCGACGCAGGCCGCGGTGGGCGGCGGTACGCACCGCCCCGGCCCGCCGGCCGAGGACCCGCCCGGCGGTCTCGGCGTCGAGCCCGACGACGGCACGCAGCAGCACCGCCTCGGCCTCCCGGGGCGGAAGGCTGGCGATCATCGCGAGGGCGGCTTCGGTGCCGATGCTCTCCCCGGCCCGTTCGGCCGTGTCGGCGTCCCCGGCCAACTCGCTGAGTTCCTGCACCGGCACGGGCAACGCGGGGCGACGGCGTTGCCGCCGCAGGTGATCCATGGCCCGGTTCCGGGCGATGGTGACGGCCCAGGCACGGAACTCCCCACCGCTGAAGTTCGGCAGGTCGCGCGCCACCTGCAACCAGGTCTCCGAAGCGACGTCCTCGGCGGCGTCGGCGCCGACCAGGGCGGTCAGGTAGCGCAGCAGCCCGGGCTGGAGGCTGCGGTAGAGGAAACGGAACGCCTCCTCGTCGCCGGCCTGAGCCGCCTCGACGGCCCGACTCAGTTCACCGGACATGGCCTTGCCGTTTCCGTTCTACCGGTCCTTCCGTGGGTCGCCCGAACCACAGGCGCACCGGGCACGGGTCGATTGTCCGGGCTGGCACCGTTGTCCGCACCCCGCCCCCGTCAACCTGCTCGCTTCCGGGCCGTTGTGGCCCGGATGCGGATTGTTCCCGACAGCACCGCCGACCACAACCACCGGCCGGAGAAGCCGAGCAGACCCGGAACGCACCGTGCGAGTGGCTCGTCACTGATGGTCATCATCGGGTGCCGTACGCTCATCGCGGCCGGCCGGGAGGCCTCCCGCACCCGGACCACCGGCGCGCCGATCAGGCTCATCATGGGTACGGTGGTGCCGTGTTGTCTTCGGAGGTCGTACTCAGCGGTCGATACCGCTTAGACGAACGCGTCGCCACCGGCGGCATGGGCGATGTCTGGCGAGGCACCGACCTGATCCTCGGCCGGCAGGTCGCGATCAAGGTGCTGCTGCCCTCGCTGGTGTCCGACCCCGATTTCATCGCCCGATTCCGCGCCGAGGCCCGGATGATGGCGGCGCTGCGTCACCCCGGCATCGTGCAGGTCTTCGACTGCGGCGAGGACGACCTGGCCAGCGGCGGGCGGGCCGACTACCTGGTGATGGAGTTCGTCACCGGCCAACCGTTGTCGAAGCGGATCGAGGCCGAGGGCCGCCTGGACGTTGCCGAGACCATGTCCGTGGTGGCCCAGGCGGCACAGGCACTGCACGCCGCACACCAGCGCGGCATCGTGCACCGGGACGTCAAGCCGAGCAACCTGCTGGTCCAGGAGGACGGGACGGTCGTTCTCGTCGACTTCGGCGTCGCCCGATCGGTCAATGTGACCAGCATCACCAGCACGAACGCGGTGCCGGGCACCGCCCTCTACATGGCCCCCGAGCAGGCCGCTGGACGACCCGTCTCCGGAGCGACCGACCTGTACGCCCTCGGTGCGGTCGCCTACTGCTGCCTCATCGGCAGCCCGCCGTTCACCGGCGACAACCCGCTCCAGGTCGCCGTACGGCACCTCGACGACCCGCCGCCGGAGCTGCCGCACGACATTCCGGAAGCGGTGCGGGCCCTGGTCGAACGTGCCCTCGCCAAGGATCCCGCGGACCGCTTCAGCAGCGGCGCGGCGATGGCGGAGGCGGCCCGCAGCGCGGTCTCGGACAGCTCCCTGCCCACCGCGATGGTGCCGGCGGCGGTACGCGGCCCCGGGCCGGACACCCGCACGGCGAACACGGTGGCGCAGGCCGTACCGGCCGGCTCGCGCCGCGGGCGCGGCACGCTTGTCGGCGCGCTCACCGCGGTGGTGGTGGGTCTCGTCGCGCTCGGCGCGGCGCTCAGCGCGGCCCAGCAGGCCAACACCCCGGCGGTGCAGTTGCCGAGCAGCGTCCCGGCCACCGACTCGGTCGTCGAGGCCGAGGAGCCGTCGGACGACACGGAGAGCAGGCCGGCACGGGTGCCGCCGTACCGACCGGCGGGCTCGACGGGCAAGGCGACCGGGTCGCCCTCGGCCTCGCCCAGCACCGGCGCGCCCAGCGAGTCGAACGAACCCGAGTCACCAGAACCGGCGCCGAGCAGCAGCAGTCCCGCTCCCGGTCCCGGCACCAGCACCCCGGCCACGGACCCGACGACCCCGCCCACCACGCCGCCGCCCCCGACGACCGCGCCGCCCGGCGGCGGCGACACCCCGCCCGATGACGGGGCCGAGGCCAGCTGACCCGCACCAGAGCGGCGCGGGCCGGCTCAGCCACACCGAGCCAGCTCAACCGCACCAACAGCCTCGGAATCCCCAAAACGGACACCCGGCATCATAATTCACCTTAGGCTCCTACCAGCAATTACCGCCTGATGTTCGGGAGCCCGGATGAGTGTGGAGAAGCTGGTCGTCGTCGGCCAGGGGTACGTCGGCCTACCGCTGGCCATGCGAGCCGTCGAGGCGGGCTTCGACGTCGTGGGACTCGACGTCGACACCGATCGGGTGAAGCGACTCGCTTCGGGTGAGTCGTTCGTCTCCGACATCCCGGCCGACCGGCTCGGTCGGGCAACGGCGACCGGACGCTACCGCCCGAGCAGCGAGTACGCCGACGCCAAGGACTTCGACTTCTGCGTGATCACCGTGCCCACGCCGCTGCGCGACGGCACTCCCGACCTGAGCTTCGTCGAGGAGGCCGGCACGGCGATCGCGCCGTACCTGCGTCCGGGCTGCACGGTCATCCTGGAGTCGACCACCTACCCGGGCACCACCGAGGAGCTGCTCCGGCCGCTGCTGGAGTCGGCCAGCGGGCTGCGCAGCCCCGGCGACTTCCACCTCGGCTACAGCCCGGAGCGGATCGACCCGGGCAACCGCACCTGGCGGCTGGAGAACACCCCCAAGGTGGTCTCCGGGATGGATCCGGCCGCGCTGGACCGCGTCGACGGCTTCTACCGGCGGCTGGTGGAGCGCACCGTCCCGGTGGACTCCACCCAGGTGGCCGAGCTGACCAAGCTGATCGAGAACACCTTCCGTCAGGTCAACATCGCCCTGGTCAACGAGCTGACGATGCTCTCGCACCAGTTGGACATCGACGTGTGGCAGGCGATCGAGGCGGCGGAGACCAAGCCGTTCGGTTTCATGCCGTTCAAGCCGGGCCCGGGGGTCGGCGGGCACTGCCTGCCGATCGACCCCTGCTACCTGTCCTGGCAGGTCAAGCGCCGACTCGGGCGGCAGTTCCGGTTCATCGAGCTGGCCAACGACATCAACCACGAGATGCCCGAGCACGTCGCGCAGCGGGTGATGGCCGGGCTCAACCGGTCCGGCAAGGCGGTCAGCGGCGCTCGGCTGCTGGTGCTCGGGCTGGCGTACAAGCCGAACACCGGTGACATGCGGGACTCCCCGGCGGTCGACGTGACGCGGCGGTTGCGTGAGCTCGGCGCGGAGGTCCGCGCGGTCGAGCCGTACGCCGCGGCGAACCACCTGCCCGACGGGGTGCTGACGGTGGACCTGAGCGAACGGGAGATCCGCGAGGCCGACTGCGTGGTCGTGATCACCGACCACGACGTGTTCGACTACGCCCTGGTCGAGCGGCACGCCCGGTACGTCTTCGACGCCCGCAACCGCTGCTCCGGCCCGAACGTGGAACGCCTCTAGGACAACGCCGCAACGGCCCCCGCCAGGTTCGGCGGGGGCCGTTGCGTACGCCGTCACAGGTCCGCGAGCGCCTCCACCACCGGTCGACGCAGCGCGCGGCGGGCCGGCAGCACCGAGGCGGCCAGCGCGGCCAGCACCGCGACGGCGAGGATGCCGCCGAGCTGCCCCCACGGCACGGCCAGGATGAAGCCACCACTGAGGCTGGCCAGCATCGCCATCGCCGAGCCGGTGACCGCGGTGCCCAGGGCGACGCCGAGCAGCGCGCCGACCAGCGCGGTGAGGACGGCCTCGACGGCGAGCATCGCGCGCATCCGTCCCCGGGTCAGACCGACGGCCCGCAGGACCGCGTTCTCCCGGGTCCGCTCCAGCACCGACAGGCTCAGCGTGTTCGCCACGCCCACCAGGGCGATCACCACGGCCAGGCCGAGCAACGCCACCACGAACGCGAGCAGCATGTCCACCGTGCTGGTGAGCATCCGCTTGTACGCCGCCTGGTCCATCAGGTTGACCGTCGGATAGTCGGCCAGCACCGACTCGATCGCCTCCCGGGCCGACGCCGCCGACACCCCCTCGGCCGGCTCGATCTCGGCCAGGTAGCCGCGCTCGTCGGGAAAGAGCCGGGTGAAGTCGGCGGCGACCAGCTCGACGACCCGACCGGGCGACACCGGGCCGTTGGCGACGTCCGGACCGACGACCACGGCGGCCACCTCGAACGAGTGCCCACGCAGGTCGATCCGGTCACCGGGCGACCAGCCACGCTCGTCGGCCAACTCCCGGTGCACCAGCACCCGGCCCGGCCCGAAGCTGCCGACCTGCCCGGCCACCACGCTCTCCAGTTGGCGCTCGACAAGCGCCGGGTCGGCCGCGCGGACCCTGCCCTCGTCGACGATCCGGGACCGCTGCTCGTGCACCACGCCCAGTTCGGGCCGGGCGGCCAGCGCGTCGATCACCCCGGCGGGCAGGTCCCCGCCGATGCCGGTCACCACGAAGTCCACCCCGATCTGGGCGTCCACGCTGCGTTCGATGGCGGCCTTGGTGCTGTGGGCCCCCACCACGAAGGACGAGACCAGACCGATCCCGATCACCAGGGCGGTGGCGGTGGCGGCGACCCGGCGGGGGTTGCGGACCGCGTTGGCCACGGCGAGTGCCGCGGTGATCCCGAAAGCCCGTCGGGCGGCGACGCCGAACATCCGGACCAGCGCCGGCACCAGCACCGGACCGAACAGCACGATGCCGAAGAAGCTCAGCATCCCGCCGAGGGCGACAAGCGCGATCTGCCCGGTGCCGCCCGCTGCGGCCAGGGCCGCGACACCGGCCGCGAGGACCAGCCCACCGAAGATCAGGCGCAGTCGGCCGGCGGTCCGGGTGACCTGGAGGGCGGCGTCGGTCAGCGCGGCCACCGGGGCGACCCGGGTGCCCTGCCAGGCCGGTACGAGAGCGGCCCCGACGGTGAGCACGGTGCCGACGACCAGGCTGCCGAGCACCGTGGTGGCGGTGACCGTCAACTCGCCGTTGAGCGGGATGTCCAGGCTGTTCATCAGGGCGCTCAACGCGGCGGCCATGCCGATGCCGATCAGCACACCGACCGCCGAGGCGACCAGGCCGAGCACCGCGGACTCCAGCAGGGTCGCCCGGAACACCTGTCCCCGGGTGGCGCCGACCAGCCGCAGCAGGGCCGTCCGTCGGGTGCGCTGGGCCAGCACGATGGTGAACGTGTTGGCGATGACGAACGCCGCCACCAGCACCGCCACCGCGGTGAAGACGAGCAGCACCATGTTGAACTGGTTGACGTCGCGTACCGCGTCGTCGACGGCGGCCTCGAGGATCTCCGCCCGGGTGTGCACCGTCGTACCGGCGCCGGTGACCTCGGCGATCCGTGCGGCGAGCACCTCGTCGGCGACGCCCGGCTCGGCCGCGACGAGGATCCGGTGGTAGCCCGACTGCTCGGTGACGGCGAGCGCCTCGGGCCCGAACAGCCCGATGAACGGCCCGCCGATGTCCCGCGAGGTGTCGGCCACGTCGACCACACCGACCAGGGTGTACGGCTTGGCCGCGCCGCCGGCGCCGCCGACGCGGACCTCGGTGCCGAGGGCGAATCCCTCGTCGGCGACGGTCCGCTCGTCGAGCACCGCCTCGCCGGCCCGTTCGGGCAGCCGACCCGCCAGCACGTCGTACGACTGCAGGGCAGGGTCGGCGGGGACGGCGACGAGCACCCCGAAGCCGAGCACCGGACGACCATCGGCGCCCACCACGCCGCCGGTGCCGACCAGTTCCGCCGCCGCGGCCCGGACGCCCTCGACCGCGCGCACCTTCTCGACAAACGCGGCGTCGATCAGATCCGGGTCGGTGTCGGCGTCCGGATCGGGGTACACGCCGACGTCGGTGTGCCGGTCGAAGGTGGCCGCCCGGTCGTAGGCTCCGGCCCGCATGCCGTCGACGAAGATCAACGTACCGGCGATGAAGGCCACGCCGAGGACCACGGCGAGTGTGGACATCAGCATGCGCGCGAGGTCGGCGCGCATCGAGCGCAGGGTCAGACGCAGCATCGGGTCACCGCCCCCGGTGCGACGCGACGGCGTCACCGGCCCGGTCCGCGCCGGGATCGAGGTGGGCGAGCACGTCGAGGATCCGCTCGGCGGTCGGTGCGGCCAGGTCGCGGACCAGCCGGCCGTCGGCGAGGAACACCACCCGGTCGGCGTGGGCGGCGGCGGTCGGGTCGTGGGTGACCATCACCACCGTCTGGCCCAGGGTGTCCACCGCCTCGCGCAGCAACCGCAGCACCTCGCTGCCGGCCCGGGAGTCGAGGTTGCCGGTGGGCTCGTCGGCGAAGACCACCCACGGCTTGGTGACCAGGGCGCGGGCCACCGCGACCCGCTGCTGCTGGCCACCGGACAACTCGGCCGGTCGGTGCCGCAGCCGGTCGGTCAGCCCGACGGCGGCGACCACCTGGCGGAACCAGTCGGGTTCCGGTCGCCGGCCGGCGATCGCCAACGGCAGCAGGATGTTCTCCTCGGTGCTGAGCGCGGGCAGCAGGTTGAAGCGCTGGAACACGAAACCGACCCGGTCCCGACGCAGCAGGGTCAGCCGCCGGTCGTCGAGGCGGCCCAGCTCCGCGTCGCCGATGCGTACGGTGCCGGCGGTGGGCCGGTCCAGGCCCGCCAGGCAGTGCATCAGGGTCGACTTGCCGGAGCCGGACGGGCCCATGATGGCGGTGAACCGGCCGGCGGCGAAGGTGACGTCGACGTCGTCGAGGGCGACGACGGTGGCCTCCCCGGTGCCGTACTGCTTGCGCAGGCCGTGGGCGGTGACGGCGACGCCGGCGGTGACGTGGACGGGCGGTGCGAGGGACACGTGGATTCTCCGAGCAGGCGGTGATCTCTGACGTCTTCAGACGCTACGGAGCTCACGGCCGGTGGAGATCAACCTGCGCGCTCGACCTGGGTACGACCCAGGTGGCCCCGGACCGGGGGAACCCGTACGCCTCAGGTCGTACGCCCGGACTCCGCACCGGGCACGACCAGCCCGCTCTCGTACGCCAGCACCACCGCCTGCACCCGGTCGCGGAGCTGGAGCTTGGCCAGGATCCGCCCGACGTGGGTCTTCACCGTCGCCTCGGCGACGTGCACCCGTTCGGCGATCTCGGCGTTGGCCAGTCCCTGCGCCACCAGCAGCAGGATCTCCCGTTCCCGCTCGGTGAGCTGGGCCAGGCGGGGATCCTCGCCGGGGGCGGTGCCGAGTTGACCGGCGAACCGGTCGAGCAGCCGTCGGGTGATCGAGGGAGCGACCACCGAGTCGCCCTGGGCGACGACCCGGATCGCGGCGAGCAACTCCTCCGGGGGGACGTTCTTGAGCAGGAAGCCGCTGGCCCCGGCGCGCAGCGCGGCGAACGCGTCGGCCTCGGTGTCGAAGGTGGTCAGCACCAGCACCCGCGGTGGGCCGGCGGGACGGTCGGCGCAGAGTCGACGGGTGGCCTCCACCCCGTCCATGGTGGGCATCCGGATGTCCATCACCACCACGTCCGCCTCGACCCGGGAGAGCAGGCGCAGCGCGTCGGCGCCGTCGACCGCCTCGCCCACCACCTCCAGGTCGGGCTGGGAGTCGAGCACCATCCGGAACCCGGCGCGGACCAACGCCTGGTCGTCCACGATCACCACCCGTACGGTCATGCCGCGATCACCTCCGCTGTCGGCGACGACGGTAGCGGCAGCCGCGCCAGCACCTGCCAGCCTCCGGCCAGTCGCGGACCGGCGGTGAGGGTGCCGTCGTACACCGACACGCGTTCGCGCATGCCGACGAGGCCGTGACCGCCCGACGGCGGCGGACCGGCCGGGGGGCGGCCCTGCCCGTCGTCGGTGACCCGCAGCGTGACGGCGCCGCCGACGTGGGTCAACCCGACCTGCACCTGAGCGCCCGGTCCGGCGTGCTTGAGCGTGTTGGTGAGGGCCTCCTGCACCAGGCGGTACAGGGTCAGTTCGAGGGCCGGCGGCAGCGGGCTGGGCAGGTCGGTGACCGGGTATCCCACCTGCAGCCCGGCGTCGCGGAACCGCTGCAGCAGGGCGGGCAGTTCGGCCACGACCGGACGCCGGTGGGCCGGTTCGGCGGCGGGCGCGTGCGGGGCTTCGGCGGGCGGTTGCGGCTCCCGGAGTACGCCGACCAGGCGGCGCATGTCGTCCAGGGCACGGCGGCCGGTGTCCGCCACGGTCCGGACCGCCTCGCGGGCGCGCTCCGGGCTGCTGTCGAGCACGTACCGGGCCCCGTCCGCCTGGGCGATCATGACCGCCATGCTGTGGGCCACCACGTCGTGCAGTTCCCGGGCGATGCGGGTACGTTCCTCGGCCACCGCCGCCCGGGCCTCGGCCTCCCGTTCCCGTTCCAGCGTCGCGGCCCGCTCCTCCAGGCTGAGCACGTACAGCCGGCGGGTGCGGACGTTCAGGGCGAACAACCAGACCGCGCCGATGACCAGGGCGTAGAAGATGGCGGTGAAGTACCAGATGCCCGGGGTGGAGGTGCGGACCGCGGCGAACACCGCCCCGCCGACGGCGACCAGTCCGGCGATCACCCCGGCCCGCAGCCGGTCGGCGTACTTGACCACGCTGTAGAGCGCGATCAGCACCGCCACGTCGTACGGCAGCGGCGCCCAGCCCAGGGCGACCTGGACGAAGGCCAGCACCGCCACGACGGCGGTCACCGCCACCGGTCGGGCCCGACGCGCCAGCAGGGCGGCGCCCATCGCCAGCCCGATCGCGGTGGCCCACCAGCCACCGGGCTGGACCGTCCCGCCGGCCACGCCGATCAGCATCACCGGTACGGCGACGACCACGTCGAAGGCGACGCTGCGCAGCGGATAGCCGAAGACCGTCGTTCTCATCGGCACCTAGCGTACGCAGGGGATTCGGGCCGCCCGGCGGGCCAGTCCACGGCGGCGGGCCACCCCGACCACTGTGACGCAGATCACATCGATGACCTCCACTGGGGCGTATGGTACGAGAAAGGTCCTTCCTTCCCGAAGGGTGTCGCCGATGGTCATTCCGACTCCGGCGCGGGCACGGTGGTTACGCATCGCCAGCGCCGCCGCCACCGGACTGCTCCTCGCCAGCATCGCCGCCGCCGCACCCGGCAACGCCCAGCCGGTCACGCAGGCGGCCGCCACCTCGACGTCGGCCGCCGCGCCGCCGCTCGGCGTCGACGAGATCGCCCACAGCCCCAACCTCAGGCTGATCGCCAACCTGCCGAAGCAGTCGCCGTTCAACACCACGAACGCCCTCGGCACCGACATCGCCTTCCAGGGCAGGTACGCCTTCGTCGGCAACTACGACGGCTTCGTCATCTACGACGTGTCCCGGCCCAGCCAGCCGAAGATCGTCTCGCAGGTGCTCTGCCCGGGTGCCCAGAACGACATCTCCATCTACGGTGACCTGCTCTTCCTGTCGACCGACTCGTCCCGCAACGACGACTCGTGCAGCAGCGTCGCCCAGCCCGCCTCGGTGAAGGAGTCGTGGGAGGGCATCAAGATCTTCGACGTGCGGAACAAGAAGCAGCCGCGCTACATCAAGTCGGTGGAGACCGCCTGCGGCTCGCACACCCACACCCTGGTGCCGGCCAAGAACGCCAAGTCGGTCTACCTGTACGTCTCCTCGTACAGCCCGCAGGACGCCTTCCCGGACTGCCGACCGCCGCACGACTCGATAAGCATCGTCAAGGTGCCGCTCACGAAGCCGACCGACGCCGCCGTGGTCGCCACCCCGAACCTCTTCCCCGACGGCGGCTACGAGGGCCGTACCGGCGCCTCGGCGACCACCGGTTGCCACGACATCACCGCCTACCCGCAGAAGGACCTGGCCGCGGGCGCGTGCATGGGCGACGGGGTGCTGCTGGACATCAGCAAGCGGGAGGCCCCCCGGGTGCTGCACCGGGTCCGGGACACCACCAACTTCGCCTTCTGGCACTCGGCCACCTTCAACAACCGCGGCACCAAGGTCGTCTTCACCGACGAACTGGGCGGTGGCGGCGGCGCCACCTGCAACGAGGCCGTCGGCCCGGAGCGTGGCGCCAACGCGATCTACGACCTCACCGGCCGGGGCGACAAGCGCAAGCTGGAGTTCCGCAGCTACTACAAGATCCCGCGCACCAACGGTCCCACCGAGAACTGCGTGGCGCACAACGGCTCGCTGATCCCGGTGCTCGGCAAGGACATCATGGTCCAGGCGTGGTACCAGGGCGGCATCTCGGTGTGGGACTTCACCGACTCCCGCCGGCCCACCGAGATCGGCTTCTGGGAGCGGGGACCGCTGTCGGACAGCGAGATGGTCGTCGGCGGCTCCTGGTCGGCCTACTACTACAACGGGCACATCTACTCGTCCGACATCCAGAAGGGGTTGGACGTGCTGGACCTCGACGACTGGCGGACCTGGACGGCCAAGCTGGTCCAGTTCCGTGAGCTGAACGTCCAGACCCAGCCCAGTTATCTGAGCTGGTAGGAGGTCGCCGAGGCGGACCCGCCGCCTCGGCGCATCCCCCAGGCTCACTGTCGCGTTTTGTCCCTCGCGTCCCGGGTACCTCGTCGGCACCTCTGGTACCAGGAAGGGATGCCGAGATGACCCGCACCGAGTATCACGTCGTGCCCGACGGTGGTGGCTGGAAGGTCGAGCAGGGCGGCACCACGGTCGGCACGTACGACACGAAGCACCGCGCGGTCTCCGCCGGGCGCGAGGCGGCCCACGGCAGCGAGCCCAGTCAACTCGTGGTGCACACCGCCGACGGCCGCATCGAGACGGAGTACACCTACCAGGACGACCCCTACCCACCCGCCGGCTGACCGCCAGCCAGACCGCCGGCCGGCGCCCGACCGCAGGTGGCGCCGGTCGGCGGCGGCGTTCTCGCCCCCCGGTGCCGCCGCCGTCACCTCGGCCGGCTCCGCTACCGGCGAGGCATCGCGGGCGTGCGAGGATGGCCGGCCGTGACCGCCATCGGGGACGCCCCGACACCAACTGGCCGCCGGCCGCACCCGCTGGACGTGATCGCCGTCGGGCTGGCGCTGGCCGGCGCCGCCTGTGTCGCGACCGGGCTGCTGCCCCGCGCCGACGCCGCCGCCACCCTCGCCCGGATCCTGCCCCTGCTGATCTTCCTCGGCACGGTGGTGGTGCTCGCCGAACTGACCGCCGCCGCCGGCGTCTTCGACGTGCTGGCGACCCGGATGGCCCGCGCCGCCCGAGGGCGCTGGCCCGCGCTGTTCGCGCTCTGCGTCGGCTTCGCCGCGCTGACCACCATCGTGCTCAACCTGGACACCACGGCGGTGCTGCTCACCCCGGTGATGCTCGCGCTGGCGGTGACGCTGCGCACCGCGGTGGCGCCGCTGGCGGTGACCACGGTCTGGCTGGCCAACACGGCGAGTCTGCTGCTGCCGGTGTCCAACCTGACGAATCTGCTGGCCAGCGAACGGATCGGGCTCGACCCGCTGGCCTACCTGAGCGTCATGTGGCTGCCCCAACTGGCGGCGATCGCGGTCACCACCGTCCTGCTCTGGTGGTTCTGGTGGCGCCGGGACCAACCGCCGGACGGCCGGTTCCCGCCACCGCCGACGCACCGGCCCACCGACGCGGTGCTGTACCGCACCGCCATCGTCGCCTGTCTGCTCTTTGTCGCCGCGATCCTGGTCGGGGCGCCGGTCGGGCTCGCCTCGGCCGTCGCCACCGGCCTGCTGCTGCTCGGCTTCGCGATCCGCTCCCCCGGCACGTTGCGCCCGGCTCTGCTGCCCTGGCGGCTGCTGGTCTTCGTCACCGGGCTGTTCCTGGTGATCCAGACCATCGGCGTGCACGGGCTCAACGACCTGGTCGCCTGGCTCGCCGGTGACGAGGGGGGCACCTCGGGGGTGCTGCGTGCCGGCGGCACCGGCGCGCTGCTGGCCAACCTGGTGAACAACCTGCCCGCGTACCTGGCCGGCGAGGCGGTGCTGCCGACCGGTGACCGGCAACGTCTGCTCGCGCTGCTGGTCGGCACCAACGTCGGCCCGCTGGCCCTGCCCTGGGCCTCCCTGGCCACCCTGCTGTGGCTGGAACGATGCCGGGCCGCCCGGGTACGGGTGCCGCTGGCGCGGTTCCTGCTGACCAGCACCGTGCTGGCGGTGCTGGGCACCCTGGCGGCGGTCGGCGCCCTGCTGCTCACCGGCTGAACCTGCCCAGGTCTTGTTCCCGGACGTCACCGGCCCATAGACCGGGCTGCTCCAGGCCACCAAGGGCTACGAGGGACGCCGCCCGGTCACCTGGTTGCGGCTGACCCGGGCGGGCCGCACCGCGCTGCGCGCCGAGGTGGCCGCCCTGGAGCAACTGGTCAGTCGGATCCGGACCGCCACCGCCGCCGACGAGGAGAGCTGAGACGCGCGGACCGAGGCGTCAGCCGGGCAGTGGGGCGCCGTCGCCCCGGTTGCGGCGCGGGGTGACCAGCCGACGCACCATCGGGGCGGCGTTCCACCGGGCCGCGCCGACCAGGTCGCGGGCGTGTTCCAGCACGGTGTAGTCCCGCCGCGCCCGGCCGGCGGCGATCGCCGCGTCCAGGTCGTTGTCGCAGCTCATCAGGACGCTGTCGAAGTCGCGGCGGACCGGCTCCAACAGGTGGTAGCCGAACGTGCGGTGCAGCCGGGCGAACAGCGGCTTGTACAGCCGGGCCCGCTCGTGCAACCCGGAGGAGTACGACATCGGGTTCTTCGGCCGTCGGCGGATGTAGTCCGGCAGCAGGTCGGCGAAGGCCCGCCGGACGATCCACTTCTCCTGCCCCTCGCGCATCTTCAACTCGATCGGCAGCCGCATCGCCAACTCGACCAGGGCCAGGTCGAGGAAAGGCACCCGGGCCTCCACCCCGAAGCCCATGCTGGTGCGGTCGACGCGCTGCAACTCCGTACGACAGAGGTTGCGGATCTTGTGCAGGAACAGCCGCCGCGCCACCTCCGGGCCGACCTCGTGATACATCGGGTAGCCGCCGAACAGTTCGTCCGAGCCGTCGCCGGTGAGCACGACCTTGACGCCCAACTCGGCCAGACGTCGGAAGATGGGCACCGAGACCACCGCGTTGATGATGTCGCCGTACTCGGTCAGCTCGGAGATCCGGATCGCCTCCCGCACGTCGGCCAGCCGGATGTCGCGGGGTCGCAGCTCGACCACCTCGTGCCGGACGCCGAGTTCCCCGGCCAGCCGCCGCGCGTACGCCACGTCGGGGCTGTCCGGCACACCGACGGTGACCGCGACGCAGTCCGGGTGCCGCTGCGCGGCGTGCAGCAGCACCAGGGAGCTGTCCAGCCCGCCGGAGAGCACCACGCCCACCGTGAGGTCGGTGTCCAGCCGCACCTGGATGCTGTCGGTGAGCGTGGTACGGACGAGCAGGGCGGCCTCGTCCGGATCCGTCACCATCGGGGCATCGGCGCCGAGGGAGAGCAGGTCCACGTACGGTCGCAGGTGGACCTGGTGGTCGGCATCGATCCAACCGTGGTGGCCGGGCGGCACCTCGACCACCGGTGCGCCCGCCCGGACCAGCGCCTTGACCTCGCTGGCGAGGTGCAGACAGCCCGGCGTACGCGACAGGTACAGCGGCTTCACCCCGAGCGGATCCCGCACCAGGTAGGCCCGGCCGGTGGCCCGCTCCACGATGGCGAACGCGTACTCGCCGCGCAGCCGGGTGACCATCTGCTCGCCCCACTGCGCGAAGGCGGCGAGCACCACCTCGGTGTCGCTGGCGCTGCGGAAGCGGTGGCCCAGCCCGGTCAGCTGCGCGCGCAGCTGGTGGTGGTTGAAGACCTCGCCGTTGTAGCAGAGCAGCCAGCGTTCGTCGGCGGAGACCCACGGTTGCACCGCCCGGTCCCGGTCCACCACCCGCAGCCGGCGGGTGCCGGCGAGCAGGCCGGCCTCGTACCGGGTCTCGGTGACCTCGCCACGGGGGGCGAGCACGGCGAGCATCCTGCGGAAGATCACCGGGTCGGCCTCCGGGCCGAGGCTGAGTACGATCCCGCACATCGCGTCAGATCCCCATCTCGGCTTCGTACGCCCGGCGCAGGCGTGCGGTCGCGGTCGGTGCCAGACAGACGTGCCAGGCCTGACCCTCGTCGACCACGTTGATCTCGCCGGCGCGCTGGCGGTTCAGCAGGAGCCCGGCGAGGGTGTCCCGGACGCCGAACCGGCCGAACCACTCCATCTCCAGGTCGACCGCCCAGCCGAGGCAGTGTCCGCTGGGCACCATCGCGGCGTAACCCAGGCGGCGCAGCCGGTACTGGTGCTCGGCGCTGCGCACCAGGCTGGTCACCCACAGCGGCGGGGTGCCCGCCGGGGTCACCGCGGCGAACTCGCGACCGATGTCGTTGAGCAGCGCGACCACCTCCCGGCGCGCCCGACGGAACAACAGACCGGCGGTACGCGGAGTGGCGTCGGGCAGCACCCGGCGGCGCAGTGCGCGGACTCCCCGTCCGACCAGGCTGCGGGGCTGCTCGGTGTAGCGGAAACGCAGCAGGTCCCGACGCCGCAGCCAGTCCAGGTCGACCAGGTCGACGCTGTGGTGGACCTCGGTGTCGGTGAGGAAGGTGCCCGCATCCCGCCACCACATCACGTCGATGCGGGACAGCAGGTAGATCCGCACCAGGGCGGTCAGGTCCGCGGCCGAGCTGCGCGCGTTGGGCTGGTACCGGGCCATCTCCAGCAGCAGGGTCTCCCGGGCGCCGATCAGTCCCTGGGGCGTGGCGTCGAGCACCGCGGCGATGGCCGGCTCGCGCAGCCGCTGGTCGATCAGCACCTGGCGGGCCTTGGTGCTGCTGGCCGACGCGAGCGCACCCACCTCGACGAGCAGTTCCGCCACGGCGTCGCGGTAGGCGTCCAGATCGGGACCGATCGCGGCCGGCGGCCGTCCCGGGCCACGCGGGCGCCGCCGGGCCGGTGCGGCAGGAGGACCAGGCCGCTGTCCCGGACTTCGACTGGGCACTCGCATGGTCGGGTCCTCTCTCCCGGTGTGGGTTCGCCTGTTGCCGACAGTAACCACACGTTGCGGGATGAGTCCGAGTAATCCTCCCATTTTCCCCGAAGGGGTGCGCACCGGTCTTATCGCCGCTGGTCGTTGGCGGTGTTGCGGTGGTCGCCGCAATGCACTCGGGGGCGTGATGAAAAACTTGACCCATGAGTTCCACGCCCGTACTGCCGGACCCGTCCACCGAACCGCCCGCCTTCGCGGACCTTGGCCTGCGTTCCGAACTGCTCGCCGCGCTCTCCGCGCTCGGCTACGAGGAGCCCACGCCGATCCAGCGGGAGGCCATCGGTCCGCTGCTGGCCGGCCGGGACCTGCTCGGGCAGGCCGCCACGGGCACCGGCAAGACGGCCGCGTTCGCCCTTCCGCTGCTGCAACGCATGCCCGACGAGCGGCCCACCGGCGACCCGGTCGCCCTGGTGCTGGTGCCGACCCGGGAGTTGGCCGTGCAGGTCTCCGAGGCCTTCCACCGCTACGGCAAGGATCTCGGTGCCCGGGTGCTGCCGATCTACGGCGGACAGCCGATCGGCCGGCAGCTGCGCGCCCTGGACAACGGGGTCGACGTGGTGGTCGCCACGCCCGGTCGGGCGCTGGACCACATCGCCCGCGGCACGCTGCGGCTGGGCAACCTCACCACGGTGGTGCTGGACGAGGCCGACGAGATGCTCGACATGGGTTTCGCCGAGGACATCGAGGCGATCCTGGAGCACACCCCCGAGCAGCGGCAGACGGTGCTGTTCTCGGCGACCATGCCGTCGCGCATCGACGGGATGGCCCGCGCCCACCTGACCGACCCGGTCCGCATCCTCATCGCCCGGGAGCAGCCGGTGGCCGGCGAGGCCCCCCGGGTACGCCAGAGCGCGTACCTGGTGGCGCGGGCGCACAAGCCGGCGGCGCTGGGCCGGGTGCTGGACGTCGAGTCGCCGACCGCGGCGATCGTGTTCTGCCGCAGCCGGGAAGAGGTCGACCGGCTCACCGAGACGATGAACGGGCGCGGCTACCGGGCCGAGGCGCTGCACGGCGGGATGAGCCAGGAACAGCGCGACCGGGTGATGGGCCGGCTGCGCGGTGGCACCGCCGACCTGCTGGTCGCCACCGACGTGGCGGCCCGAGGGCTGGACGTCGAGCAGCTCAGCCACGTGGTCAACTACGACGTGCCGTCGGCCCCGGAGTCGTACGTGCACCGCATCGGCCGGGTCGGCCGGGCCGGGCGGGAAGGGGTGGCGATCACCCTCGCCGAGCCGCGCGAACACCGGATGCTCAAGACCATCGAGCGGGTCACCGGGCAGCGGATCACCATCGACAAGATCCCAACGGTGGCCGACCTGCGTACCCGCCGGCTGGAGCTGACCCAGGCGGCGCTGCGGGAGAGCCTGCTGGAGGACGACCTCGACCCGTTCCGGGTGATCGTCGAGACGCTCAGCGACGAGTTCGACCTGATGGAGGTGGCGCTGGCCGCGGTGAAGCTGGCCCACGAGGCGACTCTGCCCGGCGCCGAGGAGGCCGCCGAGGAGATCCCGCAGGTGGCGGTCCGCGCCCCCCGGGAGACCCGGCCCGGTGCCGATGCCCGTGGCGGCGACCGCCGCCCGGCCCGGCCCCGCGCCAACGGCACCACCCAGGTCTTCATCGGTCTGGGCCGCCGTGCCGGGGTGCGCCCGCAGGACCTGGTCGGTGCGATCACCGGGGAGACCGGAATCCGGGGCCGCGACATCGGCTCGATCGAGATCGCCGACCGGTTCTCCCTGGTCGAGGTGCCGATCGCCGTCGCCGACGAGGTGATCGCCGGGTTGCGCGGCAGCACCATCAAGGGCCGCAAGGCGACCGTACGCCGCGACCGCGACGATCGCCACTGAGGCGTACACAGAGGACACCCGGCCGAGCGCCTGGCGGACAGCAGCGGCCCCCGCTGTCCGCCAGGCGTCAGCACGTTACCCCTAGGCGGCGGTGACGCGCTGTCCCCCCAGCTCCGCCGGATCGATCTCGGCCGGGCGCAGCGCCAGGGCGAGGACGTCGGCGACGTCGGCCAGGGTGTGCACGGTCAGCGCCTCGCGGACCTCGGTGGGCAGGTCGTCGAGGTCCGGCTCGTTGCGGGCCGGGATGATCACCTCGGTCAGGCCGGCCCGGTGCGCGGCGAGCAGCTTCTGCTTCACCCCGCCGATGGGCAGCACCCGACCGGAGAGCGTCACCTCGCCGGTCATCCCGAACTCGGGGCGTACCGGGCGTCCGCTGGCCAGCGACGCCAGGGCGGTGACCATGGTGATGCCCGCGCTGGGGCCGTCCTTGGGCACCGCGCCGGCCGGCACGTGCAGGTGGATCCGCCGTCCGGCCAGGGCGTTGGGGTCCAGGCCCAGCCGGCGACCGTTGGCCCGCAGGTAGGACAGCGCGATGTGCGCCGACTCCTTCATCACGTCACCGAGCTGACCGGTCAGGGTCAGTCCGGGCTCACCCTCCATGCTTGTCGCCTCGATGAACAGCACGTCTCCCCCGGCGCCGGTGACCGCCAGGCCGGTGGCCACCCCCGGCACCGCCGTACGCTCCGCCGACTCCGGCGTGTGCTTCGGCCGGCCGAGGTAGCGGACCAGGTTGTCGGCGTCGACGCGGACCGGTGCCGGGTCGTCGGTGAGCGCCACCGCGACCTTGCGCATGATCTTCGCAAGCGCCCGTTCCAGCTGCCGTACGCCGGCCTCCCGGGTGTACTCCCCCGCGATGCGGCCCAGCGCCGAGGGGTCCACGTCGACCTCGTCGGCGGTCAGCCCGGCCCGTTCCCGCTGCCGGGGCAGCAGGTGGTCCCGGGCGATGGCCACCTTCTCGTCCTCGGTGTAACCGTCCAGGGTGACCAGTTCCATCCGGTCCAGCAGCGGGCCGGGAATCGCCTCCACCACGTTGGCGGTGGCCAGGAACAGCACGTCGGACAGGTCGAGGTCGACCTCCAGGTAGTGGTCCCGGAAGGTGTGGTTCTGCGCCGGGTCGAGCACCTCCAGCAGGGCGGCGGCCGGGTCGCCCGCGTACCCCGCGGAGAGCTTGTCGACCTCGTCGAGCAGCACCACCGGGTTCATCGAGCCCGCCTCGCGCAGCGCCCGGACGATCCGGCCCGGCAACGCGCCGACGTAGGTGCGCCGGTGACCGCGGATCTCCGCCTCGTCGCGGATGCCGCCGAGGGAGACCCGGACGAATCGGCGGCCGAGCGCCCGGGCGACGGATTCGCCGAGGCTGGTCTTGCCGACACCGGGCGGACCGGCCAGGGCCAGCACCGCGCCGGAGCCGCGACCGCCGATCACGCCGAGGTCACGCTCGGCCCGTCGGTTGCGCACCGCCAGATATTCCAGAATGCGATCTTTCACATCGGACAGACCGGCGTGGTCGGCGTCGAGCACCGCCCGCGCCGCGGTCAGGTCGGTGTTGTCCTCGGTACGGGTGCTCCACGGCATCTCCAGCACCGTGTCGAGCCAGGTACGGATCCAGCCCGCCTCCGGGGAGGCGTCGCTGGCCCGCTCCAGCTTGCCGACCTCACGCAGCGCCGCCTCGCGTACCTTCTCGGGCAGGTCGGCGGTCTCGACGCGGGCCCGGTAGTCGGCCGAGCCGTCCGGGGCGTCCTCGCCGAGTTCCTTGCGGATCGCGGCGAGCTGCTGGCGCAGCAGGAACTCCCGCTGCGTCTTCTCCAGCTCTTCGCGTACCTCGGAGTTGATCTGCTCGGTGACCTCCTGCTCGGCCAGGTGCTCCTTGACCCAGCCGACGAGCAGGTCCAGCCGCGCGGTGACGTCCGGTGCGGCCAGCAGTTCGGTCTTCTGCGTCAGGCTGAGCCAGGGCGCGTAGCCGGCCGAGTCGGCCAGCTCGCCGAGGTCGGTCATCCGCTCCACCGCGTCGATGACCTGCCACGCGCCGCGTTGCTGGAGCACGGAGGTGACCAGCGCCCGGTACTCGCGGGCCAGTTCCCGGGCCTTGCCGGCCGGGGCGGGTTCGTCGATCTCGGACGCCTCGACCCAGAGCGCCGCGCCGGGACCGGGCACCCCGGAGCCGATGCGGGCACGGGCGATGCCGCGGATCACGGCGGCCGGTTCGCCGCTGGGCAGCCGGCCGACCTTCTCGATGGTGGCGATCGCGCCGACGGAGCCGTACTCGCCGTCCAGGCGGGGCACGGCGAGCAGCTTGTGGTCGCCGGTGGCACGGGCCGCGTCGACCGCGGCCTGGGTGGTCGGGTCGAGGGTCACCGGGATGACCATGCCGGGCAGCAGTACGGCGTCGGTCAGTGGAAGTACCGGAAGAGTTGCCATCGAACACCTGCTATCCCATTGAGTTGAGCGTGTCAGGCTCAAGTCGCGAGGAACGCTCATTGTTCCGTGATGTGACCCAGGACACTTAGCGCGGGCGGATGTGACCGCTACCGGGCGCTGACACCACTACTGGAAGCAAGGTCGCCAAATCGGGATTTCGATGAACCGCAAAACGCGACGCGCAACAAGGGGTGCTTTTGTTGCGCAATTGGCTGGGCATACGTCAAACTTTGACCACACCCCGCCACACACAGGGAGTAATCAACGATGGCGAGAAAAGTAATCACGGTGCTGACTGACGACCTCGACGGCGGAAAAGCCGACCGGACGGTCGAGTTCAGCCTGGATGGCGTGGCGTACACCATCGATGTCTCCGACGAGAACGCGGGCGTCCTCCGCAAGGCGCTGGACCCGTTTATCAATGCCGGCCGCAGACTCGGGCGTGGCACCGACACCACCCGCAGCGTTCGCCGCGTCGCCGGCCCGGCGACTCCGGGAATGAACCGTGAGCAGAACCGCGCCATCCGCGAATGGGCGATCAGCAACGGCTACAAGATTTCCGAGCGGGGCCGCATCCCCGTCGAGGTCGTCGAGGCGTACAAGAACCGCTGAACAGCGATCGCCCGCGGCAACTCACCGCGTGCGCTCTTTCCACGACCAGGGCCGCCCGGAGGAAGTCCTCCCGGGCGGCCCTGGTCGTTGCCGAGTCAGTTCACCGAATCAGTTGACCTGAATCCGTACCGCGTCGAAGGCGGGAGTCTGGTTCGCCCGCTCCGACATCGGGATACGGTGCGAGCCGTCACCGGCCCAGACCGCGCACTGCGCGGTACCCGACTCCGGCAGGCCCGGAATCTGGATGACCACGCTGTCCGGCTGGCGACCGCCGCCGCCGTCCTCGGTGGCGACGAAGAAGGCCGGCACCGGTTCCGGCGCGGGCGCCTCGTTGGTGTTGTTCAGCATCCGGCACGCGGTGTGGAAGTGACCGCGGGTCAGTCCTTCACCGTTGAGCAGCGAACTCTCCAGGTAGTAGCCGCCCTGCCCGGCCGGCAGGAAGCGGTCCCGGACCAGGTTGCGGGTGCTCACCCGGATGGCGAAGCCCTGGTTGCGGTTGATCTGCTGCGGGAACTCGGTGATCAACAGCGACGGGTTGTTGGCTGCCGCGCCGACCTCACCGAAGGCGGTGCTGATGCACCGGTTGCCGTTCTGGAAGCCGTCGTGCGGCTGCAACCGGCTGTTGTTGCAGTTGTTCGCCAGCACGTCGAGGCCGTTGTTCGGGTTGCCCCCGTTGTTCCCACCGTTGTTGCCGCCGTTGTTGTTGCCACCGCCGTTGTTGGGGTTGCCGTTGTCGGGGTTGCCGCCGTTGTTGTTGTTGACCGGCCGCGCCTGGCACCTGGCGAGGTCGGCCAGACCGCGCGGCCGAGGGCCGAACCGGTCGATGGCGATGGTGATCCGGTCGAGCGTGGCGCGTCGCTTGCTGGCCAGCGGGCCCAGGATGGCGTTGTTGATGAAGCCCTGACCCTTGTTGCCCTCGGCGGCGAGTCGCTGGTCGGCCTCGGTGATCTGGGTCTGCAGCAGGGCCAGGTTACGGTCCACCTCGGCGCGCGCCCGGTCCGGCACCTGCGGCAGCCGGCTGACCACGTCCGGGCAGGCCACGGCGAGCGAGCCGGTGGCCGCGCCACCGCCGCTGCGGGTCTCCTGGCATTCCTCGATGGTCTGCTGTCCGTCACCCCAGTGGTTGGTCACCCAACGGCCGTTCTGGAAGGTGCGGGTGGTGGTGGCACCACGAGCGGCCGGCGCGGTGGCGCCCGGGCTCGGCGCGACGCATTCGGCCGCCACCGGACGGGTCTGCTTGTGCGGCCGTCGGTCACCGGCCGATGAGATCTGGGTCACGGCGACCACACCGCCGAATACGGCGAGCGTGGCGCCGATGGCCAGCAGTCGCTTCGTCCGCGTGTTACCGGATGGTCGGCGCGACCGGGGGGACCTGCGCATCGAATTGCTCTCCTTCTCGATCCGGTACCTGATTCGTGACTCGACGGACCGAACGGAATCGTGGTGGCACGCTCGGCGGACATCCGAACGCGCCGATGGCACGTCGACTAACGACGATGCCCTTTCCGCACCGTCTCCCGCGCCTGTCGGTGCGGGTCGGGGAGATCCTGTCCATTCCCGGTGAGGTACGGACCCGCCACGACGGGGGTTCAAAGTCGGCGAAGTTTTTTTCGGCGCAGGTACGCCGGATCAGTCGATGCGTCGACCGGCAGGCGTCATGCCTGGCAGAGATGGTCGTAGGCGAAGCCGTCGACGAGTTCGTCACGGCGTTCCCGTAGTCGCCGAATGTCACCGAGCAGTTCCGCACGATCGACCAATATCGGAATGTCGGCGTCCAGCTTGCGCAGCCGGTCGCCGATCGCGAGCGCGGCCAGATCCTCGGCGAGTCGCGCGGGGTCGACGCCGCAGGAGACGCGGTGCGCGTGCAGCGACACCCGTTCCACAAGGCACTCGCCGGGGCGTACCTCGACCCACGCCCAGCCCTCGGCGGGGCCGGCCGTCCAGCGCACGTGCAGTCCCCGCAGGATCGGATCGGCCAACCGCCGGGCCACGTACGCCTCGACCGCGTCCGCCCGAGCGAGCGCGCCCAGGTCGTTCACCGCTCCGGTGCGGCCGTCGGGCAGCCGGCCGACGATGTCACGGAAGCCGACGGCGGCCACGTCGGTCCCGGCGGCGCCCTCGGCGTACCGGCGGGCGTCGAGCAGGTACGTGACGATCCCCGGCCCGTGTTCGGCCGCGTTCAGGGTGGTCGAGACGATCCGCAGCACGGGCAGCCCGACGGCGGCGGTGACCGCGGCGGTGGCCCGCTCGACGCGGCGGGTGGACGGGTCGGACGACGGTGGCCGGAACTCGACGGCGAACTCGACGTGGTCGCCGTCCACAGCGGACACCACGAGGTCGAGACGTTCCCGGCCGGCGATGTTCCACTGGTGCGCGGTCAGGCCGGTCGGACGCCGCCGGACCAGGTCGGCCAGGCGCAGACCGGCATGCACCCGCTGCCCGGCCCGGACCAGCACGTCACCACGCGCGGCCCCGGCCGGGATCGTCGCCGTCGAGGAGTCGTCGCCACTGGTCATCGTCGCATCCACCCCATCCTGCCGCCGACCGCCCGAGTCTAGGATGGCGATCATGCCCACCCCCTGGCCCGGGTGGGTCGTCCCCGCAGCAGGTCCCGGCGGAGCGGGTCTAAGGTCCCGCCCGGTCATGGCCTGGTCGGCCCTGCACACCACCTACCCGACCGGCGTCCAATAGAGATGTCACCGGGACAGCGGTGCGAAGCAGAGAAGGGACGTGGACACGATGACCGCGATGATGGAGCGGAACACCGCCACCGCCAAGACTCCCGGGGCCCCGACCGTCCAGGAGCGCACCACCCGCAAGCGCGCCACCCGCTACCTCCTCGGCGGGCTCCGCCTGGCCCTGGGCTGGATCTTCCTCTGGGCCTTCCTGGACAAGCTCTTCGGTCTGGGATTCGCCACCGAGGCGAAGGGCGCCTGGATCAACGGTGGCAGCCCCACCAAGGGCTTCCTGACCTTCGGCGCCACCGGCCCGTTCCAGGGCTTCTACAACAGCATCGCCGGCGCCGCCTGGGCGGACTGGCTGTTCATGATCGGCCTGGCGGCCATCGGAACGGCGCTGATGCTCGGCATCGGGGTACGCGTCGCCGCCGCGGCCGGTGGCCTGCTGCTGGTGCTGATGTGGACCGCCGCCCTGCTCCCCGCCAACAACCCGTTCATGGACGACCACCTGATCTACGCCGGTGTGCTGGCTCTGCTCGCGGTGACCAACGCCGGTGACACCTGGGGTCTCGGTCGCACCTGGGCCCGGCTGCCGATCGTCCAGCGGTTCGGCTGGCTCCGCTGACCTGACTCAACTCCCCCCGCGCGGCGGGCGTCACCACCAGGTGACGTCCGCCGCTTGCCGTAGCATCCGGCAGGATTGTGCTGACTGAAACCGACGTCACAGGAGAATTCGCATGAACCAGGCAGCGAGCAAGCCCGAGATCGGTCCGATCGAGGGAGCCCCGCCGGCCGACCTCGTGATCGAGGACATCACCGTCGGCGACGGCCCGGAGGCCCAGGCCGGCCAGGTGGCACGGGTCCACTACGTCGGGGTGGCGCACTCCACCGGCGCGGAGTTCGATGCGTCCTGGAACCGCGGCGAGGCGTTCGAGTTCCCGCTCGGCGGCGGACGGGTCATCTCCGGCTGGGACCAGGGCGTGGTGGGGATGCGGGTCGGCGGCCGACGCAAGCTGACCATTCCCCCGCACCTGGGCTACGGCAGCCGTGGCGCCGGTGGTGTCATCAAGCCCAACGAGACCCTGGTCTTCGTGGTCGACCTGCTCGGCGTGCGCTGAGGGCAGCGCCCGCGGCGTCGGACGCCCCCCCCGGTGTCCGACGCCGCCGCTCTGTTGGTCAGCAGACGGCGGCGAGTATCCGGTCAGGGGCCGCCTCGGCGATCGGGATGACCCGGCGCAGACCGGTGGCGCGCAGCACCCGGTCGACCACGGGCGGCGGATCCACCAGCACCAACTGGCCACCCTGGGCGCGCACCCAGAGCCGCGCCGCGATCAACGCGCGCACCCCGGCCGCGGAGAGCAGCCGGACCTCGGAAAGATCCACTCGCAGCTCCGACCGTGCCGGTGCCGCCCAGAGCGCCGCCCGGAACGCCCCGACAGTGGCGATGTCGATCACACCCACCACGCGCACGCACACCACGTCGCCCGACACCGTGGTCTCGACGTGGAACCGTTCCTCGCGCTCTCGCATGAGTCGAACCTATCCAGCGGCACCGACACTTTTCACCCTGCGCAGAGAGGGTTCCGGGTAGATCCAGGGCATGACCCGCAGACCCACCGGGTCCACCCTAGGGAGGATCCCCCGCGCCCGTGTCGTACGCCGCCGCGGGCAGCATCCGGGCCGGCCCGTGACGAGCCGGCCCGGAGCGTACGGCCGCCTCAGCCGCCGCTGGCGGACGGTGCCGGCTCCGGTGAGCCACCGGCCACCGCGCCCGGATCCGGCGCCTGGGTCGGGGTGGGTTGCAGCCCGGCCGGCACCGGCAGCGCGCTGCCCTTGGCGAACTGCTCCCAGCTGACGTTCCAGGCGGTCCAGCCGTTGCCCTCGTCGAGAGGAACCTCGGTGCCCTTGACGGTGACCAGGTCGCCGACCTGGGTGACGCCCATCAGCCAGTCGGCGTTGGCCGCCGACAGGTTCGTGCACCCGTGCGACACGTTGGTGTAGCCCTGGTCCCCCTCCGACCAGGGAGCGCCGTGGATGAACTCACCGCGCCAGGTGAGCCGCTGCGCGTCCTCCACGTCGACCACGTACGGGTCGGCCGAGCCCCGGGTGTCGAAGGTGGTGAAGTCGTGCTTCTCCATGATCACCATCTTGCCGCTGGAGGTCGGCGTGCTCGGCTTGCCGAGACTGACCGGCAGCTTGCGCAGCAGCTTGCCGTCCTGAAAGACCGACATCCGCTTGGTCGCGTTGTCGATCTCCAACTGGACCTGCCGGCCGATCTTCGAGGTGGCCCGCTTGTCCGTGTCACCGACATGTTCCTTGCCGATGGGCAGGCCCTCCAGGGCCGACCGGACGCTGATCGTCGTGCCCGGTCGCCAGAAGTCGGGTGCCCGGTAATAGACCTGGCTGCCGTCGGACACCCAGGACCAGGTGCCCGGCTGCGGCGGGTCCGTCTTCACGAACAATCGGCGCTGCACATCCGCCCGCGCCTCTTTCGGAATGGGCGGGTCGAAGGCGACGGTTACCGGCATCGCGGTACCGTACGTCCGATTGCCGGCGAAATACAGCACGCTGCTGATGGCCGGCTTCGACGATTTGGGCTGAGTGGTGAACGTGGTCTTGCGGGTGACCGTGTCCCCCGAGTCACCGGTGACGGTCACCTCCGCGGTGTACGTCCGCTTCGCCGCCAGTGGCTTGCTCGGCACCCATCCGGTGCCGTCCTCGCGTGGCTCCGCCTCGACAGTGGCGCCCTTGTCGTCGGTGATGCGGACGGCGGTCACCCGGCCGTGCTTGACGTCGGTGCCGATCTCGCCGCTGATCGGCACGTCGCGGCTGCCCTCTGCCGGCGTGACGGTCACCTCCGGCTTGGCCCGCGCCTCGGCGTGCTGCTGGCCGGGCCTGCGGTCGCTGGTGCATGCCCCCAACGCCAACGGTGCCGCCGCGACGGTCACCGCGAACAGCGTCAGTCGCCGCCTGAACCTCATGATGATCGTCCCCCCGTTTATCTCCGTCCTCTGCCACATTCTCTCTGCCGGACACCGACTGTTTTGCAATTTCGGAAAGAGCGAAGAAAAGCGTGGCCCCGACACTTCCGCGAATTCCGCACCGCCTCGGCCCCCGGGATACCCGGTAGCGCAGCAACGGGCGGTGCCGCCGGGAATGTCCCGGCCCGTGCCGACCGGTGCCCTCCGGTCGGCGGACAGCCGAACGCGCCCGGCGTCCCCTGGTAGGGGGGACGCCGGGCGCGTGGTGGTGGGGTACCGGACTCAGACGGCGGCGATGAACGCTTCCGGCCGCTCGACACAGTCGGCGACATGCCGCAGGAACCCGCCGGCCACCCCGCCGTCGCAGACCCGATGGTCGAAGGTGAGGCTGAGCTGGGTGACCTTGCGGACCGCGAGCTGACCGTCGACCACCCACGGCTTGTCGACGATGCGGCCCACCCCGAGCAGCGCCGCTTCCGGGTGGTTGATGATCGGCGTGGAGCCGTCGACCCCGAACACGCCGTAGTTGTTCAGCGTGAAGGTGCCCCCGGTCAGCCGCGCCGGTGGCAGCTCGCCGGCGCGGGCCGCCTGCGTGGTGGCGGCCAACTCGGCGGCCAGTTCCATGGTGGTCAGCCGGTCGGCGTCGCGCAGCACCGGAACCAGCAGACCCCGGTCGGTCTGGGCGGCGATGCCCAGATGCACCCCGGCGGACTGCACGATCCGCTGCCCCTCGGTGTCGACCCGGGCGTTGAGCTGCGGGTAGCGCCGCAGGCCGGACAGGCAGATGCGGGCGAGCAGGGCCAGGATGCTCACCGGCCGGTCGGGGTACGCGGCGTTGATCGCGCCCCGGGTCTCCAGCAGGGCGGTGGCGTCGGCGTCCACCCAGATGGTCACCTCGGGGATCTCCCGGCGGCTGCGGGAGAGCTTGTCGGCGATCGCCTTGCGGATGCCGGTCAACGGGATGACCTGATCCCCCGCGCCGGTCGGGGCCAGCCCGACGTGCGCAGCCGACTGCTCGACGGACGAGGCAACGGCAACGCCCGCGGCCACGGCGACGGGCGAGGCAACGGCGATGGTCGAGGTCGCGGCGTCGGCCGCCGCCTCCACGTCCGCCCGCCGGATCACACCACCGGGCCCGCTGCCACGTACCGTGGCCAGGTCCACCCCGCGCTCGCGGGCCAGCCGACGCACGATCGGCGAGATGACCAGGGCCGTGGCCGGCTGCGACGACGCGAGCGCCACCACCGGAGCTGGCGCCGGAGCCGGAGCCGCCGGGACCGGAGCCGGGGCCGGGGTGAGCGAGGCGGTGGCGTGGGCGACGGGGCGGGCCCGCCGACGGCGGCGTGCCCCGCCGTGTCCGGTGCCGTACCCGATGAGGACGTTGCCGGAGCCGGCCCGCTCCTCCTCCCGGTAGACGGCGTGCCCGACCGGTTCGGACCCGCCGTCCGCCGCCACGGTGATCAGCGGCTGGCCGACCGGGCGTACCTCGCCCTCCGCGCCGTGCAGGGCCACGACCCGGCCGGCGTACGGGCAGGGCACGTCCACGACGGCCTTGGCGGTCTCCACCTCGACCACGGTCTGGTCCACGGTGACCACGTCGCCGACCGCGACCCGCCACTGCACGATCTCCGCCTCGGCGAGCCCTTCCCCGAGGTCGGGTAGAAGGAAGACCTGCTCGCTCATGCCGGCACCCCGTCGGTCAGCCACCGGGAGTCCGGCTGGTCGTCCCACTGGAGTCGGGCCACCGCGTCGAGCACCCGGTCGACCGAGGGCAGGTGGGTGTGCTCCAGCATCGGCGCGGGGTACGGAATGTCCAGCCCGGACACCCGCAGCACCGGCGCGTGCAGGGCGTGGAAGCAGCGCTCCTGCACCCGGGCGGCGATCTCCGCGCCCACCCCGGCGAAGCCCTGCGCCTCCTGCACCACCACACACCGGCCGGTACGCCGCACCGAGGCGGCGATCGTGGCGTCGTCGAACGGCACGATGGTGCGGACGTCGACGACCTCCAGGTCCCAGCCCTCCTCCTTGGCGGCCTCGGCGGCCTCCAACGCGACCGGGACCGCCGGGCCGTACGCGACAAGGGTGGCGTCGCGACCGGGCCGGCGTACGACCGCCCGACCGAAGGGCTCGGTACGCGCCGAGGGGTCCGCCTCGCCGCTGGCGAAGTAGAGCTTCTTCGGCTCCATGAAGACCACCGGGTCCGGGTCGTCGATCGCCTCCCGCAGCAGCGAGTACGCGTCGGCGACCGTCGCCGGGGTGACCACCTTCAGACCCGGGGTGTGCGCGTAGTACGCCTCGGAGGAGTCACAGTGGTGCTCCACCCCACCGATGCCCCCGGCGTACGGCACCCGGATGACCATCGGCACGCTGAGCGCGCCACGGGTGCGGTTGCGCAGCTTCGCCACGTGCGAGGCGATCTGCTCGAAGGCCGGGTACGCGAACGCGTCGAACTGCATCTCGACCACCGGCCGCAGCCCGGACATGGCCAGTCCGACGGCGAACCCGACGATGCCGGCCTCGGCCAGCGGGGTGTCGAAGCAGCGCTTGTCACCGAAGCGGGCCTGGAGGCCGTCGGTGATCCGGAAGACCCCGCCCAACTGCCCGACGTCCTCGCCGAAGACGACGACCCGCTCGTCGTCGAGCATCGCGTCGGCGAGGGCGGCGTTGAGGGCCTTCGCCATCGTCATGGTGGCCATCAGGCGTCCTCCTCCTGCGTCGCGGCCAACTCGGCGCGTACCTGTTCCCGCTGCTCCACCAGTTGCGGGGTGGGCTCGGCGTAGACGTGCTCGAAGAGGCTGAGCGGGTCGACGGTGGGCTGGACGTTCATCCGCTCGCGCAGCCGCGCCGCGTACGCCTCCGCCTCCTCGGCGATCTCGGCGACGGCGGCGTCGTCGAGCACCTCGCGGGCCCGCAGGTAGCTCTCGAGCCGGTTGATCGGGTCACGCTCACGCCACGCCTCGACCTCCTCGGCGTCGCGGTAGCGGGTCTGGTCGTCGGCGTTGGTGTGCGGCTCCATCCGGTAGGTGTGCGCCTCCACCAGGTACGGCCCCTTGCCGGCCCGGGCGTGCGCGACGGCCCGGTTCAGCACGGCCAGCACCGCGACCGGGTCGTTGCCGTCGACCTGCTCGCTCGGCACCCCGTAACCGACGCCCTTGTACGCCAGCGTCGGCGCGGCGGTCTGCCGGGACAGCGGGACGCTGATCGCGTACCTGTTGTTCTGCACGAAGTAGACGACCGGCGCCTTGAAGACGGCGGCGAAGTTGACGCCCTCGTGGAAGTCGCCCTCGCTGGTGGCGCCGTCACCGATGTAGACGAGCGCGACGGTGTCGCGACCCTGGTACGACTCGCCATAGGCCAGGCCGGCGGCGTGCACGCACTGGGTGGCCAGCGGGGTGCACTGCGGGGCGGTGTGCACCGCGGTGGGGTCGTACCCGCAGTGCCAGTCGCCGCGCAGCAGGGTGAGCACCTCGACCGGGTCGATGCCCCGGGCGGTCAGCGCCATCGACTCGCGGTAGGTGGGGAACACCCAGTCGTCGTCGCGCAGCGCGAGGACGCCGCCGACCTGGCAGGCCTCCTGGCCCCGGGACGACGGGTAGACGGCCAGCCGGCCCTGCTTGGTCAGCGCGGTGGCCTGCGCGTCGAAGCGACGGCCGATCACCATCCGCCGGTACATCTCGCGCAGCGCCTCGACGGGCGGCTCGGGATAGTCGGTACGCGACGGCAGCGGGGTGCCGTCGGAGTTCAGCAACCGGACCGGTTCGGCCTGCGGCATCAGGCCGGCGGACGGGTCCGGTGCGGCCGGGGTGGCCGGCCGGCGCTTTCGCGGGGATGCCCTGCGCGCCGCCTGGGGGGTCGTGGTCACGGCGAACCTCCTGGACGTGTGGTGGCCCTATGCTCCTTTGGTTGGATGATTGACTCAAGATGCCTGGTGAACGCGGGATGAATGGCACCGAGGGGAGGCTGCGATGGGCCAGGAGACCGTCAACGGACCGGCCGTGACGAGCGCCACGGGACGTTCGGCACAACTGGACGAGGTGGACCGGCGGTTGCTCGACGAGTTGACCCGCGACGGCCGGATGTCCATCCGTACCCTCGCCGAGCGGGTGCACGTGTCGCGGACCAACGCGTACGCCCGGGTGGAGCGGCTGGTCCGCGACGGGGTGATCACCGGGTTCGCCGCGCGGGTCGCCCCGGAACCGGCCGGCCTGGGCACCTCGGCGTACATCGCGTTGACCATCCGGCAGAACACCTGGCGGGAGGTGTCGGCGGAGCTGGCGCAGGTGCGCTACGTCGAGCACGTGGCGCTGCTCAGCGGCGAGCATGACGTGCTGGCGCTGGTCCGTGCCCCGGACAACGCGACCCTGCGGGACGTGGTGCTGGACCGGGTGCAGCGCATCTCCGGGGTGCTGTCCACCCGCAGCTGGCTGGTCTTCGAGGAGTACGACGGGGTCAACAGCCCCTGGTCGTAGCGGGGCTCAGCGTTCCGGCGGCGCGGCGAGACCCTCCCGGTCGGCCAACTCCAGCAGCCGGTCCAGGCCGAACCGGGCACCGTCCAACCCGGCGTGCGGGTCGCCGCGTTCGGCGAACCGGGCGGGCATGCTCACCACGTCGAAGTCCTCCGGCCGGACGTCGTCCAGCTCGGCCCAGTCCAGCGGGGCGGAGACCAGCGCCTGCGGGGTCGGGCGGATCGAGTAGGCCGAGGCCATCGTGTGGTCGCGGGCCATCTGGTTGTAGTCGATGAAGACCGGCCGGTCCCGCTGCTCACGCCACCAGGTCGTGGTGACCAGGTCCGGGCGGCGCCGTTGCAGCTCGCACCCCAACGCCAGCACCGCGCGCCGGCAGTCACCGAAGCTCCACCGGGGCTCGATCGGGACGTAGACGTGCAGGCCCCGGCCGCCGGTGGTCTTGGGGTAGCCGGTCAGACCCAACTCGTCGAGGAAGCGCCGCACCTCGTGCGCCACCGGCACCACCTGGTCGAACCCGACGCCGGGCATCGGGTCCAGGTCGATGCGCAGCTGGTCGGGCCGCTCCACGTCGGCGCGGGTCACCGGCCAGGGGTGAAAGCGCAGGGTGCCCAGGTTGACCGCCCAGATCACCACCGCCAACTCCCCCGGCGCGACCTCGTCGGCGGTACGACCGCTGGGGAAGGTGATGTGCGCGGTGCCCACCCAGTCGGGCGCGCCCGACGGCACCCGCTTCTGATAGAAGGCGTCGCCCCGGTTGTCCTGCCGGGTGGCGATGGTCGCCCCCTCGAACACCCCCCGTGGCCACCGTTCCAGCATGGTCGGTCGATCCCGCAACGCACGCAGGATGCCGTCACCCACGGCGAGGAAATAGCGCACCACGTCCAGCTTGGTCAGCCCACGCTCGGGGAAGTACGGCTTGTCCGGGCTGGAGACGCGAACCGTCCGCCGCCCCACCTGGATCTCCTCGGCCGTACTCGCCATGGACTTCACCATAGGCGCGGCGATGGCCGGGTGGGGCGCAACACCACCCGGCCATCGCCGCCTCGATCAGACCTTTTCCCGCTGAAGGCGCGCCTTCAGCAGCTTCTTGCCCTGCGCACCCATCTTGCGGTGCTCGTCCTGGATCTCGCGGAACCAGGTGGCGAGTTCGCTGTCGCCGCGCGCCTCGGCGTCGGCGATGTAGTTCTCCATCTTCCAGACGTGCTCCAGCGACATCTGCAGGGTGTGCAGCAGGTCGTAGTGGTCGTCCTTCACCGGACTGACCGGCTCCCGCACCATCGTGGCCATGGTTCACCTCCAGCTAGCAGGTGGGTCTGCGGTCGCGTACCCCTGACGGTGGCCGGCACACCCCCGCAGGGCCGACGTCTTGCTCTGACACCTGCCACCTGCGCACGTCCTGGGGTGTAACGCCACATATCGACAGGACGCTTCTGATCGTGAGGGCGGACAACCCGTCCGCCGCCGCCGGGCCGCCCGCACGAGGGTGCCGCACGGCGGGGTCGCACTCTGGGGAGTCTGTGTGAAGAAGCTCGGCCGCAAGGCACTCGCCGTGGCGGTCGCCGTGGCACTCGGCGCCGGCGTCACCAGCGTTGTCACCGCCCCGGCCACCGCCTCGGTCGACGGCGGCGAGGCCCACGGCGGCGAGGCCACCTTCCTGGTGCTCACACCGCAGGGCGCCACTGTCGACCGGGCGCTGGCCCGGGTGGCCGCCGCCGACGGCACGGTGGTCGCCGACTACCGGCAGATCGGTGTGCTGGTGGTCCGCTCCGCCAACCGTGACTTCGTCGCCGACACCGCCGGTGCGGGCGTTGAGTCCGTGGCGTCGACCGCCGGCCTGGGCACCGTGCTCGACGAGGGTCACACCGTCGAGCTGACCGCGGCCGAGTTGGCGGCCGCCGGCGGCGACCCGAGCGCCGAGCCGCTGTTCGCCCAGCAGTGGAACATGCCGATGATCGACCTGCCGCGGGCCCACACGGTCACCGCCGGCAGCGCCGACGTGGTGGTCGGCGTGCTGGACAGCGGCATCTCCAGCAGCCACCCCGACCTGGCCGGCCAGATCGCCCGGGACAAGAGCGCCTCCTGCCTCGGTGGGGTCGCGGACACCACCGAAGCGGCCTGGAACCCCACCACCTCCGACCACGGCACCCACGTGGCCGGCACCATCGCGGCCGCCCGCAACGGCGTCGGCGTCACCGGCGTGGCACCGGGCGTCAGGGTGGCCGCGGTGAAGGTCGTCGACAACGAGGGCTACATCTATCCGGAGGCCGCGGTCTGCGGGTTCATGTGGGCGGCCGAGCAGGGGATGCAGCTGACCAACAACAGCTACTACCTCGATCCGTGGCAGCTGAACTGCCGCAACGACGCACGCCAGCGCCCGGTGTGGCAGGCCGTGCAGCGGGCCATCCGCTACTCGCAGAGCAAGGGTGTGCTCACCGTCGCCTCCGCCGGCAACGCCAACCACGACCTGGCGCACCGGTTCGTCGACTCGGGCAGCCCGAACAACGGCACCCCGGAGGTACGCGAGGTCAACGGCGCCTGCCTGGTGCTGCCCGCCCAGGCGCCGGGCGTGGTGACCGTCGCCGCGGTCGGGCCGACCGGGCAGAAGAGCTACTACTCGTCGTACGGTCAGGGGGTCGTGGACGTGACCGCGCCCGGCGGCGACAGCCGGATCCGCACCCAGGGCCTGACCCCGACGACCGCCGACACCATCCTGTCGACCACCTTCAACACCGTGACCCGCACCGACGGCTGGGGTTGGAAGCAGGGCACCTCGATGTCCGGTCCGCACGTCACCGGCGTCGCGGCGCTGGCCCTGTCGGCTCGCCCGGGCATGACCCCCGGGCAGCTGGCGGCGCTGCTGGAGCGCACCGCCGTGCCCCAGCCGTGCCCCGCCGGCGGGTACGACCCGATTCCGCTGCTGCCGAGCGCGACCGACTACACGGCCACCTGCCAGGGCGGCACGCGCAACGGCTTCCACGGCGCCGGCCTCGTCAACGCCTACCGCGCGGTGAAGTGATCTTCGGCGGGGTCCGGCGGCCGAGGGGGACGCCGGACCCCGCCGACGGCCGACGTCGCACCCGGTAGGATCGGCGAGGGCCGTGACTGGCGCGTGGGGATGGAGCACCATCGGGAAGCGGTCCCGTCACAACGACGCACGCCGAGCGCCTGGGCCTTCCGCACATCCACTGGAGGTCGCATGTCGCCCAACGCCGAGTCCACCGCCTTCCGCAGCGCGCTGGAGGTCATCCGCTCCGTCGAGCCGCGCGTCGCCGACGCGATCGGCGCGGAGCTGGCCGACCAGCGCGAATCGCTCAAACTGATCGCCAGCGAGAACTACGCCTCACCGGCCACCCTGCTGACGATGGGCAACTGGTTCAGCGACAAGTACGCCGAGGGCACCGTCGGCCGCCGGTTCTACGCCGGCTGCCAGAACGTCGACACCGTCGAGGCCCTCGCCGCCGAGCACGCCCGGGAGCTGTTCGGCGCGGCCCACGCGTACGTGCAGCCGCACTCGGGCATCGACGCCAACCTGGTGGCGTTCTGGGCGATCCTGGCCGACCGGGTGGAGGCGCCGGCGCTCAAGCGGGCGCAGGCCCGGCACGTCAACGACCTGACCGAGGCCGACTGGTTCGCGCTCCGCCGGGAGCTGGGTGACCAGCGGATGCTCGGCATGTCGCTGGACGCCGGTGGGCACCTCACCCACGGTTTCCGGCCGAACATCTCGGGCAAGATGTTCGACCAGCGCAGCTACGGCACCGACCCGGCGACCGGCCTGATCGACTACGACAAGGTCGCCGAGGCCGCCCGCGAGTTCCGGCCGCTGGTGCTGGTCGCCGGCTACTCGGCGTACCCGCGGAAGGTGAACTTCCGGATCATGCGGGAGATCGCCGACTCGGTCGGCGCGACCTTCATGGTCGACATGGCCCACTTCGCCGGCCTGGTGGCGGGCAAGGTCTTCACCGGCGACTTCGACCCGGTGCCGCACGCGCACATCGTCACCACCACCACCCACAAGTCGCTGCGCGGCCCGCGCGGCGGCATGGTGCTCTGCGGCCCGGAGCTGGCCGAGCAGGTGGACCGGGGCTGCCCGATGGTGCTCGGCGGCCCGCTGCCGCACGTGATGGCCGCCAAGGCGGTCGCGCTGGCCGAGGCCCGCCGGCCCGACTTCGCCGACTACGCCCAGCGCATCGTCGACAACGCCCAGGCGCTGGCCGAGGGCCTGCTACGCCGGGGCGCCAAGCTGGTCACCGGCGGCACCGACAACCACCTGGTGCTCATCGACGTCAGCGGCTACGGGCTGACCGGCCGGCAGGCCGAGCAGGCGCTGCTGGAGTCGGGCATCGTCACCAACCGCAACGCCGTGCCGCAGGACGTGAACGGCGCCTGGTACACCTCCGGCATCCGGATCGGCACGCCCGCGCTGACCACCCGTGGGCTGGGCGTGGCGGAGATGGACACCACGGCCGAGCTGATCCACACCGTGCTGAGCCAGACCACCGCCGGCGCGAACCCGGACGGCACCGCCTCCAAGGCCAAGTACGTGCTCGACCCGGCCCTGGCCGACAAGGTCAGCCGCCAGGCCAGCGAGCTGCTCGCCGGTTTCCCGCTCTACCCGAGCGTCGACCTGGGCTGATTGACGCGGCTTTCCGGCCGGCCCGACGCCGTGCGGCGTCGGGCCGGCCGTTTCTGCGCTGCCGTTCTGCTGCGGGATGCACTGTCTGCCCGGCGGCGGGGCCGCCCCACGCGCCCGTTGGTGCCGCCGGGTCAGGGCGCGCCTCAGTTCAGCGGGCGCTTGAGGTGGTAGCGGTGGACCTCGGTGCTGCCCTGCACGTTGTTCACGTCCTCGGCGGCGGTGACGAGTTCCCAACCCTCCCGGCCGACACGGTTGAGATGCGCGACGGCGGTGTCACCGTAGGCGGTGACGTCCTTGCGTGACCCGTCGGGGCCGTACCAGACGAACGTGACGTGAAAGTTCCGGCCCTGCCCCTGGTAGCGGCGGACCAACAAGGCGTACTCCCAGGCAACCATGCGATCCATTATGACTGTCCACCCAGGACCGGGCCACGGGGGTCGTCACAGGTTGCGAACGGGTGAACGCGCTACGTCAGCTCGACGGAGTCGGCGTCGCGCAGGGCGACAGGCAGTGCGTCGTGGTGCAGGACGACCAGGGTCGCGACGGCTCGGGTCAGTACGACGTAGAGCCGGTTCATGCCGCGCGGTTCGGCGGCCACGATCTCGGCCGGCTCCACGACGATGACGTGGTCGTACTCCAGGCCCTTGACCAGGCTGGCCGGGACCACCGCGACACCGGCGGCGTCGATGAGCGGGGTGATCGTCTCGGTCCGGTCGTCGGCGGCGATGACGGCAACGGTCGCGTCCTGCGGCGCCTGCTGGAGTTCGCTGCGCAGCGCGGCGTGCAGGTCGTCGACCCGGCGTACGGCGAGGGTGCCGCCGGGCCGGTACGACCGGGTCGGCGCGATCCCGGGGGTGAGGGCGCGGGCCGCGTACTCCGCGATCAGCGCCGGCACCCGGTAGCCGGTGTGCAGCTCCAGGGTGCGGATCTCCCGCTTGCCGATCCGGGCGAGCAACTGCGGCCACGACTGCGCCGCCAGCGGATGGGTCGCCTGCCCGAGGTCGCCGACCACGGTCATCGAGGCGTACTCGACCCGGCGGGCGATCATGCGGCACTCCATCGGGGAGAGGTCCTGCGCCTCGTCGAGGATGACGTGCAGGTACGGCTCGTCGTCGGCGGAGTCCTCCTCGACCTCCTCGATCGGCAGCGGTTCGGCCAGCACCGGCACGTAACCCTCCTCGCCGTGCGGGTCGAAGCCGTCGGCCCAGCCGACGACCTGGTGCCCCTCCCGCAGGATGACCGCCTCCGCCCAGCGCTGCGCGGCGACGATCGCGTCGTTGTCGATGCCCGGTCCGGCGAGCGCGAAGGGGGTCGACAGGTGGGGGGCGTACAGCTCCCAGCCGTTGCGCAGGCCGCAGCTGAGCACGAAGGTCGCCACGGTCCGGGTGCCGGTGGTCAACTCCCGCAGCCGCCACTCGGGCTCGGGCGCCTGCGGTGCGGCGGGCGGGCGGCCCAGCAACTCGGCCAGTTCGTCCAGAAGCGGCACGTCGTCGACGGACCAGTCGGGCCGGTTCCGGTACGTCGCGGCCAGTGTCTCGGCGTCCTCGGGGTCCAGACCGACCACCCGGGCGGGGTCGGTGAGCCAACGCAACACCTCGGTCGGGGTCAGCGGGGGCCACCAGGCGCGACGGAACCGGCGGAACTCGGCACGGTCGCGGACCTCCTCGGCGAAGAGCTTCCGGTCCAGGTGCTTGCCGTCGACCTCCTGCCACAGGGTCTCCAGCAGGACAGCGGTGACGGTCGGTGCGGCGGCGTTGGGTGTGGTGCCGTCCGCTGCGCAGCGGGCGCGGATGCGACGGCGGGCCGTCGCCAGGTGCCGCGCGTCGAGCGTCAGCGGCTGGCCCGCGTACACCAGTCGGAGCCGTTGCGGCGCGGTCGGCGGTGGCTGCCAGATCAGCTCGGCCAGCACGTCACGCATCCGGTCGTCGCCCTTGATCCGGGCGACGGCGGCGCGGTCGCGGCGGGTGGCGGTCACCCCCTCGACCAGCTCGCCGAGGGCCCGTAGGTGCACGCTCTCCTCGCCGAGGGAGGGCAGGACCCGGCTGATGTAGCGGGTGAAGACGGTCGACGGGCCGACCACCAGGATGCGGCCGTCGGTGAGCCGGCCCCGGTTGGTGTAGAGCAGGTACGCCGCTCGGTGCAGCGCGACCTGCGTCTTGCCGGTCCCGGGCCCGCCGGTGATCAGGGTGACGCCCCGGGCCGGGGCCCGGATCGCCTCGTCCTGCTCCCGTTGGATGGTGCCGACGATGTCGCGCATGTGCGCTCCACGCGAGCGCCGCAGCGCGGCCAGCAGCGCCCCTTCGCCGAGCACCCGCAGCTCACCGGCCTGGTCGGGGGTGAGCACGTCGTCGTCGAGGTCGATCACCTTCGGCCCCTGGCAGAGGATGACCCGGCGGCGGATCACCCCGAGCGGGTCGCCCGGCGTCGCCCGGTAGAACGCTGCGGCGGCCGGGGCCCGCCAGTCGACCAGCAGGGGTTCGTGGCCGTCGCGTACGCCCAGGCGGCCGATGTGGAAGGTCTCGCCGTCGTCGAAGTCGAGCCGGCCGAAGACGATGCCCTCCGCCTCGGCGTCGAGCGACCGCAGCCGTACGGCCGCCCGGTGCACCATCGCGTCCCGCTCCACCAGTCCGGTGGCCGGGCCGCCGGCCGCCCGCCGATGCCCCTCGCCGGCGAGTTCGTCGGCCCGTTCTCGCGCGCCCTCCAGCAGCTCGTAGACCCGGTCCACGACCACCTGTTCGGCAGCGATCTCCTGTCCCCTGACGTCAGCCATGCCCGCCCCCGCAACGCACGATGATTACCGGGTGAGCCTATGAGCCGGCCTGGGGACAAAAATCATCAATCCGGACGATCTGAACGGGCATGGCGACCCGTACACTGAAGATGGCACGGACAAGCAGCCACTTCCTGGCCGCCTCGTCGGGGGGACAGCTTGTCGATCGTGCAGCGCGGCGATGCGTTCGGTGTGAACTCGTACCTGTCTGCTCAGACCGGGACCGGGGTCTGCGCGTGCACGTGGAAGCGCAGCGACCGGGCGTCGGTGAAGCACTCCCGCATCGGCCGGACCAGATCCCGATGTTCCGGGCTGCGTTCCCACGCCTCGAAGTCGGCCAGGCTGGCCCACTCGCTGGTGATCAGCCACTGCTCCGGGTCGGTGGCCGAGCGGCACACCTGGTCGACCAGGTGCCCCGGCACCCCGTCGGCGACCAGGTGCCGCACGGCCTCGTAGGCCCGCAGGAAGTCGTCGGTGCGTTCGGTGGGTACCCGGACGAGGAAGACGACCCGTCCTCGCGTCATGGTTGGTCCTCTCCGGCCGGTGCCGTCCCCCGCAGCACCAGCGCACTGTTGAAACCGTCGAAGCCGCGCGCGCAGACCAGACCCACCCGGGTACGCGGGCGGCGGCGCTCACGCAGGAAGTCCAGTTCGCAGCCCTCGGCGACCTGCTCCGGGCCGGCCGAGGGGGGCAGCGTGTCGTGCGCGAGGGCGAGCAGCAGGGTCGCCACGTCCAGCGCCGAACCGCCCTGGTGCGCCCGCCCGGTGAGCGCCTTGTGGGTGCTGACCGCCGGCGCCGTACCGGCGAAGACCGCCCGCAGCGCGCTGGCCTCGGCCCGGTCGTAGCGGGCCACCCCGAGCGCGTCGGGCACCACCAGATCCACCTCGTGCGGCCCGACGCCGGCCCGGTCCAGGGCCAGCCGCATCGCCCGGGCGTACTGGTGGGGGTCGCCGGCGCTGTCGGCGGTGGTGTGTGCGGCGTCGTGGGTGGCGCCCCAGCCGGTCACCTCGCCGTAGCCGCGGACCCCCCGGGCCCGGGCGTGCTCGTACTCCTCGACGACGAAGACCGCGCCGCCCTCGGCGGGCAGATAGCCGCTGGCGGAGACGTCGAACGGCAGGTACGCCCGCCGCGGGTCGTCCACCGCGCTGAGCAGGCCGGAGCGCAGCTGGCAGGCCAACGCGTACGGGCTCAGCGGGCATTCGGTGGCCCCGGCCAGCACCACGGAGGCGCCCCGCCGGATGGTGCGTACGGCGTGGGCCAGGCTGTCCAGCCCACCGGCCGACTCGGCCACCAGCACCCCGCACGGCCCCTTCGCCTGGTGCGCGATGGACAGTTGCCCGACACTCGCCGCGTAGAACCAGGCGATCGACTGGTACGCCCCGACGGTGCGGCTCGGCGACGACCAGAGCCGCTGCAGTTCCCGCTGCCCGAACAGGTTCCCGCCGGACGAACTGGCCAGGGTGACCGCCCAGCCGTACGGGTCGGCGGGGCGCTCGGGCAGGCCGGCGTCCCGCAGGGCCAGCCGGGTGGCCGCGAACCCGAGGTGGGTCCAGCGGTCGGTCTGCACCAGGACCCGGTTGTCGGTGTACCGGGCCGGGTCGAAGTCGGGCACCTCGCCGCCGAGCCGGGTCGGGTAGTCGGCGGCGTCGAACAGGGTGATCGGGCCGGTACGCCGCTGACCGGCGAGCACCGTACGCCAGTGCGCCTCGGCGCCGACACCGCTGGGCGCGACCACGCCGATCCCGGTCACCACCGCCCGCCGACGCTCGTTCATGCCGTGACCTCCCGGGCCAGGCGACGGAACAGCATCGCCGACTGGAAGCCGCCGAAGCCGCTGCCGACCGACAGGGCCACGTCCACCGGCACCTCGCGTGCCTCGTTGGGCACGTAGTCCAGGTCGCACTCCGGATCCCGGGTCGTCCAGTTGGCGGTGGGCGGCACCACCCCGTACTCGATGGCCAGCGCGCAGGCGGCCATCTCGATGGAACCGATGGCGCCCAGCGAGTGCCCGACCATCGACTTGATGGAGCTGATCGGCACCCGGTACGCGGCCGGCCCGAGCGCCCGTTTGAACGCGGCGGTCTCGTGCCTGTCGTTCTGCCGGGTGCCGGAGCCGTGCGCGCTGATGTAGGAGATGTCCTGCGGTGCCAGTCTGGCCTGGCGCAGCGCGTCGGTGATGGCCAGTCCCATCTCCACGCCGTCGGGGCGCAGGCCGGTCATGTGGTAGCCGTTGCTGCGGCTGGCGTAGCCGGCCACCTCGCAGTAGACGTGCGCGCCGCGGCGGTGGGCGTGCCCGGCCTCCTCCAGCACCAGCACCGCCGCCCCCTCGGCCAGCACGAAACCGTGCCGGTCGGCGTCGAACGGGCGCGACGCGTGCGCCGGGTCGTCGTTGTCCGGGCTGGTCGCCCCGATGGCGTCGAAGGAGGCGACGGTGACCGGGGAGATGGGTGAGTCGGCGGCGCCGGCGAGCACGATGTCCGCCTCGCCGTCGGCGATGAGCTGGTGGGCGTAGCCGATCGCGTCGATGCCGGAGGTGCAGCCGGTGGAGATCACCTGCGCCGGGCCGTGCAGGCCGTGCGCGCAGGCCACGTCGGCGGCCAGGCTGCTCGGCACCAGCGCCTGGTAGAGGTACGGGCCGCCGAGCCCGGCGTCGACCAGCCAGTGTCGACCGCTGTCGCTGACCGTCACGTACTCCTGTTCCAGGGCCATGGTGCCGCCGACGGCGGTGCCGAGCACCACGCCGGTGCCGTCGCGCTCGGCGTCGGTCAGCTCCAGGCCACTGTCGGCGATCGCCTCGGCGGCGCAGGCGAGCGCGAACTGCACGTACCGGTCGGCGCGCCGCCGCCGGTCCAGCGGGATGCCGGCGGCGTCGGGGTCGAAGTCGCACTCGGCGGCGATCTGCGAGCGGAACGGCGTCGGGTCGAAGAAGCTGATCCGGCGGGTGGCGGTGCGCCCCTCGGTGATGGTCTTCCAGAACCGGTCCCGGGTCACGCCACCGGGGGCGACCACCCCGATGCCGGTCACCACGGTCCGTCGGCCGGTCACGACCCGTCCCGCTGTTCGACCAGCTCGGTGTCGACGTGGCCGAGTTCCGGGCGGGGGGCCAGGGGACCGAGGTGGAAGACCACCTCGGCGGGTACGTCGCCGGTGTTGCGCAGCCGGTGGCGGACGTTGCGGGCCACGAACAACGCCTCACCGGCGGTCAACGCGACCGGCTCGTCGTCGAGGTCGACGGTGATCGCACCCCGGGCGACGTAGAGGAACTCCTCGCTGTACGGGTGGTAGTGCTCCGCGATCCGCTCCCCCGGTGCCATGGTCGCCACGCCCATGAACCCGGAGGTGCTGCCGACGGTGCGCGGGCCGAGCAGGACCCGCAGTTCGCCACCGCGACGGCGGTCGGCGGGCACGTCCCGCGCGGCGACCAGAGCCAGGTCACGCATCGTCGCCTCCGGTGGCCACGGCGGCGGGCTGGACGCCGGCCAGCCGTTCGATCCGTTCCTTGATGACGGCGAGCTGCACCTGGCTGTTGGTGTTGATCCGCTCGGTCATCCCGGCGTTGTCCACCGGCGCGGTGGGTTTCATCGCGAAGTCCTGCACCCAGGTCATCCGGACCCCGTCCGGTTCCTCGGTGTAGGTCCAGTGGATCCGCATGTACTCGAACGGGCCGGTCTCCACCCGGCGGGCCCGTACCTGCCGGCTGGCCAGGTCGGGGGTGCGTTCGCTGACCCAGCTCCAGGCCACCCCGTTCTCGTCGGGATGCATGGTGAGCCGGAACCGCACGGTGTCGCCGTCGGTGTCGAGGATCTCGGCCCGGGCGTACTCGGTGAACAGGTCGGGCCAGCCGGCCACGTCGTTGGTGACGGACCAGACCAGTTCCAGCGGCGCGGCGATGACGATGCTGTTCTCGGTGTGCCCGGGCGGGTCGGCGCGGCGGGAGATCAGGTCGGCCACGGCGGGGATGCTCAGCCGGGCGGCCTGCTCGGGGATGCGCACCCGCCACCGGTCGGCGACGACGGCCGTCAGTTCGAGCAGCGCGAGGGAGTCCACCCCCAGTTCCTCCAGGGAGGCGGCCGGTTCGCGGGCGGCGGCGTCCGGATCGAGCCCGCAGTTGGTCACCAGGATGTCGGTGATCTCCTCGGTCAGCGAGCGGCCGTCGGTGACGGTCATAGTTCCCTCCTCGGTTCGGCGTCGAAGCGGTAGAAGCAGCGGGCCATCGCGTCCCGAGGCGAGCGCCAGTCAGGCAGGTACGGCGTGATGTACGGACGCAGCCGGGCGCTGATCCGCCGGAACTCCGGGTGGTCGCGCGCCGCCTCGACCGCGCCGTCGCCGGGCGTGTCGGTCTCCAGCAGGTGTACGTACAGGTCGTGCAGCCGGTACAGCGACCGGTGCGCGACGCCGACGAGGTGTGGCAGTTCGGTCGTGTCGGACTCGGCGAAGATCTCGGCGACCGCGTTCTCGGCGGTCGGGACCACCTTCGCCACGATCAGCGTTCGGTCCATGTTGTTTCCTCTCCACGGGCCGTTGCCGACCCCACCCGGTGTCCGGGTCGACTCTCGACACAATCCGCCCCGGGCCGTCACCCGCGCGTCACCGACACCCTCCGCCAACCCCATCCTCGGTGACGCTGCGTTGACGCAAGCTGTGGCCCAGCTGTACGACCCCGAACCTGAGCATCGCTACGATTAGCCAGTTCAGAGGCGTTTTCAAAGATGACGTACGAGTTACGTATCCGACAGGCGTGTTGACCCAGAGTAACTGGGATTGATAACCTTCACGACGGTCCGACCCGGCTTCGCGCGCGGTTGCGCGATGTTCGCAGTCGACAGTGGCGTCGTGGCGGCCACGCCCGGGCCCGGCCATACCCGCAGACAACGCCTTGCGCAGGGGGTGCCCGTGGCCGATTCGCCCACGCCGACCACCGGGAAGCTCCGGGACGCCGAGGTCCGACTTCATCTGCTCGGCGGTTTCCGACTGACCCACGACGACACCCCGGTGGTGGTGCCGCGTGGCCTGCAACGAGTCATCGCGCTGATCGGGCTGCGGCCCGCGACGACCCGCACCCACCTGGCCGGCCTGTTGTGGCCGGAGACCACCGAGGAACGGGCCCTGTCGTCGTTGCGGACCGCGCTGTGGCGGCTGCGTCAGGACCCGTACTGTCCGTTGGCGACAAACGCCGACACGGTCCGCCTCGATCCGGCGGTGCAGGTCGACGTCGACAAGCTGGTCGACACCGCCGGCCGGGTACGCGACGGTCAGACGCCGGCCGACGCCGCGCAGGCCCTCGCCGCCGGGCGACACGACCTGCTGCCCGGCTGGTACGACGAGTGGGTGTTGACCGAGCGGGAACGGTTGCGCCAGCTCAGATTGCACATGCTGGAGCAGGTGGCCGGTCACCACCTGGTCGCCGGACGGCACGGCGAGGCGCTCGACGCCGCGCTGGAGGCGATGGCCGCGGAGCCACTGCGCGAGACGCCGCACCGGCTCGTGGTGCGGATCCACCTCGCCGAGGGCAACGCCTTCGAGGCGGTGCACGCCTTCTACGTCTACCGCGACCTCCTGCTGCGCGAGCTGCGACTGGAGCCCTCCCCCGCGATGAGCGCCCTGCTCGACGACACCCTGGAACCGATCCGCCGCGCCAGCCAGGCGGCCTCGACGTCACGTCGGTACCCGGCGCTGCGGTCGACCCAGCAGGGCGGTTGAGCACGCTGACGACGTCACCGGATCGACGGTCGACGTTGACGGTCAGGTGACAGGTCCGCAGGCAGGGTGACAGGTGCGTCCGGCGAGGCAGCCGGCGCGACCACCGGTGAGAGGGGACCGATGAGCAGCCGTCTCGTTATCGTCAGCAGGATCATCCCGGGCGCGGAGGGTCGGGTGGCGCAGATCTTCGCCGAATCCGACGCGACCGAACTGCCCGGCCTGACCGGGGTACGCCACCGCTCCCTGTACTGCCTGCACGATCTGTGTGTACACCTGATGGAGACCGAGGACGTCGGTGCCGACGCCCTGGCGACGGCCCGCAACCACCCGCTCTACCGCCAGGTCAACGAGCGGCTCTCCGCGCACACCTCGCCCTACCTGCCGACCTGGCGCTCGCCCCGCGACGCCATCGCCAACTGCTTCTACCGCTGGGACGGCGCGGACGTTCCGGCACCGCGTGCGGCCAGCTGACCGGACGGCACAGTGGTCACCCGGACACCGCACGTCCTGATCATCGGCGCCGGCACGGGCGGACTCTGCCTGGCACACGGGCTTCGTCGAGCCGGCATCGGCGTCGAGGTGTACGAGCGCCATCGCACCCGGGCGGACGGGCTCCTCGGCTACCGCGTCGGGATCGGCCCGACCGGCAGTCGCGCCCTGCGCGACTGCCTGCCACCCGAACTGTTCGACATCTACCTGGCTACCTGCGCCCGATCGCCGCGCTACTTCAACGTGCTGGACCAGAAGCTGCGGCCCACGGCGTCGTTCCCGCTGCGTCCGGACACCCATCCGGTCGACACCGAGCGGTCGGTGGCGCGGATGACGCTGCGCCAGGTGCTGCTGACCGGCCTGGAGGACGTGGTGCACTTCGACCGCACCTTCACCCGGTACGAGCAGCACCACGACGGCACCGTCACCGCCCACTTCGCCGACGGCAGCACCGCCACCGGCGACCTGCTGGTAGCGGCGGACGGCACCCAGTCCGCGGTACGCCGCCAGTACCTGCCGCACGCGGTGATCCGGGACGCCGGCACCATCAACATCGCCACCCGGATTCCGCTGACCGACGACACCCGGGCCCTGCTGCCACCGGCGGTGCAGCGGGGCATCTCGCTGATCTTCGGGACCGGCGGGATGATGGGCGTGCTGCACGTGATGGAGTTCAAGTGGGACGCCGACGGTCGACTCAAGCCGGACGTCGACCCCGCCGATGCGGCGCTGCTCGCGGACTGGCCGGGACTGCGGCACGACAGCACCCGCGACAACATCAACCTGGTGGTCTGGAGCACCGCCCGACGCTTTCCCGAGGACGTGATGCGTCGCCGGGGGTCGGAGTTGATCCAGGTGGCGCTGGACCTGACCGCGAACTGGCACCCGCGCCTGCGCGAACTGCTCCGGCAGGCCGACCCGGAGAGCGCGCTGCCGATCCGGGTGTCCACATCGGAGCCGGTGCCGCCCTGGCACAGCAGTACGGTGACCCTGCTCGGCGACGCGATCCACACCATGACACCGGGCCGGGGCGTGGGCGCCAACACCGCGCTGCGGGACGCGAACCTGCTGCGCCGTCAACTGATCCTCGCCGCCGCCGGTGAGAAGTCGCTGGTGCAGGCGGTGGCCGACTACGAGGCGGTGATGGTGCCGTACGGCTTCGCCCGGGTGGCCGACTCGTTGGCGCGCAGCGGCACCAGCGGCGACGACCGGATGTACAAGCCGGTGTTCGGTCGGCTGGCCCTGCTCGGCGCGCGGGGCTACTTCCGGGTCACCAGCCGGGTGCCCCGGCTGCGGCGCAAGTTCGTCGACGACTTCTACACCTATCGCGGCGAGGAGGACTGAGCCGGCAGACGACCTCCACGCGTACCGACGATCCCGGCGCCCGCGACGGCGCCGGGATCGTCGGCGTTGCCGGGCGGGCACCCTCCGTTCCGCCGTGGGCACCGCTGGTAGCCCCGGTCGCAACGACACGGACTGTTACCTGACCTGCCTGTCGCCCACGTCCTTGGTATGCGAAGCTTCGGCGAGTTTTTCTCGCCACGATCCGGACGTGAACTTCAGGGAGGTTTGCCGTGATCGACTCCGTCGGCAATTGGCTGATACTGCTCGTGGTGCTGTTGGTGGGCCTGGCCGGGGGCTGGGTGCTGCTGCGCAACCGCCGTGGCGAACCGCCCGCGTCGACGCACCCCACCACCAGCCCGGCGCCGGTGCCGGCGACCCGCCAGCCCGCCGAGACCGAGCAATCGAGCCCGGGCGGCCAGCCCGCGTCGTCGGAGCCGACACCCAGCGTGTCCGCCGAACCGGTCGCCACGACCGACGCCGCCACCCCTGTCGCCACGATCGATGCGGCCGAGCCGGTCGCCACGACCGACGCCGCCGCCCCCGTCGCCACGATCGATACGGCCGCGCCCGTCGCCACGACGAGCGTCGCGGAGCCCGACGGCGCGACGGAGATCCCCGAGGCCACCACGACTGACGTCTCCGAGCCGGTCACCACGACGGACGCTGCGGTGTCCGCCGGCACGACGGCCGCGCCCGAGTCGGCACCGGCGGTGTCCGTTCCGGACGGTCCGGCGGAGCAGGCGGTCGAGGAGACCGCGTCGGCTCGTCCCGCCGTGGCCACCCCGCCGGTGCGGCGCAAGGCCACCACGCCCCGCCCGCGCACCCGGGCCACCCCGGCGGCCACCACCGACGAGGCCCCGGAGGCCCCGGCCGCCCACGCCCCGGCTCTCGACGGCACCGACGCCGTCGACGACTTCCGGCGGATCCAGGGCGTCGGGCCGAAGATGGCCGCCGCCCTGCACGGCGCGGGCATCCGCACCTACCAACAGCTGGCGGAGCTGGACGAGGCGACGCTGCGGGACACCATCCGGGGTGCCGGGCTGCGGGCCACCGCCAGCCTGGTGACCTGGCCACAACAGGCGAAGATCCTGGCCGGCCAGTCCGACGACACCGCCTGAGTGACACCTGCCGCACCCGGTGCGGCCGACACCGCCTCACGTAGACGCTGCGCCACCGGTGCGGCGGCGCCCCGACCGGAGCGCCGCCGCACCGGCGGTTTCGGCCACGGCACGTCGTTCAGGGCATCGATGGGTGATTGGGGCATGTGGGGATGAAGTGGCGGTTAGGGTCGGAGTGTCGACACCGCAGGCCCGACCAACACAGTCGGTAGTCCAGGATCCCCCCGTGCCGTTGCCGCAGGATCCCGCGCGCTCGTCACGTGTCCTCCGCAGCGCGACAACGCCCGCGCGGGTGACCCTGCTGGAACTCTTCTTCGACCTCGTCTACGTCGTCGCGCTCGCCCTCATCTCGCACGACCTGGCTGAGAATCGTCATTCCGGCGTTGCGCCACCAGCAGCAGCTCCGGCAACGGCCGATCCGCACGACTGTGTGGTTCGCGGTGTCGGCCGTGCCATGGATCGTCGGGGCCACCGTGGACGGCGACGCCCGGTTGGCGCTCTGGTCACTCGCCCTGGTCATCGACTTCCTGGGTCTCTGGCTGGCCTATCCGGTGCCCGGCCTGGGCGTCCGCCAGTCTGGTGATCGCCTTCATCACCACCCTGTTGCTGTGGCAGATCTACGTGTACAAGGCCGGGGAGCTGTTGCCCGGCTCCATCAAGGCCGCACGCTTTCCGGGCCGCTTCCTGAAGTCCGCGCCCTTCACACATCTGCTCATGGTCGCCGGGGTGGTCGTCACCGCCGCCGGATTCAACCTGGTGACGCACACCCTGCCGCCCCGTACCCCGCCGTCCTGGTGCTGGCCGGGGTGGCCCTGGCCGACGTCCGGCGCAGCCGCGGTCGCCCGCCCGAGGTGCCCTCGCCACCGTGGTAGCCCCCGGCCGTCGTTAGTGGGAGAGCGCGACGGGGTACATGGCCGGGACACCCTGCTAGCACCCCCGACCGTGGAGGAAGCCATGCGTGGCACGTCGATATTCGGAGTCCTCGTGGTGATCTGGCTCGTCATCGGCGCGATCGCCGCGGGTCAGCGCGGCTACTACAGCGACGAGGAAGCCAACTGCGCCGAGGTCGGCACGATCCTGGTGACCATCGCCGCCGGTCCGCTCAACTACGTCGGCGCCAACCCGAAGGTCGACTGCGAACTGCCCGAGCCCTCGCAGTGACCCGGTACGACGACGCTGCGTCCAGCCCCTCGCACGGCCCGGTCGTCGAGACCGGGGCGGCCGGAGGCCGAACGCAGCGTCGTCGGGTTGCTCCTCGCTCAGCGGAAGCAGTGCGCGACGGGAACCTTGCTGCCCAGGCAGTTGGTGGGGCTGTTGTCGACGACGATGCTGTCATCGTCGATCTTGATCTGGGCCCGCTCGGCCTGGATGCCGCCGGCCTTGACCGTGGACCGGTTGCCGACGATCAGGCTGCGGTACACCGAACTGGTGCCGGCGGTGACGAAGAGCCCGGCGCCCTGCGACTTCTTGCCGACCGCCTCGTTGCCCTTCACGTCGGTGCCGCGCACGAGCAGGTTGGACTTCGCGGCGTAGACGCCACCGCCGTTGCCGCGCGTGGTGTTGCCACTGATCACGCTGTCGTCGATCGGTAGCAGGCCCTGCACGGTGGAGATGCCGCCACCGGCGACGGTGGCGAGGTTGTCCCGGACGGTCAGCTGACCGAGCACCAGCACCGCGTCGGAGTTGGCCAGGCCACCGCCGGTCTGGGCGCTGTTGCCGGCGACCAGACTGTCGAAGACCTTGGTACGGGCCGAGAAGCTGGCCAGTCCGCCACCCTGCGCGGCGTTGTTGCGGACGAACGTAGAGGAGTACACGTCCCCGGCGGCGCGGAAGTTGGCCAGCCCGCCGCCGTAGCTGACGGCGCTGTTGTGCCGGAACTCGGTGCGGTACATGCTCATGACACCACCGTTGAGCAGGCCCCCGCCCTTGCCCTCGGTGCCGGCGGCCCGGTTGCCGACCAGCGTGCTGTCGCTGATGCGCAGGTTGCCGTCGTTGAAGATGCCGCCACCGCCACCGTCGGCGGACAGCGACGTGCTGTTGGCGACGGTGACCCGTTCGACCACGGCGGTCGCGCCGTGCACGATGTGGATGCCGCCACCCTCGGCCTTCGACCGGCCGTTGAGCAGGGTCACGTCGCGCAGGGTGAGTTCGCCGCCGTCGCGGACGGTGAAGAAGCGGAAGTCCGGCGCGTGCACGCCACGGGAGATGGTCGCGCCGGAGCCCTCGATGGTGATCGCGTGGTAGATCACCGGCAGGCCGGCGGTGTCGTGCGCCGGGTTGCGCGGCGGCGCCTCGGCGTCACCCGGGTTCTCGGCGGCGTCGGCGGCCTCCCGGGCGTCGCGGATCCCACCGTCGTACTCGTCGGCCTGCTGGAAGGCGTGGGTCAGGGTGTACGTGCACTTGTCGGCCAACCGCAGCAGGCCGCCGCCCTCGGCGTTGACCCGGACCAGCGCGGCGATCAGCCGCGTGGAGTCACAGGGCACCTGCACGGCCTTGTGCTGGGGCGCACGCCCGTTGCCCCCGCTACGCCGGCCCTCGGGTTCGTCGGGTCGACCGTTTCCGGGCCCGCCGCGCTGCGCGTCGTCGGGACGCTGCCACTTCTTGTCCCGGTCCTGCTTGTCCCGGTCCTGCTTGTCCCGGTCCGCCGATTCGGCGTCCCAGGGTCCGTTGTCGGCGGCGAGCGCGGCGGGCCGGCCCGGGGCCGGCGCGGGCGTGTCCCGGTCGATGGCCGACGCGGCAGCGCCGCCGAGACCCGCCACCGCGGCCACCAGGCTGCCGGCCGCCAGCCCGCCGGCCAGGTACCAGGGCGTTCGGCGCCCGCGTCGGGCCGGTTGTCGGCCCCCGAGGTACGTGGACATGAGGGTTCCTGCCTCTCGTGTGTGCGAAACAGAGCCGCGCCGAATCGGGCGCGGAGCGGCTGACCTCGCGGTAGCCACCAGAGGCAACGTACGACCAACAAAGGGCCGAAATCCGGCATAAGTGAATAAGTACGCCTTTCGCCTTCATGTTGCTGTCCTGGCCGCGAACCGGACCGGAGGGCTCAACCGCCGACGTGGATACCGGGACGGCGGGAGGGATCGGGCTCGGACTTGCGCAGGATCTCCCGGACCACCGGCGGCGTGTCGCCCCGGCCCAGGATCAGGTACCGCAGCAGATGCGCGATCGGGTTACCCTCCGACCACTCGAAGTGCGCGTGCGGACGTACGCCGGTGGCGTCGCGCAGCGCCAGCAGGACCGCGGCGATGGCGTTGGGCGCGGCCGGGCTGCTGGCCCGCAGCACCCGGTAGCCGCCCACCTCGACCCCACGGACCCGCAGCACGTGCCGGAACCCGGACGGGTCGACCACGTCGATCTCCAGGAACAGCACGTCGGTCGCGCCGGGCACCGGGTTCTGCCCCCGCTGCGCCCGTTCCTTGATGGTGTACTCCTTGACCGCGCCGCTGCGCCGCTTGTGCGCGATCACGTGCAGCCGACCGTCGTGGGCCACCGAGTCGGCGATGAACCGCCGCGCCGCCTCGTCGAACTCCACCCGTTCCGCCCGCAGCTCGGTGGTCCGGCTGACCCGGGACACCAGGGAGACGGCGATGATGCCGAGGATGAACAGGCCCGAGATGGCGATGCCGTCCGGCTTGGTCAGCACGTTCTCGGCCAACGCGTACAGCAGGACCAGGGTGAGCACGGTGAAGCCGGCGGCGGTCGCGCGCTGGCGACGGCCGAGCGCGGCGATCGCCACCGCGACCGCGGCGGAGACCATCATCGCCAGGATCCCGGTGGCGTACGCCCCGGCCTGCGCGTCGACGTCGGCGCGGAAGAGAACGGTCAGGCCGATGCAGATCACCGTGTAGACGATGACCACCGGCCGGATCGCCCGCGCCCAATCCGGCGCCATGCCGTACGACGGCAGGTAGCGCGGCACGATGTTGATCAGACCGGCCATCGCCGAGGCGCCGGCGAACCACAGGATCAGCACGCTGCTGAGGTCATAGACCGTGCCGAACGCCTCGCCGACGTGCTCGTGGGCGAGGTAGGCCAGCGCCCGCCCGTTGGCCGCCCCGCCCGGGGCGAACTCCTCGGGCGGGATGAGCAGCGTGGTGACGAAGGTGGTCGACAGCAGGTACACCGACATGATCAACGCGGCGGCGGTGAGCAGCCGTCGGGTGTTGCGGATCCGGGCGGCCAACCGGGTCTGCGCGTCCGGCCCCTCCCCCGCGACCAGCGGCATCATGCTCACCCCGGTCTCGAAGCCGGAGAGTCCCAGCACCAGCAGCGGGAACGCCAGCGCCGCGGTCAACGCCAACTGCCCCGGTCCGCCGCCGGCGGTCAACGCCGTGGTCCAGTCGGTCAGCACCCGGGGGTCACCGGCGATCTCGACCAGGGAGACCACCACGATCACCGCGTTCAGGGCGAGGAAGACGGCGACCAGGGGTACGGCCACCGCCACCGCCTCCCGGAACCCGAGCAGGAACACCCCGCCCAGGATCAGCAGCAGCACCACGGTCACCACGACCGCGACGGTGGTCCCGCCGAACGCCGCCGGCAGGTACGGGTTCTGCAACATGTGCACGGTGGCGTCGGCCGAGGAGAGGGTGATCGTGATGATCCACGAGGTGGCCACGAAGCCGAGCAGGATCAGCACGAAGATCTTGCCCCGCCAGAACGGCAGCAGCCGTTCCAGCATGGCCACGGAGCCCTGGCCATGCGGGCTGTCCCGGGCCACCCGGCGGTACATCGGCAGCATGCCGAACAGGGTCAGCACCACGATCAGCAGGGTCGCCAGCGGGGAGAGCGCCCCGGCGGCCAGCACCGCGATGCCCGGCAGGTACGACAGGGTGGAGAAGTAGTCGACGCCGGTCAGACACATCACCCGCCACCAGGCATGCGACCGGGAATGCCCCTCGGCGGTCTCCGGACCGACCGGCTGCACCTGGTGCATGAGCAGCCACCGACGCAGCCGGCTCGGCGGCACCGCCGGACCGGGCGGACGCACCGCCACGTGCTCGGGCACGGCGACCCGTCGACCGGCCCGCTCGCCCGGCCGGGTCGGGTCGCGGGCGGCACGCAGCGCGGGCTCGGGTGTGCCGGACAGCTTCCCCCGGCGGCCCCGGCCACGTCGCGCTCTGGTCCCGTCCCCCATGTTTGGCCCGCCCTCCCCCACTCACTGCCCCGACCGTAGGCGGTCGCCGAACACCACCTCGACAAAACGGTCAAAGCCGGCCGACACCGCCGTCGGGTGCCGCCGCGAGGGCGTGGGCCAGGGCGTCCGGATCAGTGACGGTCACCGTCATCGCAGGGTGGCGCAGCCATCGGCCGGGCAGCAGGGCCGGCACCGGTCGCCCGAAACGGATACAGAGTCCCCGCGCGGTGCTGCTGCCGAAGGTGACACCGACGTCGGCGGCCGACAGGTGCGGGCCGATCGCCCGCCACCAGCGGTACGGGCCGCTCTCCTGGACCCCGGTGACGTTGTCCCGGGTGGTCCGCAGCCGCCAGGGCCCGAAGCGCACCGTGACCTCGTCGGCGTCGACGTCGACCCAGGCCGTCGACGGCCGGACACCGAGCAGGGCCAGCACGGGTCGCCACGGTGGATCGAAGCGGAACTCGAAGCGTCGCCGGCTCATCCGCGGGCTCCCCGGCCGGCACGGTCTCCCGGTCGGGCGGGACGTGCCGGGGCGGAGGGGCGAGGTCGGGGCCGTGCTGCGGGACGGCGCCGGGACACAGCGGTCATGGGTGCGGCGTACCCGCAGGAGGCCGGCCGACACCCCCCGGGCCGGCCGACCCCCTGCTCCCCCCTGGTCCGATCCTGGCGATGCCCCCCGGCTGCCGGACCGCCCCCGCGCCCCGCCCACGGGCCGGGCGCGGGGACCCCCCGTCCCCGGCTACTGCAGAAACGCCCCCAGGGGCGAGAGCAGCAACCGACCGAGCGCCGCGGCCGTTTCGTCGAGCCGCTTACGCTCGCGTTCGTGTAGGTGCGGGTCGTGCCGGCACCGCCAGACCCGCTGTGCGTTGCGCCAGGCGACGTCGCGCGTGTATCCGATCAGTTCGCCCTGGTACCAGTCGTCGATCTCCCCGTTGAGCATGTCGATGAGCAGCTGCCACCGCTCCAGGTAGCCCCGGCGCAGACCGGGGATCTTGTCCGCGAAGATCTTGTTGATCTCCAGGTAGTCGCGGTGCTGGTCACTTCCGTCGACCGGCTCGGACTCCAGGTGGGCGAAGGTGGTGACCAGCGCGAACGGCAGGTCGAAGTTGATGTGCGCGTTGACTCCGGCCGCCGCCGAGGGCAGCGGCCGGGCGTCCGGGCCGCGCATCCGCTCGAACAGACAGGACCAGGCCTTGGGCGTGCCCGGGCTGGAGTCGGTCCACAGCCGCAGCGCGTCGAAGTAGCGGGCGGCGAACTCGACATCCAGTCGGGACAGGAAGGCCGGGTCGACGAACCGGTCGGCGTACAGGCCGTCCAGCACGCTTGTGGTGATGGTCAGGTACAGCTTGTTGAAGTCGGCCAGCGGGCAACTCTCCAGCAGCGGAGGCAGCCGGACCAGCATGTCCTGCAGCTTGGTCAGGTGGTCGACCACCGCCGGCACGTCCGTCGGGTGGTCGGCGAGCAGGTCGACGATGTCCCCGTGTATCGGCCCCCAGACCCGCTCGCTCATGTCGTCCTCCACGCTGATCGTCGCCGCCGCCGTGCCCTTGCGGCGCCGGGCTCAGCCTTTCAGGAGGGCCCCCGCACGACATCAGTAGAACTACCTATCCGACACCTACGCCTGACTACGTAGGAAGATGGCACTGGCCTGGACCCGGGTACGTACCTGAAGCTTGTCGAAGATGTGCGACACGTGGACGCCGATGGTCCGTTCGCTGATGTACAACCGCTGGCCGATCTCCCGGTTGGTCAACCCCTCGGCCACCGCGGCCAGGACCTCACGCTCGCGGGCGGTCAGCGCGGCGAGTTCCGCGCCACCGTCACCGTCCGGCTCGCGTGCCCCCAGCGGGCCGGCGTCCTCCAGCGTCACCCGGGCACGACCGGCGAGGGTACGGATCTCCTCGGTCAACGGCACCGCGCCGAGCCCCTGGGTCGTCTGGTACGCCTGCCGCAGCAGCTTGCCCGCCGTGGCGGTACGCCGCCGACGCGCCAGCAACGCCTCCGCCTGACGCAGTCGCGAGTACGCCGCCGGATACGGATGGTTGCGGTGGTCCCACTCCGCGGCGGCCCGCGCCCACAGGTCCGGATCGGTCACGTCGAGCCGGCTCACCTCGGCGGCGCAGAGCGCCAGATAGCCGTCGACCACGTCGCGTACCGGCTGGGCCGCGCGCACACTCTTCTCGGCCACCCGGTCGACGATCTGCCGCAACCGGCGCACCGCGTTGTCGTCGACGGGGGTGCGGCTGGCCTTCGCCTCCGCCTCGGCACGCAGACCGTGCCAGACCAGCACCGCGACGATGACCAGGTCGTCGGAGCGGGTCTCGGTCAACCCCCGCTGCACCGCGTGCCGGGCCACGTCGTGGCGGCCCTGCCACATGGCCAGCCCGGCCCGCAGGGTGAGCAGCGGAATCACGTGCCGGGCACCACCACCGGCCAGCATGGTGGCCACCGCGTCGAGGTCCCGGTCGGCCGCCTCGATGTCGCCGTAGCCCACCGAGAGGCGGCACCGGGCCAGCAGCAGCTCGACCGCGTCGGTGCCGGAGGGGCGATGTCGCAGCGCCGCCGCCACCACCTTCTCCGCCTCGGCCCACTGCCCGACCCGGAACAGACCGTTCGTGGCGATCGCCAGCAACCGGGTCTCGTAGCTGCGACCGAGCCCCAGCTCGGCCACCCGCTCGGCGCCCCGGCGGGCCACCACCACCCCCTCCTCCATGCGGTTCAGCGGCCCGGTGAGCAGCTCGGCCAGGTGCAGATAGGCCAGCGCGACGTCTTCGGGCCGGCCGGCGCGTTCGGCGGTCGCCAGCGCGCGACGCAGCACGGCCAGCCCGGCGTCCGGATCCTGGCGGTACGCCTCGGAGAAGCCCAATGCCATGCTGGCCAGCACCACCTCCGTGGTGGCGTCTTCGGCCTGTTCGGCCAGGCTCAGCGCCTCCTTGGCCCACTGGCCGGCGTCGGCGTACCGGCCCAGCTGCAGCAGCAGCTCGGCCAGGTGCGCGGCGGCTGTGGCCCGCTGTCGGGAGCTGCAGTCCGCCGCGTCGAGGGCGCGTTGGTACTCCGCCTCGGCCAACGCCGAGCGGCCGGCCGCCGCCAGGTAGCGGGCCCGGCGGATGTGCAGCTCACAGGCCGTCTGATCGACGTCGATGGCGGCCAGCTTCTCCAGCAGGGCCAGCGCACGGGCGTACTCGCCGCAGTGGTGGGCGGCCTCGGCCGCATGCCTGAGCAGCGTCGCCCGTTCCGCGTCGGGCAGCCCTTCGGCCAGCTCCACCGCGACCGACCAGTGCCGGTGCGCCTCCGCGTAGCCGTACAGCCGCTCCGCCTCCTGCGCGGCGGCCACCGCCGCCGGCAGCGCCCGCTGCGGTTCGCCGGCCAGCCGCCAGTGGTGGGCCAGCCGGGCCTGGTGCAACTCCCCCGGCGCGGCGGTCAACGCCTCGGCGTAACGGCGGTGCAGCAGAGCCCGCTCGGCGGGCAGCAGCTCGTCCTCCAGCACCTCGGCGACGAGTCGGTGCCGCAGCCGGTAGCCGTCGTGGGAGCTGACCACCAGCCGGTGGGCCACGGTCGCCCGGATCGCGTCCAGCAGGTCCTGTTCGGGTAGTCCGACCACCTGGGCGAGCAGCCAGTGGTCGACCGGTTCCACCCCGGCGGCCACCGCGTGCACGACCCGGTGCGCCGGCTGCGGCAACGCGTCCACCCGGGCCAGGAAGACCTCGCGCAGGGTGTCGGAGAGCCCGTCACGGCCGTCCCGCAGATCCCGGGCGAGCTCCTCGACGACGAACGGGTTGCCGCCGCTGCGCTGACACAACCGCTCGACCGCCTCGGGAGGCAGCGGCCGACCCACCACCGCGGCGGCGAGCTGCTCGGCGGCGGCCCGGTCCAGCGGGGCGAGGTCGAGCACCTGCACCGAGCGCAGTCGACGCAGCTCGGTGAGCACCCGGCGCAGCGGATGCGCCCCCTGCAGGGACTCCGAACGCACCGCCGCGAGCACCGACAGCTGAAGGTCGCCGAGGCCGGCCAGCAGATACAGCAGTAGTTGCCGGGTCGTCCGGTCGACCCATTGCAGGTCGTCGAGGACCAGCACCACGGGCCGGCCGCCGGCGATCACGCTCAACCCCCGGGCGACGCGCTCCAACAGCGCGCCCGCGCCGTCCGGGCTCGCCGCGTCCTCGGCGAACATCGCCAGCAGCGCGCGGACCGAGGCGGCGGCGGCCGGAGGCAGGTCGACGTCGAGACGACGCAACGCCTGCCGCAGCGGATGCAGGGGTGAGGCGTCGCCGATGTCCAGACAGGAGCCGGTGAGCACCAGCGCACCCGCGTCGCCCAGCCGTTGGCCGAGCTCGCGGAGCAGTCGGGTCTTGCCCACCCCGCTCTCACCGGTGAGGAAGACGGCAGCCGTGCTTCCCGGCGCCACATCGTCGAGCAGCGCGGCGCGCGCCGTCGCCACCAGGTCGGCCCGACCGACGAGCGGTGTGCTGTCCACGTCGCTGGCCATGGCTCGCAGCCTAGTCACAGCCGCCCTTCCCGTTCTACCGCCGCCGCACCCCTGTCCCCCACCTCGCGTCGACATTGCGACCAACCGGTTGCGCCCGGCCGACATACGTCGTTCTGCCGATCCGCCGGTCAGACCTGCGGTGACAGTCTCCCCGCAACGTCGACCCACGCGGGGAGAGGCGGGTGCGTCCGATGCCAATGTCCACCATCGTCCGTGCTTACGGACCGACCAGCCGATTGCGCTGGTCGGTGACCGAACAGCGGCGGACCGTCACCGTGCTCTTCGTCGACATCGTCGGGTCGACCCGGCTGGTCGACCGACTCGACCCGGAGGATGTCCGGGCCCTGCAACGTGTCTACTTCGGCACCGTCGCCCGGGTACTGCGCCGCTGGGACGGGGCGGTGGAGAAGTACGTCGGCGACGCCGTGATGGCTCTGTTCGGCGCGCGCACCGGTGACGGGTGGCAGGCGTACCGGGCGGTGCGGGCCGGCCTGGAGATCCAGCGGGCGCTCGACCGTCGTACCCCCACCCTGGCCCCCGGGCTGCGGGTGCGGGTCGGGGTCGCCACCGGCGAGGCGGTGGTGGACCTCGGGATGGGGCACGACGGCGGGCACGGCGTGGCCAGCGGCGCGGTCATCACGCTGGCCGCCCGGTTGCAGGGGTACGCGCCGCACGGCGGGGTGGCGCTCTGCGCGGCCACGCACCGCGCCGTCGCCGGCCTGATCGCCCAGCAGCCGATGCCGGCGGTGACGGTGGCCGGCAAGGACGTGCCGATCGACATCTGGCTGGCCACCGGCACGCTGCGTCCGGAACTGCCCCCGGCCGACAGCCCGCTGCTCGGTCGACGTCGCGAGCTGGCCGTCGCCCGCGAACGCCTGACCGAGGCGGTACGCGGAACCGGTCCACGGCGGCTACTGCTGACCGGGCCGCGCGGGGCGGGCCGCAGCCGGTTGCTCCGCGAACTGATCCGCAGCACTCCCACAGTGAAGGGTGCCGCGGTGCGCTGGTGCGTGACGGCCTGCCCGCCGTACCCGGACGGTCCGCTGACTCCGCTGGTGGACCTGCTGCGCGGGCTTGCCGGGGTCCGCGACACCGACGACGCCGCGACGGTACGCCGCCGCCTGTCCGCCGCCCTGCACGGACAGGTGTCGGCGCAGTGCCTGGCGGCGACGACAGCTGCGGTGACCGGTGCGCCCGGCATCACCGGCGTCCGAGCCGCGGCCTGCTGGCGGGAGGTGCTGCTGAGCCTGGCCCGGCGGCAACCGGTGGTGGTGGCCGTCGACGATCTCGACCGGGCCGCGCCGGCGCTGCGTCACCAACTGAACCTGCTGCTCGACCAGGCCACGGCCGACGGCCTGCCGCTGGCGCTGGTCGCGACCGGGACCGACGAGGTCGCCGGATGGGCCTCGGTGCCGTTGCGTCCACTCGACGCGGTGACCACCGGCCGGTTGCTGCACCGGCTGCTGCGCCGAGCCGGACGGCCGATCTCGCTGGTACGGCACCTGATCCCGCTCGTCGGCGGCAACCCCGGATACGCCAGGGCGTACGTGGACGCGCTCGACGGCGACGCGCCAGCCCCTCCCCCGGTGCCGGAGAGCGTGCGCCGGATCGTCGACGCCCGGCTGGACCGTCTCGACGATCCGCTGCGGGTCGCCCTGATGGCCGCGACCGCCTCGCCCCGCTGCTCGGCGACGCAACTGGCCCGCATGGTGGGCTGGTCGACGGAGCAGGCGGAACGGGCGCTGGCCGACCTGACCGGGGCGGGTCTGCTCGTGGCGCTGCCGACCGGCGGGCACCGGTTCGCCGATCCGGTGCTGGGCCAGGTCGCCGCCGCCCGGCTGACCCGCGCCCTGCAGGCCGCATTCGCCCGCCGGGCCAACCTCGCCACGGTGGCCAACCGGACCGGCATCCCCGCGGAAGCCGGTCGGGCGGGCATCGCCGGGGAAGCCGGTCGGGCCGGTATCGCCACCGGGACCGGCCAGGCGGGCGGTGCGGCGGAAGCCGGCCGGCCGGAGGAAGGGCGTGCGGCGGGGCGGGTTCGGGCCGGTGGGTCAGCCTCGGCGGCCGGCGGCCGCTCCGGCGCTGGACTGCTCCGACGGGTCGGGTCGGGCCGGGCCCGGGCGCAGGGATCGGCTGTGGCCCCGGAACTCGGCCACCACCTGCCCGTCCTCGCGGGTCACCGTGACGTCGTAGATCCCGCTGCGCCCGTACCGGGTGCGTTCGGTGGCGCGGGCGAGCAGCAGGTCACCCTCGTGCGCCGGACGGACGAAGGTGATCTCGCCACCGGCGGCGACGGTCACCGGCCCGTGGCTGTTGCAGGCGAGCGCGAAAGCGGTGTCGGCGAGCAGGAACACGAAACCGCCGTGGGCGATGCGATGTCCGTTGACCATCTCGGCGGTGATCCGCATGCGGGCCACCGCGGCACCGTCCGCAGCCGTGATCAACTCGATGCCGAGCCGGTTCGAGGCCACGTCGGCGTCGAACATCTCGTGCGCGGCGGTGCGCTGCGGTTCCACCTGACTCCTGAGGCCGTGCGGTCGGGCGGGCCCCGCCCTCGGGCGACCATGTTATCGCCGGTGGCAGGGGCCGTCGGCATCCGCCGACGGCCCCAGGATCATCGCCCCGCCATTCTCTCTCTATTGCAAATCCTTGGCAACAACTCTGGACAGAGTCCGTGAGATGTAAGTAGCGTGTCCGGCCATGAGCACTTACATCTCCGATATCGACGCCTGGCAGGAGAGCTGGGACCGACAGCAGGAGGCGTACCTGCCGGATCGGGAGCAGCGCTTCGCCGCCATGCTCGACGCGGTCGACGCCATCCGCGACACCGCGCCGCCCCGGTTGCTCGACCTGGCCGGGGGCACCGGCACCATCTCACTGCGCGCGCTGCGCCGCTTTCCCGACGCCGAACTGACCCTTGTCGATCTCGACCCCGCCCTGCTCGCCCTCGCCACCGCCACGCTCGGTGACCGGGCCCGCATCGTCACCGCCGATCTCGGCCGCCCCGACTGGCACACCGCGCTGCCCCACCGGCACTACGACGCGGTGCTCACCGCCACCGCGCTGCACTGGCTGCCGGCCGAGCGGTTGGCCGATCTCTACGCCGAGGTGCGTGACCTGCTGCGCCCCGGCGGCCTGCTGGTCAACGCCGACCACATGCCCGACGACGGCCTGCCGGAGCTGACCGGGCGGCTGCTGGCCCGGGCGCGACAACGCCGCACGGCCCGGCACGCCGCCGGCGCCGCCCTGTCCTGGTCGCAGTGGTGGCAGCAGGCCGAGCAGGACGAGACGTTGGGCCCGCTCGTACGCCAGCGCCAGGCGATCTACCCGACCGGTCACAGCCCGGAGTGGAATCCGCCCGTCTCCTGGCACCTTGCCGCCCTCTCCGCCACCGGCTTCACCGAGGTCGGCACCCTCTGGCGCGCCGGCCCCGACGCCGCCGTGGTCGCCGTCCGGTGACCGACCGATCCTGGTACGAAAGCGCTTGGAGCGGCGGTTTCGTACCAGGATCTCGACTCAGCGGGCTGGGGGGCGGGCGGCGGGGATGAGGGCGAGGGTGGGAATCAGGAGAATCGGTACGACCAGCAGGGCGTGCAGGGTGCCGATCTGGTCGCCGAGCATGCCGAGCAGGGGTGGCCCGGCCAGGAAGGCGGTGTAGCCGATCACCGCCACGACGCTGACCCGGACGTGGGCGTGTTCCTCCTCGTCGGCGGCGGCGCTCATGCCGACCGGGAAACCCAGCGAGGCCCCCAGGCCCCACAGCAGCACACCGAACACCGCGATCGGGCCGGAGCCGGCCAGCACCGCCGTGGCGGCCCCGACGATGGCGAGCACGATGGTGACGGTCAGCACCGGCGTCCGTCCCCACCGGTCCAGGGCCACCGTGCCGAGGGTGCGACCCACCGTCATGCCGGCGACGAAGAGGCCGAAGACCGCCGCGCCGGCCGCCTCGCTGAAGCCGTACCCGTCGATGAAGGCCACCGCGAGCCAGTCATTGGCGCTGCCCTCGGCGAAGGCCACCGCCAGCACCAGCAGACCGATGAGCAGGGTGCGGGGCTCCCGCCAGGCGGCGAACAGCCGACGGCGACGGTCCGCCGCGGTGGTGGGCTCCGCCTCCGGCTCGACCGCCAGGAAGGCCCGCACGGCGAGCAGGGTACCGACCAGCACCAGCGCGGCCAGCACGGTGAGGTGCAGGGCGATCGACACACCCAGCCGGGCGGCGCCCGCACCGATGCCGGCACCGGCCACCCCGCCGAGACTCCACGCGGCGTGGAAGCGGGGCAGCACCGTACGCCCGAGTCGCCGTTCCACGGCCGCGCCCTCGATGTTCATCGCGACGTCGCAACTGCCGGTGCCGTAACCGATGGCGAACAGGCCCAGTGCCACCCCGGGCAACGATTCGACGACACTGGCCGACACCCCGGCGACGGTCAGCCCGATCGTCAGGATCAGCGTGGACAAGGCCACCGCGCGGGCCGTGCCGAGGCGCTGGGTGACCAGGCCGGCGGTGGGCATCGCCACGATCGAGCCGGCGGACATGGCCAGCAGGAGCAACCCGAGGCGCCCCGGGGTCAGGTCGAGGCCGTCACGGACCGCCGGTACCCGGGCGAACCAGGTGGCCACGGCCAGCCCGTTGAGCGCGAACACCACCGCCACGCCGTTGCGGGCGGCCAACACGGTACGGGACGGGCCGGAGCTGATCGGCGGGGCCGTGGGGATGGCGCTGGGATCCACCTGTTCGCGTTCCTCTCCTGGTGCTGACCTTCGCCACGATCCCACACCTGGGAGCGCTACCAGCACAATCCTCCCCGGTCCTTACCGACAGCCCCTCCCGCGAGGCATGATGCGCTCGGACGCCCGCACGACGGGGCAGGACAGGCAACGGGGAGCACATCATGACGACGGCACGACGGCACGCCACCCTGGAGGATGTCGCCCGGGCGGCCGGGGTGTCCCGGTCGACGGCATCGCGGGTCCTCGCCGAGAGCGGCTTCGCCTCACCGGTCGCCCGGGAGCGGGTACGCGACGCCGCCGACCGGCTCGGCTACGTGCCCAATGCGGCGGCTCGGGCGCTGGTCCGGGGTGCCGGCGTACGTCTGCTGGTGGCGGTGGCGGGCGCCTCGCCGGCGGTCCTCGACGACAGCTACCTCGACCAGGTGGTCAGCACCACCGCGCAGGTCTGCGCCCCGTACGGGCTCGGGGTGACGGTGGCGTGGGTGCCGCTGGATGAACCGGGACAGCTCGCCCGGCTGGCCGACGATCGCGCGGTGGCCGGTCTGGTGCTGGTCAACACCACCGAAGCGCTGCTCGACGTGGTGCCGCGCCGGCTCTACGGGCGGACCGCCTCGATCGGGATCGGTTCGACAGCCGTACCGTCGGTGGACATCGACAACGGCGCCGGCACCAGCGCGATCGTCCGTCACCTGTACGCCGCCGGCCGCCGACGGATCGCGATGGTGACCGGCCCGGCCTGGCTGGCCTGTTCCCGCCGCTCCGTGGAGGCGTACCGGGCGCTGCTGCGTGAGGCCGGCCTGCCGGCCCGGGAGGTGGTCGGGGACTTCAGCGCGGCGCGCGGCCGACAGGCCGCCCGGGAGGTGCTGCACCGCTGGCCGGACACCGACGCGATCGTCGGGATCAGCGACGCGACCGCGCTGGGCGTGATCGACCAGCTGCGCGCCGACGGTGTCCGGGTGCCCGCCGACGTCGCGGTGACCGGGTTCGACGACATCCCGCTGGCCTCGGTGACCGCGCTGACCACGGCGAGCCACCCGGTACGGCGGATCGCCAAGGCGGCCGCGAGCATGGTGCTGGAGCAGCGTGCGGCACCGCCGGTGACCCTGTTCCCGTCGTCGCTGGTGCTACGCGAGACCGCCTGACGCACCCGCAACCCTTCAGAATATCGATTCCCGCGCTTTGCACCCTCGGGTAAATGTGACCGACCACCGGTAAGATCGGCGACTTGCTTATGACTGATCGCTGACTGATGGGTCGGACGGAAAGCGCACACACTGTGCCCATGAGAAGTGGGTCCGGGCGCATCAGGACACTCCACGGTATGGTGTGCCTCGTCCTGCTGGCGGCCCTTTCCGGCTGCATGCAACTCAACATCGGGCTCACCGTGAAGGCCGACGACACGGTCAGCGGGCAGCTCCTGCTGACCGCCGAGCGCAAGGTCCTGACCTTGAACAACAAGACCGTCGAGCAGGGCTTCGCCGACCTTCGGCAGAACATTCCCGCGCTGCCGCCCGGCCCCGAGACCCCGTACGCGACGGACACCCACTTCGGTTTTCAGATCAACTACCAGAATGTGCCTCTCGATCAATTCGACAGCGAAAGTCTGCGCATCGTCCGGGCGAACGACCGCTACGTCTTCACCCTGCCGCTCGATCCGAAGAAGTACGGCGGAAAAGTGGCCGAGCAGGACCCGGAAAATCAAGTCAGATTCATGTTGTTGATGTCCTTCGAGATCGCCGTGACCTTCCCCGGCCGCGTCCTCGACGTCAACGCCGGCGGCCAGGTCAACGACCGGACGGTGACCTGGCGGGTCAACCCCAACGAACCCAAGCCGGCCGAACTACGTGCCGTGGCCGAGGCGCCGCCCCGACCGTCCGCCGCCGCCGCGGGCACCGACGCCGCCGGCGGGCCGCCGTGGCTGCTCATCGCCGCCGGCGCGGTGGTCCTGCTGCTGGTCGCCCTGCTGGTCGTCCTGCTGCTGCGCCGACCCCGCACGGCCGGCGACTCGACCACGGCCACCGAAGCCACCGACGCCAGCGCGGCCGGCGAGGTGACCACGACCACCGACGGCGGTGGGGCCGGTGACGCCACCACGACCGTCGAACCCACTGACGGCACCGCCATTGCGGCCGCGCCGCGCACCACGATTCCCGGTTCGCCGGGTGCCGGCTGACCTGGCCGGCCACGCCCGCCCGGACACGGCGGACGACACTCTCCTCCCCACCCCGCACCATCGCGCATCGAAGGGAGATCGGCCATGAACGATCTCTTCACCTGGGCCGCGCTGGGCAGCCTCACCGGCGCGAGCGCCGCGACCCTGCTCACCACCAACGTCATCGGCGGCCTGATCGGCCCCAGCGCCGACAAGGCGCGCAAGTGGATCGCGCTGGGCATCGCGCTCGCGCTGTCGTACCTCACCGCGGCCTTCGCCACCGACGCAGGCTCGGAGAAGTGGATCATCGCGTTCTTCAACGGTCTGGTCATCTTCTCCGCCGCGCTCGGCATCAACCAGTTGCCGCCCGGCAACCGGCAGGCGACGCCGATCCAACTGGCGCAGGGCAACGAGCCCCGCTTCGTCCGCTCCTGGGCCTGAACGGAGCAGTGTCATGGTCTTCGGCATCATCAGCGCCGCCGTCCACGTCGCCGCCGGCGCGGTGCTCGGTCAACTCGTCGGCGGCCCGGTCGGGCTGCTCGTCGGCGCGGTCCTCGGCCTGCTGGTCGGTGGCGTCTTCGGCTGGGCGATCACCTCGGCCCAGGTCTACGGACCCGACGCGCGAGGGGTGTTCCTGTTCGTGGTCGACCACACCTGGAGCCTGCTGAACACCCTGGTCGGCGCGCTCTACCTCGCCGTACACCTGCTGTTCGGTCATTCCCTGGACCGCGCCACCTCCCAGCACAGCTGCCGGGTCAACGTGCTGGAGGGGGTCTCCCCCCGGTACGCCACCACGCTCGGCACCGTCTGCGCCGGCTCCGGTCCCGGCATCCAACGGCACGAGGACGTGCACGTCTTCCAGGCCCGACTGCTCGGGCCGCTCTACATCCCGCTGGTCGTGGCCAACTACGTGCTGTTCACCATCGCGCCGGTGTGGCTGCTCTACCACGACCACGCGGGCGCGCCGATCAACCGGTTCACCCGGTACTTCGAGATCGGCGTCTACCCGCACGTGTGGAACGAGGCCATCGCGTACCGCATCCAGGGGACACCACCGCGATGAGCGACCCCGGGCCGATCGAGGGCGCCACCGCCGAGCTGGCGGCGTGGCTGGCCGGGGCGGCGGGCGCCGCCGTTCCGGTCGGCCCGCCCGGGCCGGACACCGATCCGGGACGGTTGACCCTCTGGCCGCTGGAACTGCGGCCGGTCCGGCAGACCCGGGGCAGCGGCGGCGCCGAACCCTACCGGTTCACCGTCCGCTACCTGCTCGCCGTGGGCGGACCGGACGCCCTCGCGGCGCTGGACCGGGTGCTCGTGGCGGCCACCACCACGGGTGCCCGCACGCTGACCCTGGAGGCCGGTGACCCGGCACTGTGGACGGCGTTCGGTACGCCGCCCCGACCGGCACTGCTGATCGACGTGCCGGTCCAGATCACCCCCGCGCAGCAGCCGGCCGCGCCGGTCCTGCACCCGCTGCGGCTACGACAACTGGACATGCTGACCTTCGACGGTCGGGTCGTCGGCCCGGCCGAGCAGCCGCTCGCGGCCATGCGGGTCGAGGTCGTCGGTCAGGCGTACGCGACCCGCACCGATCCGGCCGGCCGGTTCCGCATCGTCGGCGTACCCCACGACCCCGAGCAGCCCGGCCCGGTACGACTCCGGCTCACCGGCCGGGGTCAGGTGCTCACCGCCGAGGTCGATCCGACCGAGCCCGACATCGTCATCGTCTGCGCCCCACCGGCCCACTGACCCACCGACCCGATTCCGGGAGGACCGATGCCCACCTACTTCTCACCCGGCATCTACGTCGAGGAGGTGCCCGGTGCCGCCCGACCGATCGGACCGGCCGGTACCAGCACCGCCGCCTTCGTCGGTGTCGCGCCCGACCGCACCGCGCACCTCGGCGAGGCCCTCGCCGTGAACAACTGGACCGACTTCCTGCGCCTGTACGCCGACGGCGACGACTTCGAGAGCACCCCGTTGGCCCGGGCCGTCTTCGGTTTCCTGGACAACGGTGGCACTCGCTGCTGGGTGGTCAACGTCGGGGAGGGCGGCTCGGTCACCGGCACCGGCCGCAAACGCGCCGGCCTCGACCTACTGGAGGCGGTCGACGAGATCTCCATCGTGGCCACGCCCGGCTTCCACGATCCGGTCTCCCACGAGGCGCTGCTGAGCCTGGCCGAACGCACCCGTTCCATGGTCGCCATCTGCGACCCGCCACCGGACATCGACGACATCTCCACCCTGACCCGGGTCGCCACGCCCGGCTCGACCCGCCCGGCCAAGCCCGCCGACACCGCCGACCCGGACACCCCCGGCTCCGGTGGGTCAGGGGGCGGATCGGGTGGTGGCGGCCCGGTGTCGTACCGGCCGCGACAGTCGGACTACGCCGCCCTCTACTACCCCTGGCTGCGGGTCCGCGATCCGCTCTCCGGTGAACTGGTGCTCACCCCGCCGAGCGGGCACGTGGCCGGCATCTGGGCCCGCACCGACGCCCTGCGCGGGGTGCACAAGGCACCGGCGAACGAGCCGGTACGCGGCGCGGTCGACCTGGGCCACCTGGTCACCCGGGCCGAGCACGACGTGCTCAACCCCAAGGGTGTCAACGTCATCCGCTACTTCCCCGGCGAGGGCATCCGGGTCTGGGGCGCGCGGACCCTCGCGGCCGAGGCCAGCGAGTGGCGCTACCTGAACGTACGCCGGCTCTCCATCTCCATCGAACAGGCCATCGCCAACGGCACCCGCTGGATGGTGTTCGAGCCGAACGACTTCAGCCTGTGGCGCTCGATCCGCCGCGACATCGGCGCCTTCCTGACCCGGGTGTGGCGCGACGGAGCACTGCTGGGCCGTACGCCCGAGGAGGCGTTCTTCGTCAAGTGCGACGAGGAGACCAACCCGGCCGACGTCCGCGACGCCGGCATGGTGGTCGCCCACATCGGCATCGCCGTGGTGAAGCCGGCCGAATTCGTGGTGTTCAAGCTGAGCCAGTGGGCCGGCGGCACCGAGACCGAGACGATTGGAGGCTGACATGCCGACCACGGCCACACCACAGCCAGGCGCCCCGGTCGACCCGTACCGTGCGTACAACTTCAAGTTGCTGGTCAACGGCGTCACCAACGGTCACTTCACCGAGGTCAGCGGCCTGGAGGTGAACATCCCGGCGGTGGCGTACCGGGAGCAGGGCAACGACCGGATCCGGATGATCCCCGGCCAGGTCGAGTACGGCCCGGTCACCCTGCACTTCGGCCTCACCTCGTCGCGGGAACTGTGGGACTGGGTGCACGCGGTCGCCCGCGGCACGGTGAACCGCCGCAACGTCTCGGTGGTGCTGCTCGACGCCGCCGGCACCGCGGAGGTGCTGCGCTGGAACCTGATCAACGCATGGCCGACGAACTGGCGCGGCGCACACCTCAACACCCTCAGCCAGGAGATCGCCATCGCGGCGCTGACCCTGCGCTACGAAAGCCTGGAACTGGAGGCCGGCGGTGCCGCGCCGACGACCGCTTAACCGGCTGGCCGACCTGCTCCGGTCCGCGGCCCAGGCCGTGGACCGCGCCGCCGGCCCGCCGGCCCCCTCCCCGCTCACCGGCCCTCACCCCTCCCCTGCCACCGGACCTGTCCCCTCCCTGGTCACCGGATCTGTCCCCGTTCCGGCCAGGCCGGTGCCCGGCCCTCGCGGCATGGCCGGCTCGGCAGCCAACGCCACCGCTCTCCCCCGACGTCCGGGCCAGCCACCGGAGCACTGGCTGCGAGTGGTCGAGGCACACGCCCCCGGCCTGCTGCGCGACCTCCTGCCCGACGGCCCGCCGACGACCACCGCAGCGCATGCCCACGGCAGGCGGGACGACGCGCTCGTCTCACCCCACCCCCCGACCACTCCGGACGATGGCCCGCACGCGGCACCCGGCCATACCCCCACCGACCCCTTTGCTCTGCTTCAACCGACGCAACGGCCACTGTCCGGATACCGGACGCCGGGCGTTGCGTGGAGTGAAGCAGAGCAAAGGGGGGCGGGTGAGGTTGCTCGGGGCGCTGCGTGGCCGCACGAGTTGACGCAGAGTTCCGTGAGACCGGGCGAGTCGCCGCAGGCCGTCGTGGGGCCGGGCGAGTCGGCGCGGGCTGTCGTGGGGCCAGGCGAGTCGCCCCGGGCTGTCGCGGGGCCGGGCGAGTCGGCGCGGGCTGGCGGGAGACCGGGTGGGTCGGCGAGGGTTGTGAGGCCGGGCGGGGCCGGGCAGGTGGTACCGGACGGCATCGATGCGACGGCGCCACGAGACGGTGAGGCGGTTTCGGCGTACGGCGCTGCCAGCAGTGCAGGGGCCGGCGGGCTGTGCCCTGCCGACGAGGACGATGAGGACATGGCCGCTCCTCGGCGGCTCGGCGGGCCGGTTGCCGGCGGGTCGCGCTCGACATCACGGCTGCCCGCCTCGGGTCGACGGGTGAGGGCGGCGGGGCGGCTGTCGTCGAACCGGGCTCGGTTGCGTGACGCCGGGCAGCCGGGCGCTGTTTCGGTGCCGGGGCAAGGTGGATCTGGTGGGTGGGGCGGCGGCGTCGGCCCAGCCCGGGGCGGTCGCTGGCTCCGGGCGGTCGATGCCGGTCACACCGCCGACGACACGCACCCGGCAGCCAGTGCACCCCCGACCGGGTACGAATCCGCCCGGCCCACAGCGGACGACGGGGCCGACCGCACTCCCATGTCCGGACACCCACGGCGACCTACTGACGGGCACGGATACCCGGGATGGCTTACCGACGGTCCCGCGCCAAGCAGCCGAGTCGTCGGCGGGCGTGAGCTGACCAGCCGGACGACCACGGGATACGAGCCCACCGGCAGTCCTTCGGTCCGGTACGGATCAGGCGGTCGAGCCGTGGCCAGGGACGGGTTGTGGCCCGGCGGTGGAATACCGGCCGGTGTCGATCAGACGAGCGACGGCAAGCGGTTCACGGGTGACGAACGGGGCCCGGTTGGCGAGCGGTTGACCGGTGGCGAGGGGACCGGTGGTGGGGGGTGGTGGCCGGACCTCGATCCGTCGGGGCGGTCGGACCGGCGGTGGCGGGTCGGCGGGGCGTGGCCGAGGTTGCCTGACGATGCTCCCTTGTGGTCGGTGCCGGATGCCTTCGGCGACGACGGCGCGCACCGGCGTCGGCTCGACCGGGAACAGGCGGGTGACTGATGGAACGGGTGGCCTTCCTCATCGACGCCACGGGTGAGCGGATCGACTGTCTGCTCAACCCGGAGAGTGTCGAGGTGACCCGGCTCGCCGGGGTGCGTCATCGGGGCAGCGCGGGCACCCAGCTCACCGGGGCCGGGCGGGCCGATGATCCGTTGGTCTTCACCGGTGGTGGGCGTACCGAGCTCGTCCTTGATCTGTTGTTCGACACCGATTTTGCCGAGGGTCAGGTGCGTCCCGCGGACGTCCGGGAACTGACCCGGCCGTTGTGGTTGCTCGCGGAGAACTCGGCGGTGGAGCACGGCTGGGTGCGGCCGCCGCTGGTCCGGCTGGTGTGGGGCAAGACCTGGAACGTGCCGGGGGTGATCGTCGCTGTCGCGGAACGGTTCGACGCGTTCACCGCCACCGGGTCGCCGCGTCGGTCCTGGTTGCGGCTCAAGCTGGTCCGGGTCACCGAGGACGCCGACCGGGCCCGGGAGGGCTTCGCCGAGGAACTCGCCGCCGCGCAGACCCCGGCCGTCGCGCCGGGCACGGCCGTGGTCGCCGCCGGCGACGGCAGCGGTGCCGTCGACTCCTCCGGCGTACGCTTCGACCTGCTCGCCCACGACGCGCTGGGTTCGCCGCTGCGCTGGCGGTTGCTGGCCGAGCACAACCGGATCACCGATCCGCTCGCGGTACCCGCCGGTACCGCCCTGGCGGTGCCACCGCTACCCGAGACCAGCTCGGCCGGAGGCGGGCGGTGAGCGGCGTCGCGCCTCGGGCGCTGATCGTGCTGCTCGACGGCGTCGCGCTGGCCGAGGCGCTGACCGGTCAGCTGCGTACCGTCCGGGTGGCGGCCCGGCTGAACCGTCCCACCCAGTGTGAGGCGGTGCTGGCCGCCGGTCCCGGCACGGCGGCCCTGAGCACCCCGGTGCGGCTCGGCGCGAGGCTGGAGGTGCGGCTCGACGGTCAACCGGAGACGCTGTTCCGGGGTGAGGTCACCGCCGTCGAGGTCGAGTACGCCGCCGACGGCGCGGCCACGCTCCGGGTCCGCGCGTACGACGCGCTGCACCGGCTGCGCAAGCGGCAACGGCTGCGGGTCTTCGAGTCGGTCACCGTCGCCGAACTGGCCGGTGACCTCTGCGCCGACCTGGGGCTGCACGTCGACGCGCAGTGCGACGGGCCACGGTTGGAGCGGCTGGCGCACCACCGTGCCAGCGATCTCGACCTGCTGCTGGCGGTGGCCGGCCGGGCCGGGCTGCACCTGATTGTGCAGGACGACGTGCTGCATCTGGTGACCTTGCAGGGTGACGGTGAGCCGATCCCCCTCGAACTCGGCCAGCAGGTGCACGGTCTGCGGCTGTCCGTCAACGCCGACACCGCCGCGGGTGAGAGCACGGCGTTGGGCTGGCATCCGCAGCGCGCCGAACCGATCGCGCAGAGCGCCGGCACACCCCGCTGCGGACGTCGTACGCCTGTCGAACCGGATCCGGCCGATGTCGGCGCGGACGGTGCCCGCACCGCGCTGGACCAGCCGGGCCGCAGCGACGACGAGATCGCCGCGCTCGCCCAGGCCCGCCTGGACGTCCGGGCCGCCGCCCTGGTCACCGCCGAGGGTACGGCCGAAGGCGATGCGGCGCTGCGGCCCGGCCGCCGGGTACGCCTGACCGGGGTCGCCGAGGCGGTGGCGGGCACCTACGTCCTCACCGAGGTGGTGCACACCCTCGACGCCGACGGGCACCTGACCCGCTTCTCCACCGTTCCACCGCCGGCGCCGCCGGCCGGGCCACCTGCGCCGGCGGTGGTCACCCTGGGCACGGTCACCGACGTGGCGGACCCCGACGGGCTGGGACGGGTCCGGGTGGAGTTGCCCGCCTACGGCGGTGCGGACGCCGGCTGGCTCGGGGTGCTCTGCCCGGGGGCGGGCCGGGGCAAGGGACTGGTGGCGCTGCCCGATCCACAGGACAGCGTGCTGGTGGCGCTGCCCGGTGGTGAACCCGCCTCCGGCATCGTCCTCGGGTCGCTGTTCGGCGCGGTCGAGCCGTACGACGCCGGGATCGACGACGGTCGGGCCCGGCGCTGGTCGCTGCGGACCGCCGGCGGGCAGCAGGTCGTCATCGACGACGTGGCCCGCAGTCTGCGGTTGAGCACCGACGCCGGCAGTTGGCTGGAGTTGACCCCCGACCTGGCCACCCTGCACGCCGCCACCAACCTGGTGCTCTCCGCCCCGGGCCGGGCCATGGTGGTGCGGGCCCGCAGCGTCGACTTCCTGCACGCCGAGACGGTCGAGGACCCGGACACCGCCGCCGAGCGGGCCCGCACGCTCGCCCGCGCCCACCACGAAGGAGGCGGCTGATGCGCTGGATCCACCGCGACTCGGTGGTCAGGTGCGACCACGACGGCCGGGTCCGCAACCAGGCCTCGCAGCAGTGGGTGACGATCGCCGGTGTCCCGACGCTGGTGGCCGACGACCCGAAGGGTCGCGACATCGTCGCCTGCCCCAACTACGGCACCACTGTGAAACCCTGCACGAAGACCGAACCGGTACGGGTCGGCTACAGCAGTTGGGTCCGCGTCGACGGTCGACAGGTTGTGCTGTCGCACCTCAAGGGATTCACCAACGGCAGCCCACCCGGCCAGTTCACCTACCGGGTGCGCGATCCCCGGCAGCGGTTCGTGGCGGCCGACCGATGAGGGCGATCAGGTTCGTCGGTGCCGGCTTCGACCCGGGTCGCAGCGGCGGTCTCGGCCTGACCGCAGCCGGCGGGCTGGCCATGACCGACGGCGACGAGACCGTACGCCAGGCGCTGTTCCTGCTGCTGTCCACCACCCCGGGTGAGCGGCTGATGCGGCCCGGCTACGGATCCCGGCTGCACCGGCTGGTCTTCGCGCCGAACGACGACACCACCGCCGGCCTGGCCATCCACTACGTACGAGCGGCCATCGCCCGCTGGGAGCCGCGCATCGACGTGCTCGACGTCGACGCCGGTCCGGACCCGGACGACGCGTGGCGGCTGGTGATCCGGCTGGACTACCGGATCCGGGCCAGCCTCACGCCGGGCCAGCTGGTCTTCTCCGTCGACCTGCTGCCCGCCGACGACGAACCGGCCGCGGGGCCGCCGGCCGAGCCCGGCACCGACGCTGAGGAGGCGCGATGACCCTACCCGTGCCGCACCTGGACGACCGCAGCTTCCTCGACCTGGTCACCGAGGCCCGCGAGCGGATCCAGCAGTCCTGTCCGGGCTGGACCGACCTGTCCGCGCACGACCCCGGCATCGCCCTGCTGGAGGCGTTCGCACACCTCACCGAGGTGATGATCTACCGGCTGAACCAGTTGCCGGAGAAGGCGTACGTCGCCTTCCTGAACCTGCTCGGGGTGACCCGGCACGCGCCGAGCGCCGCCTGGGCGGACGTGGTGTTCACCCGGACCGGGTCGGACGACGCGCCGCTGCGGATCCCGGCCGGTACCCGGGTGGCCGCCGCCCGGGGCGCGGACCCGAGGCCGGTCGTCTTCGTCACCTGTGAACCGGCGTCGCTGGCCGCCGGGGAGCGCGAGGTGACCGTCCGGATGCACCACTGCGAGCTGGTCGAGGCGGAACTGCTGGGGGTCGGCACCGGCGCGCCGGGGCAGGTGCTGCACGCGGCCCGGGCGCCGTTGGCGCGTACCGCCGAGGTGTTGGATCTGCTGCTCGGGGTCGAGGTGCCGGCGGGGTCGGTGGAGCTGGGTGCGGCGGCCCGGGAACACGAGGGCCGCACCTTCGAGATCTGGCGGCCGATGGACAGCTTCGCCGGCCTCGGGCCGCAGGACAAGGCGTACCTGATCGACCGGTGCTCGGGCAGCGTCACCTTCGCCCCGGCGCTGGACCTGCGGACCACCGAGGCGGGGTCGCTGCGCTTCGGCGACGGCCCGGTCGCGGCGGTGCCACCGGCCGGACGGCAGGTGCGGTTGTGGTATCGCGCCGGTGGCGGGCCGACCGGCAACGTGGCGGCGGGCACGCTGACCAGCCTGCGCGACCCGCTGCCCGGGGTGAAGGTGGTCAACCCGCTGCCGGCGGTCGGTGGCCGGGAGATGGAGACCATGGAGTCGGTGCTGCTGCGCGGCCCGTACGCCTTCTTCGCCCAGCAGCGCGCGGTGACCGCCCGCGATTTCGAGGTGCTGGCCACCGCCGCCAGCGGGGTGGCCCGGGCCCGGGCGTTCACCCGCGCCGCCGTCTACAGCTTCGCCCGCCCGGGTGAGGTGGAGACGGTGCTGGTGCCGTACGTGCCGACGCAGGCGCGGCCGGGTGGCGGGCTGCCGGTGCAGGTGTTGCGCGAGCACGAGGTGGAGGAGACACGCCTGCGGGTCGAGGCGGATCTCGGTCGACGTCGCTCGTTGGGCACCACCTGCCGGGCCAGTTGGGCCCGGTACAAGGCGGTGTCGATCCGGGCCCGGGTGGTGGTCCGTCGGGAGGAGGACGTCGACGCGGTGCGCCGACGCATCCACGACCGGCTGCACCAGACGCTGAGCCCGCTGCCGACCGCGCTCAACCCGACCGGTTGGGCGTTCGGCGAGCCGCTGCGGGCATCGAACGTGTACCGGCTGCTGGAGCATGCCGAGCCGGGGGTGCGCTACGTCGAGTCGGTGCGGTTCGTGGTGGACGAGGCCCCGGACAACCAGGTGCGTACGCTGGCCGCCGACGAGTACCAGCCGAACACCTGGTACGCGGGCAGCGCCGAGGTGCTGTTCCGTTCCACCAACGCCGGTGCGGGCTGGGAACCGGTCGGCCGCTTCGACACCGAGACCGTGCAGCGGGTGGCGCCCGCTCCCGCCCCGGTCCGACCCGGCATCGTGTCCCGCCCCGGCTCGGTCGCGGTGGCCACCGTACGCGCCGGTGGTGGTTCGCGGGTGCACCTGAGCACCGACCTGGGCGAAACCTGGTCGCTGCTGGCCGACCTGGAGGCGCGGATCAGCGACCTGGCCTGGATCGACCGGGACGGCGCGGGTGCGCTGCTGGTCGCCACCGACTCCGGCCTGTACGAGGTGTCCCTGCTGCCCGGCGCGGTGCCGTTGCAGATCCTGGTCGACCCGGCCGACGCCGACCGGGGCTTCTACGCGGTACGCGCATTCGTCTCCGAACGGGGCGCCCAAGGGGTGGCGGTGGCGGCACAGGCCGGTTTCGGGGTGTACCTGTCGACGAACGCCGGACGCCCCGGCAGCTTCACCCACGTGGGTCTGGCCAACGTGGACAACCGGGTGCTCGCCGTGCAGTACGACGGCCCGGCCACCCTGTTGTGGAGCGGCGCCGGCGAGCCGGACCCGAAGAAGTCGGGGCAGGGCTGCTTCCGCGCCCGGCTGTTCGAGTCGGACGTGAAGTGGCAGGCCATGCAGGCGGGCTGGATCGGCGGGACCTGCCGGGACCTGACCTTCAACGCCACCGTCGCGCTGGCGGCCACCCAGAGCGGCGGGGTGCTGCGGCTGGACACCCTGGCCGGGCAACCGCAGTGGGCGTCGGTGTCGGTCAACTGCGGGCTGCCGCTGCGTGACCGTACCCGGTTCATGCCTGTCGACGCGGTCGCCGCGGCCTCCGGTGGACAGCGGCTGGTGCTGGCCGGGGGCGAACGGGGCGTGTTCCGCAGCACCGACGCGGTCGACTGGTCGGCCAGCGCGAACCAGGCCACGGCCGACGTGGTGACCGTTCCGGACACCTGGCTGCTCTGCTCGGGTGAGCACGACATTGAGGTGGTGCGCCACGATGCGGCGAGCGGGCATTGAGCGGCTGCTGCCCGCGGCGTACCAGCGGGCCTGCGTGCCGGGCAGCGTGCTGTGGGCGCTGCTGGAGGTGATGGAAGGGCTGCACGCCCCCGACGAGGCGGTGCTGGCCGAGGTCGACGCCCTGTTCGCGCCGTACCGGGCGCCCGGGGGGATGGTGGCGTACCTGGCCCGGTGGGTGGCGATGGACCATCTGGTCGCCGCGCCCCGGCGGGACGCGCCGCTGCCGCTGCCGTTGAGCCGGCTGCGGGACCTGGTGGCGCACGGCGCCCACCTGGCGGCCTGGCGGGGCACCCCGGACGGGCTGCGTACCGTGCTGGAGTTGGCCACCGGCGTCACCGGTTTCGTCCTCGACGAACCGCCCGACCGGCCGTTTCACCTGGTGGTCCGGGTGCCGGCGGCCGTCGCCGACCAGGTGGCGCTGATCGGCCGCATCGTCGAGGCGGAGAAGCCGGCCGCGGTCACCGCCGAGATCGTTGTCGACCCTGCCGACATCGTTGTGGAGGAACCGTCATGACCACCGAATGGACCGTCGTCGCCGCCGCCGAACAGTTCACCCTGGACGCGCGCAACGCCGGGGAGTTGACCTTCACCGTCTCCAACCCGGGACTGGCACCGGACACGGTGGTGTTCGATGTGGCGCCCGGTGAGGGCTCGCAGCGTGCCTGGTTCACCGTCACCGAACCGCAGCGGGTGGTGCCCCCGCAGGGCTCGGTGTCGTTCCTGGTCCGCCTGGCCGTGCCACCCGGAACCCCGCCCCGACGGTACGACATGACCGGGTTCGCCTACTCGGCGAACACCGCGCCGGAGGAGAGCTCCCGTTCCAGCGGCCGGGTCACCTACGAGGTGCGGGCGGTGGCGCCGCCGAAGCGTACGCCCTGGCCCTGGATCGCCGCTGCGGCGGCGCTGGTGCTTCTCGTCTCGGCCACGGTGGTGTTCCTGGTGACCCGTGGCGAGGATCCACCACCGGCGCCGCCACAGGTGGTGACCATCGAGGCGGAGACCCTGGTGCCCACCGCCCAGGTCGTCTCGCCGTCGAACTCTGCCGCGAGCGTGCTGGCGCAGGGAAACTGCTGCCAGGTGGCCTGGTCGCAGGACGCCCAGTTGTTCTTCCTCGGCCGGGCGATCAACGACCGGGTGACCGTACGCGTGGCACTGCCCGCCGAGGCGACCTGGCAGTTCTCCGCCGTGCTCACCACCGCCCCCGACTACGCCAACACCGTCTTCCTGATCGACGGTCGGCAGGTCGGTGACCCGTTCATCGGCTTCACCCCGAAGGTGCAGATCACCGACTGGCTCGACGTGGCCCGCGTCCACCTGACCGCCGGCCCCCACGACATCACCCTGGTCGCGATCGGCAAGACCCAGAGCACCACCAGCTACTTCGCCGGCATCGACACCCTCCGCTTCACCGAACTCCCCCCACCCAACCTCTAACCCCCACCCCCACCCCCACCCCGCCCCTCCCCGGCCCCGGCCTCGGCCTCGCCCCCCTGGCCTTGGCCCTCTGGCCTTGGTTGATCAAGAGGTTTGCGTCTGGTTTGACGCCGATTTCTGACGCAAACCTCTTGATCAACGAGGGCAAGGGTGGCCGGTGGTCGGGTGGGAGGGCAAGCCGGGCCGGGGTGGGGGTGGCAGGGGTGGGCGGGGGTCGGGGGCGGGTTGGGTTGAGGGCTGGCCGGGGTGGGTGAGTGCGTGAGTGAGAGGAGGGGTGGGGATGGGTGGGAGGCAGAAGGTGCTGGTGGTGGGGCTGGGGGTGCTGCTTGTGGTGTTGTTCGTGGTGGCGGTGGGTGGGGGTCGGGGTGAGCGGGGGGATCCGGCGGGGCGGAATTCGCTGGTGGAGTGGCTCGGGCGGGGCGGTGGTGGGCAGGGCGCGGTCGATCCGGCGACGGTCGAGGCGGAATGCGTCGAAGCGCCGGGGCGGCTGGCGGTGGTCGGTGACTGCGAGCTGCGGGTCGCCGACCCGGGCCGACTGCGGACGCTGATCCTGCGCAGTCCGGGAGGGTTCACCGTCGAGGCGCCAGCACCCGGTGACGCCGACTTCACCGTGACCGACACGGTCACCCCGGAGCAGGACGGTACGGAGGCGGTGGCCCGGATCGCCGTGGATCGTCCGGCCACGGTCACGTTGCGCTGCCCCACCGGCTGCCTGGTCACGATCAGCGCGCAGTGAGAGCGAGGGGACCCGATGGGCGCGTTACGCAGGCCGTTCCTGCTGCTGGCCATGCTGGCCCTGGTGCTGGCGGTCGGCGTCGAGGTCGGTGCCGGGCTGCTGCTGGGCGGCTCGGACGCCGGGCCGGCGCTGGCCGGTAGCGCCGCCGACCTGGGTGTCGAGGTGTCCGACGTGAGCGGGGTCAGCGAGCCGTCCGGGCGGGGCACCGGGTACCTGGCGCTCGTCGACGCGGCGGCGCTGTGGACCACCGGGCTGTTCTGCCTGGGACTGGTACTCCCCGAACGGATCCACGGGCGGGTTCAGGGGGTCGCCACCCTGATCTTCTCGATCGTCCTGATCATCGTGGCGATGCTGGCCCTGGTGATCGCCTTCGTCGAACTGTCGATCATGGTTTCGCTCTTCCTGGCGCCGCCGTTCGGCACGCTGGCCTATCTGGCGCTGTGGGGCTTCTTCCCGGTCGGGGACTCGGCCGTCCTGCTCGGCCTGGTGCTGCTGCTCAAGCTGGCCTGGGCCGGCCTGCTGCTGCTCGCCCAGCCGAAGTTCCTCCAGAACAAGGGCCTGGTGCTGCTGATCGGGACCAGCCTGCTCTGCACGGTGGTGCTGGAGTTCCTGCACCGCCTGGTACCGGTGATCCTGGTGAGCATCCTCGACGATCTCGGTGCGATCGTCTTCGCCGTGATCGCGATCATCTGGGCCCTGGTGCTGCTGATCGGCGCGATCCCGGCGATCGTCAAGGCGATCCGCGCCACCGCCGCTCTGCGCGCCGAACCCGATCCGCACCGCTAGTAGTGCTTTGTTAGGTCGTTGTGGCGTGTCGCTTGTATGAGCGTCGTGCTGGTGTTTGGGTGCGTGCGTGGATGAGCGGGAAATCGCTCGGGTGCGGGCGCAGTTGGAGGACTTCGCGGCAGGGGTGTTCGCGGGGTTGCGGCGGTCGGACCAGCGAGCAACCGGTCTGCGGTATCTGCGTGGGCTGATGCTGGACGGCCGGCGTAAGTCGATGCAGCCGATGGCCGGACGACTCGGGGTCGATCACCAGCAGTTGCAGCAGTTCCTGACTTCCTCGACCTGGGATGTCGCCGGTGTACGACGGCGGCTGGCGGCGGCCGCGGTCGACCTGGTGGCGCCGCAGGTGTGGGTGGTGGACGACACCGGGTTTCCCAAGGACGGCAAGGCATCGGCGTGTGTGGCCCGGCAGTATTCCGGCACGCTCGGCAAGGTCGCCAACTGCCAGATCGCCGTCAGCGTCCACGCGGCGACCGACGCCGCCTCGGCGGTGCTGAACTGGCGGCTGTTCGTGCCGGAGTCATGGGACGACACCTGCGTCCCCGGCCCGGACGGCAAGCCCGCGAACGCGCACGCCCGCAGGCTGCGCCAGCAGCCGGTCACGCGCGACCAGGCCGGGGCGAAGAAACCACATGTGCGTGTGCAGGTGCCGCCTGCCGAGCAGATCGACCAGATCCGCCGGCGGCGCACGGCATCGAAGGTCCCCGACGCCGAGCGGTACCGGCCGAAGTGGCTGATGGCCCTGGAAATGCTCGACGAGTTGGCCGTATGGGGGCTGCGTCCGCCGCTGTTGACCGCGGACGCCGGCTACGGCCAGGTCGCGGAGTTCCGTCAGGGCCTGACCGAACGCGGCATCAGCTACATCGTGGCGACCACGTCGAGCACCACGGCTCAACCCGGTGACGCCCAGCCCGTCGAGGTCCCTTACGCCGGAGTCGGCCCCCATCCCACACCGAAGTACCCCCACCCTGCTCGCAGCCTGAAGGACCTGGCCCTCGCCCACGGCGCCGACGCGGCGCGTCTGGTGCGCTGGCGTGCCCGGCTACCCGCACCCGACCGCGACCCCGACCGGCCCGTCGGTGACCTGTCCGGACACTTCTTCGCCCTGCGGGTGCGCCCCGCCGGCCGGGCCGTCCGACGCGGACCGCACCGCGGTGACGACGGTGTCCTGCCCGAATGCTGGCTGCTCGTGCAGTGGCCTCCCGGCCAGGACGAACCCAGCGACTACTGGCTGTCCGACCTGCCCGCCGACACACCACTTGCCGAACTGGTCCGCCTGGCCAAGAGCCGCTGGCGCGTCGAGCACGACTACCGCGAACTCAAGACCGCCCTCGGCCTCGACCACTTCGAAGGACGCTCCTGGATCGGCTGGCACCGCCACGTCACCCTCGCCGCGGCCGCCCAACTGTTCCTCACCCAACTGCGGCTGGCGCGCCCAAAAGCAGTGGGGCAGACCTGAGCCTGTACGCCGTCCTGCGGCAACTGCAGTACCTACTCGCGACCTGGCTCGGGTTCTGCCCCCTCTGCCGCCAACTCGTCCCAACCTAACAAAGCACTACTAGCGCGTGTCCCGACAATCTCGCCCTCGGGGACACCCGGCCGGCACTCGGGAACACCCGGCCGGGACTCGGGGACACATGCTGGTCGCGCCTGGCGGCTATGGTTGTCCTGTGATCGGGCTCGGCATGCTCTGGTACCTCGTCGGCATTCTCGCCGACGTAGGTGCCACCGGCCTGGTCACCGGCACCGCCGCGGCAACCGGCGTACTGCTGACGGTGGTGCTCTCCGCGGCGAACCTGCTCCGCCGGGTAGTCACCCCGGCCGAACTGCGGGTCACCCGCCGGTTGATGCGCGAACGCTCCGGCCGCACCGGCGTACCCCGGCACCGTGATCCGGACGCGGCGGGCCGCGCCCGTCCCAGGGCTCCGACGGCGACCCTCGCGGTCGCCTGAGTCTTCTCTTTCCGCCGCTCGACGGCGACCGCACCTGACTGGTTCCTGCCCGTTGTCAGTCATCGGTCGTTCTTCGAGAGGTGCACCATGTCCAATTCGCCCACCCGCCACGCACAGCACACCGGGGGCCGCCGGTGAGTACGGTGTTCAGCCCGCTGATGGCGGTGATCTACGCGGGCATCTCCGCGATCCTGCTGTTCTGGCACGGCGCCTGGCAGTTGGTCTTCGACGACGCGCCGCTGCTCGGCACCAACTGGTCGTGGGTGCTCGGCATCGTCTTCCTGGTGCTCACCGTCCGGGCCGTGCTCTTTCCGGTCTACGTCAAGCAGATCAAGGCGCAGCGGGCGATGCAGGCGTTGCAGCCGCAGATCAAGGCGCTGCAGGAGAAGCACAAGGACGACCGGGAAACGCTCCAGAAGGAGCTTGTCGAGCTGTACCGGGCGGGGCAGGCCAATCCGCTGATGGGCTGCCTGCCCATGCTGGTGCAGATTCCCGTCTTCCTCGGTCTGTTCCACGTGCTGCGGCATCTCAAGCCGTCCATGCCGGAGCACATGAAGACGCTGTACGGCTGGACGGTCACCCAGTTCGACAGCGCGTCGACGGCGACCCTGTTCGGCGCTCCCGTCGCCGCCAGCTTCCGCTCCGGCACGCAGGAGTTGGCGCTGCTCGGCGCGGACGGAGTCACGGTCCGGGTGGTCGCCGCCGTCCTGATCGTGATCATGATCGCGACCACCTACCTGAGCAGCCGGCAGATGATCCTGCGGACCGGTTGGGCCGAGGATCCGCAGCAGAAGATGATGCAGCGGTTGATGCTCTACGGCATTCCGCTGTCGCTGCTGGTCTCCGGTCTGATCTTCCCGATCGGCGTGATCATCTACTGGGTCACCACGAACCTGTTCTCCCTCGGGCAGCAGACCTGGGTGCTCCGCAAGTACCCGCCGCCGCCCGTCAACGGTGTCGCCGCCCCGACGGCAGCCACCGACGCCGTCGCGTCACCACCACCGAAGGTGGGGGCCAAGCCGAAGAAGCGGCGCTGACCAGCCGGACCCTGGTGCGTGGCCTGGGAGGGAACGCACCAGGGTCCGGGCGGTGGTCAACGCAGGTGCGAGGTGGTCCAGCGGGGCGAGGAGGTGGTCACCGGGGCCAGGTCACCGACCAGGACGGTACGGGCCTGGACGGCGCGGTGGGCGCTGGTGCCGACCCAGATGTCGACGTCGCCGGGCTCCACCACCCGGGTGAGCGTGCGGTCGGAGAAGGCCAGTCGGGTGGTGGGCACGGACAGCTCGACCGTGACCGACTCCCCCGGCTCCAGGTGGATGCGGCGGTACCCGAGCAGCTGCGCCACCGGCCGGGTCACCGAGGCCACCAGGTCGTGGCCGTAGAGCTGGACCACGTCCTCACCGGCGACCGCGCCGGTGTTGGTGACCCGGACGCTGGCGTGCAGCGTGCCGGTGGTGGGCACGGTGTCGGACACGGTCAGGTCGGCGTACGCGAACGTGGTGTACGACAGGCCGTGGCCGAACGGCGCCACGGGTGCCGCCGACAGGCTCGTCACCTCGTTGCCCTCCCCCAGCGTGGGGTGCAGGTACGAGTACGGCTGCGCCCCCGCCGAGCTGGGCAGGGTGATCGGCAGCCGGCCCGACGGGTTGACCCGCCCGGAGAGCACGCCCGCGATCGCCCCGGCACCCTCCTCGCCCGGGAAGAACGCCTGCACCACTGCCGCGCAGCGGTCCAGCGCCCAACCCACCCCGTACGGTCGCCCGCTGAGCAGCACCAGGACGACCGGGGTGCCGGTGTCCAGCACGGCCTCGACGAGTTGGCGCTGCACGCCGGGCAACTCCAGGTCGTCACGGTCGCAGCCCTCGCCGACGGTGCCGCGCCCGAACAGGCCGGCGTGGTCACCGACGACCAGCACGGCGACGTCCGCGTCGGACGCCACGGCGACGGCCTCGGCGAAGCCGGACCGGTCCTCGCTGTCCACGGCGCAGCCCGCCGCCGAGGTGATCTGCTCGGCACCGAACTCGACCCGCAGCGCGTCGAGCACGGTGGGCACCTCGATGCCGGTCTCCACACCGGGATGCTGGACGAGCACGTGGTTGAGGAAGGAGTAGCACCCGAACAGCGCCGCCTCGCGGTCGGCGTTCGGGCCGATGACCGCCACCCGACGCCCCGCCGGCAGCGGCAGCACCCCCTGGTTGGCGACCAGGACGATCGACTTCTCGGCCAGCCGACGGGCGATCGCCCGGTGCTCGGGCGAGTCGAGGTCGATCTGTTGCGCCGGCTCGTCGTCGAAGGTGGCGTCGAGCAGACCCAGTTCGAGCTTCTGGCGCAGCACCCGCAGCACCGACCGGTCGATCAGGGCCTCGTCGATGCGGCCGGTACGCACCGACTCGATCAGGGTCAGGTAGGCGTCGCCGGTCGGCAGTTCGACGTCGACACCGGCGGTGAGCGCCTGCACGGCCGCCTCGGCGTGGTCCTCCGCGACGTGGTGCAGCAGGTTCAGGAACGCCACGCCGTAGTAGTCGGCCACCACGGTGCCGTCGAAGCCCCACCGGTCGCGCAGCAACTCGGTCAGCAGGGTCGGATCGGCGGCGACCGGCACGCCGTCGATCTCGGCGTACGAGTGCATGACCGAGCGGACGTTGCCGTCGAGGACCGCCATCTCGAACGGCGGGAGCAGCACGTCGGCGATCTCCCGGGGACCGGCGTGCACCGGGGCGAAGTTGCGCCCGGCCCGCGAGGCGGAGTAGCCGACGAAGTGCTTCAGCGTCGCGTGCACGCCCTCGGACTGCAGGCCGCGCACGTACGACGTGCCGAGGGTGCCGACCAGGTACGGGTCCTCGGCGATGCACTCGTCGACCCGACCCCAGCGCGGGTCCCGAATGACGTCGAGCACCGGGGCGAGCCCCTGGTGGATGCCGAGCGTACGCATCACCGTCCCGATCGCCGCGCCCATCTCGGTGACGAGATCCGGGTCGAACGCGGCGCCCCAGGCCAGCGGAGTGGGGAAGGTGGCCGCCTTCCAGGCCGACAACCCGGTCAGGCACTCCTCGTGCACGATCGCCGGAATGCCGAGCCGGGTGCCGGTGACCAGTTCCGACTGGAACTTCCACAGCCAGGAGACGCGGGCGGCGGCGTCGACCGGACGGGTGCCGTACGCCCGGGTGAGGTGGCCCAGCCCGTGCCGGGAGAAGGTCTCCAGCCGGCCGACGTCGCCGAACTCGCCCTGCAGCGGAGCGACCGCCTCGCCGTCCTCCTTCTCCCAGAACCCGACGAGCTGCGCGACCTTCTCCTCGATCGTCATCCGGCCGAGCAGCTCACGTACGCGCGACTCGCCGTCTGGCCCGTCCCGCCCGTCCGGCCGGTCGTGGCGCGGACCTGGTTGAGCCGGCGCCGACGCGCCCACCACTTGACGGACCTCAGTCATGCTGTGCCTTCCATTTCTGGTGCTCGTGCGGCTGCCGCTCAGCCCTTGACCGCACCTTGCAGGCCTCCGACGATCTGCTTTTCGGCGAAGGTGAAGAAAAGTAGGGCTGGCAGCATCGCCAGCGACGTGAAGGCGAGGATGCCGGCCGTGTCGGAGCTGTACTGACTGGAGAACTGCTGCACGCCCAGCGGCAGGGTGTGCAGGCTGGCGTCACCGAGCACGAGCAACGGCAGGAGGAAGGCGTTCCAGCTGGTGACGAAGGCGAGGATGCCGACGGTGACCAGCGCCGGCCGCGACAGCGGCAGCATGATGCGCCAGAGGAAACCGAGCCGGCCGGTGCCGTCGATCGCCGCCGCGTCCTCCAGCTCACGGGGGATGGCCGTCAGGAACGGCCGCAGGATGACGATCGTCAGCGGCAGCGAGAACGCGACCTGCGGCAGGATCACCGCGTAGTACGAGTTGATCAGGCCGAGGTCGCGCAGCATGAGGTAGAGCGGCAGGATCGCCGCCCCGGCCGGGAACAGCAGTCCGAGGGTGAAGAAGGTGTAGAGCGCCTCACGCCCGCGGAAGGTGTAGCGGGCCAGCACGAACGCGGCGGAGACCCCGAGGGCCACCACCCCGAGCGTGGTGCCCAGGGACACCACGGCGCTGTTGAGCGCCTGCCGCCAGAAGTTGGCCTGGGTCAGCACCCGGATGTAGTTGTCGAAGACCCACGGGTCGGGCATGCCGGCCGGGTTGGCGACGATCTGCGGGGTGGTGCGGAAACCACCGATCACCACGTAGATCACCGGCGTGATCGACACCGCCGCGACCGCGAGCGCCAGGGCGTAGGTCAACGGGTTGCCCCAGGCCACCGGGCGGCGCTTGGCGGGCGACAGTACGGGGTTCGCGGTCGTCACGTCACTTTGCCTTTCTGGTGATGGCGCCCTCGATGTCGCGGCGGAGCAGGAAGCGTTGGAACAACACCGCCGCCACGAACGAGATGACGAACAGGATCACCGCGATCGCGTTGCCGTAGCCCCAGAGCCGGGCGAAGAAGCCGTTGTCCACCATGTAGGTCGCCATGGTGGCGGAGGCGCCGAGCGACCGTACCGCCGGCACCGAGGTCACCCAGATGACGTCGAAGACCTGCAACGAGCCGATCATGGACAGGAACATCCAGATCCGGATGGTCGGGCCCAGCAGCGGCAGGGTGACGTGGCGTTGGATCTGCCACCAGCTCGCCCCGTCGATCTGGGCGGCCTCGCTCAACTCCTGCGGCACGTTGGAGAGCCCGGCCAGCAGCAGGATGATGGCGAACCCGACGTACTTCCAGGTGAGGACGAACAGCAGCGTCCAGATGACGAAGTCGAGGTCGGCGAGCCACGCCTGCACCAGACCACCCAGCCCGATCGAGCGCAGCAACGCGTCGAACGAGCCGTTCTCGGTCAGGATCAGCTTCCACATGATGCCGACGGTGACCTCGGCCAGCACGTACGGCACGAACGCCAGCAGGCGGAACAGCGTACGGCCGCGGAAGTGGCGGTTGAGCAGCAGGGCGACGCCCAGTGCGATGGGGCCCTGGATGAGCAGCGATCCGAACACGATGAACGCGTTGTTGCGCAACGCGTCCAGGAAGATCGGGTCCTGGAAGGCCATGACGTAGTTGTCGAAGCCGATGTACTCGGTGGGCGGTCCGACTCCACGCCAGCGGAACAGGCTGTAGTAGAAGGCGAAGCCGATCGGCACCAGGACGAACATCACGTACACGACGATCGCCGGGGTGGTGAGCCCGATGATCTCGTACCACTTGCGTCGCGTCTCGGCGGCCCGGCCGGATTTCCGATCGGCGGGCCGGAGCCCCGCCGGCGGCGCGGACACGCCGCCGGCGGGGTTCAGGGTCTGGTTCGCGGAGCTCACTTGCGAGCGGCCGACTTCATCGCGTCGACGACCTGCTGCGGCGTCCCGTTGCCCGCGAAGATGGCGACGATTCCGTCGTTCATCGCGTTGCCGACGGTGCTGCCGAAGGCGGTGTCCAGCCAGAGCTGAACGTAGGTCGCGCTCGTGGTGGCCTCCAGGATGGAGCGCAGCGCCGGGTCCTTGACGCCGTCCTCGGCACCCTTGGCGGCGGGCAGGCCCTGGCCGGTCTCGGCGTAGCCCTTCTGCACCTCGGGGCTGACGATGTACTTGAGGAACTCAACGCACTCCGCCGGGGCGTTCTTGGCGCAGGCGAACCCGTCGCCGCCGCCGAGGGCCGCCTTCGGGTCACCGGGCGAGCCGCTGATCGCCGGCACCGGGAACCAGCCGATGAAACTGTTCAGCTTCTCCTGGTCCTCGGCGACGTTGTCCAGGGTGCCCTTGTTCCAGTCGCCCATCAGCTCCATGGCGGCCTTGCCGTTGGCGAGCAGGCCGTTGGCGCTGGTCGGGTCGTTCTGACCCGGGGTGGCGATGAAGTTGTTCTGGAACGGCTTGGTGTCGATGAAGGCCTTCAGGTCCTCGCCGGCCTTGAGGAAGCACGGGTCCTCGAAGTCGAGGTCCTTGGCGGCCTTCTTCAGGGTGTCGACGGAGCAGGCCCGCAGCGCGAAGTTGTACCACCAGTGGGCGGCCGGCCACTTGTCACCGGCGCCGACCGCGATCGGCACGACGTTGATCGCCTTGAGCTTGGTGACGGCATCGTTGAGCTCGTCGAACGTGGTCGGCGGGGCCGTGATGCCAGCCTGCGCGAACATGTCCTTGTTGTACCAGATGCCCTCGATACCCATCCGGAACGGCAGCCCGTACTGCTTGCCGTCGACGGCCCAGATCTCGGCGGCGCCGCCGATGTTGGCGACCTCGTCCTTCACCTGCTCGGTGATGTCCTTGAGGTAGCCGGCCTCGACCTGCTCGCGGATCTCACCGCCACCCCAGGCCTGGAAGATGTCCGGCGGGTCGTTGCTCAGCAGCGCGGCGGGCAGCCGGGTGCGCTGGAGCTGGTTGGTCTCGATTCCCTCGATCTCGATGGTGACCGTGGGGTGGAGCGCGTTGAAGTCCTTGGCAACCTTCTGCCAGTACTCCTTGCCGGGACCGTCCTCACTGGCGTTGTGCCACCAGGTCAGGGTCACCGGGTTCTTGTACAGCTCGCTCTCGGCGGGCTCTTCGGACTCGCCGCCGCTGCATCCGGTGGCAAGTAGTGCGGTGGTGATGGACAGCGCTAGGACGGTTCGTACGCGGCGCTTTATAGCCATCGGTATCTCCTCGACTAGTCAGTCGCGGTGCTCGGCCTGCGGGGGAGTTTTACAGCCGTGTAACCGAGTGTCAATCGGTGTCGATAACGTTTTCGATACGCCGCTCATCGAGCCCCGGACGCCCTCTATCATCGTCGGCGTGGCGTTCCCGCAGCGTGTCAACATGTCGGACGTGGCCCGCGCGGCCGGCGTCTCCGTGGCAACCGTATCCAAGGTGGTTAATGGCAGGTACGGCGTGGCGCAGGCGACCGTGGAGCGGGTTCAGCAGGTCATCCACCAGCTCGGGTACGAGGCCAGCCTGGGCGCGCAGAGCTTACGCAGTCACCGCACCAACGTCCTGGGCATCCTCGTGGCCGAGTTCGAGCCCTTCTCCACCGAGTTGCTCAAGGGCGCCTCGGCGGGGGTCACCGGCACCGGCTACCAGTTGCTCGCCTACTCCAGCGGCGACGTGGCCGGTACGGCCGTCGGCTGGGAACGGCGCTCGCTGGCCCGGCTGTCCGGAACGCTCATCGACGGTGCCGTCATCGTCACGCCGACGGTGGTGGAGACCAAACAGGGCTTCCACGTCGTCGCCGTCGACCCGCACACCGGTCCCTCGGGGCTGCCCACCGTCGACTCCGACAACTTCGCCGGCGCCGTGCTGGCGACCAACTACCTGCTCTCGCTCGGTCACCGCCGGATCGGGCACATCAGCGGACGCGCCGACCTGGAGTCGTCGCGGCTGCGTGAGGCGGGCTTCCGGCAGGCCATGGCCGACGCGGGTGTGACGGTCGACGAGCGGCTGGTACGCGTCGGCGGGTTCCGCATCGAGAGCGCCGCCGGCACGGCCGCGGAACTGCTCGCCCTCCCTGACCGGCCGACCGCGGTCTTCGCCGGTAACGACCTGTCCGCGATCTCCACGATCGACGTCGCCCGGAACATGGGCCTGTCGGTGCCCGACGACCTGTCCGTGATCGGCTTCGACAACGTGCCGGAGTCGGCGCTGGTCAACCCGCCGCTGACCACGATCATGCAACCGATACAACGGATGGGCGCCGAGGCGTTGCGCCTGCTCGTCGACCTGATCGCGGGGGTGGAACGCGACATCCACATCCGGCTTCCCACCGAGCTGGTCGTCCGCGCCTCCTGCCGCGCCGTACCGGACTGACCCCGGTCACCCTCCGAAGGAGTTTGCCGCTCTTCGCGCCATCTGACAGCACGACGACACCACGACGGTATTTTCCGGGTCGCCACCGGCTCCGGAAAGGCGTAACCGCGCCGACACGGTACGGAAACGCCGGGTCGGCCAGTCCCCGTCGATGGGAGAAACGCTGTCATGAGCAGTGCAGGAAGACGTGTCCGCAGAGTGGTCCTGGGCGTCGTCGCGGGTGCCGCGCTGGCCGGTCTGCTGTCGGTCACCGCAGCCGTCGCCGCGCCCCTCGCGGCAGCCGACCGGGCCGCCCCGACCGCCCGCACCGACGTCTACATCAAGGATGTCGACGGCGACGTAGGGCTCCAGCCGCACTTGCTGGGCCCGCTGTGGGCCAGCCCCGACATCAAGGTCTGCCCGACTCCCGTGGAGTGTGCCACCAGCCAGAACCCGATCGTCGGAGTGACCAACTACATCTTCGTCAAGCTGCGCAATCCCGGGCCGTACGGCGCGGGCACCAGCTTCGGAACGCTGCACGTCTACCGGACGACGCCCGGTGGCGGCGCGACCTGGCCGGCCCACTGGACGCACATCGGCGCGGCCACCGTCGCCGCCCCCGCGGGCGTCACGACGGTCACCATCCCGTGGACGGGAGTGCCCGGGCCGGGTCACTTCTGCCTGCTCGCGCGCTGGGTGTCCGACACCGACCCGATGGTCCCCGAGGGCCCGGACATCAGCACCAACACCCGGCAGAACAACAACATCGCGTGGCGCAACGTCGACTCGGTACGGCTCAACGCCGGTCAGACGAATCCGGCCGTCCGGCCCTTCGCCATCGGCAACTCGCTGCGGGTGCCGTCCGCCAACGACCTGGTCTTCGAGGCGACCCAACCGTTGCAGGGCATCGGCGGCCGGGTCGTCGTCGACCTCGGTCCGGACCTGTTCGAGCGCTGGCGGGCCGGCGGCGCGGTCGGCACGGGCGTACGCGCCGTCGGCCGCACCCAGGTGGAGATCGTGGAGCCCACCCGGGCCAGTCTCGGTAACCTGCGGCTCAACCCCGGCGAGCGGGTGGAGTTCTCGCTGCTGTTCACCGCGACGGCCGCGTCGGACCGGGAGATCGCGTTCAACGTGACCCAGTTCGGCCCGGATGCCTCGGGGGCCAAGCGGACCGACCTCGGCGGCGTGCAGTACCTGATCAGCGCGGTGAAGCGGTAGTGCGAGGGGGTTGCGGCCCGGCCGGGCCGCAACCCCCGTCAGCGCGGCCTACCCGGCCGGCGACCCCGCGGTGTCAGCGCAGGCAGACCCAGTCGGTGGCCACGGTGAACCCGCCGGCCTCGGCGAGCAACTGCACCGGACCGGGCGGCGGGACGCCGAGGGAGAACAGGCCCACGGCGTCGACCGAGGTCTCGTCGTAGGTGCCGTCGGCGGTCCGGGCGCTGACCCGACCGCCCTCGGCCGGGCAGAGTTGACCGACGACTCCCGCGGCGCTGACCTCGATCTCCAACACGATCGGGCCGCCCCGGAAGGACAGGGTCCGTACGGATGCACCCGACCGGGTCTGCCCCACCGGCTCGTACGCCGAGTCGAAGGTCAGCTCGGCGAGGGTCAGCTCGGCGTCCACCGTCCGCCAGGCGAATGCCGCCCGCGCCGCGGTCAGATATTCCTCGGGCACTCCCCCGGCGTTCCACAGCGCCGCGCCCAACTCCACAGTCAACCGGTCGTCATCGACCGGCGGCCACGGCTCCATCGCGTTCACCCGCCTTCGACGATGCGGACCGATCAGGAACAAGGTACGGCGCGAGGGCCGGACAGTCGCGCAACCTGCGCAGACAACGGGCCTGGGTCGGCCCGATGCTGCCGACCGGTACGCCCAGCCGGTCGGCGATCTGCCGGTAGCTCAGCGGCGGATCGGCCGTCAGCAACGCGAGCAGTTCCTGACAGCGCGGCGGAAGCTGGGCGAAGCTCTCCCGCAACGCCTGCCGACGCTCCGCGCGCAACAGGTCCTCGTCCGGCGCCGCGACGTTCGCCCAGGTCCCGTGGTGCGCCTCCAGCGCATCGTCGGACGGGTCCACGGGTCGGGTACGCCGACCGAGCCGCGACATCCGGTAACACTCGCGCCGGGTGGTGACGGCCAGCCAGGCGGCCAACGCCTCCGGGTCGCGCAGCCGGCCGAGTTGCTCCACCAGCCGCAGCCAGACGGTCTGGTTGACGTCGGCCGCGTCGGCACCGGTCAGGTCGTGCGAACGGATCACCGAATACACCAGCGGGGTGTACCGGCGTACCAGCTCGACCCAGGCCGACTCGTCCCCGTCCGCGGCGGCGACGACCAGCTCCCTCGTGCTCACGGCACCAGCACTCCGTAGTCGGGGTGCCAGCGGGGTTGCGCGAGCAGCGTCAGCCGGGCCGCGTCGGCGCTCAGCCCGCCGGCGGTCATCAGGGCGGCCAGGCGACCGCTGACGTGTGCGGTGGCGAACGACGTGCCGGCCCAGCTGGCGTAGCGGTGGAACACGCGGGTCGGTCGTCCGGGCAACGGCATGATGCCCGCGACGTAGGTGCTGTCGTGCCGACCGAGGGCGCAGGCGTTGACCCACGGCCCGTACCCGCTGTAGTCGGCCGGTACCAGTCCCGCCGGGCCCAGGCTGAGCGCCGCCACCGCCACCACCCGCTCCAGCGCGGCCGGCCACAGTGGCCGGCGGAGGCCGGCGTTGCCCGCCGCCGCCACCACCGCGGTCGTCGACGGCAGCGCGGCCAGGGCGTTGGCCAGTGGCAGCGAGGGCTGGTCGTCGAGGGTGTAGCCGCCCAGGGACAGGTTGACCACGCTGACCTCGGGCGACAGCCGGCTCAGGGCGGCCACCACCATCGACTCGTCGCCGATGCCGGTCGGGTCCAGGGCCGCTTCGGGATCGACCCGTACACCGGGCGCGGCCTGACGCACCACCCCGGCGACGAAGGTGCCGTGACCGCCCTGCGGGGCGAGCACGTCGGCGTACGTGTAGAGCGGGTCCTCGTCGTCGGGCTCGGGCAGGTAGGCGCCGTCGAGCCAGTGCGGATGCTGCTGGCCGGCGTACCGCCAGATGCCGGTGTCGCAGACCCCGACCGTCACCCCCGCGCCCTCGGCGAGCCGGGTCGGGTCCGGTGGCGGCAGCGCGGCGACCGCCCGGGGCGGCCCGGACGGGTTGCCCATGATGTTGCCCAGGCCGAGCAGCACGTGGTGCGGTTGGACCCGCGGGACCGGTTGGCCGGACCACTGCCGGGGGTCGCGCAGCATCCCCACGATCGCCGGAATGTCGGTCTCCGTGGCGAACAGCAGTAGGGTGACTCCGGCGAATCCATCGCCAATGGTGACCGAATGCCCGCGGCTTCTCAGCCAGGCGGCGACCCGACCGGCATCTGCGGCGGCGGCGAGCAGTTGCCGAGGACGGTAAAGGAATTCGCGTCCGGCGACGATGTGTCGCCGCACATTGCGGTCCGCATCCAGCACCCGGGCGAAGGCGAGTTGGTATGCGGTGTCGTCGGGGTCCTGGTCGGCGCGCGATGCGGCCGCCCTCGACCCGATGCCCAGTGGGATGGCGGCCGCGGCCAGCGCGGAGGCGGTCAGCAGTCGCCGTCGGGACAGCCGATGGGAATTGCCCGTTCGGGGATAGTCAGGAAGCAAGAGTCCTCCCAGATAGCCCAGGAAACGGCAAGTCACTGGTGGCGGGCAAGTCGAATTCCGCAGGCCTCGCCAATTCTTCCAAGCAATCGGCATATGTCAATGGCCTGTCCGGGTGACCGCAATGCGGCCACACCCGTGAGACGATTCCCGGGCATTGACAGTACGCGATAGCTGGTGAAACCTTCTCTCATGCCCGACAGCACCGCTGCCGGTGCCGGCATCGCTGCGCTGGCGCTCGACACCGTCCAGCGCCGCCCACGTGAGGCGATCACGATCGCCCAGCGGGTACTCACCACCAGGCACGTCGACGACGACGCACGCTCCACTGCGGAGCGGGCCATCGGCCTGGCGCTGCGGGAACTCAACGACCTGACCGGCGCGCTGCACCACCTGCGCCGGGCGGTCCGCGCCGCCGAGTCGGCCCGGACCCGCGCGCTGGCCCGGATGAGCCTCGGTTACGTCCTGGCCACCGCCGGCCGCACCTCGGCGGCCCTGCGCGCGGTGACCGCCGCGCTGCCGGAACTCACCGGCGCCGACGCCGGGCGGGCCCGCATGCAGCGCGGGGTGGTGCTGCACTACCGGGGCCGGTACGACGAGGCGGTCCGCGACTACGGGCTGGCCATCGACATCGCCCAGCGTGCAGGCGATCTGCTGCTGGAGGCGCGGGCCCGCAACAACCGGGGGCTGCTCAACGCCCACCGGGGCGGCAACGGCGACGTCGACGACCTCACCCGGGCGGCGAGCATCTTCGGTGAACTCGGGCTGGACCTCGCCGCAGCCGACGCCCGCTGGAACGGCGGCATCGCGGCCGGCCGACGCGGTGACATCGCGGGCGCCCTGCGCCGGTTCGCCGCCGTCGGCGAGGAGTACCACCGCCTCGCCGTACCTCGACCGGCGCTGCTGCTGGACCGCTTCGAGTTGCTGCTGTCGGTGCCCCTGGTCGACGAGGCGACCGAGGTCGCCGCCGCAGCGGTCGACGAACTGCGGCGGCGGGGCATGGCCTCCGACCTCGCCGAGGCGCTGCTGGCCCAGGCACGCGCCGCGCTGCTCGCCGGTGACCTGGACACCGCGACCGAGGCCGCCGCCGCGGCACGAACCCGATTTCGCCGGCAGGGTCGCCGCATCTGGGCTGCCTTCGCCCGACACGTCGAGCTGCGTGCCGAGTTCCGTCGCGGGACCCGCACCGCCGCCCTGTTCGCCGCGATGGTGCGGACGGCCGATCAACTCGACGCGACCGGCTGGCCGGATCCCGCGCAGCTCACCCGGATCGACGCCGGTCTGCTGGCGTCGGCGCTGGGTCGCGTCGACCGCGCCGCACAGTTGTTCGGCACGGTCGCCCGCACGCGGGGTCGGGGGACGGCGCCCCGGCGCGCCCAGGGCTGGTACGCCCAGGCGCTGTGGCATCGGCTGCGCGGCGACGAAGCCGCCGCCGCACGGGCCCTGCGTCGCGGGTTGGCCGTCCTCGACCGGCACCGGACCTCGCTCGGCGCCACCGAACTGCGGGCCAACAGCGGGGCGTACGGGCAGGAGTTGGCGGCCGAGGGACTGGACATCGCCGTCCGGGCCGGCGCACCGGCGCGGGTGCTGGCCTGGGCGGAGCGGTGGCGCGCGACCGCGCTGCGGAACCGGCCGGCGTTGCCGCCCGACGACGCCGAACTCGTCACGGCGCTTGCCGAACTCAGGCTGGTCAGTGGCCTGCTGGAGGACGCGGTGCTGACCGGCCGGCCGGTACGCGTGCTGCGCGGCCGGCAGGCCCGGCTGGAGCATCGGATCCGCGACCTGACCCGGCTGGTGACCGGCGCGACGACCACGCCGGCCCCGCCCCGGGTGGGTGAGCTGGCCGACCGGCTCGGCCCCCGGGTGCTCGTCGAACTGTTCGTGCACGGCGACCGGCTCGGGGCGGTGGTGGTCGCCGACGGACGGGCCAGCCTGCACGATCTCGGTCCGTCGGCCGAGGCGACCCGGCTGGCCCGCTGGCACCGCTTCGGGCTACGTCGGCTGATCGTCACCGGGGACTCGACGGCCGCCCGGACCGGCGCGGCGCACGCCGCGGCGGCGTTGGACCGGCAACTGTTCGACCCGCTGCGGCGGCGGCTGGCCGATCGGCCGCTGGTGATCGTGCCGGTCGGCGCGCTGCACGCGGTCGGCTGGGCGGGGTTGCCCACCTGCGCCGGCCGGGCGGTGACGGTCGCACCGTCGGCGACCGCCTGGCTCGCCGCCGCGCAGCAGCAGACCTGGGCGGGTACGCCGACACTGGCCAGCGGCCCACGACTGCCCGCCGGTGCGGTGGAGGTCAAGCGGCTCGCCGAGGTGCTGCCCACCGCCCGCCTGCTCACCGGGTCGAACGCCACCGCCGAGGCGCTGACCGCCGCCCTGGACGGCGCCCCGATGGTGCACATCGCCGCGCACGGCACGTTCCGCGCCGACAACCCCCAGTTCTCCACCCTGGAGTTGGCCGATGGGCCGCTGTTCGCCTACGAGTGGGAGCGCATCGCCCGACCGCCCGGCTGCGTGGTGCTCTCCGCCTGCGAATCAGGCCTGTCCGGGGTACGCCCCGGCGACGAGATCATGGGTTTCGCGGCGGTCCTGCTGGCGCTGGGCACCCGATGCCTGATCGCCACCGTGCTGCCGGTGCCGGCGGAACCCACCACCGAACTCATGGTGGACCTGCACCTGCGGATGCACGCCGGTGCCGAACCGGCGCAGGCCCTCGCCGCCGCCCAGCGGGCCTTCGTGGCCACCGGCGATCACACCGCCTCGGCCACCGCGGCCGCGTTCGTCTGCCTCGGCGCCGGCTGACCACGATGCGCAGTCGAGCTGGTGGGCACTGTCGGGCTGTGGCAGCGCACAAGCGGGTGGACGGCGTGTCGACCAGCTCGACTGCCACAGCTCACCGCAGGTCGGCGAGGGCGGCGGCGGTGTGGGAGGTGAGGGTGCCGTCGGCCACCACCACCCGGTAGTGGTTGCGGCGGCTGGTGCCGGCCGGGATGGTCGCGGTCCGCGCGAAGGCGAAGGCGACGCACACCCCGGGATACATGGTGGTCCGGACGAACCACCGGTCGCCCGGACCGAGACCGCTGAAGACCAGGGTGTACGCGCCACCCTCCGGTGACCGGCCGGTCATCGCCAGCCACGGATCGGCACATCCGTTGACCGTCTCCTCGCCGGCACGGGTGGCGGTGAACACCTCGGGTGGCTCGCCGGCCACCGCCCGCCAGAAGAACCCGCCGTAGCCGGCCCCACCGGGCCGGCCGTTGGTGGCCGGGCTGCCCAGCACGACGTCCCGGTCGGCGGGGGCGGTGAGCACGCTGTCCACATCGAGTCGCCAGGCCCCGCCTCGCGCGGGTGCCGAACTCGGCGCGCCGTCCCGATCCCGGCCCGCTGCGTCGGCCTGCTCCGGTACCGCTGCCGCGGCCAGGGTGCGTCGCTCGGTGAGCAGGACCGCGCCGGTCGGGTCGCACCAGTGCAGCAGGTGGTCGAGCCGGTCGGTCGAGCGGTGGTTCCATCCGGCGTGGACGATCCGACCGTGGTCGGCACGCCAGGTGTAGCCGAGGTCGCGGACGTAGGTGCGCCCACCCCAGAGGTTGGTGCCGTTGACGTCCTGCACCGCCAGGGAGGCCCCGAGATGCCAGACGTGGTCGGCGGGGAGCGCGTCGGTGACCCGGGTGCCGGCCAGGGTACGCACCGGATGCAGGTAGGGCCGCGGGCCGTGGGTGGCGTCCAGGTCGGGGGCGAGCACGTACCGGGCCACCGGCGTACCGTCGACAAGCAATTCCTGATCGTCGATGGTCATGACAGCTCCGCCCGGGTGAGCGGGCGACGGCGGGCGACCGCGTGCACGGCGGCCAGCGCGTACCCGGCGAGGATCGGCACCGCGACCGGGGTGACCAGCACCCCGAGCAGCACGGCGACGAGGCTGGTGCCGGCCAGCGCGGCGCAGGTCGCCGGGTGGTCGAGGCAGGCGCGGGCGGCCCGGGAGACCGCCGCGGGCCACCCGGTGCCCCCGGTGCGGCCGACCTCGACCACGATCGCGGCGGCGTACCCGAGCAGGGCCGCCGCCACCACGACGGTGACGGCCAACCCCACGCCGCCGCCCGGCACCCGGCCGGTGGCCAGGGCCGTCAGGTTTGTGGCGAGCAGCCCGACGGCGGCCAGCCCGAGCAGGGTGGCCGGCACGCCGGGCAGCAGTCCCCGACCGAACCGGGAGATGATCTGCCGGGCGGTGGGCCAACTGCCGGTGGCCAGCCAGTCGTGCACGGCGGCGCTGGCGGTGCCGATCGCCGCGCCGGCGGTCAGCACCGGCGCCGAGGCGAGCACGGTCAGGATGCCCACCAGCGCCAGATCGGCCCCATCGCGTACGGTGTCCCGCCAGTCGCGGCCCGGCGGCTGCTCAGCCCTTGATTCCACTTGTGTTGATCCCCTCGACGAGCATCCGTTGGAAGGCGACGAAGAACACGAAGACCGGCAGCAGGGAGAGCACCGCCATGGCGAACATCGGGCCGATGGCGCTCTGGCTTGTCGAGTCGATGAACAGGGTCAACGCCACCGGCACGGTGTAGTCGCTCAACTCGGACAGGAAGACCAGTTGCCGGAAGAACTCGTTCCAGGTCCAGATGAACGAGAAGATCGCCGTGGTGACCAGGGCGGGCCGGCTCAACGGCAGGATGACGTGCCGGAAGATGCCGAACGCGCCCGCGCCGTCGATCCGGGCGGCCTCGTCCAGTTCGCGCGGGATGCCCCGCATGAACTGCACCATCAGGAAGACGAAGAACGCCTCGGTGGCGAGGAACTGCGGGATCAGCAGCGGCAGGTACGGCCAGTCGCCGCCGACCAGGCCGAGGGTGCGGAACAGGATGTACTGCGGCACGATCAGCACGTGCGCCGGCAGCAGCAGGGTGCCGATCATGATGGCGAACCACAGCCGGCGCAGCCGGAACTTCAACCGGGCGAAGGCGTACGCGGCCAGCAGGCAGCTCACCGCGTTGCCGAGGACGGTCAGCAGGCTGACCATCGCGCTGTTGCCGAAGAACCGGCCGAAGCTGACGTCGAAGTTGCTCCACCCGTCGGGGTAGTTGCCCGGGGTGAAGTGCTCAGGCAGCAGACCGATGTTGCTGACGATCTCCTGCTGCGACTTGACCGAGGTGCCGATCATCCAGATCAGCGGGTAGAGCACGACCGCCACGATGGCCAGCAGGATGATCAGCCGCAGCCAGGATCGGCTGCGCGAGCGCTCCGGGCGGGCCGCCACGGGCGGGGCCACGGTGTTCGCCACCATCAGCGGTCCTCCCCGTCGGAGTAGTGCACCCAGAACCGGCCGGTGCTGAAGAAGACGGCCGTGATGAGCGCGATGGCGATCAGGAAGACCCAGGCCATCGCCGAGGCGTAGCCCATCTCCAGATCGGTGAACCCGGCGATGTACAGGTTCAGCGTGTACATCAGGGTCGAGTCGATCGGCCCGCCGGTGCCGTTGGAGAGCACGAAGGCGGCGGTGAAGCCCTGGAAGCCGTTGATGGTCTCCAGCACCAGATTGAAGAAGATCACCGGGGAGAGCATCGGCAGGGTGACGCTGACGAACTGCCGGAACTTGCCGGCCCCGTCCACCGCGGCGGCCTCGTACAGCTCGGTCGGCACCTGCTTGAGCCCGGCCAGGAAGATCACCATCGGCGCGCCGAACTGCCAGATGGCCAGCACCATCAGGGTCTCCAGAGCCCAGTCGGGGTCGTTGACCCAGGGCTTGCCCTCGATGCCGAACAGGGCGAGGAACGAGTTGAACGCGCCATCGCGGTTGAACATGTTCACCCAGACGATGGCCAGCGCCACGCTGCCGCCGAGCAGCGACGGCAGGTAGAACAGACCACGGAACAACCCGACCCCACGCCAGGCGCGGTTGAGCAGCAGGGCAACCCCGAGCGCCGCAGCCAGCTTCAGCGGTACGGCGATCAGCGCGAAGCGCAGCGTGACCCGGACCGAGTGCCACCACGATGGGTCGGCGGTGAACATCCGTTCGTAGTTGGCCAGCCCGACCCATTCCACCTCGGACCACGGGGTGAGGATGTCGTAGTTGGTGAAGCTGAGGTACAGCGACAACAGCATGGGTATCGCCGTGATGCCCATCAGGCCGATGAGCCAGGGCGACAGGAAGACGTAGCCGGCCAGACCTTCCCCGTGCCGGATCCGTCCGGTCCCGCGCCGGGTGGCGGGGGGTCGGACGGATCCGGTGCCGCGGCGGGTCGGGTCGGGCGCCGTGGTCAGGGCCACGAACTGCTCCTCTCCGGGTGACGCGGTGCGGTCAGGAGGCGATTGCCGCTTTGCAGGCCGCGATGAACTGGGCGGCGGCCTCGGCGGGGGTGGCCCGGCCGTACTGCGCGTTCTCGGCGGCCTTGGTCAGCTCGGCGCGTACCTTGCTGTGGCCCTTGATCGGCACCTGCGGCGCCTCGCCGAAGGTCTCGGCCAGCTTGGTCTCCACCTCGATGGACTGCTTCATCGCCGGGTCGGTGGTGTCGTCGCTGACCACCCGGCGCAGGTCCAGGTTGGACGGCAGACCCCGGTCGGTGCCGAGCAGCTTGACCGCCTCCTGGTCGTTGACCAGGAAGTTGATCACGTCGACCGCGATGTCGGCGTTCTTGCTGCCCCGGAAGACCGACCAGTACATCGAGGCACGGGCCCACTGGGCGCTCGGGTCACCGGGGTACGCGATGACGCCCAGTTCGTCGGCGGTGTTCTTCTTCAGCTCCGGCATCTGGTTGACCCAGACCCAGGAGGTGGCCGACTTGCCGGTGACCACGAGCTGCTTGGTGATGTCGGTGGCGTTGCCCTCGTGGATGACGTCGGCGGTCGGGGTGGCGCCGGCGTCCCGGGCCCCCTTCCACAGCTCGAACCACTTGGTCACGTCCTCGGCGGTGAAGCCCAGGTCACTGCCGGAGTAGAGGTCCTTGCCCTGCTGGCGCAGCCACACCCAGAACGCCTTGTAGTCGGCGCTCGGGTCCTGGGTGCCGGGCACGCCGGTCTTCTTGCTGACCTGCTCGGCCCAGGCGATGTGCTCCTCCCAGCTCATCCCGGTGGTCGGCTCGGGCAACCCGTTCTTGGTCAGCAGGGTCTTGTTGTAGACCAGGCCCTGGGTGTTCTCCCCGGCGGCCAGGCCGGCGAGCTTGCCGTCGACCACGCCGTACTGGAGCAGGCTGGGCGGGAACTTGGTGGTGTCCAGGTCACCGGAGTCCTGGTACTTCTTCAGGTCCAGGGTGGCGTTTCGGGCCGCGTACTCGGTGAGGTAGTTGTCGTCGATCTGGAAGATGTCCGGCGGGTTGCCGCCGGCGGTGAGGGTGGCCAGCTTGTCGAAGTAGCCCTGGTTTGCCTGCCAGGTGGTCTCGAAGACGACGTCCGGGTTCTTCTTGGTGTAGAGCTCCAGCGCCTGCGCGGTCAGCTGGTTGCGGGCGTCACCGCCCCACCAGAAGATGGAGATCTTGGTCTTGCCGTCGGACGCGTCGTCGCCGCCGCAGGCCGCGGCAGCCCCGACCAGGGGCAGGGCCACGACCGCGGCGAGCAGGCCGCGCAGCAGTCGGCGACGCAGCAGGGGGGTACGGTAAGTGCGCCCGTCGGGCGCGCTGGTGGGGTGCGTTGCGGGGTGCATGTGCGCTCACTCCTTGGCGTTAGGAGGCGACGACGTCACCGGCGGCCACTTTCGGGCCGCCCGGGTCCGCACGGCGATGCGGGCCCGGGCCTGCGGCAGCGGCACCGGGACGCTCCCGGCCGGCATACGGGCCCGGTCCGGTGGAGTCGCGGATGACCAACTCGGTCTGGAGCATTACCTGTGCGGTGGTGCGACGGACGCCGACTGTGGTCCCGGCACCGCCGGCCCGCCCGGTGCGCGGAAGGTCGGTGTCGTGTTGCAGCAACATGTCGACGGCCGTCCGGCCGGCGGCCGCGGTCGGGGTGGCCACCGTCGTCAGTTTGGGGCGGGTGAGGCGGCTCAGTGAGATGTCGTCGACCCCGACGACACTCACCTCCTGCGGCACCGCGACCCCGAGTGCGTCGAGCCCCTCCAGGAGGCCGATCGCCATCAGGTCGTTGTAGGCGAGCACGGCGCTGACCCCGGCCCGGCGGACCTGCTCCGCCTGGGCCAGTCCACCGTGCTCGGTGGGTGGGTTGGGGCCGAGCACGGTCAGCTCCGCGCCGGCCGTCCGGGCCGCCACACCGGCCGCGCGGCGGATCTCCCGGCTGGTCCAGGAACCACGCGGCCCTCCGAGCAGGGCGATCTGCCGGTGGCCGAGGCCGGCCAGGTGTTCGATGGCCGAGCGGGCGCCCTGACCGACGTCCATCAGCACGCACGGCAGACCGGCCAGCTGGCGGTTGACCACCACCAGCGGGACCTCCCGGCTGAGCTGCTCGATCAGGCTGTTGCTCATCCGTGGGCTGCACAGCAGCACCCCGTCGACCTGCTTCGCCAGGGCGTGGACCAGTTCTTCCTCGGCGGCGGCGTCCTCATTGGTGTCGGCCACGAAGACGTGGTAGTCGCGGTGCCGGGCCTGGCTCTCCGCCGCCTTGATCAGGGGCGGGAAGAACGGGTTCGCGATGTCCGCGATGATCAGCCCGATGTTGTGCGTACGGCCGGTGATGAGGGCGCGGGCGGCCCGGTTGGGGCGGTAGCCCAGGTCCTCGGCGCAGGCGAGCACGCGTACCCGCGTCTCCGGGTTGACCAGGTGGGGTGCGGAGAACGTGCGGGAGACGGTGGAGATGTGCACCCCGGAGGCCCGCGCTACGTCCCGGATCGTGACTGGCACTGCGGCCCCCTTCGTCGATGTGTCGGCGGTCACGGGTGCCGCCAATTAATGCAAACGGTTGCTCCAGTGTCAACGGCCGATGATTACAGCTAGGTTTCACGGCCGCGCTCGCCATGCCCTCCAATACTCATGAATCACCACAAAGGCCGCTGATTACTGACGCACCGTTGACGCCGAGGGATCGAGCATGATTACTTCGCTGCAAAGGTTTGCAGAGAGATCGAGGAGGATCGGTTCGTGTCTCCGCAATCCGGCAGACGGGCCCGGTACGCCGTGGTCGGCACCGGCGCCCGCGCCGAGATGTTCGTCCGCGCGTTGGTCCACGACCACGCCGACACCGCCGAACTGGTCGCCTTCGCCGACGTCAACCAGGCCCGGATGGACGCCCACAACCGCTGGCTCAGCGAGCTCGGCCATCCGCGGGTGCCCACGTACCACGCCGGGGACTTCACCGCGATGCTGGTCAAGGAGCGGGTCGAGGTCGTCCTGGTCACCTCGGTGGACGTCACCCACGACGAGTACGTGGTCGCCGCCCTGGAGGCCGGTTGCGACGTGGTCACCGAGAAGCCGATGACCACCGACGCGCCGCGCTGCCAACGCATCCTCGACGCGGTACGCCGCACCGGCCGGCGGGTCACCGTCGCCTTCAACTACCGCTACAACCCGCTGCACGAGCAGATGCGCCGGCTGCTCGCCGAGGGCGCGGTCGGCGAGATCGGCTCGGTGCACTTCGAGTGGCTGCTCGACGTGCGCCACGGCGCCGACTACTTCCGCCGCTGGCACCGCGACAAGGCCAGCTCCGGCGGGCTGATGGTGCACAAGGCCAGCCACCACTTCGACCTGGTCAACTGGTGGCTGAATGCCACACCCGTGCAGGTGTACGCGGCCGGACGGCTGTTCTTCTACGGCGAGAACGGCCGCCGGCACGGCTACGCCCGCGACTACGACCGGGCACACGCCAGCCCCGCCGCCGACGACGACCCGTTCGCGCTGCGCCTGGCCGAGCACCCCCGGCTCCGCGAGCTGTACCTCGACGCCGAGGCCGAGGACGGATACCACCGGGACCGCAACGTCTTCGCCCCCGGAGTCAGCATCGAGGACGACATGGCTGTGCTGGCCACCTACAGTACCGGCGCGACGATGACCTACCACCTCACCGCGTACGCCCCCTGGGAGGGCTACCGGGTGATGGTCAACGGCAGCCGGGGCCGCCTCGAACTGGAGGTCACCGAGAGCGACTACGTCAGCCCGGCCGCGGCCGGCGCGCTCAAGGGCGCCGCGCTGCACGGCGACCAGGCCGCCGCCGAAGGTGGCTCGGCCACACTGACCCTGCGTCCCTTCTGGTCCCCACCCCAACGCATCGAGGTCGACGGGTACACCCGCCACGGGCACGGTGGCGCGGACGCCCGGATGACCCAGGTCCTCTTCGGCGGGGCGACCGACCCGCTGCACCGGGCGGCCAGCGCCCGGGACGGCGCACTGGCCCTGCTCACCGGGTTGGCCGCCAACCGGTCCTTCGACACCGGCGCCCCGGTACGCGTCGCCGACCTGCTCACCCTCGACTGACCTCTACCCCAGGAGTCGCACCCCGTGCCCACCTCGACCCGACCAGACCTGCTCCTCCCCGCCGACCCGGGCCAACGCGCACTGGCCCGGGAGCTGTACGCGCTGGTGGCAAGGTTGCCCATCATCTCCCCCCACGGGCACGTCGACCCGGCGCTGCTGGCCGAGGACCAGCCGTTCGGTGACCCGGCGCAGCTGCTCATCGTGCCCGACCACTACCTGACCCGGATGCTGCTCAGCCAGGGTGTACCCCCGTCCGAGCTGGGTGTGCCCAGCCGCGACGGCACCCCGGTGGAGACCGACGGGCGACGGATCTGGCGTCGCTTCGCCGAGCACTGGCACCTGTTCCGGGGCACCCCGTCACGGCTGTGGCTGGAACAGACCTTCACCGAGGTCTTCGGCGTCGACACCCGACTGTCCCCGGCCACCGCCGACGAGGTGTACGACGCCCTCGCCGCCAAGCTCGCCGAGCCGGACTTCCGGCCCCGGGCGCTGTTCGAACGGTTCAACATCGAGGTGCTGGCCACCACCGAGTCGCCCCTGGACGACCTGGGTCGGCACGCGAAGCTGGCCGCCGACGGCTGGGGCGGTCCGGGTGGGCGGGTGGTCACCACGTTCCGCCCGGACAACGTGGTCGACCTGGAGTTCGAGGACTGGTCGGCGAACGTCGACCGGCTCGGCGAGATCACCGGCGAGGACACCGGCACGTACGCCGGTTATCTGGCCGCGCTGCGGGCCCGCCGGGCGGCGTTCATCGACGCCGGGGCCACCTCGTCCGACCACGGTCACCGCACCGCCCGCACCCTCGACCTCGGCGCGGACGCGGCGACGCTGTTCGACCGGGCCCGGCGGGGCCGGGCCGAGCCCGGCGACACCGAGGCGTTCGCCGCACACATGCTGCTGGAGTTCGCCCGGATGTCGCTGGACGACGGCCTGGTCATGCAGTTGCACCCGGGCGCGGTCCGCAACCACAACCGCTGGCTGTACGCCCGGCACGGCCGCGACGTCGGCGGCGACATCCCGCAGGTCACCGAGTACGTGCACGCGCTCGCCCCGCTGCTGGACGCCTACGGCAACGACCCCCGGCTGCGGGTCGTGCTCTACACCCTCGACGAGGACACCTTCACCCGGGAACTCGCGCCCCTGGCCGGCGGGTACGCCGCCCTGCTGCTCGGCGCGCCCTGGTGGTTCCTGGACTCCCCCGAGGTGCTGCGCCGGTTCCGGGAGACCGTCACCGAGACGGCCGGCTTCTACAACACCGCCGGGTTCGTCGACGACACCCGCGCGTTCTGCTCCATTCCGGTACGCCACGACGTGGCCCGCCGCATCGACGCGGGCTTCCTGGCCCGGCTGGTCGCCGAGCACCGGCTGCCCATGGACGAGGCCGCCGAGACCATCGTCGACCTGGCGTACCGGCTGCCGAAGCAGGTCTTCAAGTTCGGGGAGAAATCATGACCACCATCACCGACGTCACCGTGCACGACGTGCGGTTTCCCACCGCTGCCAGCGGCGACGGCTCCGACGCCATCAACCGGGGTGACTACTCGGCCACCTACGTCGAGCTGAGCACCGACGACGGGCCGACCGGTGCCGGGTTCACCTTCACCAACGGTCGTGGCAACGAGATCACCTGCGCGGCGGTCGACGCCCTGGCCCACCACGTGCGGGGGCGGACGATGCAGGAGATCACCGCCGAGCCGGTGGCGTTCTGGCGCTCCCTCGTCGCCGATGTGCAGCTGCGCTGGCTGGGCCCGGAGAAGGGGGTCATCCACATGGCCGCCGGGGCGCTCGTCAACGCGGTGTGGGACCTGCGCGCCAAGCTGGCCGGCAGGCCGATGTGGCGCTACCTGGCCGAGATGCCCACCGACGAACTGGTCGCCAACGTGGACTTCGGCCACATCACCGACGCGCTGACCCCGGACGAGGCCGCCGCCATCCTGGACAAGGGCCGTGACGGGCTCGCCGATCGGCTGGCCGTGCTGGAGCGCGACGGTTTCCCGTCGTACACCACCTCGGTGGGCTGGCTGGGCTACCCCGACGACAAGGTGCGAGCCTTGACGCGGGAGGCGTACGCGGCCGGGTGGCGGGCGATGAAGATGAAGGTGGGCGGCCCGCCCGCCGACGACCTGCGGCGGGCCCGGATCATCCGGTCGGAGATCGGCCCGGACGCGCTGCTGATGATGGACGCCAACCAGGTGTGGGACGTCGACGAGGCGATCACCAACATGACCGCGCTGGCCGAGGTGGACCCGTACTGGATCGAGGAGCCGACGCACGCCGACGACATCCTCGGCCATGCTCGCATCGCCCGGGCGGTGACCGAGTTGACCGGCGGGCGGTGCCGGGTGGCCACCGGCGAGGTGGCCGCCAACAAGGTGATCTTCAAGCAGTTGTTGCAGGCCGAGGCGATCGGCGTGATGCAGATCGACGCCTGCCGGGTCGCCGGGGTCAACGAGGTGCTCGCCGAGATCCTGCTGGCCGCCAAGTTCGGGGTGCCGATCTGCCCGCACGCGGGCGGCGTCGGCCTCTGCGAGTACGTCCAGCATCTGGCGATCTTCGACTACCTGCGGGTCGGCACCAGCCTGGACGGTCGGATGGTCGAGTACGTCGACCACCTGCACGAACACTTCGTCGACCCGGTACGCACCCGCGACGGGCGGTACCTGCTGCCGACCGCTCCCGGTTACAGCGCCACCATGCACCCGGAGTCGATCGCCACCTTCCGCTTCCCGGACGGCCCGACGTGGCGATGACCGTGGGCGCGTCCCGACTCGACCTGGGGGCGCTGCGCCGGCTGCCGGCCGACGCGCGTCCGCTGGTTGAGCCCGGCACCGTGCCGGCCGGGGTACTGCACCTGGGGCTCGGCGCGTTCCACCGGGCCCACCAGGCGGTCTACACCGAACAGGCGGTGGCGTCGGCCGGTGGTGACTGGGGCATCGTCGGGGTGGCGCCGCGCAACGCCGACCTGGTGCGGGTGCTGACCGCGCAGGACAACCTGTTCAGCGTCAGCACGCTGTCCGCCGCCGACCGGCACACCCGGGTGATCGGGGCGCTGGCCGGGGTCCGGCTGGCCGCCGCCGACCCGCAGGCGGTGGTGGCGCTGCTGGCCGACCCGGCGATCCGGGTGGTCACGCTGACGGTGACCGAGAAGGCGTACCAACTCGATCCGGCCGGTGGGACGCTGCGCCCGGACCCGGCGCTGGTGGCCGACCTGACCAGCGACCGCCCGCCGGTGACCGTGCCCGGTCTGCTGGTGCGCGGGCTGCTGGCCCGGGCCGCCGCAGACGCCGGGCCGATCGCCCTGGTCAGCTGCGACAACCTGCCCGCCAACGGCCGCCGGCTACGCGGCCTGGTCCAGCATGCCCTGGCGTACGCGCAGGCGCCGCGACAAGCCGTCGACTGGGTCGGCGCGCAGGTCGGGTTCCCGGGCACGATGGTGGACCGGATCGTCCCGGCCAGCACGACGGAGACCCTCGCGGCGGCCCGGCGGGCGCTCGGGGTGGAGGATCTGGCGGCGGTGGCGGCCGAGCCGTACACCCAGTGGGTCATCGAGGACGACTTCCCCGGCGGACGGCCGGCGTGGGAGCGGGCCGGCGCGGTGCTCTGCGCCGACGCCGGGCCGTGGGAGCGGTTGAAGCTGCGTACGCTCAACGGGGTGCACTCGGCCGCCGCGTACCTCGGCGCCTTGGCCGGCTGCGAGACGATCGCGGACGCGCTCGCGCTGCCGCACCTGGCGACGGTGCTGCGCCGGCTCATCGCCGAGGACGTGGCCGCCAGCTTCACCCCACCCGAGGGCGTCGACGTGGTCGACTACGGCGAGCAGGTGCTGGCCCGCTTCGGCAACCCGGCGATCCGGCACCGCACCCTGCAGGTGGCGATGGACGGCTCGCAGAAGCTGCCGCAGCGGATCCTGCACACCATCGCCGACCTGCGCGCCGGGGGCCGGTCGGCGCACTGGGCGGCGCTGGTGCTCGCCGCCTGGATCCGGTTCGCCCAGGGCACCGCCGACGACGGTCGTACGCTGCCGCTCGACGACCCGCTCGCGGACCGTATCCGGGCCGCCCTGGCCGACGCGCCGCAGACCCCGGCCGGGGCGGTCGACGCGGTGCTCGCCCTCGACGAGGTCGTCCCGCCCGAGGTGGCCGCCGACGCGCAGGTACGCGCCGACGTGACCGCCTGGCTCACCGACCTGACCCGCCACGGCGTCCGCCCCACCCTCACCGCCGCATGAGGGAAAGGAAGGGCACCTTGTTAACGCCTGGTGTAGAGGAAGGGCCCCCTGTTAACGCACCACGGGTCGCGCTGATCGGGGCGAACGGGCACGGTCGCTGGCACCGGCGGGTGATCGGCCCGCTGCACGACTCGGGACGGCTGCGGCTGGTCGCCCTGGTCGACCCGAGGCCGATCGAGGAGGAACCGGCCGCGCCGGTGCCGGCGGGTACCCGGATCTTCACCGACCATCGGGCGATGCTGGCCGAGGTGGCCCCGGAGGTGGTGGTGATCTGCACCCCGCCGCACACCCATCTGCCGATCGCCCGGGACGCGGTGACCGCCGGCGCCGACCTGCTGCTGGAGAAGCCACCGGTGCTCAGCAGCAATGAGCACGAGGAGTTGGCCGGTGCCCTGGCGACCACCGGCCGGGTGGCGCAGGTCGGGTTCCAGGCGCTCGGCTCGGCGGCACTGACCGCGCTGACCGACGCGGCGACGACCGGCCGGCTCGGTACGGTCACCGGCATCGCGACGGTCGCGGCCTGGCAACGGCCGGACGCGTACTACGCCCGCGCCCCGTGGGCCGGACGGCGGCTGCTCGACGGCCGGCCGGTGCTCGACGGCGCGCTGGCCAACCCGCTCGCGCACGCGGTCATGCAGTGCCTGGCCGTCGCCGAGGCGGTCACCGGGCAGCCGGTGGAACCGGCCACCGTCGAGGTGGAGCGGTACCGGGTCCGGCCGATCGAGGTCGACGACACGGCGGTGCTGCGGCTGCGACCGGTGGCCGGTCCGCCGATCGTCGCCGCGGTCACCCTCGCCGGGGAGGACTTCATCGCCGGCGAGGTGATCGTCACCGGCACCGAGGGCCGGGCGGTGCTGGAGTACCCGACCGACCGGCTGTGGCTGTCCGGCGAGGCGGGTCCGCGGGTGGTGCCGGGCCGGCAGGGCCTGCTGGAGAACCTGCTCGCGCATCGGGCCGACCGTCGGGTGCCGCTGATCGCGCCACTGGCCCGGACCGCCGCCTTCACTGCGGTGTTGACCGCGGTGCAGGCGGCACCCGAGCCGACGCTGCTCGGCGGGGACCTGGTCGACCCGGTCGGCGAGGGTACCCAGCGGGTGCTGCGCATCCGCGGCGTCAACGCGGTGTTGCGTCGCGCCGCCGAACATGGCGAACTGCCGTCGGAATCGGGCGTGCCGTGGGCGGTCGCGCCGTGGCGGGTCACCACACCGGAATAGGAGGTAACCGCAACCGGACTGCAAATCGGCGATCCGAAATGGATCGACGCAATGCGTTGACCAGCCACGTCCCGACCAGGGCAGGTCGGGTCAATTCCGGCCGATCACAATTAATGCAACAAACCTGCATAACAATAATATTGACCACCATAAAACTCCATCCGTAGCCTTCGTTACATACGAGAAACACAACGAAGGAACGGACCCACCCCATGCGCAGAATCGCCGCCGGCGCGGCACTGATCACACTCACCCTGACCGTCGCACCCGCTCCCGCCGCCGCCCACGCACCGGCCGGCGTCGCCGCACTGTCCTCGTCGGGCCTGTCCTCGTCGGGCCTGTCCTCGTCGGGCCTGTCCTCGTCGGGCCTGTCCTCGTCGGGCCTGTCTCCGCTGGCTCGCCAGCTCGGTCGGCAGACGCTGCCGGCCGGTGACGGCTGGGCGTCCGCCGGGCCGGGCACCACCGGCGGCTCGACCGCGACCGCCGACCAGGTGCACGTGGTCACCACCCGAGCCGAGTTGGTCGCCGCGCTCGGCGGCGACAACGCCACGAACGCCACGAACAGCACCCCCAAGATCGTGTACGTCAAGGGCACCATCGACGGGTTCGAGGGCCCCGACGGCACGCTGCTGGACTGCACGGATCTCGCCGATCCCGGCTACTCGCTGCCGGCGTACCTGGCCGCGTACGACCCGGCGGTCTGGGGTCGGGTGGCGCCGAGCGGGCCGGTCGAGGAAGCCCGGGTGCGGTCGGTGACCAACCAGACCCGGCACACGCAGATCAACGTCGGCGCGAACACCACAGTCATCGGGCTGCGCGGGGCGCGGCTGACCGGCCTCACCCTGATGATCGACCGGGTCTCGAACGTGATCGTCCGCAACATCACCTTCGACGACGCCCGGGACTGCTTCCCCGCCTGGTCCCCCACCGACGGCGAGGCCGGCAACTGGAACTCCCAGTACGACCAGATCTCGGTGCGCCGCAGCGAGAACGTCTGGATCGAACACAACACCTTCACCGACGGCGACAACCCGGACAGCGCCCAACCGGTCCACTTCGGCCGCCCGTACCAGGTGCACGACGGCGCGCTGGACATCACGCACACCGCCAGCCTGGTCACCGCCGCCTGGAACCGGTTCGACGGGCGGGACAAGCTGATGTTGATCGGCTCGTCCAACACCGTCGGCCCGGACGTCGGCCGGCTCAACGTCACCCTGCACCACAACCTGTTCGACGGGTCGCTGCAACGGCTGCCCCGGGTGCGTTTCGGTCAGGTCGACCTCTACAACAACGCCTACCGGCTCGCCGGCGACGACTTCGAGTACGCCATCGGCGTGGGCGTGCAGTCCGCGGTGTACGCGGAGAACAACCACTTCACCCTCGGCACCGGCATCACCGCCGCAGACCTGCTCTACGACTGGGGCGGCACCGCCATCACCACCCGGGGCAACTGGGTCACGCCGGCAGGCGGGCTGCCGCGTCCGGTCGACCTGGTGGCCGCGTACAACGCCGGACACGACCCGGACCTGTCCCCGAACGCCGGCTGGACCCCGACGCTGCGGCACGGCCCGGTGCTGCCGGCACCGCTGGTGCCGCTGCTCGTCGGCCCGCTCGCCGGTGCCGACCGACTGCCGCTGTAGCGGCACTCCCACCAAGTCACCACCACCACCAAGGAAAGTGAGGCAAGGATGAGACGCACAGTCGCGCTACGAGTCCTGGCGGCGCTGGCCACCACGGCCACCGGAGCCGCCGTCTGCGTGGCCGTCATGACGCCACAGGCGTCGGCGGCCGTCGGCAGCGCCACCGGCTTCGCGACCCGCAACGGCGGCACCACCGGCGGTGCCGGCGGGCAGACCGTACGCGCCACCACCGGCACCCAGATCCATGCGGCCCTGTGCAACCGGGCCAGCAGCAGCACCCCGATCACCATTCAGGTCGAGGGGACCATCAACCACGGCAACACCACGAAGGTGTCGGGGTCGAGCTGCAACACCGCCGCCGACGTGATCGAGCTCAAGCAGATCAGCAACGTCACGATCCTCGGAGTGGGCAACGGCGCCACCTTCGACCAGATCGGCATCCACATCCGCGAGGCCAGCAACATCATCATCCAGAACGTGACCGTCCGGAACGTCAAGAAGTCGGGCTCCCCCACCTCCAACGGCGGCGACGCCATCGGCATGGAGGCCAACGTCCGCAACGTCTGGGTCGACCACGTCACCCTGGAGGCCTCGGGCGGCGAGTCGCAGGGCTTCGACGGGCTGTTCGACATGAAGAACAACACGCAGTACGTGACGCTGTCCTACAGCATCCTGCGCAACTCCGGTCGCGGTGGCCTGATCGGCTCCAGCGAGAGCGACCTGTCGAACGGTTTCGTCACCTTCCACCACAACCTGTACGAGAACATCGACTCCCGCGCTCCCCTGCTGCGCGGCGGTGTCGCGCACATCTTCAACAGCCACTTCTCCCGGATCAACGAGTCCGGCATCAACTCCCGCGCCGGTGCCCAGGCCAAGGTGGAGAACAACTACTTCCAGAACGCCAAGGACGTGCTGGGCACCTTCTACACCGACCAGGCCGGCTACTGGCAGGTCAGCGGCAACATCTTCGACAACGTGACCTGGTCCAGCCGTAGCGGCGACACCAACCCGGCCGGCCCCAACCCGACCTCCAACACCAGCGTCAGCATCCCGTACTCGTACCGCCTCGACCCGGCCAACTGCGTGCCGGACATCGTCCGCCAGACCGCTGGCGCCAACAAGGGCATCCGTACGTCGAACGGCAGCTGCACGCCGACGAACCCGACGAGCAACCCGACCACGCCCACCCCCGGCCCGACCACCCCGACGCCGGGCCCGACCAGCCCGACCCCGACGCCGAGCCAGCCCAGCGGCACCAACCTGAGCATCGGGGCCGGTTCCGACGGCTCCAGCAAGGCCAGCGGCACCAGCTACGGCGACGTCCGCGACGGCAACATGAGCACCGCCTGGTCGCCGTCCGGCTCGACCGGCCAGATCTCCATCAAGTGGGACACCGCCACCCGGGTCTCCCGGGTCAACATCCGCGAAGCATCGGGCGCGGTCGGCAACGTCCGGTCGTGGCGGCTGCTCAACCACGACACCGGCGCGGTCCTGGCCACCGGCAGCACCGCCGGCGTGATCACCTTCCCGGCCACCTCACTGCGGAAGATCACCTTCGACATCACCAGCTCCTCCGGCACCCCCCGAATCGCCGAATTCGAGACGTACGCCAACTAACACCTGACGTGCCGGCCACGCCGGCACCTGCACCTGCACCTGCTCACCAACCCGGTGGGGGCCGTCAACGCGGACGGCCCCCACCCTCACGTCTCAGCCCCCTTTGCTCTGCTTCAACCCACGCACAGGTTCTACGGCCAGAACGTTGCGTGGGTTGAAGCAGAGCAAAGGGGTGCCAGGGGACACCGGGAGCCCGCGCCGACGGGGCTGTTCCGGGTTACTGCGGCGTGCCGGCAGGGTTGGGGCGTACGGCGGAAGCGGCGGGCGATGGAGGCGGCGGCGCGAACACTGCCACCCGTCCGGCGGCAACGAGGGCGTACGAGCCGATGCGGTCATCCTCACCGCGCTCGCCGACCTGGCTCCGGCGGGAGGCGAGCGGGTCCTCGACGTGGCCGGAGGTCACCGGCTGCTGGTCTGGCTGCCGGAGCCGGGACCGCGGCCCGCTCAACGCGTCAACTGGACCGCTTGGCGGCGCAGGACGCGCTCACGATCACGGTGATCGGTGATCCGGCGACGATGCGGTGCACTACGAGGAACGCATGCACCGTCGTGGCCTGGCCTTCCTTGTCGGAACCACTACCTACGGCTCCCGCATCCAGGTCTTCGGATCGGTCACGAAGACGCCCTTGCCTTGGTGCCGTCGGATGACCCGCAGCGCTTCCAGCCGGACGTAGACCATCTGGATGGTGGACGTGCCCACCTTGTAGTCCGCCGCCATCTGGGCAATCGACGGCAGCTTGTCTTCCGGCTTCAGCTTCCGCGCCTCGACAGCTGCGATGACATCGTCGGCGATGCGGATGTAGTCAGGCGTTGTAGGCATGGCGCTCCTTGCGTGGCTCGCCAATTCGATCACGAAACGCCCACAAACGACAACAATCAGTGGTTAACTTAAACGACTAAGCCGTTAGTGTTGAGCCCGAGCCGCTCCTCGCGTGGCAACGAGTTCGGCTCATCCCCCTGGTCGGGGCAGGTGCGCGTGCCCGTCCCGGCCCAGACAGGCTGCTCTGTCGTCGTACTGCCGAATGGGCAGCGGCGGCCGAGCGGGCGGGCCGTGCGGACGCCGGCCACGCACGGCCCGCCCTTCCACCCCTACCGCACTGACCTTCGCGCTTCCGCTCGCCCGAGGAGAGGACCGACGTGGCCCAGGTGTATCGATCCGGCCGGCTCTACGGGACCGGGCTGCCGGCCCGGTTGACCCCGCACGAGGTACGCACCCGCAGCTTCGACCCACGTCGCCGTGGGGTCGACCCCGATCAGGTACGCGAATTTCAGAACCGGGTCGCCGGTGACCTGGTCGACCTGCACCGGCACATCCGCACCCTGGCCGAGGAGAACGAGCGGCTCAAGCGGGCGCTGCGCGACTGGCAGACCATGCACGCCCGGGAATGCCGCCCGCCGAACGACGGCCACTGGTGACTGTGCGTCCTGCCCCAGGTGACCTGCTCCGGATCGACGGGCGCGCCTCGGTGCAGTTCGCCGGGGACCGGGCGCTGACCCTGCGGGTCGTCTCGGTCAGCGACCGCCAGGCGTACGACGGCTGGATCTGGCTGACCGGGTACGTCCTCGACCGGGGTGGGTCGGGGTTAGCGGCGGGTGGCGAGGATGGCGAGGGTTTCTCGGCGTACCTCGTCGGGCTCGTGGAACAGGCGGCGGTGGGCGAAGCGGACCACCAGGATGCCGATGGTGGCCAGCAGTGCGTCGCGGCGCAGGTCGATCTCGCGTTGGCGAGGGTTGCCGTGGGTGGTGGCCCCGTCGAGTTCGATGTTGACCTGTTCCTGTTCGGCGAACAGGAACAGGTACATGGTGCGCCGCCCGATGCTGATCCGCTTCTGCCGTTGGAAGGCCGGCATTCCGGGGGCGGTGAACACGCGCTCGTGCCCCCAGATCTCCAGCGGACTGCGGCAACCCTCGGCGAGCCGGGTCACCAGCGTGCGCAGGGTTGCCCGCTCCGGCAGCGTTGACGTGTCCCGTAGGGCCGTCGCCAGCCGCGCGGGGGTGGTCAGCCGGTCGTTGACCGCCTTGATCATCGGTGCTCGCCGCTCGGCGGGCGGCAGCAGGGGCCAGGAGTCGACGAGGGCCTGCTCGATGCGGGTCACCGCCAGCGCGTGGCGTACCACCACCTGCGGGGGCTCAAGAGTGAAGTCTCGACGTCGGTGCACCCGCACGCCGGGTCGGCTGCGCAGGCCCCCACCGAACGGCGCGGTCAGATGCACCAGGTCGTCGCCCGGCTGCCGGCACAACCCCCACACGTGGAGCGCGGTGAAGTGGCTCAACGCGCCGCGCCCCTCGGCCCAGGCGTACGCCGCGCGGCATCGCAGGGCGGGGTCGAGTCGGCTGATTGTCGGCTCGCTCGGACATGAGTCGCCGAGCAGCTGCGCTGCCACGAACACCTCGGGCAGCACCCGCACCAGCTCACCGTTGCCGCAGGCCCGCTGCAGAATCCACTCCGGCACCACTCGCTCGGCCGCAGTCCGGGTCACCAGCCCGCCACCCCGTGCCACCAGTTCCCGCAGCACCCCGTTCACGCCGCGACCCTGCCCACCCCCACCACACCGGCGCAACCTCCCCACCCCTGCCCTGTGGACACGCCACTGCCCTGTGGAAATCCCCTGCCGGACCGCGAAAGGTGCTACGAGCGGGCCGTGCGCCGTCGGGGGTGGGTGGTGGAGATCCGATATAAGAGACGGATGGAGTTACCGCCGTATCTGGCCACCATGCCGATGCACGCCATCACCGAGATGCACGGCGAGCCGGGCCTGCGGGAGAGGTTCCGGCTGGAGTGTGAGGCGTTCGACGCTGACGCCCGGCGTCGGTTCGACGAGGCGTTGGAGTTGGCTGCCCGGCTGCACCGCGACGACCGGCGGTCCCGGGAGCCGTACGTCAACCATCTGCTGCGGGTGGCGATCCGGTTGATGCACCACTACCAGGTACGCGAACCGGACGTGATCGTCGCCGGTCTGCTGCACGACGCGGTGGAGGACCATCCGGCGGAACTGGCCGGCGAGGCGTACACCGGGGGTGATCCGACCACGGCGGCGCTGGCGGTGCTCGCCGACCGGTTCGGTACGCGGGTGGCGCGACTGGTCGCGGCGGTCACCAATCCGCCGTGGGATCCGGATCGGGACCGCAACGAGCAGTACCGTGAGCACCTCGTGCACAGTCTCGACGGTGAGCCGTGGGCCCGGGTCATCAAGGTCTCCGACTTCACCGACAACGGTGTCGGCGTCATCCACTCGGTCGGGCCGAAGGTGGAGGCGTTGGCACGCAAGTACCGTCCGTTGGTGCCGCTCTTCCGCGACCTGATCACCCGCGCCGACACTCCCCTGTCCGCGCCGGTACGCCAGCACATCCTCGACCAGCTCGACCTGGCCGAGGAGCGGTTCAGCGCCATCCTCGACCAGCCCGCACAACACGCCTGAGCACTGCGCCTGAACGCAGCACGCCTGAACGCCGTCGGGTGATCACGGCGCCGGCCTCACCGAGGCACCGGTTGGGTCAGCGTTGCGCGGGTGGGCGGCTGTGGCGTGGGTAGAGGCGGTCGACCAGCAATGCGGCCTGGGCCACCGAGCCGCCGCTGACGCCGAGGCCACCGCGGGCCGCGTCGTAGAACTGGTCGCGTGCCTCGTTGGCACGGTGCAGCAGGTCGGGCAGCCCGTCGGTGGCGGAGCCGTCGCGGGCCAGGAGTTCGACCTCCCAGACCGCGTCGCGCCACGCCCGGGCGGCGGTCACCGTCGGGGCGTCGCCGAGCAGCAGGACGCTCTCCCAGGCGATGGTGTGCCGGAAGTTGGCCTCGGCGACGCCAGCGGGCGCGGTCGGCGAGCGACGTGGCCACGATCGTGCCGATGGTGCCGACCAGCACACCGATCAGGGCGGGCAGCTGCGTGACGAGGTTCCCCATGGCGCACAGCCTGCCAACCGTCGGCAAACCCGGCGTAGTGGCGTCAGCGCAGCCGTTGCAGGGCGGCGGTGATCGCCGTCGCGTCGAAGCGGGCCGGGTCGAAGGCGGTGGATTCGGCAAGGCCCAGCCAGTCGCGGCGGTCCTGGTGCTCGGGATGCGTGGGGTCGGCGAGGATCTCCACCAACTCCGCGTAACCCCACACGCCTCCGCAGTCCTCGGGTGGGGCGGCCCGCCGGCCACCGACACAGCGCGGGTACGTCACGGCCGGATCAGGGTCGAGGATCTGTTCCACCAGAATGTCGTGCTCCCAACTGTCACCGAAGTCGTAGGTGTAGTGGAGCTTGTCGTTCACGGCGGTCGCGACCTGTTCCAGGGTGACCCGTGACTCGGCCCGGTGACCGAGTTCTGCGTCCGGCCGGCCGAAGCTGCCGTACGGGGTTTCGAAGACGTGCAGGTGACTGTCGTCCCAGTCGAAGGCGACCTGAATCAGCGTGTGCAGCCGGGCCAGCGTGATGTCCCCGGGCACGTCGAGGCGGCGCCAGATCGGCGGGCGGGCTCCCTTCAGACCGACTTTGATCCGGTAGATGGGGGCCGGCCCGGCGGACTTCTTCCGCTTGGGCGGCAGTTTGGCGGTGCGGGGTCCCGGTACGGCACCTCTTCGTCCCCGCCCCGGTATGCGGTCCAGCAGCGCGGAGATCGAGGCGATGTCCAGTTCGCCGTCGTGCCGGTGACGCGGCAGGCTGGCCGGCTCGGGCAGCGCCCGTAGCCAGCTGCGCAGGAGCAGGGCGAACGCCGGATAGCCGGGGCCGTCCTCGTCGTCGAGGAGGTCGTCCACGTCGCGGTCATGGTCTTGGTCGTGGTCGGCACGGACCTCCAGCGCCTCCTGCACGGCGCGGCGGAAGTCGGCCGGCTGAATCTCCTCGTCCCGGATGGAGACGCCACCGGCCTGCAGGTCGGATCGGAGCGACCGGCGCGCGGCATCCCACTGGTCGGGGTCGATCAGGAGGATCTCCTGCGCAGCGCCGCAGTCGAGGGGATCGACCACCACGAACACGGCCAGCGACCGGCCGGCCCGCTGGAACATGCCAGCCAGCAGGAAGGTCTCCCCCATCGGGTTGAGGAACTGGCGGCACTCCTGTGCCACGACCGGGATCTCCAACTCGGCGAGCCAGGCCGGCGCGTCGACGCCGGCCTCGGCGAGCCGACCGGCTGCCTGCGCCGCGAATCGGCTCGTGTCGCCGTCGCAGATTGCGGCGATGCCGGCGAGCATGGCCCGCGCCGATGCCGTGGCCGTCGTCTCCAGCGTCGGCACGAACAGCTCCGGCAACGCCCGGTCGAAGTCCTCCCCGACGAGGGCACCGACCGCCAGGAACATCGCGGCGGCTACCTCGATTTCCGTCGGGTCCTGCATCGCGCCCAGGTCGACCAGCGGCATTAGGCCGTCGAGTTGCTCCGGCGTGGGCTCGCCCCCGGCGCAGTGCGGGCAGTCGCACTCTTCCGGCGGGTCCACCACCACGAGCGGAGCACCGCTACGGACGGATCGACTCTTCGGCTTACGGCGACGACTCACGGGACTCACGCACTGCAGTCTGCCCCATGCCGAGGACGCGGCGACGTACAGGCACGGCATGTCCGACGCCCACCACGTGCACCAGGCAGATCGAGCGGTGCAACGACACGGCGGGGACCCGATCGGGTCCCCGCCGTGGTCATGTACCGGTCAGGAGGTGAACTTGTCCAGCGCCAGCTCGATGGCACCGTCGTCCGGCGAGGCGTACGCCCGCATCGTCGACTTGTTGTAGGAGATGAAGCTCGGGCAGCGGATGGCCGGAGCGTTGATCCGACCGCCGTCACCGATCTTCTCGCCGGTCTTGGCGTTGTGGAAGGTCAGCGTATAGCGCGCGGAGACGTAGTCGACCGTGATCTTCTTGTCGTCGCTGTCCTTGTAGTCGCACTTGCGCGGCTCGCCCTCGCTGCCCTCTTCGAAGGTGAGGCAGCCGACGACCGAGACCTTGGACCAGTCGGAGACCTTGGCGTAGTACGGCTTGTTGTAGCCGACCGACTTGCTCAGCCAGGATTCCGGGCGGTCCGGGGAGTTGGCGAAGGTGTAGACCTTGGCGTTCTTCGCGCTGGTGTACGGCGCGGCGTTGAGGACGGGGTTGCCGTCACACACGGCCGACAGGTCGCTGGAACTGCGGGCGGTGATCGCGTTGTTGTTGTCCGGCTGCTCCTCGTCCACGGGCGGCGGTGCCGCCGAGGGGGATTCGGAGGTCTGCGGAGCGGCGGCCGACGGGCTGCTCGATCCGCTGGCCACCGGCGTGGGGTTGTCCTCGTCGTCCGCGGAGAGCATGAAGTAGCCGATGGTGCCGCCGCAGGCGACGAGCACGGCCATCACCGCGGCGCCGATGCCCAGCCCGAGCCAGAGGCCGTTCTTCGACTTCTGCGGCGGTGGGGCGCCGTACGGCGGCGGGGGCGGTGGGACCGGCGTGCCGTACGGCGACGGGTAGCCGGACTGACCGACCGGGGATCCCGGCGGCATCGGCTGACCGACCGGAGAGCCGGGCGGCATCGGTCCGACCGGAGATCCGGGCGGGGTGCCCCAGCTCCCGGCGTTGGGATCCGGCTGCCCCCCGTACGGCGGGTAACTGTCACTCATGTGTGGCCCTTGTCAAGTCGAGAGGTTCGCTGGCACATGATCAGGGTCAGGGTAGTTACCGGCGCAAACTCGCGCACGGTCACGCTGCGGCGATTCCGTAACGTGAGCAGGCCAGCGGCGACATTCACCACCGTTGGTGGCGACTCCCATGCAGGGTGCGACGACGTGATCCGACGGTGCGGACTAATGGGGCAGACCGCCGGAGCGAGGTGTGGCATTTGCCATAGGGCAACCAGTCGCGCATTCGACGCCGCCGGGGCCGGCTCGGCCGAGATCCTGTGTGGCCGGAGCCGCCAGCGGGTACCTGACCCTCACCTGCACGAGGGAGGACGAGATGACCACCGATCCCAGGTACACCCCGATCGCGGTCACCGCGACGGGCAAGTTGGTCGCCGACGGCGGGGACACCGACGGCGGCGAGGTGGTGGGCGCGGACGACGCGGCGGCCAACGCCGCCCGGGCGGGCGCGGACATCGACCTCAGCGAGGCGCGGCGCGACACCGACCCGACCCCGGTGGGTGCCGCCGACGCCGAGGCCGATCGGCGACGCGCGGCCGAGCAGAGCTGACGCGGGTACGCCCGACGCGACGCCCCGGGGAGCGCTCCCCGGGGCGTCGACCGTTGCCGAGACTTCGATGCATCGAAATATTGCGTCATTGTTTCGACCCGACGTAGGCTCTCGTGGGAGCGCTCCCGGCCAACCGTCCTAAGTGGCCAGAGTTGCCGTACCCCACCGAGCCGTACCCGTCCACCAGGCCCGCACCCACCACGAGCAGATTGCGACGGTCCACCATGAAGCATCCCCCGTCCCGTCCACGACGTCTCCTGGTCGCGGCCGGCACCGTCGGCGCGCTGACCCTCGGCGCGCTCGCGGCGCTGCCCGCCGCCAACGCGATGGCCGCGACCGGCTGCTCCGTGACCTACACGACGAACAGTTGGTCCGGCGGCTTCACCGCGAGCGTCACGGTCACCAACCTGGGCGACGCGGTCAACGACTGGACCCTCGGGTTCAGCTTCCCGGACGGTGGGCAACGCGTCACGCAGGGCTGGTCGGCGACCTGGAGCCAGAGCGGCAACGCCGTCACGGCCCGCAGCATGAGCTGGAACGGCGCCCTGGCCACCGGTGCCAGCACCAACATCGGCTTCAACGGCAGCTTCACCGGCAACAACCCGTCGCCGACCTCGTTCACCCTCAACGGCACGGTCTGCACCGGCTCGACCACCACTCCCCCGCCGACCACGCCGCCGCCGACCAGTCCGCCGCCGACCACGCCCCCGCCGGGACAGACGCCGGTGCAGATCAACGGTCAGCTGCGGGTCTGCGGGGTCAACCTCTGCAACCAGTACGGGCAGCCGATCCAGCTGCGCGGCATGAGCACCCACGGCATCCAGTGGTTCGGCAACTGCTACAACAACGCCTCGCTCGACGCGCTGGCCACCGACTGGCGCGCCGACCTGTTCCGGATCGCGATGTACGTGCAGGAGCAGGGGTACGAGACCGACCCCGCCGGGTTCACCAACCGGGTGAACAACCTGGTCGAGGAGGCCACCCGGCGCGGCATGTACGCGATGATCGACTTCCACCTGCTCACTCCGGGTGACCCGATGTTCAACCTGGAGCGGGCCAAGACCTTCTTCGCCGCCGTCTCCGCCCGGCACGCGTCGAAGAACAACGTGATCTACGAGATCGCCAACGAGCCCAACGGGGTGAGCTGGTCGACCATCAAGAACTACGCCGACCAGGTCATCCCGGTGATCCGGGCCAACGACCCGGACGCGGTGGTCATCGTGGGCACCCGGGGCTGGTCCTCGCTGGGCGTCTCCGAGGGCTCCAACCACACCGAGATCGTCAACAACCCGGTCAACGCCAGCAACGTCATGTACGCGTTCCACTTCTACGCCGCCTCGCACCGGGACAACTACCGGGCCGAGGTGGAGCGGGCGGCGGCCCGGCTGCCGCTGTTCGTCACCGAGTTCGGCACGGTGGACTACACCGGTGACGGCGGTGTCGACCTGGCCAGCAGCACCCAGTGGCTGGACCTGCTGGACCGGCTGAAGATCGGCTACGCGAACTGGACCTTCTCCGACAAGGCCGAAGGCAGCGCCGCGCTGCGACCCGGCACCTGCAACGGCAGCAACTACACCGGCACCTCGGTGCTGACGCCGTCGGGTGTCTTCATGCGGGAGCGCATCCGTACCCCGGACAACTTCCCGACCAGCTGATCAGCGCCACGCCACGGCGGCCCCGGGGGATCTTCCCCCGGGGCCGCCGACGTGCGCGAGCACCGATTCGTCAGGACAGGTCGACGACGCGGTCGGCCCACCGGGCCAGCAGCGCGGCATCGTGACTGATCACCAGCACGCCGGCGGAGTGCCGGCGCTGGTACTCCCCGATCACCGCCGCCACGTGGGCCTGGGTGGAGGCGTCCAGCATCGCGGTCGCCTCGTCGCACAGCAGGTACGCGGGCCGGTGCACCAGCGACCGGGCCAGGCAGGCCCGTTGCAGTTGGCCGTCGCTGACCGCGTGCGGGCGGCGGGTCAACAGGTCGGTGGTGAGCCCGACGGTGTCGGCGAGTTCGGCCGTACGCTCGCGGGCCTGCTCCGGCGGGGTGCCGGTGGCGCGCAACGGCTCGGCGATGATGTCCGCCAGCGTGAGCCGAGGGTCGGTGGCGGCGCGCGGGCTCTGGAACAGGATCGCCACCCGGGTACGCACCGCCACCGGCACCTGATGCCGGGTGCCGGTCACCGTGGTGCCGTCGAGGCTGACGTGACCGGAGTCCGGCCGGTGCAGCAGCGCCAGCAGCCGGGCCAGGGTGGACTTGCCGCTGCCGGAGGGGCCGCTGAGCCCCACCGTCTCACCGGCGGCGATGTGCAGATCGACGCGATCGAGCACCCGCTGCGATCCGTAGCTCGCGCTGACCTGGCTGGCGGCCAGGGCGCGGCCGGTCACGCCGGCACCTCGGCGCAGAGTTCGGCGCGCTCCAGCGGATGGTGGCAGGCGACCTGACCCGCGCGGGTGCCGGTGAACGCGGGCTGCACCCGGCAGGTCGGGGTGGCCCGGTCGCAGCGGGCGGCGAACGCGCAGCCGGTCGGCAGGTCGGTCAGCATCGGCGGGTGCCCCGGCACGGGCCGGAACGCCCGCTGCGGCAGCGCGTCGAGCAGCGCCGCGCTGTACGGGTGCCCGGGTGCCTCGAACAGCGCCTCGGTGGGGGCGTGCTCGACGATGCGGCTGGCGTACATGACCGCCACGGTGTCGGCCACCCGCTGTGCCGCAGCCAGGTCGTGGGTGATCAGCAGTACGGCGGCGCCGGCGTCGCAGCGTCGGCGCAGCAGGTCGAGGGTGTGGTCGACAAGCGGGCGGTCCAGGCCGGTGGTCGGCTCGTCGGCCAGCAGCAGCGGCGGGTCGGGCGCGAGCGCCAGGGCGGTGGCCAGTCGCTGGGCCATGCCGCCGGACAGCTCGTGCGGGTAGCGGTCGAGGTCTGCCGGGTCCAGGCCGACGTCGACGGCGAGGCGGTCGGCGGCGGCAGGGGCGTCGGCGCGGGTGTGGCCGTGTGCCCGCAGCGTCTCCTCCAGCAGCCGACGGCCGGTACGCACCGGCGTCAGCGAGGTCGCCGGGCTCTGCGGCACCAGCCCGACGACCCGTCCGCGCACCTGCCGGGCCAGTTGTCGTGGCGGGCAGGCGAGCAGGTCGACCGGCGCTGACTGCGCTGCCCCACCGCCGCCGCGCAACCGGGCACCGCTGCGCACCGCGGCGCTGCCGGTGCGCGAGCCAGGGCTGCCGTTGCGCACCCCGGCGCTGTCGGTGCGCAGCAGGGCGCGGCCGGTGACCGTGGCGTTGCGGGGCAGCAGGCCGAGCAGGGCGTGGGCGAGGACCGACTTGCCGCAGCCGGACTCGCCGACGACGGCGACCAGTTCACCGGGTCGGATGTCCAGGTGCAGGTCGGTGACGGCGTGGACGACGGCGTCCGGCAGCCGGAAGCGGACCGTGAGCCCGGCGACGGCCAGCAGCGGGTCGGTGGTGGTCACAGTTGCAACTCCGCGCGTACCCGGGGGTCGAGGTGGTCCCGCCAGTGGGCGGTGAGGGCGGCCAGCGCGAGCGTGACCACGATCAGCACCAGGCCCGGGGTGAGACTGGCCCACCAGGCGCCGGCGAGCAGGGAACCCCGACCGTCGTTGATCATGTTGCCGAGGGAGGCCAGGTGCGGGGGCAGGCCGAGACCGAGGAAGGACAGGGCGGTCTCGTGCCACACCGCGTGCGGGATCATCAGGGTGGTGGCCAGCGCGAGCCGGGGCAGCACGTGCGGCAGCAGGTGCCGGGTGAGCACCCGCATCCGTCCGGCCCCACCGGAGACGGCCGCGTCGATGAACGGCCGGTGCCGCAGGCTCAGCAGCTCGGACCGGACGATCCGGGCGGTGGACAGCCAGTGGGTGAGCCCGACGGAGAGCACCACCGCGCCCAGGCTGGGTCGCAGCATCGCCACGATGAAGATGCCCAGCAGCAGGTGCGGCATCGCCGCGATGGTGTCCACCAGCCGCATCAGGATCCGGTCGACCCAGCCGCCGAGGGTGCCAGCGAGCGCACCGACGGCACCGCCGATGACGGCGGCGACCACGGCGGCGAAGACGCCGACCAGCAGCGAGACACGCAGCCCGTAGATGCTGCGCAGCAGCACGTCGCGGCCGAGATCGTCGGTGCCGGCCGGGTGCGCCGGCGACGGCGCCAGCCGGGTCTGCGACAGGTCGATCGCGCTCTGGTCCAGCGGCCAGAGCACCGGGGCGAGCAGGCAGGCGAGCACGGCGACGGCGAGCACCGTGCCGGCGACGGTCGCGCCGAGGCGGCCCGGCCGGAGTCGGGGCAGTCGGCGTACCCGGGTGAGGACGGCGGCGGTCATTCGAGCCGTACCCGTGGGTCGGCGGCGGCGTACGCGAGGTCGGTGGCGAGGTTCGCGGCCAGCACCACGACGGTGGTCGCCAGGGTGATCGCCGCCAGCAGCGGGAAGTCGCTGCCCAGCGCGGCCTGCACGGTCACCGCGCCCAGGCCGGGCAGCGAGAACACGGTCTCCACCAGCACCGCCCCGCCGACGAGTTCGGGCAGGTGGGTGCCGATCAGGGTGAGGAAGGGCAGCAGTCCGGTGCGCAGGGCGTGACCGAACAGGACGGTACGCCCCGGCAGGCCACGGGCGCGGGCGGCCAGCACGTGGTCGTCGCGCAGGCTGTCGGCGACCGAGTCACGGATGAACAGCACGAACCATGGCAACTGGGACACCGCCAGCACCCCGACCGGCAGGATCAGGTGCCGGGCGACGTCGGCCACGCCGGTGCCGGTGGCGGTGATGTCGGTCAGGCCGCCGGCCGGCAGCCAGCCGAGGCTGAGCGCGAACAGCGCGATCGCGGCCAGGCCGAGCCAGAACGACGGCACGGACTGGATCGCGTACGCGGTCGTGCGCAGCGCCCGGTCGAACCAGCCACCCCGGCGGTACGCGGCCAGGGTGCCCAGCAGCAGGCTGGCCACCAGCACCACGACCAGGGCGGCACCGCACAGCAGCAGGGTCCAGCCGGCGCGGGCGGCCAGCACGTCGACCACCGGCTCGTGTCGGCTGGTCGACCAGCCCAGGTCGCCCCGGAGCAGGTTGCCCAGCCAGCGGAGGTACTGCACCGGCAGCGGGTCGTCGATGCCCCAGTTGGCCCGGATCTGGGCGAGGTTCTCCTCGCTGGTGGTGAAGGCCGCCGCTCCGGCGTACTGCTGGGCCGGGTCGATCGGTGAGGCCGCGCCGAGGGCGAACATGCCCGCGCTGGTGGCGAAGAGCACCGGTACGGCCACCAGCAGCCGGTTGCGGATCATGCGGCCGGCGCCGGTGCGCCGTCGACGCCGGGCTCGGGTCGAGGCGGTCACGAGCGCCGGGTCCAGGTGTGGATGTTCCACCAGATGCTGTTGGCGACGTCGTGCTCGTGCGGCTCGACCCGGGGCACCACACCGTTCACCGAGTCCCGCACCACGTAGGTGTGCTCCAGGTAGGTGAGGAACACCCACGGCACGTCGGTGGCCAGCTGCCGCTGGAAGGTGGCGTAGGCGGCCTTGCGCCGCGCGGGGTCGGCCTCGGCCCGGCCGTCGCGCAACGCCCGGTCGGTCACCTCCGAGGCGTACGAGCCGGGGTTGAAGAAGCCCTGCCCGGCGAAGTCGGAGTGGAACAGCTTGTAGGAGACGAAGTCCGGGTCGTACGGGGTGCCGTAACCCATGATCAGGGCGTCGGAGCCCATCCGGGGAGTGATGGCGTCCCAGGTGAGGCCCTCGGGCGTGACCGCGATGCCGATCTTCTTCGCGTCCGCGGTGACGGCCAGGGCGAGCTCCTTGCGCAGGCTGTCGGCGGCCGGGTACATCAGGCTGAAGGCGGCCCGGGTGCCGTTCTTGACCCGGATGCCGTCCGGGCCGGGCCGCCAGCCGGCGGCGTCCAGCAGCGCGGTGGCGGCGGCCGGGTCGGCGGTCGGTGCGCCGGCCACGGACGGCTCGGCGAACTCCGACGACGGCGGCACCGGACCGTACGCCGGCTCACCGGCCCCGCCGAGGACGCCGTTGACCATCGCGGCGCGGTCGACGGCGACGTTGAGCGCGCGGCGCACCGCCACGTCGCCGGTGACCGGGTTGCCCATCGGCAGCATGACGCCCCGGTAGTCGGCGGTGGGCGTCTTGTGCACCCGGTAGCCGGCCTGGGTGTCGAAGCCACTGGCCAGCTTGGGCGGCAGTTCGGCGGCGTCGAACTCGCCCGCGCGGGTGCGCTGGGCGCGGACGTTGTCGTCGGGTACGAACGCGACCACGACGCCGCTGTTCGTGGGTCGGCCACCCCAGTACCGGTCGTTGGCGGCCAGCACCAGCCGGTCACCCGGGGTCCACGAGGTGACCCGGTACGGCCCGGTGCCGATCGGCTGCCGGTTGAAGGCGGCCTTGTTGACGTCCTGCCCGTCGAACGCTGCGGCCGGCACGATGCCCAGGGTCAGCCGTTGCAGGAACGGCGCATAGGCGTACCGGAGGGTGAAGACCACGGTGGCGTCGTCCGGTGCAGTGACCGAGGCGAGCATGTCCAGGTCGCTGCGCAGCGTCGAATCGACCTTCTCGTCGAGCACCGCCTGGTAGGTGAAGACGACGTCCCGCGCGGTCAGCGGGGTGCCGTCGTGGAAGAGCACCCCGTCGCGGAGCCGGGCGGTGACGGTCCTGCCGTCCGCGGAGACCGTGGGCAGTTCCCGGGCCAGGGCCGGGACGAGGTGGTTACGCTCGTCCCGGCCGACCAGACCGTCGAAGATCAGCGCCGCCCCGTCGACCCCGTAGTTGAGCACCGGGTTGAGGGTGTCCGGCTCTCCGGCGGTCGCCACGATCAGGGGGGCGTCGGCCGCAGCGCCCGACGGGTCGGTCGGTGACGAGCAGGCGACCAGGGCGAGCAGCAGTGCGGCGCTGGCGGCCAGCCGGACACCGGTCGTTCGGGGCATGACTGTTACCGCTCCTCGCGGGTGGCGACGATGGGTGCGGCGTCCGACCCGAGGTGGCCGGCCGGTAAGCCGCCCAACGGGTGCGATCTTGGATCGCCACAGCGCCATACTTGCGTAGTTGCAAACTCATGGCAAGAAGCCGCGCTGTGGCCAATGCCACGTTCGCCTCACCCCGCGCCGATCAGGGTCAGACCCGGCCGTTCCGCATCATCCAAGCCCCGGAAAACCGCAGCTCACGCCCGGGTTAACCGCACCCCACCACCCGATGAAAGCCCAGCCCATCCCTCTCGTGCCAGCTCACGCATCCCTGGTGCCCAGCTCACGCCTTTGGCCCACCTCACGCGCCCCCCGGTGCCAGCGCACGCCCTGACTCCCCGCTCACGCGCCCCCGGCGCCCAGCTCACGCGTCGGTGTGACGTCTCCCGATCACTCGTCGCCGCCGTCGTCCCCACCGTCGTCGCCGAAGGCGTCGAAGACCTCCTCGGCGACCATGCCTCCGGCGAAGCCGAGCGCCGCACCGCCGACCACACCGGCGGCCACCGCGCCCATTCCGGGTCCACTCCGTCCGTGATGGTCGTGGTCGTGGCCGTAGGCGGGCTGATGCGGCGGATACCCGTACCCCGGCTGGCCGTAGCCGGGCTGGCCGTAGCCGGGAGCGCCGTAACCCGGCTGCGCGTAACCGGGAGCGCCGTAGCCAGGGGCGCCGTAGCCGGGTTGGGTGGCGCGGTACTGCTCCAGGGCCTCGCGGAGCCAGCCGTCCACCACGGCGGCCCAGTCGAGTCGCTCGGCGTCAGCGTGGGCGACCCGGTAACGGCCGTAGGAGTCGTGGCCGCCGGTGAAGAGACCGCCTCGCCGGTCGAACTCCAGGACGATGTCCATGCCCTGCTCGTCGGCCAGGAAGGTCACCTCGACCTCGGTGACCCCGTGGGCGTACTGCGGGGCGGCGAAGTACTCGATCTCCTGGTAGAACGGCAGCGTCTGGTGCACCCCGGCGATCTGCCCCCGCTCCAGGTCGGCGCCCTTGAACTGGAAGCCGAGCCGACCGAAGGCCTCGAGGATGCGCTCCTGCACGGGCAGCGGGTGCACGTGCACCGGGTCGAGGTCACCCTTGTCGACTGCGCCGCGGATGACCACCTCCGTACGCAGCCCCATGGTCATGCCGGGCAGGCGCTGCCCGTACACGTCGGTCACCGGGGTCTGGATCGGCATCTGGACCTGGAACGGCAGGGACAACTGCTGCCCCTGCGCCAGGCGCAGCCCACCCGCGACCGGCGTGCGGTGGAACTCGACGGTGGCGTCGTGGTCCCCCTCCTCGCCGTCGATCTCGATCCGGGTGACCAGCCCCACGACGATCTGGTCGATGTCCACGTCGTGGCTGCCACCGGTCAGGTTCACCTGCCCGCCGAGCATCAGCCCGGGGCGGGTGCTCGGACTGGACAGGACCGTGTCGACGCTGGGCGCGCCGATCCCGAAGGCACCCAGCATCTTCTTGAACACCACGAGCATCTCCCTCGACAGCGGCAGGCGCGGCGCGGACGCGAGACTCTTACGCAGATCCGTTGTGCCGCAACGGGATCAGCGCCATCCACGATGGATCCCGTCGGGTCGGCAAGCTAACATCACCAACTGTGAGATAGCTGAGAGGGGTCGGGCTATCACAATCAGTGAGAGTTTCGCGCCGCCGGTCGCGGCGGACGCCAGCCGGTCGCCGGGCCCAGCAACGAGTCGGCGGGTCCGGTGGAGCCGGCCGGGTAGTCCCGCAGCGGCACCGCGCCCGCCTTCCAGGCGGCCAGCACCGGCTCGACGATGCGCCAGCACTCCTCGGCCACGTCGCCGCGCACCGACAGGGTCGGGTCCCCGTCGAACGCGCCGCGCAGCACCTCGCCGTACGCCGGCAGGTCACCGGGGCCGAACTCCGCCATCAGGTCCACCTGGTCCAGGTCGAACGGGTTGCCCGGACCGTTGATGTTGAGGTCCAGGCCGAGCCGGTCCGGTCCGAACCCGATCCGCAGCCGGTCCGGACGCTCGTACCCGGTCAGCCCGTCGGGCACCCGGTCCGGCTGCTTGAAGGTGATGACCGCTTCCTTGCGTACGCCGGCCATGGCCTTTCCCGACCGCAACCGGAAGGGCACCCCCGCCCAGCGCCAGGTGTCCACGGTCAACACCAGCTCGGCCAGCGTCTCCGTGCCCCGGGCCGGATCGACGCCCGGCTCGTCGACGTAGCCCGGCAGCCGCCGACCGGCGATCTCGCCCGCGGTGTACCGGCCTCGGCGGCTGGACGCCACCGGGTCGTCGCCCCACAGCCGGGTGGCCCGCAACACCTGGGCCAGGCGGCCCCGCAACTCGCGGGCCTCCAGACTGGGCGGCGGTTCCATGGTGAGCAGGGCGAGCACCTGGAGCAGGTGGCTCTGCACCATGTCCACCAGCGCGCCCGCGCCGTCGTAGTAGCCGGCCCGACCCTCCAGGCCGAGGGTCTCGTCGAAGACGATGTCCACGCAGGCCACGTGCGTGGAGTTGAGCACCGGCTCGAAGATCCGGTTGGCGAACCGCAGGCCGAGCAGGTTCAGCACCGTCGACTTGCCGAGGAAGTGGTCGATGCGGTGCACCTGCTCCTCGGGCACCAGGGTGGCCAGCAGGTTGTTCAGCGACCGGGCCGAGATCCGGTCCACACCGAACGGCTTCTCCAGCATCAACCGGGTGCCGGGCGGTACGCCGATGCGGGCCAGTGCGGCGGCCGAGCGGGCGGCCACCATCGGCGGCAACGCGAAGAAGATCACCAACGGGCCGCTGCAGTCGCCCAGCAACCGCCGCAGGTCCTCCTCGCGGGTCACGTCGGCCGGCACGTACCAGCTCTGGCGGATCAGTTCGGTCTCCCGGGGGCCGTCCGCGCCGACGGTGGCGAAGGACTCGGTGACCCGGCGACGCCACCGCTCGTCGTCCCAGTCGTCCATACCGCTGCCGATCAGCCGGAGACCGGGCAACGCGCCGCTGGCCACCAGCCGCCCCAGGCCGGGCAGGAGCAGCCGACCGGTCAGGTCACCGCTGGCGCCGAGCACCAGCAGGGTCTGCGGTATGCGGGTGGTGGCGGGCATCGCGGGAGCGGCTGGGGAGGCGATCGGGGCCGACGTCGTCATGTCCTTACGATGCCCTGTCCCCGGCCCAGGTCGTACCGCGGCCTCTGACCTCGACATCGGCGGACACGCCTGGTCGTCGCTCCACCTGCGGATCGTGACCACTCGCGGGCGTCGGGCTGGCGCGGCGATCTTTGTGTGGCAGGCTGGTCTCAGCCGTCGGCCGGACCCCGGCGGTGTGCCGACACAGCGAGGAGACGATCGATCCGATGGCTGCGGACGTCACCACCACCGACGAGTGGCAGGCCCTGCGCAAGCACGCCGACGAGATCCGCGCGACGCACCTGCGGGACCTGTTCGCCGCCGACCCCGAGCGGGGCGAACGGTTGACCGTCGAGGTGGCCGACCTCTATGTCGACTACAGCAAGAACCTGGTCACCGACGAGACCCTCCGGCTGCTGACCGCGCTGGCCGAGCGGGTCGGGCTCGCCGACCGGATCGCCGCGATGTTCGCCGGTGAGCACATCAACGGCACCGAGGACCGGGCGGTGCTGCACACCGCGCTGCGCCTGCCCCCCGACGCCGCGCTGACCGTGGACGGTCAGGACGTGGTCGGCGACGTGCACGCCGTACGGCAGCGGATGGCGCACTTCGCCGATCAGGTACGCGGCGGGCAGTGGCGCGGGCACACCGGCGAGCGGATCCGCACCGTGGTCAACATCGGCATCGGCGGCTCCGACCTGGGACCGGTGATGGCGTACGAGGCCCTGAAGGCGTACCGCGACGCCGGTATCTCCTGCCGCTTCGTGTCGAACATCGACCCGACCGACATCGCCGAAGCCACCGCCGACCTGGACCCGGCGACCACCCTGTTCGTGGTGGTGTCGAAGACGTTCTCCACCCAGGAGACCCTGGCCAACGCCCACCAGGCCCGGCGCTGGCTGCTGGCCGGGCTCGGCGGCGACGAGCAGGCGGTGGCCAAGCACTTCGTCGCGGTCAGCACCAACGCCCAGCGGGTCGCCGACTTCGGCATCGACCCGGCGAACATGTTCGGCTTCTGGGACTGGGTCGGTGGCCGGTACTCGCTGCCCTCGGCGGTCGGCCTGTCGGTGATGCTCTCCATCGGGCCGGCGCGCTTCGACGAGATGCTCGCCGGCTACCACGCCGTCGACGAGCACTTCCGCACCGCACCGCTGGCCCACAACGCGCCGGCGCTGCTCGGGCTGCTCAACGTCTGGTACACCAACTTCCTCGGCGCGCAGACCCACGCCGTGCTGCCCTACTCGCAGTACCTGCACCGGTTCCCGGCGTACCTGCAACAGCTGACCATGGAGAGCAACGGCAAGTCGGTACGCGTCGACGGCCAGCAGGTGTCGTACGACACCGGGGAGATCTTCTGGGGCGAGCCCGGCACCAACGGCCAGCACGCCTTCTACCAGCTCATCCACCAGGGCACCCGGCTGATCCCGGCGGACTTCATCGCGTTCAGCGAACCCCACCACGACATCGGCGACATGCACGACCTGTTCATGTCGAACTTCTTCGCCCAGACCGCCGCGCTGGCCTTCGGCCGTACCGCCGAGCAGATCGCCGCCGAAGGCACCCCGGCCGAGTTGGTGCCGCACCGGGTGATGCCCGGCAACCACCCCACCACCTCGATCGTGGCCGCCCGCCTCACCCCCGCCACCCTCGGCCAGCTGGTAGCCCTCTACGAACACATCGTCCTTACCGAGGGCGCGATCTGGGACATCAACCCCTTCGACCAGTGGGGCGTAGAACTAGGCAAGGTGATGGCCAACCAGCTGGCCCCGCTGCTCACCGGCGCCGAGCCCGACCTGGACGGCCTCGACTCCTCCACCGCCACCCTCATCCACCGCTACCGCACCCAACGCCACCGCCCCTAACCTGCCCCTCCCCCTTTCGCGGGGCACGCGGGGCACGCGGAGTCGCGGGGCACGCGGGGCACGCGGGGTTGATCAAGAGGTTTCGGTCACGCCACGCCGACGCACATGACCAAAACCTCTTGGTCAACTTCATCCCTGCACCGGGACTCCTCCTGGTCAGCGTTGATCAAGACGTTTTGGTCAGGACGGGCCGCCACCCGGGACCGAAACCGGTGCACCGGGAGGACGCTGTAGCGGCACCACCTCTTGATCAGCTTCCAGGACGGGGGGTGGTGGTTCAGAGGGGCGGGTAGGTAGTCGCGTTACGTCGGCACCGGCACCAGGGGCTACCGCGACTGCCGCCGTCGGTGCAGTTGGCTGGGCTCCGAAGGGTCGGAAGCGGCGATCAACCGCCGATCCATCACCTCCGCGTGCTCACCACCGCACGCTGAGTGCGGCATGCGTGCGCACCAAATCCGTACCTCCAGATCCGCACCTCCGGCGCTCGGCTTGGGTGCCCTTCTCAAGGTCACGCTCGATCCAGGATCGAGTGGTTACCTTGTCGCTCTGATGCCACTCGATCCCTGATCGAGCGTGACCTTGCAGGGGAAGGGTGCGCACTCGGGTCAGCTACGCGTTTCGAGGACTTGCGACCGCGGCCAGGCTGGGTCGTGGTCTCCTCGTTGTTCTGCTTGGCCTCTTACCGCGTCGCTGCTGACCTGGGACAGGCCCGAACAGGCGGGCACAGGGACCGACTGGCGGCGGGATCTGTCACGCAACTGTCATCCAACCGTGCGGTCGACTCCAAGGTCCTTGCGCAAGGTGGTCACCGATCGGGACGGCGCGTCGGGTTGCCGACCTCGACGACGAAGGAGACCGCTGTGGTGATGCCGTGGCCCTGGCCGATGCCCGACGATCATTCGTTCCGGGCACTGTGGGACGCGCCGCAGGACCATGACGAGGACGTCCGTCTCGCCGCACTGGTCGCCCAGCGACTCAGCGCCGACTGGAGCACCCGTCGGCAGCAGATCACGGTGATGGTGCAGAACCGCGTCGTGATCCTCACCGGCCTGGTCGCCGGCGCGGAGACCCGGCGGGCCGCCGGCGAATTGGCCTGGGATGTCGAGGGCGTTGCGGATGTCTGCAACGCCCTCCGGCTTGCGGGGCATCGACGCGGCCGTCGCTGAACTTCGACCCGCTCGCGCCGCCTGGCACCGGCGAGCGCGAGCGGGTCGGACCTCACCACCCCCGCACCCACGCGATCTTGCACTTTTCGTCGCGACAGATCCGGCGAAAAGCCGCGTAAGGGCGACCAAATGTGCAAGATCGCCGGGATGAGGGCTCGCCGAGCAGCGCGGACTCGTGCGAGGGGCGTCAACGCGTGCCGCGCGTGGAGCTGCGCGGGTGGGCGGTGGGGCCGGGTGGGGTCAGGAGGCGGCGCTGGTGGGGGCGGTGCTCGGGGCGGCGGTCAGGTAGGCGAGGGCTGCGGTGCGGGTGTCCGCCACGGCGAGTACGTCGTGGAGGCCGGTGACCTGTAGGACCTGGCGGATCAGCGGCGACGTCACGGCAACGCAGAGCCGTGCGCCGCGTTCGACGGCGTCGTGGTGGGCGCGGACGAGCAGGCCGAGGGCGGTGGAGTCGATCAGGTCGGTGCGTACCAGGTCGACCAGGACGTGACCGCCCATGTCGGCCGCGTGTCGTAGCGCCATGCGCAGGGTGTCGCCGGTGTCGAGGTCCACGTCGCCGGCGGTGGTCACCACGGTGACGCCGCCGAGGTGCTCGATGCCGAGGATGCCGCCGGGCGGGGTGCCGGGCGCCGGGCCGAAACGGATGCAGTGGGCGCACCGGTGGGGACCGTCGGCCAGCGGGGATCCGCCCCAGCCGTGCTCGGACAGCAGGGTCCAGACGACCTCGCCGTCGGCGAGCGGACGCGTACCGGTGACGCTGTCCCCGCAGTTGTCACAGGTCAGGGTGGCCAGTTGGGCAGCCAGGACGACAGCCATACCGGGCTCCTTCCCACGTCGTGATGATCGGCCACCCACCCTGCACGGGCCAGGTGGCGGGCACCGCGCAGACACATGACGGTTGGGTGACGAATCCACTTCCGGCGGGCGTCGGGTCGGATGGCTGACCGCCGGCTGCCACAGCCCCGTTGATCTGGGACTATGACAGTGAGGTACGGAAATATCACTGCGTGCGACAGGAGGTCGAAGGATGCGGACCGGACTGCCCACCGATGAACCAGTCGGCACGCTGGAGGTCGTACACCGATTCCGGGGGCCGATGCCGACGGGGGTGACCGTCTCGCACCGCGGGCGGATCTTCGTCAATTTTCCCCGCTGGGGCGACGAGGTGCCGGCGACCGTGGTGGAGCTGCGCCACAACCGTGAGGTGCCCTATCCCGACCTGCGGTGGAACTCCCCCGCCGGCAACGACGACGCGTCGGCGTTCGTGTCGGTGCAGAGCGTGGTGGTCGACCCGGTCGACCGGCTCTGGGTGCTCGACACCGGCAGCCCGATGTTCCAGCCCACCGTTCCCGGCGGGCCGAAGTTGGTCCGCATCGACCTCGGCACCAACACGGTCGCCCAGGTGATCACCTTCCCGCCCGACGTGGTGCTGCCGACGTCGTACCTCAACGACGTGCGCTTCGACCTGCGGCGGGGAACGGCGGGGATCGCGTACATCACCGATTCGGCGGACGGCGCGCCGAACGCGATCATCGTGGTGGACCTGGCCAGCGGCACCTCGTGGCGGCGGTTGAACGACCACCCGTCCACGAAGGCCGAATCGCTTGTGAACTTCCGCCCGGTGGTGGAGGGTCGGCCGTTCCTGGTCCGGCCGCCGCAGGGTCCGCCGCAGCCGGTGGGCGTGGGCGCGGACGGCATCGCGATCTCCGCCGACGGCGTCCGGCTCTACTACTGCGCGCTCGCCTCGCGCCGCTGGTTCAGCGTGGCCACGGACGCGCTGGTCGACCGGAGCGTCGACGAGGACGAGGTGGCCGCGACCGTACGCGACGAGGGCGACAAGGGTGGCGGCGCCGACGGCCTCGAATCCGACGACGCGGGACGGCTCTACCTCACCAACTACGAGCACAACGCGATCCTGCGGCGACGCCCCGACGGCGAGTACGAGACGGTCGTGCACGACCCGCGCCTGCTGTGGCCCGACACGTTGAGCGTGGCCAAGGACCGGCACCTGTACGTCATCGCCAACCAGGTGCACCGGCAGCCCCCCTTCAACCGCGGTCGGGACCTGCGGCGCAAGCCGTACGCCCTGTTCCGGACCCGTATCGACGCGGGCCCGGTCCTGTTGCGGCCCTGACCTGGCCCCCTCGAACGGGTGGTGGTTGCTGCGGCCGGGGCGAACGCCCACCGGTGCCCGCATAGCGTCGGTGGGACGTGACCCCGAGGTGAGGAGTGGGCCGGTGACCGAGCCGGAGGAAGACCAGGAGAAGACCCGCAAGACCGATCAGGTGCTCTTCTCCCCCGACGGCGATCCGCACCACACCCTGGCGGAGGCGCCGCAGCCCGACGAGCACCTGTCGGTGCGGTTCACCCACGACGACGAGACCGAGGTGGTCGGCGACGAGCAGTGACCGGCGCGGCGCGGCTTGTCACCGCACACCCTCAAGACTGATAATCATCGATGTTCATGAGCCGGACGAGATCGGGCGCCGGGCAGCCTCGATCGGAACACCCCCCTGCACACATCCGTCCGGAGGACATCCTGCCCATGAAGAAAGCGATCAAACTCGGCTGGGCTGCGCTGACCGCAGTCGCCCTGACGGCGGTTGCCGCGCTGTCGATCCCCAGCCCGGCCTCGGCGGCCACCCTGACCGAGGTGACCAACTTCGGTGCCAACCCCAGCAACCTGCGCATGTACCTCTACGTGCCGGATCGGGTCGCACCGCGACCGGGCCTGCTGGTCGCGATGCACTACTGCACCGGCACCGGGCCGGCCCTGCACTCGGGCACCCGGTTCGCCGCGCTGGCCGACCAGTACGGCTACATCGTCGTCTACCCGTCGGTGACCCGCAGCAGCCAGTGTTTCGACGTCTCCTCGCCGCAGGCGCTGCGTCGCGGCGGCGGCAGCGACCCGGTGGGCATCATGTCGATGGTCGACCACGTCCGGTCGCGCTACTCGGTCGACCCGGCCCGGATCTTCGCCACCGGCGTGTCGTCCGGCGCGATGATGACCAATGTGATGCTCGGGGTCTACCCCGACGTCTTCGCCGCCGGTGCCGCCTTCGCGGGGGTGCCGTTCGCCTGTTTCGCCACCACCAACGGCTCGGAGTGGAACAGCGAGTGCGCCAACGGGCAGATCAGCCGTACCCCTCAGCAGTGGGGTGACCTGGTGCGCAACGCGTACCCCGGTTACAACGGCCCGCGTCCGCGGATGCAGACCTGGCACGGCACCAACGACGACATCCTGCGGTACCCGAACTTCGGCGAGCAGGTCAAGCAGTGGACCAATGTGCACGGGCTGAGCCAGACCCCGACCTACACCGACAGCCCGCAGTCCGGCTACACCCGCACCCGCTACGGCAGTTCCGGCAACTACGCCCAGGTCGAGGCGATCAGCATGCAGGGCGTGTCGCACAACCTGCCGGTCGACGCGGCGCAGGCGATCCGCTTCTTTGGCCTGGACAACCCGTCCACCACGCCCACCCCGACCCCGACCACCACCCCCACCCCGACGCCGACTCCCACCCCGACCCCGACCCCGACGCCGACGACGTCGCCGACGCTGCCGCCGGGTCCGGGCTGCCAGGTCCACTACGAGGTCAACGCCTGGAACGCCGGGCTGACCACCTCGGTGACCATCACCAACACCGGCAGTACGGCCATCAACGGCTGGACCCTGGCGTTCACCCTGCCCGCCGGGCAGACCATCACCAACGGCTGGAACGCGACGTACTCGCCGACCTCCGGGGCGGTGACCGCCCGTAACGTCTCCTACAACGGCACCATCGCGCCGAAGACCTCGACGACGATCGGGTTCCAGGCCAACCACACCGGCGACGCCGGCAAGCCGGGCGTCTTCACCCTCAACGGCGGTTCCTGCTACTTCTCCGGCTGATCCCGGTAGGGCCGGCACCCCACGGGGGCACGACGTGGGGCGCCGGCACGGGACCGCTGTTCGCGAGCACTGCCTCCTCGACACGTTGCGGGTCGGGACCCGACTCGCGCCGTCCAGGAAAGCGCTTACCCTGGCAGGTGCCTCGCCCCTTCACCACCACCCGTCCGTCCGGAAAGGAAGCTCACATGCCGTCCAGGACAACAACACCCCGGCGTACGCCCCGATGGCTGGTCGCCGCCAGCACGTTGGTGCTGGCCGCCGCCGGTACGGCCATCGCCGCGCCGAGCCCCGCGCAGGCCGCCACCGTCGACCCGAACGCCACGTACGTCTTCGTCAACCGGCACAGCGGCAAGGCGATGGACGTGTGGAACTGGTCCACCGCCGACCAGGCCCCGATCAACCAGTTCACCCGCAACGACGCCGCCGTGCAGCAGTGGCGCTTCGTCGACGTCGGCAGCGGCTACTACCAGATCCGGTCGGTGCACAGCGGAAAGGTCCTTGAGCTGCCCAACGCCAACGACGGCGTACAGCTGGTGCAGAACGCGGCGGCCAGCGGCAACACCCGGCAGCACTTCCGGCTGGCCGACTCCGACGGCGGTCATGTCCGGTTCATCAACCGGCACTCCAACAAGGCGCTCGACCTGTGGGGCTGGTCCACCGCCGACGGTGCGATGATCTCCCAGTACCAGGATGTCAACGGCGCCAACCAGCAGTGGCGGATGATCACCGTCGGCGGTGGCAGCGGCAGTGGTTGCGGCAGTGGCACGTTCCAGGCCGAGGCGGTGCTCAACGGGGGCACCTGGACCGCCCGTAACGGTGGCACGACCGTCTACACCGGCGGCGACATGCGGGAGGCCGTACAGGCCGCGATCAACAGCCTCAGCTCCGGCCGGACCAGCAAGCAGCGGGTCGTCGTACGCGGCTCCGGCTCGATCAGCGCGGGCTCCCGGATCTCGCTGCCCAGCTACACCACGATCGACGTGTGCGGCACGATCAACGTGACCGGCTCCGGCAGCGGTGACCAGGCCCCGATCTACTCGCGCGGCACCACCCAGGTCGAGGTGCAGAACCTCAACGTCACCGGCACCCCGCTGTACGGCATCTTCATGCGCAACGTCAGCAACGTGATCCTCGGTCAGATCGACATGCGGCTGTCCAGCGGGCTCGGGATCCGCATCGACAACCGGGGCGACACCAGCCAGTGGAGCCGCAACATCCGCATCGACAACGTGTACGTCTCCGGTGCCCGCGCGCACGCCGTGGAGACGTACGGTGTCGACGGGTTGACCATCGGCACGGTGACCGCCCGCAACGTCGGCGAGTCGGGGCTGCTGCTCAACGAGACCATCAACGCCACCGTGACCACTGTCGACGCGGAGAACGCCGGCGCCGGAACCGGGTACGCGGCGTTCCGGATCGCCAACCGGGCCGGCCGGATCAACTCCGGGTACCCGATCAACATCCGGGTGGGCACCGTACGGGCGCGCGGCGGCGGCCGGGGCATCTTCTGCGTCTCGGAGTCCGGCGGCCTGGCGGTCAACCGGGTCGACATCGCCAACACCGGCAACAACGCCATCCTCATCGAGAACTGCTACGGGGTGGACATCGCCGCCGGTGGCGGCACGATCAGCGGTGGCGGTGAGGTGCGGCTGGCCGCGCGCAGCGAGTTCCCCGGCAACCGCGACATCACCCTGCGCAACTTCACGCTTGTCAACAGCCGGATCCTGGAGAGCCCCTGCACGGCCAACCTGACCATCAGCAACGTGTCGCTGAACAACGCGACGATCAACCGCTGCTGAGCGTACGAACACGTTAAAAGGGGCCCCTTCCTATGCACGAGGCGTTAGGAAGGGGCCCCTCCTTTCAGATCAGCCTGCGTTGCAGGTGGGGGTGCCGGAGGGGGCAGAGCCCGTGCCCTGGAACCCGAACTCGGTGGTGGTGCCCGGTGCCACGTTGGCGTTGTAGCCGACGTTGCGGAAGGTCACGGCGCCACTGTTGCCACTCGCCTGGGTGTTCCACGAGTTGGTCACCGAGGTGCCACCCGGGAGTGTCATGTTCACCGCCCAGCCGTTGAGACCGCTGGAGCCGGCCGTCACCCGCACATGGGCGACGAATCCACCGTTCCAGGTGTCCAGTGTGTACGTCGCGGTGCAGGCACCGGTCGGCGGCGGAGTGGTGGGCGGCGGGGTGGTGGGCGGCGGCGTCGTGGGCGGCGGAGTGGTCGGCGGGGGCGTGGTCGGCGGCGGGGTGGTGCCACCGGCGTTCAGCGCCTCCAGCGTCGCGTTGTACGCCTGCTTCTTGTTGCCGTTGTTGTCGAACAGCAGCGGGGTGCCGTAGGAACGCCACGAGTCGCTGTCCCGGATGCCCCACACGGTGATGCCGTTGCAGCGCGGCACCGCGAGGCAGTCCTGGACCACCCGGCGGTACGTGTCGGCCTGCTGGCTGCCGGAGCCCTCGATGTCCAGCTCGGTGATCTGCACGTCGACGCCGAGGGCGGCGAAGCTGGACAGCGTGGTGCGGTAGTTGCTGTTGTACGCCGACTGCGCGTTGAAGTGCGACTGGAACCCGACGCAGTCGATCGGTACGCCCCGCTGCTTGAAGTCGCGCACCATGTTGTAGACGGCCTGGGTCTTGGCCCAGGTCCAGTTGTCGGTGTTGTAGTCGTTGTAGCAGAGCTTCGCGCCCGGGTCGGCGGCGCGGGCGGCGCGGAAGGCCGCCTCGATCCAGTCGCCGCCGGTGCGCTGGAGGTTGGAGTTACGGCGGGCGCCGTTGTTGCCGTCGTCGAACGCCTCGTTCACCACGTCCCACGAGTCGATCTTGCCGCGGTAGTAGGTGGCGACCTGGGTGACGTGGTTGAGCATGGCCGAGCGCAGCGCCTGGCCTTCCATCCGCTCCATCCAGGCGGGCTGCTGCGAGTGCCAGGCCAGGGTGTGACCCCGGACCTTCCAGCCCCGGGAGAGGGCGTGGTTGACGATCCGGTCCGCGGTGCCGTAGCTGAAGACACCCTGCTGCGGCTCCAGGGCGTTGATCTTCATCTCGTTCTCAGCCGTGATCGAGTTGAACTCGCGGTTGAGGATTCCGGTGTAGACGCTGTCGTTGAGCTTGTGCGCCGCGACCGCGGCCCCGAAGTACCGACCGCTCTCCGCGGCGGCGGCGCCCAGGGTGGTCCCCGCACTGGCACTGGAGGCCGTCACCACCACGGTGGTGGCGACGAGGGAGAGACCGACCACGGCCGAGATCAGCGCGGGGCGTGATCGCAGTCGGGTCGCGGGACGCCCGCTGGCGCGGGCGAACGCGTTGTTCATGGCATGAGCCTTTCGACGAAGCCGTGCTGATGGAAAGCCGGCTCCGACTACCGCCCAACACGATGACCTTTCCGTCGCCTGCGCAGTCGCCCGGTTTGCCGCGCAGGCCGGTGCACTCAGCCGGCCATCGTGAGTAGATCGGAGCTGTTCTATCGAAAACAGTATCGAAACCCGTCCGTAAGCTCAACGTGCCTGACGGTCTTCTCGGCAACTACACGGACCACCGCGTCGCGACTCCGACGGCGGTTGACCACAGTTGGCAGCCGGCCGGCATCGACCGCGCGGACCGAAAGTTTCGGTCCGCGCGAGCCGGCCGCCGATCAGCCGGCGACCGCCGTCTCCACCGGCCGGGCCGCGTCATCCGGTGGCGGCGCGCCGGCCGGATCAGCCAGCAGGTCGGCGAGCCAGCGCAGTTGCCGGCGTACGTGCACCGCTTCGCCGTGCTCGTGCCCGTTGAACGGGTAGACGTGCAGGCTGCGTTCCGGCACCGGCCCGCCGTTGGCGGCACCGTACTGGTGGTAGGCGGCGAACACCGTGCTCGGCGGGCACACCCGGTCGCGCAGCCCCACCCCGAGGTGCAGCGGGGCGGTGGCCCGGCGCACCAGGCAGGCCACGTCCACGTGGGAGAGCGTGTGGCGTACCGCCGCCTCGGCCTCCCGGTGCACGGCGAGGTAGCCGGCGATCTCGCCGTACGGGCCGACGTCGGTGATCTCGATGGCCCGTTGCAGGTGGCAGAGGAACGGCGCGGTGGCGAGCACGGCGGCGATCCCCGGCGCCAACCCGGCGACCGCGAGCGCCAGTCCACCGCCCTGGCTGTTGCCGGTCACGACCACCCGCTGCGGATCGACCGCCGGCAGGAGCCGGGCCGCCTGCACGGCCCGGACCGCGTCGGTGATGAGCCGGCGGTAGTAGTAGCCCTGCGGCGACAGGATGCCCCGGGTCACCGGCGACGGGCCACCGGGCGCGCTGCCGTGCGGGTCGGCCGTGTCGCCGACGCCGTACTGGCCGGACTGCCCCCGGGCGTCCATGAGCAGGTGGGCGTACCCGGCGACGGGCCAGGTCAGCCGCTCGTGCGGGGTGCCCCGACCGCGCCCGTAGCCGACGTACTCGATCACCACCGGTAGCGGCTCGTCCACCCCGGCCGGCCGGGTGTACCAGGCGCGGACCGGGTCGCCGGCGAACCCGGCGAAGGTCACGTCCCAGGTGTCGAGCAGGCGCAGATCGGTCGGTTCGGGACGGACGTCGAGCAGCACCGGCACCGCCTCCGCCGCGCCCAGGGTGCTGCGCCAGTAGTCGTCGAAGCCCTCCGGCTCGGCCACCGTGGGCGCGTACTGCCGCAGTTGGTCCAGGGGCAGGTCGAACAGGGACATGAGTCCTCGCAGCTGTCGTCAGGATCGCGGTGGCGGTGCGGTGCTCTCGCGCACCACCAACTCGGCGACCAGGTCGATGCGGCTGGTGGGCAGCGCGACGCCGCGGGCGAGGTCGAGCAGCATCTGGGTCGCCGTGCCGGCCATGTCGTGCAGCGGCTGGTGCACGGTGGTCAACGCGGGGCCGAGCCAGGCGGAGACCGGCAGGTTGTCGTAGCCGACCACCGACACGTCGCCGGGCACGTCCAGACCGAGTTGCCGGGCCGCCCGCAGCACCCCCATCGCCTGCAGGTCGGAGCCGGCGAAGACCGCGGTCGGCCGGTCGGGACGGCTCAGCAGCTCGATGCCGTGGGTGTAGCCGGCGTCGAGATGGAAGTTGCCCGAGCGGACCAGGCTGGGATCGACAGGTACGCCGAGTTCCTCGTGCGCGCAGCGGTAGCCCGCGGTGCGGGCCCGGGCGCAGAGCACGTCCTGCGGGCCGGAGATGACCGCGATCCGGCGGTGGCCGAGGTCCAGCAGGTGTCGGGTGGCGAGCAGGCCGCCGTTCCAGTTGTTGGACCCGACGGTCGGCCCGGAGGCCACGCTCGCGCTGTCGCTGTCGACCACCACCACCGGGATGGCCTGCCGCCGCAGCTGTTTGCGCTGCTGATCGGTGAGGTTGCACATGACCAGCAGCACACCGAGCGGGCGTCGGGCGAGCATCGCGTCGAACCAGGGCTGTGGGGGTCGATGGGCCCCGCCCAGCTGCGAGAGCACCACGTTCACCCCCTCGGGGGCGGTGACCGCCTCGACCCCACGAATGATCTCCAGCGCCCAGTCCGAGCCGAACTCGTGGAACACCAGGTCGATCTGGCCGTCCCCGGTCGTACGCCGAGCGCGGCGTCGGTAGCGGTGCCGTTCCAGGCTCGCCTCGACGCGGGCTCTGGTCGCGGCCGCCACGTCCGAGCGGCCGTTGAGGACCTTGGACACCGTCGCCGAGGAGACGCCGACCTCCCGGGCGATGGTCGCGAGTGTCGTGGTGCCGAGCGCGGCCACCGAGCGGTTCTCAGTCATCGGCCCCTCTACCACCCGGCCCCGAAAATATCGGAGAACTTAGCATGCCCGGACCGAGCGCCGATGACATCAGTCGATGACTCGGGCGATGGCCACCGAGGGCAGGCAATCGCTTACCCGCACTACAGTGCCAGTGGCGTAGGCGGATTTCCAGGCCTTGACATCGATTTATCGACACACTTAGGTTCCCGACACAAGCTTCGAGCTGATTTCCGAAATTTTCGATGATCGCTGTTGCTCCGCAGCAACAGGTGGAGCCGTCGGGACGACCTCCCGGACGCGACCGGAGGGACGCATGACAAGCCAGCTGTCCGTCGACGATCCACCAGCGCCACCGCGCGTACCGCTTCCGGTCGTACCCCGTGCGGCGGCGCGGCGGACCTGGCGGCGGGCGCTGCGGCGGGACTGGCAGCTGTACTCCCTGGCGATCCTGCCGCTGCTGTTCTTCCTGATCTTCCGGTACCTGCCTATGCTCGGCAACGTCATCGCCTTCCGCCGGTTCCAGCCCGGCGGCAACATCTTCGGCGAGTACTGGGTGGGCCTGCGGTACTTCAAGATGTTCCTGAACGATCCGACGTTCTGGAACGTCTTCACCAACACGCTGGCGCTGGGCGCGTTGACGTTGCTGTTCTGCTTCCCGCTGCCGATCGTGCTGGCGCTGCTGCTCAACGAGGTACGCGCCGGCCGACTCAAGCGGTTCGTGCAGTCGGTGTCGTACCTGCCGCACTTTCTGTCCATCGTGATCGTGGCGGCCATGGTCATGCAGCTGCTGTCCATGGACGGCACGATCAACCAGCTGGTCCACGCGGGCGGCGGTGAGGCGATCCCGTTCCTGCAACGGCCCGAGTGGTTCCGCACCATCTACGTCTCCTCCGAGGTCTGGCAGACCGTCGGCTGGGGCACCATCCTCTACCTGGCCGCGCTCACCACCATCGACGACGACCTGTACGAGGCGGCCCGCATCGACGGGGCCAACCGCTGGCGGCAGACCTGGCACGTGACGCTGCCGGGGATCCGGCCGACCATGGTCACCCTGCTGATCCTCAACATCGGCACGTTCATGGCGGTCGGGTTCGAGAAGATCCTGCTGCTGTACAACCCGCTGACCTATCCGACCGCCGACGTCATATCCACGTACCTGTTCCGGGTCGGCTTCACGTCCAGCAACTTCAGCTACGCGGCCGCGATCGGGCTGTTCGAGGCGGTGATCGGGCTGATCCTGGTGCTGTCGGCGAACCTGATCGCCCGCCGTACGGTGGGGACGAGCCTGTGGTGACCGCCGAGGCAGCCGAGCCGGCCACCGCACCCGCGCCCACGCCTCGGCGACGACGGCGCGGCATCCGGCAGACCCGCGGTTACCGGGCGTTCCAGGTGGTCAACGCGATCATCCTGACCGCCGTGGTGGTGGTGACGCTGTACCCGTTCGTCAACATCGTGGCCCGGTCGATGAGCCACGAGGCGTACATCATCGCCGGCCAGGTGAACCTGGTGCCGCGCGGGTTCACCCTGGACACGTACCAGTTGGTGCTCTCCGACTCGATGTTCTGGACCAACTACCGCAACACGGTGTTCTACACGGTCACCGCCACGCTCATCTCGATCGTGATGACCACCTGCTACGCGTACGTGTTGTCCAAGAAGGACCTCAAGGGACGCAGCGCGCTGGTCGGCATCGCGGTGTTCACGATGTTCTTCACCGGCGGGCTGATCCCCAACTACGTGCTGGTCACCAGCCTCGGGTTGAAGAACAGCGTCTGGGCCATCGCGCTGCCGAACGCGATAAACGTGTTCAACCTGCTGGTGATGAAGGCGTTCTTCGAGAGCCTGCCGAACGACCTGGAGGAGGCCGCCGCGGTCGACGGGCTCAACACGTACGGCATCCTGTGGCGGATCGTGCTGCCGTTGTCGAAGGCCATCGTCGCCACGATGGTGCTGTTCTACGCGGTGGCCTTCTGGAACTCCTGGTTCGCCGCCTTCCTCTACCTGGACCGGCAGGAGCTGTGGCCGGTCACCATCTACCTGCGCAACCTGATCGCGGGGGCCACCGGCGCGGAGAACATCGGCGCCATCTCCGAGGCCAACGAGGTGCAGGCCGAGGCGACCCTCAAGGCCGTGACGATCGTGCTCACCACCCTGCCCATCCTGCTGGTCTATCCCTTCGTCCAGCGGTACTTCGTCCGCGGCATCATGCTCGGCGCGGTGAAGGGCTGAGCACGCAACACCACCCACCCTCCCACCACCAGATCCGAAAGGACCCGCCATGTTCCGCAGATCGTGGCGTCACACAGCGGCGGTGGCCACCGTCGCGCTGCTCGCCCTTTCCAGCGTCACCGCCTGTGGCGACGACTCGTCCGACGCGCAGGACCTGTCGGAGAACCGGGCCGGCGCGATGGAGAACTACGCCGCCGGTACGCAGTTCAAGGCCACCGAGCCGCTCTCCTTCTCCGTCCTCTACAACAACCACCCGAACTACCCGCTCAAGAACGACTGGCTGTTCTGGAAGGAGCTGACGGCGCGCACAAACGTCACGCTCGACCCGGTCGCCGTGCCGTTGAGCGACTACAACCAGAAGCGCAGTCTGCTCATCGGGGCCGGTGACGCGCCGCTGCTCATCCCGAAGACGTACCCGCCGGACGTACACGCGTACGTCTCCTCGGGGGCGATCCTGCCGGTCAGTGACTATCTCGATCTGATGCCGAACCTCAAGGACAAGATCGAGAAGTGGAACCTGAAGCCTGAGCTGGACACGCTGCGCCAGGCCGACGGCAAGTTCTATCTGTTGCCCGGCGTGCACGAGAAGCCGTGGCACGAATACTCCCTGGTGGTCCGTACCGACATCCTCGACGAGCTGGGCCTGGAGATCCCGAAGACCTGGGACGAGCTGTACACCGTGCTCAAGGCGATGAAGGCGAAGTACCCGGACGTCTACCCGTTCTCCGACCGGTACAGCCAGCCCAACCCGGCCGGCAACCTGCTCAACCTGCTGGCCGTCTCGCACGGTCTGGAGGGCGCGGGCTGGAACTTCCAGCACGTCAGCTGGAACGCCGGCGCGCAGAAGTTCGAGTACACCGCCGCCACCGAGCACTACCGGCACATCCTGGAGTACCTCAACAAGCTGGTCGCCGAGAAGCTGCTCGACCCGGAGAGTTTCACCCAGACCGACGACCTCGCCCGGCAGAAGCTGGCCAACAGCAAGTCCTTCGTGATCAGCGGCAACGCCCAGGCCCTGGTGAACGACTACCGGCCGGACCTGGCGGCGACCAACCCGAAGGCGAAGATCACCAAGATTCCGCTGCCGGTCGGCCCGGCCGGAGAGATCAACCCGGCCAGCCGGCTGGAGAACGGCATGATGATCTCCTCGAAGGCCCGTGACAGCAAGAACTTCGTGGCGATGATGCAGTTCGTCGACTGGCTCTGGTACTCCGACGAGGGGCAGATGTTCGCCCGCTGGGGCGTGGAGGGCACCACCTACGTCAAGGACGCCGCCGGCAAGGCCGGCCTCGCCGAGGACGTCGACATGATCGGCCTCAACCCGGGCGCACCCAAGCACCTGCAGAAGGACTTCGGCTTCGCCAACGGGGTGTTCGCCTACGGCGGCAGGCCGGAACTGGTGCAGGCGTTCTTCTCCGCCGAGGAGCAGGAGTTCCAGAAGGTGATGAACGCCCGTACGCCGAAGTCGCCGCCGCCGCCGTACCCGCTGACCGACGAGGAGCGCGAGCAGGTGTCGCTCTGGGAGACCCCGCTCAAGGACCACGTCTACCAGGCGACGTTGCAGTTCGCCCTCGGCCAGCGTGACCTCGCCCAGTGGGACGCCTACGTCACCGAGCTGAAGAGCAAGAACATGGACGCCTACCTGGACACGGTCAACAAGGCGTACGAGCGCTACCGCAACGAGCACAACTGATGTCGAGGGTCGGTCCGGTGGGCACCGGACCGGCCCCGCACCACCGGACGATGAGGACACCGATGCGCAACACCGTCGCCGCACACTCCCGCGGCCGGATCGTCACGGCGGGGTCGTCGTGAGTACGGCGACCCGACGCGAGTTCGGTGCGGGACCGCTGTCGCGGGTGGCCGCGCTGGTCTACACGCTGCTGGTGGTCGAGGTGTTGCTGCTGATCTGCGCCGCCCCCGGACTGGTCGCGTTGTTCGCCCTGGAACGGCACGTGAGCAACCTGCCGCTGGTCGCCGTCTGCGCGGTGCCGCTCGGCCCGGCCCTGTCGGCGGCCCTGTACGCCCTGCACCATCAGCGTCTCGACCTGACCGACCTGCACCCGGCCCGGCTGTTCCGGCGCGGCTACCGGGTGAACCTGGTGGGATCGCTGCTGGTCTGGGTGCCGATGCTGATGTGGCTGGCCCTGCTCGCGATCAATCTGGTCAACCTGACGGCGGTCGGGCTGCCCCGCTGGTGGGTGGTGCCGCTGCTGCTGGTCGCCGCCGGGGTGGCCGTGGTCGGGGTCAACGCGCTGGTGATCACCTCGCTGTTCGCCTTCCGGCTGCGCGACGTGCTCCGGCTGGCCGGGTACTTCGTGCTGCGTACCCCTGCGGTGGCGGTGGGCACCGCGTTGCTGCTGGTCGCGGCGGTGGTGTTGACCCTGGTCACCTCGGAGGCCGCGCTCGCCGCGCTGGGTTCGGTGCTGGCCCTGGCCCTGGTCCGCGGTGGTGAACCGATGACCACCGCCATCCGCCAGGAGTTCACCCGGGCGGACGGCGACTGATCACCCGACGGGCCCGGCAGCGGCCTGCCGCAGCGCGGCGATCGCGACGCGTACCGCCGGGGTGTGTTCGACGGCGTCGTGGATCACCAGGTGGATCGACCGGACCGGGGTGGGACGGAGCAGCCCGACCCGGGTCACGCCGGCGGGCAGCCGCACCGCGCCGAGCGCGGGAAGCACCGTGGGACCGATGCCGGCCTCGACGAACGCCAGGGCGGTCGGGTAGTCGTGCGCCTCCACGCCGAAGGTCGGGGTGAATCCGGCCGCGGTGCAGGCCTCGATGAGGTTGGCCCGGCACCAGCCGCGGGCGAAGTCGTTGTCCACCCAGCGCTCCTCGGCCAGCGCGGCCAACTCCACCTCCTGCTGGTCGGCGAAGCGGTGACCGGCCGGCAACACCGCCACGTACGGGTCGTCGACGAGGTGGTGGGCGGTGAAGCCGGAACCGGGGTCGAAGCCGCGGGGCGCGACCACCACCTGGAGGTCGGCGCGTTCCTCCCGGGTGTTGGGGATCTCCTCACGCAACTCCAGTTTGAGCCGTACCCCGGGCAGTTCGGTGCCGATCCGGCGCACCACGTACGGCATCCACGCGGCGCCGACGGAGGCGAAGTAGGCGATGGTGAGCACGCCGGTGCGGCCGGCGCGCAGGTCCGCGATCAGTGACTCGGCCTCGCCGACGCGGGCGAGCAGCCGATCCGCCTCGGCGGCGAGGGCATGCCCGGCGGCGGTCGGTCGCATGCCGCGACCGGCTCGGGCGAACAGGGCGAGGCCGGTCTCGCGTTGCAGCGCGGTGAGGTGCTGGCTGACGGCGGAGGGGGTGTAGCCCAGGTTGGCGGCGGCGGCCTGCACCGACCCGGAGGCGACGACGGAGCGGAAGATCCGGAGGCGATGAACGTCGAGCACCGGACAACTATAAAGCCGGACTTAATCGTCGTGAAGAAATCGTCGCTGGTACTGAAATGTCGACGGGACCAGAATCGGCCCTATGACCAGTCTGGAGATGACCGCCCCCACCGGGGCCCACGTCGAGCGTGCGACGCCGCCCGCCCCGCCGGCCGGAGCAGGTCGCTCCTGGCCGGTCATCGCCGCCGCCGGGACCACGGTGCTGCTCTGGGCGTCGGCCTTCGTCGGGATCAGATTCGCCGGGCACGACTACTCCCCCTGCGCCATGGCACTGGGCCGGATGCTGGCGGCGTCCGTCGCGCTGAGCGGGTTCGTGGCGCTGACCGCCCGACGCCGACGATCCGCCGCACCGGCCCGCACCCGCCGGCCGCGAGGCGCGACCCTGGGACTCGTCGCAGTCTGGGGCGTTGCCTGGTTCGGCGGGTACAACGTGGCGCTCAACGGCGCGGAGCGGCTGGTCGACGCCGGCACCGCGGCGCTGCTGGTGGCGGTCGCCCCCATCCTGGTCGCGGTGGCCGCGACCCTGGTGCTGGGTGAGCGGCTGACCGGCCGCCTCGGCGTCGGGGTGGCGGTGGCCTTCGTCGGCGTGGCCCTGATCGCGGCCACCGGCTTCACCGGGCACGTCGATCAGCTCGGCGTGGCGCTGTCGGTGCTCGCCGCCGTGCTGTACGCCTTCGGCGTACTCCTGCAGAAGCGCCTGCTGGCCCGGGTGGACGCGGTGACGATGACCTGGCTCGGCGCGCTGGCCGGCACGATCGCCCTGCTGCCGTTCGCGCCCGCGCTGCTCGGCGAACTCGCCGCCGCGCCGACGTCGGCCACCCTGGGCATGCTCTACCTGGGCGTGTTCCCGACCGCGATCGGCTTCCTCACCTGGGGTTACGTGCTGTCGCGCTGGACTGCCGGGCGCACCACCGCGGCCACCTACCTGGTGCCGCCGGTGACCGTCGCACTGTCCTGGATGCTGCTGAGCGAGGTGCCGGCACTGCTCGCTCTGCTGGGCGGCGCGCTCTGCCTGGCCGGCGTGGTCCTCGCCACCCGCCGCTGACGGGCCGGGGGCGGCGGGTGGCACCCACCGCCCCCCCCGGGGAGGTCAGTTGTTGTTCGGGTTCTGCATGTCCGCGATCATCTTGGCCAGGTCGAGGGTCTCCGCGTCCGGCGGCGTCTCGACGGTCACCGGCTTGCCGTAGTCGGTGTAGTCGATCGTCAGGTCGCTCATCGCACCCATCACCACGCTGGCCCGCCGCGGCCGGTACTGCTCGTCGACCCAGAGGTCGATCTTGATCTCCTTGACGCCCTGCTCGGTCAACTGCCCTTCGACGGCCGAACGCAGCTCGGCGTCGACCTGCTTGAGGTAGTCCGCCAACGGCGTGGTGACGGTGTAGTGGACGGTACGGATGCCGTCCACCGTCTCCTCGCCGACGACCGTGACGCCCTCACTCGCGAGCAGCGTCTTGACCTGCTTGGTCGGGTCGACGTCGTCCAACTGCTTGCTGAACTCCAGGCCCTGCTGCCCGCCGCCGGCGGCAGGGTCCATCTTCATCCAGCTCTTGCCGTCCATGCTGTCCCGCTGGTCTGCCGGAACCTCGACGAAGATCACCCCGTCGATGATCCGGACCGTGACGGTCTGGTTCTCCGAACTGGTGGTGGTCAACTCGGCCTTGATCGGGTCGCGCAGTTCCACCGCGCCCGTCATCGAGATCTTCTCGCCGCCCACACTGCCCTGCACGGTCAGGGTCACCGAGTCGCTCTTCTCGGTGGCGTCGACCGTCTTCTGCAACGAGCCCTTGAGATCGGTGGCGAGCAGTTCCAGCGCGCTGGACTTGGCCGGCGCGTCGGCACCCGCGTCGGACTTCGTGCCGCCGCAAGCGGTCAACACTGCGGCCGCGACGACGGAGACCGCCAACACCGCGGGCCTCTTCCACACTGACATGCAACAGCCTCTTTCCCGGATTCGTCTGGCTTTGTACGGGCGATCGAAGGAACACGCTATGCCAGCCGGTCAAGCACCGCCGGACGGGCGGGCGGTCAGTGCAGCATCCGGCCGTGGGCGTCGGGGATGCCGGATTTGCGGTGGAAGTAGGCGTTGACCTGGTCACGCCACTCCTGCGCGCTGCGCAACTGCTCGGTCAGCCGCTCGGTGACCCGGGCGTGCACCGCCGGGTCGACCAGCCGGGCGAGCCATTCCCAGCGCCGGCACATCGCCTCGACCTCGCGTACGCCCTCGAAGTGGGTGTCGTAGATGTGCTGGATGACCGTGCTGCCGCTGTGCAGCAGGTGGCCGTAGGGCACGTGGTGGAAGAAGAGCAGCAGCTCGTCGGGGCAGGTCTCGACCGACTCGTACCGCTCGGACCAGGGGGGCGGGTACTGGCCGGTGAAGCCGGTGCCGGTGGCGCGGGTACGGTCCACACCGACGCCGTCCCGGTCGGCGAAGTGGTACGTGCCCCACGGGGTGTACTCGTACCCGTCGACGTCGGGGCCGTAGTGGTGACCGGGTCGGACCATGAAGCCGACGCCGAGCGGCGCGGTGTACCGCTCGTAGGTGCGCCACGAGTCGTCCATGATCTCGTGCAGGGTGCGGCGCAGCAGGTCCGGATCGACGCGGGTGTCCGGGGCGAAGGTCAGGTCGATCCACTCGTCGAGCACCGCTTGCGGGCCCAGCCGGGGGTTCCAGCAGAGCCGGCCGAAGGCGTACAGGTTGGCCTGGGCCAGCGGATGCCCGGTCCAGAACCGGTCGTCGCCCACATTGGAGACGGCGACCAGGCCACCGCCGTCGGCCGCCACGTCGGCGACGGTGCGCCCGTCGTCGCCCCAGGGGGCGAACCGCAGGATCTCGCTCCACCAGGGCGCCAGGTAGCAGACGTGGCGCTGCTGACCGGTGTACTCCTGGGTGACCTGGAACTCCACCGCCAGCCGGGTGCAGGGCATCGCGGCGATCACCGGGGAGACCGGCTCGCGGGTCTGGAAGTCCATCGGCCCGTGCTTGACCTGCACGATCACGTTGTCCCGGAACCGGCCGTCCAGCGGCGCGAAGTGGTCGTACGCGGCGCGGGCCCGGTCGGTGGAGCGGTCCCGCCAGTCCTGTCGGTGGTTGTAGACGAAGGCCCGCCAGTGCACCACACCGCCGTACGGTGCCAGCGCCTCGGCCAGCAGGTTCGCCCCGTCGGCGTGGTCGCGGCCGTAGCTGAACGGGCCCGGTTGGCCTTCCGAGTCGGCCTTGACGAGGTAGCCGCCGAAGTCGGGGATGCGGGCGTACACGCGGGCGGTGGTCTCGGCCCACCAGTCGCGCACCGCCGGGTCGAGCGGATCGGCGGTGGGCGGGCCGCCGAGCACCACCGGGGCGGCGAAGGTCACCGCCAGGTGCACCCGGATGGCGTACGGGCGCAGCAGGTCGGCCAGCTCGGCGACGTCGTCGAGGCGCTCGGTCAGCAACCGCGCCTCGGTGGCGTGCACGTTGACGTTGTTCACCGACACGGCGTTGATCCCGCAGGCGGCCAGCAGCCGGGCGTACGCGGTGACCCGGGCCCGGTCCCCACGGGGTCGGCCGTCCCGCCAGAAGATCGAACCGCCGGCGTAGCCGCGCTCGACCTGCCCCATCACCGGGTGCACGTCGACGTTGTCCCAGTGATCCAGCATCCGCCGGGCCATGGCCGGACGATGCACCCGGACGGGGTGTGTCGGACCGAAACCGGCCTCCCCGAGCCGGACCAGCTCGAAGAGCCCGTACAGCAGCCCGGCCGGCGCGTCGGCCAGCACCACGGTCACCCCGCCGTGCCGGGCCACCGCGAACCCCTCGACACCGAGCGATTCGCCGACCTGCGCCGTTGCGGTGTCGAGCTGCGCCTTAGCGGTGGCGACAGCGGTGGCGGCGAGCGTCCCGGACGTTTCGGGTGGGCCGGGTTCGGGGGCGGGTGGGCTGTCGGGGGGCGGTGCGCCGGTCAGCGCGAGCACCAGGTCGGCCGGTGGCAGGTCGGCATCGGTGGGGCTCCGCCACACCGCGCCGCCGTACCGGTCGGTGGCCCGCTCGACCTCGGCCTGGACGGTGTCGACGAGGGTTGCCTCCCCGCAGACCAGGATGCGGCGGACGCCGATGGCGCGCCACGCCTCGTCCGGCAGCCACGCGGGATGGACGTCGGTCGGATCGGGGGTGCTCATCCGCACCTGGTCGCGGTGCCGTCGCATTGCGCAGATCGTAACGATATTCCTGAATGCGTCAAGGTGCTTCCGGAAGATCCGGCATGCCGGTGACCGCCCTGGGCCGCCGTTTGCTGGGCCGCTGTGCGGGTACACGGCGCATCCGCAGCGAGAAGGGGGCCGGCCAGGTGGACGACAACGAGTTCATCGATTCCGTGGCGAGCCGCACCGGAGCGTCGGCCGAGCAGGCGACCGCCATCGCGCGGGCCACCCTGACCACCCTGGCCGAGCGGATCGACGGCGGGCAGGCCCGGGAACTCGCCGACCAACTTCCCGAAGGGCTGCGGGCGTACACGTTCGCCCCGCACGAGGACGCCGAGCGGTTCGGGCTGGACGTGTTCGTGCAGCGCGTCGGCGGGCGGGCCGACGTCGACCCGGAACTGGCCGAGGCGGGCATCCGGGCGGTTCTCGACACCATCCGCGCCGCCACCACCGCCGACGAGTACGACGACGTGATCGCGCACCTGCCGGCCGAGCTGTGGCAGGTGGCCGACCCGGTCCCGCCGTACGACGGGTGACCGGTGGCGGGTCAAGCGTCGGCGACGGCCGGTTCCAGGTAGACCGGCAGGTGGTCGCCGGCCTGGGCGACGAACATGGCCACCTCGTACGCCATGTCGCCGACCTCGGCCTCGGCGTCGATGCCGACGGTGAGGATGGCCCCGTTGCCGGTGGTGGCGTGGAACAGGAAGGCCCGCGACATGTGGATGACCACCTGGTGCAGTTCGCCCTCGCCGCACACCCGGGCGGCGGCGGTGCCCAACGCCTGAAGCCCACAGACCATGCTGGACAACTGCTCGGCCAGTTCACCGTCGATGCCCCGGGATGCGCCGAGCATGATGCCGTCCGGCGAGAGCACCACCGCGAACTGGGCGCCCGGCACCCGGTCGACCAGGTCGTCCAGTGCACGACCCAGGTTGTCGGCGATCAGGGCAGAGGGCATAGGGCTGTCCTTCCTTTCGGCAGCGACTACCGACGGTGCGCTCGTCGTTCGGTTCTCCTAACGTACGATGACCGACTCGCTGCGGATCAGCCGGGGCGGACGGATTCGTCCCGATGGTCCGTCTTCCCTGCCCACCGGCCGGACGCACCCAGTCGCCGCGTCAGACGCGCCCCGTCAGGCCGCGCAGCCCCACCAGACCGGGCACGGCGAGCCGGCCGAGTTCCCGGCCGCTGGCCGAGTCGTGCCAGCTCAGCGCGGCAGACCCGGCCACGTACAGGCGGCTGCCGTCGGGGCTGACCAGCAGCCCGTCGATCCGCTCCCGCACCGTCAGCTCGTTGCCGCCACCGAGGTCGGCGAGGTCGGAGACGGCGACGGAGTCGCCCGTGGCGACGAACAGCCGGTCACCGTCGGTCGTCGCGTACGCCGGCCCGGAACCGCTGGTGATCTTGGCCAGCCGGCGTACGGCCAGCTCCTCGGTGGCGATGTCCGCGACGGCGCCCGAGGTGACGTCGACCACCAGCAGCCGGGTACCGTCCGGGGTGATCGCCATGGCGTGCCCCTCGGCCGGCCCGTGCCCGAACGGACCCGGCAGGTCCACGCAGTACGCCCACCGTTGCTCAAGGTGCAGGGTGTGCACGAAGGCGTGCACGTCGCTGCCCGGTCGCCCACTGATCCGGTCCCGGGTGTGCTGATGGTCGGGCTGGTGGGTGTAGAGCGTGTAGAGCACCTGACGGTTCGGGGCGAGCACCGCCTGCCGTCCGTCGCCGCGCATCTCCTCCTCCGCGCCGGGCGGGATCAGCCCCTTGTCGCGGGTGACCAGCGGGCCGGGTTCGCCGGTGGTGAGGTCGACGACGCGGACCCGGTACCGGTCCGGCGCGTCCGGCGGCAACCATTCGAGGACGAAGAGGCCGGCGAGGTCGCCGGTGAACGCCTCCGGGACGAAGTTGCCCGGCAGCCGCAGCCGCTGCCGGACGCCACCGGCGTCGGCGATCAGCACGGGAGTGACCTCCCGCCCGGCGGGGCGTTCCTTGGTGACGCTCACCTCCTCGGTGGTCAACGCCACCCGCGTACCGTCGGTGGAGACGGTCTGCGGCACCCACCGACCCGGCAGCCGGACCCGGTCCGAGGCGTTGCCGGTGGCGGCGTCGATCCGCCAGAGGGCGGTGTCGGCGCCGTCCGGGGCGGTGGCATGGATGGTCTTCCCGTCGGCGGTGGCCACCGCGTGCGGGATCGTCTGCGGGTTGCCGCCGCCCAGCACGGCGAGCCCGCCGTCGACCTCGACGATCAGAGCATCGGGCAGCCGGGGTGCGGAGGCCGGCGCGGCCGGGCTGCGTGCCCCTTCGCAGCCGGCCAGCGTCACGGCACCCGCGCCGGCCAACGCGGTCAGCAGGGTGCGCCGGGAGATCATCGTCTTCGTCGTCATGCCCGGGTGACACCGCTCACCCGAACCAGGTTCCGCCGGGATGGAACCCCGGCCGCACCGGTGGTGTCATGACAGTGATCCCACCGGAGGTACCACTGGACGACGAGGAGTTCGTCACCCGCGCGCAGGCAGGTGACCGAGAGGCGTACGAGTTCCTGGTCGCCCGGCACACCGCGTCCGCGTACCGGACCGCGGTGCTGCTCGGCGCGGGATCGGATGCGGAGGACGTCATCCAGGAGGCGTTCGTGAAGGCGTACCGGAAGCTCTCCCGCTATCGCGGGGAGTCGTCCTTCCGCTCGTGGCTCCTGGCGATCGTGGCCAACGAGACCCGCAACCTGCACCGGTCGCGGGACCGGCGCCACGGCCTGGTGTTGCGGGCGGCGCGGTGGGTGTCCTCGGCGTCGGAGGTCGCCGAGGACGACGCCGTCGGCGGGGTCCTCGCCGGGGAGCGCCGGGCCGCGCTGGTACGGGCACTGCGGTCGCTGCCGGCCAAGGACCGCGAGGTGATCGTCTGCCGGTACTTCCTCGACCTGAGCGAGGAGGAGACCGTCACGATGCTGGGCTGGCCCCGGGGCACGGTGAAGTCACGGACATCCCGGGCCCTGGTGAAGCTGCGCGGGCTGCTCGCCACCGAGAAGGCCAGCCGGCATGGATGACCTGGAACGGGAGCTGCGCGAGCTGTCCACGTGGCTGGAGACACCCGAGCCGCCCGACGTGACGGCCCGGGTCCGCGCCCGCCTCGCCGCCGAGCCGCCGAGCGCTCCGGCACGCCCTCGGTGGTGGCGGCGCCGGTGGCGGTACGCGGTCGCCGCGGCGCTGGCCGCCCTACTGGTCGCGTTGCTGCCACCTGGCCGGGCCGCGCTCGCCGACGCGGTGGCGGGGCTGTTGCGCTTCGCCGGGATCACCATCAGTACGTCGTCCGCGCCGGTCCTGCCGACCGGCACCCCGTCGCCGCTGCCCGCGCAGCGTCCGGCCGGGCTGGACGAGGCGCAGCGGGCGGTGCGGTTCCCGATCCGGGTGCCGGCGAAACTGGGCCCGCCCGAGCGGGTCCTGGTGGCCGATCCCGACGGCACCGGCGGCCACCGGGTGGCGACCCTGCTATACCGGGGCGGCGAGCTACGCCTCGACGCGTTCGACGGCCGCCTCAATCCGGTCTTCTTCAAGGAGGCCGGTGCGGTCGGGGCGGAGTGGACCCAGGTCGGTGGCCGACAGGCAATCTGGGTCGGCGGCCCGCACCCGGTGTCGTACGTGGACCGGGCCGGCACGGTCCGGCAGGAGAGCGCCCGGCTCGCCGCCGCGACCCTGATCTGGGAGGAAGCGGGGGTCACCTACCGCCTCGAAGGCCGGCTGACCATGGCCGAGGCGGTCGAGATCGCGGCTTCGCTGCGGTAGTGAGGAGCAGCCGGGGGCAGCCGTGCCACACCATGGCCTCGCTGCCATCGGCCCCGGTATCGGTGTCGCCCTGACTCGACCGCCCGCAGGGATCACCGCTCCGACCTTGGAATGCGCCGTGACGTCTGATTCGAGTACGGGCCGAGGCGCAGTACAGCCGCCTACCCCAGCGCCAACGCCCGCGACGACCGATCTTGGACAGTTACCGTTCTCAGAGAACGACAACTGTCCAAGATCCACCGCGTCGTCCCGATAGGGAGCGCGGGGTGCCGCAACTGAGGGGCTGGGCGGACGTCACGATACAAGCCCACCTCGGACACCACGACCTCGTCAACCTCGCTCGCCCCTGGCTGACCTGGAGCAGGTGTCGGCGGATCCGACGCATTTACTTTTAACAAAGTTAACGATAGCCTCCGATTCCATCGATGAGGAGGCATGCCATGCGACGCCGTCCCGTGTCATCCGCCCTGCTGGCCACCGCCGCCCTGGTCGCCGCCGTCGCGGCGCTACCTGCCGCCGGCAACTTCGCCGCCACCCCCACCACCGCCGCCGCCGCCCAGTTCGCCGCCCTCGCCGCCTGCACGGCACCCGCCTGGGCCGAGGGCAACACCTACCAGGCCGGCAGCCGGGTCACCTACGCCGGCCGCACCTACCAGGCCCTGGTGACCCACACCGCGCACGTCGGCGCCGGCTGGAACCCGGCGGCCACCCCGACACTCTGGACCGACCTCGGCCCCTGCGACGGCGCCCCGTCCCCCACCCCGACCCCGTCCCCCACCCCGACCCCGTCGCCCACCCCCACCCCGCCACCCACCACGACTCCCCCGCCGGGCTCGGACACCTGCCCGCTCAAACCGAAGCCGACCGGCAAGGTGCTCCAGGGCTACTGGGAGAACTGGGACGGCGCGGCCAACGGCGTACACCCGCCGCTGGGCTGGATCCCGATCACCGACTCGCGCATCCCCGCCCACGGCTACAACGTCATCAACACCGCGTTCCCGGTGATCCGCGCCGACGGCACCGTACTCTGGCAGGACGGCATGGACGCCACCGTCAAGGTGCCCACGCCCGCCGAGATGTGCCGGGCCAAGGCGTCCGGGCTGACCATCCTGATGTCGATCGGCGGCGCCACCGCCGGCATCGACCTCAGCTCCACCGCGGTCGCCGACCGGTTCGTCGCCACCATCGTGCCGATCCTCAAGCGGTACAACTTCGACGGCATCGACATCGACATCGAGACCGGGCTCACCGGCGGCAACATCAACCAGCTCTCCACCTCGCAGGCCAACCTGATCCGCATCATCGACGGCGTCCTGGCCCAGATGCCGGCCGGCTTCGGCCTCACCATGGCCCCGGAAACCGCGTACGTCACCGGTGGCAGCGTCGTCTACGGCTCGATCTGGGGCTCGTACCTGCCCATCATCAAGAAGTACGCGGACAACGGCCGGCTCTGGTGGCTGAACATGCAGTACTACAACGGCAGCATGTACGACTGCTCCGGCAACTCGTACGCGGCCGGCACCGTGCAGGGCTTCGTCGCCCAGACCAACTGCCTCAACACCGGCCTGGTCATCCAGGGCACCACCATCCGCGTCCCCTACGACAAGCAGGTCCCCGGCCTGCCGGCCCAGGTCGGCGCCGGCGGCGGCTACATGGCACCGTCGGCCGTGGCGCAGGCATGGAACACCTACAACGGCAGCCTCAAGGGCCTGATGACCTGGTCGATCAACTGGGACGGGTCGAAGGGCTGGACCTTCGGCGACAACGTCAAGGCACTCCAACGCCGCTGATCGGTCGGGTGGGCACCGGCGGCTACCCGGTGCCCGCCCGAGGCGTAATCTCAGCGCAAGGCGTCAGCCCGAGTAGACGCTCAACCCGCCCACCGACCACCAGGCCACCGACGGAAGCGGCCTGCGCTGGCAGGCAGCAACGCCACAGGTGGGTGAAAGCCCAGTACCATGATCGGCACCTAGGACACCAGCAACGACCGTCTCACTGTGGCGGTCGGGTCACCCACATCACGCCGTATTCAGCCGGACCGCGGCGATCCCGCACTCAGCTGGCCAGCCCCCAACTCCCTATGTAACAACCGGAGACCAAGGGCTCCACGCCTACCGACGCGACAGCCGGCCCGTCCCATCACCATGCCCACCAACAGCACCCATCAACCAAACACGATAGATCTGACGTGGGTCAAGCCAACGTGTCGGGCCATGAACGACCGAGGTTAGGGGATCATGGTCAGGTACAACCTCGTCCACGAAGGCAAGGGCCCACCGTGACTACAAGCGATCAGCGCGATACGACTGTGAAGCGCGGCGCTATTAAGGACTCCGTCCGCAACGCCTTGTGGGCGCGCACGGCAGGCCGATGCACTATCTGCAACCGGCGCCTCCTGGGCGATGCCAGGACATACTTGCACTCGGTCCTGCTCGCCGAGCTAGCGCACAACGTTGGCGCAACCGAGGGGCCAGACTCGCCTCGCCGCAAGGACAACGATGGAGTTGCCGATACCGAGGCCGAGGAGAACTTACTCCTCCTTTGCCATGACTGCCACAAGATCATTGATGATTCCGAGCACATCAAGTTCTTTTCGCCCGCGAAACTCCGCGAGATCAAGGAGTCGTTCGAGCGGCGCATTGAAATGGTCACCGAGAACGGCGGGTTGACCCGGACCGCGGCACTCCGTGTCGGCAGCGAGATCCGCGGCTCGCTCGCGCTCGCCTCGCAACGCGAGGTCGCGGAGACACTCCTGGCCGCCAACTACCTCGGGCTCGTCGAAACCCAGCGCAGTGGCGACTTCACGTGCCGCATCCACGGTGCCGCAGGAGGGCGTGGCTTCTGGGATGCAGCCCAGCAGGCCATTGACAACACGCTCCGCCTCGTTCGTCAGGCCATCCAGAGCGGCGACGTTGCGCACATCTCTGTCTTCGCCATCGCACCGGTCCCGCTGCTCGTCTACCTCGGATGGCACCTGGACGATAAGACGCCGACCCGAATCTTCCAGAAGCACCGTGACCAGTTCGTCGGTTGGAGCTGGGTAAACCAGGGTGACCCGGTGGAGTTCGAGGTGTCTCCCACCGACGGGCAGGGCGATGCCCAGGATGTCGTTTTGGTGTGTGCGGTTACAAGTGAAGTGAACTACAACCTCCTGCCTGAGAACATCGCCGCTGCACCCCGTGTTGAAATCCGGCCGGTTGACGTCTCCCCGGACCCGGGGCTGATCTCGCACGAGCAATCTTTGTCCAACTTCGCCGCACGATGGCGAACAGCGTTGGCCAAAGCCGAGTCGCAATTCCCGGCTGCTCGACGGTGGCATCTCGTCGCATCGGTACCCATAACGGTTGCCATCGAGGCAGGACGCGCAGTCATGCGGGACGCCCACCCGCAGGTGACGGTCTATGAGCGCGGCCTCGACTCTTACGAAGGCGTGCTCGTAATCAATGAGTAACCGGCTTCCCGCACGCCGTCAAAGCAGCTCCGCAACCTGACACACAATCAACGGGCGCCGTCTAGGCAGGCACAAACGCCCTAAGCGGTCCTGCCTCACCATGCGGGAGCGAGATCAGGTGGGTACCAGAGACTGCCGTTCCGGCACTCAGATGGGCTCCGAGGATACTAGTCAGGCTCCCGGCCACTCCGGCAAGGTCGGCGGCAGACCCGTGAAACGTTGGCGTCGAGCAGCCGCGTGTCGGGATGATCTCATCTCCCGATGCAAGCGGCTTCCACAGGCAATGAAATGCCTCGTGCGCGCCGTCCTTGGCAATCTGCTCGCCGGCTTTTCGGTCAATGGTCAGCGGGCCGACCCGCAGCGGCGGCATCGAGACAGTCATGGTACCCAGTGTCCCGGTCCCAGCGTCGGTAGCGACCTGGGCCAGCACCGGCCGATGCTCCCGGCTGGCAGCGAGGCCATCGAGAATTCGGCCGATCGCGACGCTAACAGTGGCGTCGATGATGACGTCGACGCCGACCAGATCCTCTTCCCCCGGAATCATCGCATCGTTCGCGATCACCACAGCACCGTCACTCATGGCCCGCAGACGCCGAGCAAGCGCCTCAGCCTTCCGGCTGCCGATGTCGGCCTCCACAAGGTTCTGACGCACCAGGAGACCCCCTGAGACTGTACCCGGATCGCACAGGATTACCTTCTTCGCTCCTGCTCGGACAACATACTCGGCAATCCACGAGCCGAGGCCGCCGCAGCCCCAGACGTGGACCGTCGCGCCTACGTACCCAGCGACCGGTCGCGCCGAGTCGCGGCGAGTCGTAACCTCCTCGCGCTCATCGGAGATCGGCCACCACTCCAGAGGTGTGGTCGGATCGATTTCCGCCTGATCGATGTTGATCATTGGACTACTCTTCCTGCTCGCCCTGGCGAGCGCACGGATATGATCGGCTCCGGCGGCTGGGATGTTGGCGACTAACAGGTGGAGAGGGCCGCCGGCCGGGTGGGGAACAGCGAGGATAAGGCGTTGCGGCGTGCCGTCGGCGTTTCGGATCGCGCTTGCTCCGAGCACAGTTAACACCACCGATGAAAGGCCGGCATCGATGTGCTGTAGCAGATATGCCCCGCTGGGGGCAGGATAGCCGTGGTAGGGGTCGTCGGCCGTCCGGAGAAATTTCCTGAAGTCGGTGCCGGCACCGAAGGGCAAATCTGCGTCGAGCAGGACAATCGGGACATGATCACTATGTTCGGACAGTGACGGACGTTCGAGGGATAGGTCGAAGCGGTGCGGCGTCCGGGCTACCAGCCATCCATGGCGGGCACGCTTGCCAGACCAAGCCCCGTCTCGCACGACGACCGTAGGAGCGTCGTCGGCGGCGTGGAGCACGCCGCCGACGGCGTGGTATAGCGCGGTCTGGGCGTCGAAACGACCACCAGCCGCGTCGCCTAGCCAGTCGACGAGCCGATCAATGAAGCCACCAAACCCACTGATCGGATCCCATTCCCTGGATGGGTCGAGATATAGGCACAGGCGATGTCCTTGAAGAACGTGCGCGTGGTGAAGGAACCGAAGGTGATCGACCTCAATACGCGGCGGCGTCAAATCGGATGCGCCAACAGTGACAAGGAACTCCTCGTGCTCACCCAGTGGCATCCCTTCAGGCTCGCGGGGAATATCGCCAGTCCGAATCCTGAGGCGCAACCGCATGGACCCGGACCGCTCAAGCCGATATGCACCCAACATCTTGACGTCGCCCGGGAACGCCTCAGCAATGGCGCCCAGGTCGGCTAGGACCCGATGCTGCCAGCCACTAAGAATCCGCCTGCTCACCCCGCTCGCCCGGACAGGTTGACGGTCGCGACGCCGGCGGCGCTGGCGCCGGTTCCTACCGTGCTGTACTTCCCGCTTGACGTGGAGGATTCTGGTGCCTTGAAGCTGGGGCCGAAAAGGGCTTGCCACTTCTTCACACTCTCGTCGAAGTCGGTCTCATAGTAGGCGGCATTGATCTCGGCGGAGTGAGCGTGGATGCGATCCCGGAAGTACGCGTAAGTCTCCTGCGTCCACCGGTGGTCGAACGAGGTTCCCGATCCGGATGGGTCCATGATCAACGGCTTGGTCGGCCTGGCCTGAAGCCAAGTGTCGAGGTCAGAGACGATGTGCAGCAGAGCGGTCGGCAAGTCTGCGTAGTATCCAGCGTCGAGGACCTTGTGCCACTCCTCGACCTGTTCGCCTAGCAGAGTCGTGAGCAGGATCGACTTCGTTCCGGTGAACGAGTTTTTGTGGTCACGCAAGAACTTCATGATGCGAATTACCTCACGAAGATGCTTGCCTGCGGTCTCGTCCTTTGCCCTCATCCAGCCGGTGAAGCCGTCGGTGTCGGTGCGCTCCCACACGTTGTCGTCTCGGTTGATGATCCACTGGGTTCCGTCGGCGCGGGTCACGAACGGCACGATGTCGACATGCATCGCGTTGTTTGCATAGTTGACGTATACGCACCGACACTTTCGACCGTGCGGCATGTCCTTGTAGGGCGACTTATTGTGGAGCACGTTGTAGATCGCATCGCCGTACTTCTTCAGGTCAGAAGCCCAGTCCGGGTTCTCGACCATCTCTACCATGAAGTCGCCATCGAACGCCTTTCCGTTCTGCGGGCTAATAATGGTCTTCTGCGGCCACGAGCCCTGGGGGATCTTCTTCTTGATCAGCGCACCGAGATCCTCGTCATCCTTCAGGACGTCGTAGATCGTGTCGACTCGCTGGCTCAGCAGGTCCAGATTGAACTTGGACAGGTTGACCGTGTTGTCGAGGAAATTCTTGAAGTAATCCGTGTGCTTCATGACGCACCTCCGGGCGATATCAATGTGGCGAGCGCTGAGCCGGCCGAGACATGGGTACTAGGGTTCGCAACGCGATCGGGTAGGGCCGAGGACGCGGGGCCACGACCAGCGACTAGCCCAGCCAGATTGCGGGCTGGCACAGTCCAAAGTGGGAGAGTCACCCGGGCACGTTGGCATTGAATCGGGCGAGGCGCCTTGCCTGCGAGATGAATCAGCCATGCCCTGCGCCCCGCGGCTGGACGCCGTGATCATCAACGATGCGGTACGACGATGCACATGTCGCCCATGCGCCTCTTCAAGATGTTCAGGATGGTTCGTCCGTTGGCCGATGCCAACGGTGCCCAGGACGCGGATGGACTCCGATTAAGGGCCGAGCAGCCCGACCGGCCCCGATCGCGATCGCGATCGCCGCAGGATTGCTGGCCCAAACACCGCTGCCGGCGAGCCTCCGTCCGTCCACCGAGTGATTCGGCGCACCTGCCTCCGAACGGCAGGTTTCCGGCCAAGGGCGTGACCGAAACTTCGTGTGGTGGTGCTTGTTGGCATGGTTGTTCACTTTCGCGCAGTAGATCTTGCTGACGGAGGCGGGTCAGACCTCACGCGGCGGCCTCTCCGCGTGCGGCGATTGCTCCATCGCAACGCGTGCCGGTGTTGCAATCGACCTTGCCATGGCGATGCCGAGGATGCAAGTCGTTTCGTCCGTGCAATGATTGGGTTGCCTGACGAGCAAGGGAGACGGGATGAGCGATGAGCCTGAGAGGGGGCGCTTCGACGCCGCAGCGTTCTACGCGGCGCTGGACCGCACTCGGGTGGAGCGTGGGCTCCGCTGGAAGCAGGTTGGGGATGAGTCAAAGGTGAGCCCGTCCACGCTGACCCGGCTGGCCCAAGGCCGTCGACCCGATGTCGACAGCCTGGCCGCGTTGCTGGATTGGGCCGGATTGAGCGCCGACGACTTCGTTCGCCGCACCCAGCCGATGAAGGAAACACGCGGCACTCTTGCGGGTGTGTCGACCTACCTGCGCGCCGACAAGAACCTGGACGACCGCAAGGCCGACGCGATCGAGAAGGTTATTGAAGTCATGTATCGCCAAATGACGGAAGGCTGAGCCGACCGTGGGACGACTGCGCACAGGCTTCCATGGCGAGGCAAACGAGATCGCCACGTCCGTCCGAGCCGAACTGAAGCTTGGAAATTTCGACCCGCTGGATCCGTGGAAGCTGGCCGAACACCTGGGCATTGAGGTCCAGAAGCTGAGCGACATCGCGAAAGTAGAGCCCGCAGTCTTGTGCCTGCTAGAGGAAGGCGACAGGTCACTCAGTGCCGCCACCGTTTTCAACGGCACAGAACGGCGCATCGTGGTGAACGACGCGCACGAGACTCCAAGACAGTGCTCCAGCATCTGCCATGAGCTGGCTCATGGCCTGCTTCTGCATACTCCTGTCGTTGCATTTAGCGCTAGTGGATGTCGTTACTGGGATCAGGAGATGGAGGACGAAGCCGACTGCCTGGGCGGAAAGCTATTGCTTACGGACCAAGGCGCACGAGGCATCGTCTTACGAAACGTCCCGGCAGATTTTGCCCAACGCAAGTATGGTATCAGCCGCGAGATGCTTCAATATCGTCTCAACATGAGCGGCGCCGAGAGGCTGCGACGGAGCAGGGCCAGCCGGCGCGCCGCCAATCAATAGCCGACGCTTGCGCGAGCGGCGGACCACGGCGATGCAGTCGAGCCAGAGAGTGTGGTTGGGGTGCCTCCGACTTTAGACGTTAGGGCACCCTAGCGGCTCAACCTAAAGCTCGCGAAGCTTCGAGTGCCGCAGACCGAAACAGAAACTACATCAAACATAGTCGAGCGCCCCAGCATACGGCGACTAAACGCCGCTAGAGGGAGCGAAAACATGCGCCATAGCACTAGTTAAATGGCGAGTTCGGCCAGCTTCTGCGCCAATCTAGCACCGCAAAGCCAACGGCGTACGCCCTCGGGCCGCAACGGCGACTGCCCCACATTCATGAGGTAGATCCCAGAGGGTGGTGGTGCCTCTTGAACCCCTCAACTCCCCATGCTGTGGGGAAGTTCCCTGCGGGAGGTTGAGTGCGTACCGTCGGGCCATAGGCGTCAATAGGTGCGGCTGGATCGGGGATGGTGGCGTGTCCGAGGGACGGTCGGAGAGTCTGCGCCGGCAGCAAGCGTGCCTGGCTGCCGAGTTGCGGTCGGCGGGAAAGACGTGGGTTGAGGCGGCCGAGGTTTTCCAGACGAGGTTTCGGCTGAATCCACGGGTGGCGTTGCGGGCGGTGCGGGGGTGGAGCCAGGCGCAGGCGGCCGAGGAGTGGAATCGGCGCTGGCCGCACGAGCCCAAGACTTTCAAGAATTTCTCGTACTGGGAGATCTGGCCGGGCAAGAGCGGCCATTCGCCGTCGCAGGACAATCTGGTGCGGCTGGCTCAGATCTACGAGTGCAGTGTCGCTGACCTGCTGACCGACCTGCCCAGCTTCCGTCATCTTGACTCCGCCGCCGGCACAGCCGTGGCGGTCTCGTCGGGGTCGACCAGTGGCGCCCCGAGTGGAATCATCATGCCTGGTGAGGCAGAGACCCTGCTTCACGATCTGCTCGGCCGGCATACCGGCACCGAGGCGGGAGCGCCGCAAACAGCGGATGTCACCGGCCTGTTTGACCGGCCCGAGGAGATCGACTTCGGGAAGCTGGCGCAGGTCATTGTCATGTGGATGCAACGGATACCGCACTCCAGTGCCCGGCGAGACATGCTGGGCAAGCTGACCGCTGCGTTGGCGGTCGCCGCAGCGGCGCCGCTGGTCGAACTACCGGGCATGGCCGACCGCGCCAATGCCGCGTCGGTTCCGGAGGTCAGCAGGTTCGACCCGGCGACGGTGGCGCACTGTGAGGCGATGATGCCCCACCTGCGTAAGCAGGGCGATGTGCTTGGCGCGGCTTCGACGTTGCCGAGTGCGTTGACCTACCGGCGGATCGCCGAGCAGCAGGCGAGGGTGGCTCCGCCTGGCCTCCCGCGTGACCGGGCGGTGGCTGTTTACGCCGAGCTGACGCAGTTGGCCGGGTGGCTGTGTTTCAACATGGGCGACTATGGCGCCGCACAGCGCCTCTACGACGATGCGCGGGCCGCAGCTCACGAGGCGCGTGCGGTCGAGTTGGTGACCTACGTTCTGTGCACGATGAGCCACCTGGCGACGTGGCAGGGCAAGCCTCGGGTGGGCATCGACCACGCGGTCGCCGCCGCCTCCTGGGCGGACCAGAGCGGCAGCCCCTACGCCCGCGCCTACGCCGCCGACGTCGCAGTGCGCGCGCTGACGGCCGACGGACAGGCCGCGCGGTCACAGGATTTCCTCGACCGCGAGTACGCCGCTCTACAAGCGGCGATGAGCGACCAGGGTCCGCATCAGTCGTGGTGGTACTTCTACGACGAGTCGTTCTACTGGAGCACCAGCGCCCAGAATGCGTTGAAGTTCCACCCGGCAGAGAAGGTACTCGCGGCGACCGACAAAGCACTGCACCTGAGAGACCAGGGAAACCTGCACGAGCGGTCTTTCCGGCTGCTGTTTCGCGCCGAGGCGTTCGCCCGCCAGCAGAACATCGGGCTGGCCTGCCAGACCATCACCGAGGTGGTGGAACTGACCCAGGTGAACTCCTCCCGCCGCATCGAACAGCGGGTGCGCGAGCTACGCCGCGGACTAGAACCGTGGCGGCGCACCCGCGGCGTGCGGGAGCTTGACCAGGCGATCCGCGCCTATCGGTCGCAGCCCGCCGACTAGCGAAGCTGACGCACGAACATCGCGTACTCGCGGTAGTAGGCCCCCGGCCGTCCAGGAATAGTGCCGACCCGCTGCCAGCCCCACCTCTGATACAGCGCGTGGGTGGCGGTCGCCACCGGGTTGGCTGTCAGCGTCGCGCGTTCCTCTCGACGGCCGCTCAGGAACTCGTTGTGCAGCCCTCGCCCGACGCCCTTGCCCTGCCATGCCTTGCGCACCTCGATCTCGGCTAGGACCACGGTCCGCTCGCCGCCGCGCTCGTCGGTGAAACCCGGCTCGGGCGCCGGGTCGAGTCCGGCGAACCAGTTCCGATCCTGCCGGAGGCTGTAGCCGAAGACGAAGCCGACCAGTTCGTCACCGGTCCGGGCCGTCACCAGCTCGTAGTTGCGGGCACTCAGCGCGGCGGTGGCGCGGTCACGAAACGCATCGGTCTTGACGTTGGCGTCTTCGCCGGGCACCTCGCCGTAGGCGTCGGCGTAGACCTCGCACAACGTGTCCATCAAACCAGCAGCGTCGGCGGCGTTCACCCGGTCATATGTCACGTCGGTCATGCCCATCACCATACGTTCCTGCGGTTTCACAACATTCCCCACGTCGTAGGGAAATGCTGGGCAGTGGTCCACGACGCGTCTTTGGCCTTGGCTCTGAAGGCTGTCGGGTAATCCGTTAGTGCTGAAACTTCATGAGGCTCGCTGTGGGCACTGCTGGTGTTGCGCAAGGTTCCGGTTGCCGGTGGAGATCCACCCCCTGGCACGACAACCCAATCTCACCGTGCGCGACGCCGCTCCTACGGAATGAGATGCGGACGGTAGACCTTGGACAGTTAGCGTCAGGCGCTAACGGAAACTGTCCAAGATCTGGACCGGGATAGTCCCGAATTGCCTGGGCATGGCTGTATGAGGACGTGCCTAGCTTGCCGACCATTCACAGCTCGGCCACCGGTCGGATGTCCTCGGATTTGCCACGCTCAGCTTCCCAACTGGACGGGGAAGTTCCCTATTAAGAGGATCACCATTCCGCTGGGTGGCTTCTCGCCAACACCGAGCCGAAAGTGGGGTGACGAGCAAATAGGCGAGGCGGGGACAGATGAACTTGATCGTGCCAGTTGCGTGGCGGCCGGCGCCGATGCCGGCGGCGAGGTCGACCACGGCTGCACTCATCGCATGGCGTCCACGAGTCGGTCGGCATGATGGCTGATTCCGGATTTTCGTGGGTGGCTGTTCGTGGGGTTCATGAGCGGGCCAGCGATCATTTCTGGTCGTTCATGGAGGATCGGAGTGTGCGGTTTCTGCCGCACCGGTACGCGGCGATGTTCTTCACGACGCTCGGCCAGCTGGTCGCGGGGCGGGATGACCTCGCCGGCCGTCGTGCTGCCCTGGCGGCGTTGGGGCGGATGTACCGGCGGTTCGGGCTCCAGTCGTATCACGACACTGCCATCGCGGCGGCGTTGGTGGACACGGTGTGCCGGTTCGCGGGTACGGCCTGGGAGCCGCAGTCGACCGCTCGGTGGGAGCGGGGCTGTCGCCGGGCGTTGCGGCTGGTGGAGCGGGCGGCGGGAGCGATCGGCGACGGCCCGCAGGTCACCGTCGGCGAGGTCGAGACGTGTGTGGCGGCGGCCGACGGGGTCGCGGTGGTGACGGTACGGCCGATGCGGCGGGTGCGGTTCCGGCCGGGGCAGGCGCTGCCGGTGGGTACGCCGCGCCTGCCGGGAGTGTGGCGGTGGTACTCGCCGGCGAACGCTCCCCGACCGGACGGGACGCTGGAGTTCCACGTTCGCGCGGTGCCGCAGGGTGTGGTGTCGCCGCTGCTGGTCGGGAAGGTGGCGCCGGGCGAGCTGCTGTGGCTCGGTCCGCCGGCCGAGGTCGGGCTGTCGGTGGCGGCGGCGGGCGGCGCGGATCTGCTGCTGGCGGCCGGCGGTACGGGTCTGGCGCCGTTGCGGGCCATGGTCGAGGAGGTCGCCGCGTCACCGGGCGGCCGGCGGGTGACATTGGTCGTGGGGGCGCGGAGCCTGCTCGCCTGCTACGACGCGGTGGCGCTGGACAAGCTCCAGGATGCCCACCGGGACTGGCTCACCATCGTGCCGGCGTTCTCCGCCGATGGTGACGTGGAGCCGGCCGCTCGGGGCGATCTGCTCACGGTGGCCCGCTACCACCACCGGCCGGGGCAGGCGTTCTACGTCTGCGGTCCACCGGCGTTGATGGAGGCGGCGCGGGTGCGGCTGCCCGCCGCCGGGGTCGCTGCGGCGGACCTGCATCTGGCGGTGACCTTCCGCCGGCCCCTCGACTCGGCGCGGTGGTTGGCGGGGCAACGGCCGCCCCGTCAACCCGAGCCGGAACCAGCGCCGGAGCCCACGCCGCAGCGCGACGCCGGCCGGGGCGGCAGCGGACGATCGGCGCGGAGCTGACATGCGGACGATCGACACGGCGGCTCGCCGGGCGACCGGCCCGGATCTTCCCGCGCTGGCCACGCTGCTCGCCAGCACGTTGCAGGCGGGACGGTTGGGGGCGTGGCTGGTACCCGATCCGACCCAGCGTCGCACCGTGCTGCACACCTACGCCCGGCTGGTCCTGGCGCACGCGATGGCCCACGGCCGGATCGACACCACCGAGGACGGTACGGCCATGGCGGCCTGGCACCCCCGGCTGCGGCCACCGCCGCCGTACGCGACGATCCTGTTCGGCCTGTACCGGGCGCTCGGCCCGCATGCGGCGCGGTTCGCACTGTTGCACTCGTGGACCGACGCGGTACACCCGCCCACACCGCATCACCACCTCGCGCACACCGCCGGAGACGACCGCGCCGTCGGTGCGTTGCTCGCCGCCCACCACCGGGTCCTGGACCCGCACCGGCTGCCGTCGTACGCGGAAGCCGTCACCGACCGGCCCCGGGACGGCCTGCTCGCGCGGCTCGGCTACGCACCGCGGACGCCGGTCCTGCTGGAACCCGGCGGTCCGGTGCTGTGGCGGATGTGGCGGACACCGCCGCACCACCACCCGCCCGGCGGGCGCGACGGTGACGGAATGCCGCACCGGGTCCGGGTCCACCGGATCCCACCTCGACGTACCCAGTTCCAGGAGGACAGCTCATGCCGACCCTGACCGCGCCCGCCACCACGGCCGCGCCACCCTGGCCCCGCCTCGGGCGGTGGTGGCAGGCGCTGCTGCGCGCCGCGCCGGTCGTCACGGACGTCCCGGCCGCGACGGAGGCCGCCTACGCCTGGGGGTACGCCGTCCGGCGTGAGTGGCCCGACGGCCACCACGACCTGTTCGGCTTCACTCCGGACGCGGAGACCGCCGAGCGGCGGCTCGACCGCGACCGGAGCTACTGGCGCGGCGGGCCGGTGCGGCCGGCGGCGGTGTACCTGGTGGCCACCAACGCCGTCGCCGTGGACCGGCACCCGGTGGACGGCTGCCGCGACTCGTCGTGCCCGAACTCTCCGGAGCGGGGTGGCCGGCGGTGAGTTCGACGCATGTGCAGGTGGCGCTGGCGCGGCGGACCCTCACGCCGTTCGGGTTGTGGGTGTTCGGGGCGGCGGCGTCGGCGCCGATGGTGGTCCTGGCCGGCGGCATCGTCGCCACGTACGCGACCACCCGGGTGACGGCGCTGCCGCTCACCTTCGTCCTGGTCGCGGCCACGGTCGCGTTGCTGGCGGTCGGTTACACGGCGATGGCGCGGCAGGTCGGGCATCCGGCGGCGTACTACGGGATCCTCGCGCACGGGTTGGGACGCGGCTGGGGCGTGGCCGCCGGCCTGGTCGCCCTGGTGGCGTACAACGCCATCCAGACCAGCCTGTACGGGCTGTTCGGTGCGACGCTCGCCGCCGAGCTGGGTGGGGCCTGGTGGGTGTGGGCGGGCCTGGCCCTGGCCGCCGTCGGGGCCCTGGGCGTACGGGCGATCATGCTGTCCACCCGGGTGCTGGTCGCCGTGCTGGCGCTGTCCCTGCTGATCGTCGCCGTGTTCGTGGTGGCTGCGGTGGGTCAGCCGGCCGGTGGTGAGCTGTCCTGGCAGGGCTTCGACGCCTCGGGGTTGGCGGTCAGTGGTGTCGGTGGCGCGGTGGCGCTCTGCGTGGCCGCCTTCATGGGCGTCGACGCGCCCGGGTCGCTGGTCGAGGAGGCCGTCGACCGGCGATCCATCGGCCGGGCCACCGTCGCCGGGGTGGCCGTACTCGGTCTGGTCTACGCCCTCGCCGCCTGGGCGATGGGCGTCGCCGTCGGCCCCGACACCGTCGCCGGGGCCGCCGCCGACCCGGCCTCGGGGCTGCCGTTCTCGATCCTGGCGGGGGTCGGCGGCGGGTGGGCCGCGCTCGCCGAGGTGATGCTGGTCTTCGCGATCGTCACCTCCATGCTGGCGTTCCATTCCGTGATCGCCCGGTACGTGTTCGCGATGGCCCGGGAGGGAGTCCTACCGGCTGGCCTGGCGCGGGCCAGCAGCGCGACCCGGGTCAGCGCGCCGCGCGGCGGGTCGCTGGCGCAGACCGGCGTCGCGGCGGTCGTGGTCGGCGCCTTCGCGGTCAGCGGCGCCGACCCGATGGCAGCGCTGTTCACCTGGCTGTCGACGCTCGGCGCGATGGGATTGTTGTTCCTGCTGCTGGCCGCCGCGGTGGCCGCGATGACGGCACCCGAGCGGTTGCGGGGCCCCCGGCCCGGCGTGTGGGAGTGGCGGCTCGCGCCCGCACTGGGCGCGCTCGGCGGGGCGGTGGTGCTGGCCGCGATGGTGCTCAACGTCGGGTCCCTGCTCGGTGCCGCACCCGGGTCGCCGTACCCGTTCCTGCTGCCCCTGATCATCTGTGCCACCGCCGCGCTGGGTGGGGCCTGGGCGGGGCACCTGCGGGAGTACCGACCGGAGGTGTACGCCGGCATCGGCCGAGGCACGCCGAAGACGCATGCCGTTCCCGACACCGTCAACGTGTCCATCTAGGAGGGCGACGATGATGACGTACGCGGCTCCGCCGCCCCCGCACCCGCAGCACGACGATGGGGTGTCGCCCGCCGCCCGCCGCTGGGCCGACCTGCGGACGCAGGTCGTGTTCCGGGCCCGGCGGCTGAACCTGGGGCACATGATCGAGGCCGATCAGCGGTTCGGGCAGCGCGACGCGCTCGGCCCGCACGGGGTGATGCTGTTCTTCGTGGCGAACGCCCCGGCCGAGCCGCACGGCTACACGCTGCACACCGCGTACCGGCTGTGGCTGGCGTCGCCGGACTCGGACGACCTGGTCCGGCTGCTGGCCGACCTCACCGAGGTGACGGCCGACAACATCGCCCGCGCGACGGCCACCGGGCGCGGCTGGCATCCGCTCGGGCCGGAAGGGTCCCTGGTCAACGGCGGCGACCTGGGCCTGCCCGGCAACGCGGTCTACGTCGGTGCGGGTGTCACCACGCTCGACACCGACCGGGGCCGGTGGCACCAGGTGGCGCGGACACTGCGGGACGTGCCGGCCAACGGCCGACGCCTGTCGGTCTTCGACCTGCCCGGCCAGTGTTACGCGCTGCTGACCGACGGCACCGCGCTGCACCTGCACCGCGACCCGCACGCGCCGCTGGGCGTGGACGGGGTCCGCTGCAACCGGACCCTCGACCCCGACCGGATCAGCTACTACAACCCGCACGCCAACCTGACCGACCAGGGCGACGACGGCACCCGCGAGGTGTGGCGGCGGCTCGCGGTGCTGCACCGTACCCTCGCGGTCCACCTGCTCGGCCGGCGGCCGGCGTGACCCACCGCCACACCGCCGACCTCGCCGTCGTGGCGGACCTGAATCGCGTACGGATCGACGTGCCGGCGGTGCTGCAACGCCTGGTGGACCAGGCCGGCCGTGGGGCGTACACCAGCATCGGGTTTCCCGGTGCGGTGGACCTCGACCACAGCGCGGTGCTGGCCCGCCTCGGCCGGCGGCTGTGGAACAACATCGGCGACCCGGCGACCGACCCCGGCGGGGTGGCGCACACCAAGGCGTTGGAGCGGGCCGTCGTCGCCTGGGTCGCCGACACCCTGGCCATGCCGGCGGACGACCGGTGGGGCTACGTGACCAGCGGCGGCACCGAGGGCAATCTCGCCGCCCTGCACGCCGCCCACCGCCGGCATCCCCGCGCGGTCGTCTACCACTCGACGGCCGCGCACTACTCCATCGGCAAGATCGTCGGCATCATCGGCGCACCGGGGGTCGCCGTCCACGCCCGCCCCGACGGCGAGATGGACTACGCCCACCTCGCCGCCCAGATCCGGCGGCGCCGTACCCGGCCGGCGATCGTGGTCGCCACCGCCGGCACCACCATGACCGAAGCTGTGGACGACACCGCCGAGATCGGCAGGGTCCTGGCCACGCACGACCCCGGTGGGTATCTGCACGTCGACGCCGCCCTCTCCGGCATCCCGCTCGCCCTCGACGGCCGGCTGCGCCTCGACCCCACCAGCGGCATCGACAGCATCGCCGTCTCCGGGCACAAGTTCTTCGGCGTGCCGATGCCGTGCGGCGTCGTCCTCATCCGCGCCCGCGCCCGCGAGAACGGTGGGGGTGGAAGCACCCACGGTGGTCACATCGCCTACACCGGCACGCCCGACACCACCATCAGCGGGTCCCGGTGCGGGCTGGCCGCCGCGCTGCTGTGGCACGCCATCGCCACCCACGGCCGGGAGGGGCACCGGTGGCGCGCCGCCGAGGCCCGGCGCCTCGCCGCGTACGCCGTCGACCGGCTCACCGCCGCCGGCTGGCCCGCCTGGCGACACCCCCACGCCTTCACCGTCGTCTTCCCCACCCCACCCGCACCGGTCCGGGAGAAGTGGCTGCTGGCCACCGACGGGGATCTGAGCCACCTCATCTGCATGCCCGGCGTGACCCGGGGCCAGATCGACGCCTTCGTCACGGACCTGACCGCCAGCAGATCCGCCCCGCCGATCCCCCGCCCCCGCGCCCGGCCCACCCCCGCCAGCTGATCCTTACCCGGGTGATCGCCGTGACGGCGGCTGCCCGATCGGCCGCCGGTCTTGGAGAGGGGCGGTGGCCGGTCCGTGGCCGGCGGCAGCGGACAACGGCGTCCCCTGCCGCCGGCCACCACCAGCAGCGACACGGTGTGGCGGGTGAGAATGGGGGGACGAACGTTTCGCCCGATATCACTTCTGCCGCCCTCCGACGCGTCCTTGGAGTCGGACGCGCGCTCAATCCCAGCCGTCGTCCACCTCGATCGCCACGTCGACCGGACCGACCCGCAGCACGCCGTCGGTGAGCGGGGTGCAGCGTACGCCGCCCCGGCCGCGCAGCCCGCGCCAGGCGCCGGGGCCGACGGTGACGTCCATCCAGGCGCACGGGTGGGCGGGGCGGTTCACCCGCAGCCGCACCGGTCCCTGCCCGGTGTCCAGCACCAGCACCGTGCCGACCAGCTCGTCCACGGCGATGCCGCTGGTCAGGACGTTGCGGCGGACCTGGGCCAGGCCGGTGCCCGGCGGCAGCGACTCGGCCGCGATCACGGTCACGCTCGCCTCGCGGTGCGCGGGCTTGCCGAAGTACCGGTCCCCCACGATGCCCAGTTCGGCCCGCAGTGCGACCTGCTCGACCAACTCCCCCGCCGGGGCGGGCGCCGGACCGTCGGCGGGTCGGCCCACGAACCGGTGCGCAGGCGAGGCCAGCAACTCGACGATGTCCGGCATGGGGGCACTCTACGACGCCTCGACGTCGGGCCACCCCGTGTTCCGCTCCGTCGGGCGGGGGGCTGGCGTGGCCGGGCTGGCGCGGTTGGGCTAGACAGGTACCCGTACCGGAACCCCTCGGACGGTGGGAGCACATGTCACCATCCCTGCTGATCTGGTTGGTCGGTGGCGTGTTGCTGCTGGCCGCCGGGATCGTCACCACCCTGCTGCCCCGCCTGCGTCACCGCACCCGAACGACCCGGGTGGCCTGGTCGAGGGCGCGGGCGGCGATCGACAGCGCCACGGTCAGTCGGGACGCGGCGGCCGTACGGTTGCCCGAGGCCGACCGGCTGCTGGCCCGCGCCGAACTGCTCGCCGCCGAACGCGGCGGTACGGCGGCGGCGCAGGCCGCCACCGAGCACGCCCGGCAGGCCGACCGGTTGTGGCGGTCGCAGTCGTGAAGCTGCGGTGGTCCCGGCAACTGCACCTGCTGCGGTGGGTGCTGCTCGTCGTCGCGGTGCTCGTCCTGGTGGTGTTCGTGCTGGCCCAGCGGCAGAGCATCGAGGTCAGCTACGGCCAGTCGCCGTCGTCGGTGCGCCTCGAAGAGGGCGCGGCCGGTGAGTTGAGCGACGCGACCGTGCCGTCGGCACAGGAGATGACCACCCTGGTGGCCGCCGACTCGGTGGTGCGGCTGCCCGGTGCCGTCGCCCACTGGGACGAGCAGCGGGTACGCGAGGCGATCGGCGACGACGACATCCGGATCCTGGTCGCGCCGCCCGGCCTCGACGAGGCCGAGAACGATCGGGTACGGGAGGTCAAGAACGCCACCGTACGGGTGATCGGCACGCAGGTCAGCGGCGGTGGCCTGGTGGCCACCCCGGACACGCTGGCCGGATGGCGGGCCCAGTTCGCCACCCACGACGTGACGAACCAGTTGACCGCGCTCATCGCCAGACTGCGCAAGGCGCCGGCCCCGGCCGAGCGCGACGAGGTGCGGTGGCGCGAACCGTCCGAACGGGAGTTGGCAACCGTCCTGGCCGACCTGCGCGCCGGCGGGTCCCACGTCGGCCGGGGCGCCACCCTCGACGGGGTACCCGAACAGGTGGCGCGGACCGCCTTCCCGGACGGGGCGTGGTACGTGGCCCTGCCCGCCCAGCCGTACGGCGAGCCGCTGCCGGCGTACGGTCCGGCGTTGGCCCGGGTCGCCCCGGACCGGCCGATCGTGGTGATGTACGGCGGGTGGATCGAGTACCACGGTCCGGCGGCGGCCGAGTTCGCCGACCTGGCCGCGGTGAGCTTCTACGCCCAGTCCGGCAGCCGACTCAGCCGGTACGACTACCCGCAGCGCAACGTGCTCGGCGCGTACCTGGGCAAGGTCACCGACGTGCGGTACTCGGGCCTGTTCGATCGGCCGCTGCCGTACCGGCCGCTGGACCCGCTGCGGGTGGCGTTGCCGGCGCTGCCCTGGATCTTCACCGGTTGTGTGGCCGGGTTCCTGGTGTTGTCGGCCCGCTCGCTGCGCCGCTCGGGTGTGCTGGGCGCTTCGGGCCGGGCCCGGCACGGTGCCGGGGCGGCCCGACTGGCCGGGCTCACCGCGCTCGCCGTCGAGGTGTCGCTGCTGACCGACGCGCGCAGCAATCCCGCCCTCACCCGGGGCATCGGCAAGCTGCAGGCCGCCCGCGCGGCGCTGGACGACGGGCTGCCCGCCCGGCACGTGTGGGAGTTGCTCGACGAGGCGACGGTCGAGCTGGACGAGACCGCCCGGATGGTGGGCATCGCCAGTTACCGGCCGGCCAGCTATCTCCAGGGAAGGTTGTCGTGACCGCCACGCTCCGCCGCCTGCTCGGTGGCCTGTTCGGTAGTACCTTCGGCGGCGCTGTGCTGGTCACCCTGGTGCTGGCCGGATGGGCGTTGTGGTCCGGTGGGGTGCTCGACGGCCCGATCGCCCGGCAGGTCCGCGCGTCGTCGGTGTACGTCGCGCCGGGGGTCGACCTGGATCGGCCCGCCGCCGAGCGGATCATCGGCAACCGACGGCTGGTCGTCCTGTTGATGGCGCCCGGCGACGATCTGCGGGCCGCCTGCAAGCAGACCGAGCGGGCCGCGTCGGGCACCCTCGTGCTGGTTGTCAGCCGGGCCGGGCAGGAGTGGGACACCTACGGTTGTTCCCGCTTTCCCCAGCGGGACAACCGGGACTTCGGTCGGGCGGTCGTGATGGAGACGACGATCAGCCGGGGCATCGACGCCTTCGTCGACCAGCCGCTGGAGGCGTTGAAGGTGGTGACGCTCAACTACGACCTGCTGGTGCGGGCCGGCACCGTACCGGACGGGGCGCGCACGATCAGTCCGTCGCTGCCCCGCTACCTGCTGGCGGGCGCGGCGGCCGGTGGTGTCGTCGCCGGCGCGGCAGGGCTCTGGCTGATCGGGCGCCGGGCCGGCCGGCTCGCCCATGCCCGGCAGGCCCGCCGCGCCGGGTACGCCGACGGGCGGGCCGCCCTCACCGCGGCCACGGCCGCGCTCGCCCAGCAGATCGTCGACCTGGACCAGCGGTTCGGGGGCCGGCTGGGGACCAAGGCACAGCCGGCGTACCTGCGGCTGGCCAGTGACTACACCCGACTGCTCGACGAGGTCACGGCGGTACGGGCGGACGACGAGAGCGCCGTACGCCGGCTGCACGAGCAGGTCGACGCCCTCAGCCGGCAGGCGTCCCGACTCGCCGACGGGCCGGGCGTGCCGAGCAAGGCGCTGTGACACCTTCCTGCGGCGAGGTGACATCAATCCGTAACATCCGTCGGCTTATATGTCGGCGTACGTCTATATAACCTCCTCTCAGCGTCAGCGACCTTCCACATCGGATGGTCCGCCCCGAGGAGGCTTCGTGTCACAAGCACGTCCACTGCGCCTGCGCCGCGTCGCGGCCGCCGCCGGCATCACCGCGAGCACCGTCGTCGCCGCCCTGCTCACCCTGCCGCAGCCAGCGATGGCCGCAGGCGGCCCCTACCGGGCCACCGCCGTGCCGATCACCACCCCGCAGGCGGCCGGCGACGTCGCGGTCATCCCCGGGGCGTACGTCGTCACCATGAAGCCGGGCACGGACGCGACCGCACCGGGCCGGGCGTTGCGCACCACCCCCACCGCCTACTTCAGCCGGGCGGTCAACGGCTTCGCGGCCAAGCTCACCGCCGCGCAGGTCGCCGAACTGTCGCACAACGCCGACGTGCTGAGCATCGAACGCGACGTCATCCAGTACGACGTGGTCGACGCGACCCAGAGCAATCCGCCCTCCTGGGGCCTGGACCGCATCGACCAGACCAGCCTGCCGCTGTCGCGCAGCTACACCTACACCTCGACGGGCAGCGGGGTGCACGCCTACGTCATCGACAGCGGCATCCAGGCCAACCACCCGGACTTCGGCGGGCGGGCCACGTTCGCGTACAACTCGATCGACAACAACAACACCGACTGCAACGGCCACGGCACGCACGTGGCCGGCACCATCGGCGGCACCAACCACGGCGTGGCCAAGAACGTCCGACTGTACGGCGTGAAGTGGCTGAACTGTGGCGGTGGCGGCACCCTGTCCGCCGCCGTCGGCGCGGTCGACTGGGTGACCCGCAACGCCAACAAGCCGGCCGTGGCCAACGCCTCCTGGAACTACACCTACAGCGCCACCCTGGCCACCGCGCTGACCAACATGATGAACAGCGGCGTCTTCCTCGCCGCCTCGGCCGGCAACACCGGCGGCAACTCGTGCGACCGGCTGCCCCGCAACCTCACCGCCACGCTGGTGGTCGCCGCCACCACCAACACCGACGCCCGCGCCAGCTACTCCTCCACCGGCTCGTGCGTCGACATCTACGCCCCCGGCTCGGCGATCGTCTCGACGTACCCCACCTCCACCACCTCCAGCCTGAACGGCACCTCGATGGCCACCCCGCACGCGGCCGGTGTCGCCGCCCTCTACAAGGCGACGTACGGCGACGCCAGCCAGGCCACCGTGCACAACTGGATCGTCAACAACGCCACCACCGGCGTGGTCGGCGGCAGCCTCGCCGGCACCCCCAACCGCCTGCTCAACAAGCGCAACCTCTAGGCACCGACGACACGGCGTCGTCCACGGGCCCCACGACCCGTGGACGACGCCGTACGCTGCCGACACGTCCCCGAGGTCGTCCGGGCCGGAGCACACCTCGCTCCGCTACGGAGTGATCTGCCAGCGCCACTCCCCCACGTCGCCGAGGCGCCCGGTGTGCCGCAGCAACGTCTCAGTCGCGTCCCGGTGCTCGGTCGGGTGCGAGGTCGAGGTGTCGGGGAGCAGTCGGGCCAGGACCGCCGCGCTGAGATCGACCGGTGGCCGCCAGCCGACGCCCAGGCCCTGGGTGATGTCGTAGGTGTGGAGCAGGATCTCGGCCACGCCCAGTGCCGCGAACCCGCTGGCGTCACACGGCCCGAAGTGCCAGGCACGAATCTCCGGGCCGGCGTCACGCAGCGCCGCCACCAGCAGCCCACCACAAGCCACCGCCACCGCCAGCGCCTGCGCCGGTGTGACGTCGTCGTGGACCACCAGGTCCAGTGGCAGGTACGCATCCTGCGCCCGTCCGGCCAGTTGCGCCGCATAGCCGAGCAGGTCATGACCGATGTGGACGAGGGTTTCCCGGCAACTCCAGTCGAGCGTCCCCGCCCGTACCGACCAGTCCCGCTCCACAAGCGGGCCGAGAACCTCACCCATCACCACCGACGCCCGCCCCACACCCCTGTCCCCCACCCCACAATGATCCATTACCGCACATAGATCTTGGTACGAAAGCGCCCCCATGAGGGCAGTTTCGTACCAAGATCCGATGAGGTGGACGGATAGAGTCGGGGAATGGGGGGTGCGGGGACGGCGGAGGTGTTTCGGGCGGCGCGGGGGTTCGACAGTTCGCCGCTGTACCGGCATCTGCTCGCCGTGGTGGCGGACGAGCCGGCGTTGGTCGAGTTGGCGGCGCGTACCCGCCCGGGTCAGCAGCCGACGTTCGCGCTCTTCGGTGCCGTGCACCAGTTGCTGCTGGACGGCGTGACCGATCCGCTGGCCGCGTACTATCCGTCGGTCGTCGGTGCGCGGGCCCGGCCGGTCGACGCGGACACCGGGCGGGCCTTCACCCGATTCTGCCTCGCGCATGCCGACCGGATCGCGGCGATCCTGGCCACCCGGCTGGTGCAGACCAACCACGTGCAGCGGTCCCTGGTGACCCGGCTCGGGTTGGCGCTGCTGCGCAGTGCCACGGCGGCACCGGTCTGCGTCGTCGAGGTGGGGTGCAGCGCGGGTCTGAACCTGCGCGCCGACCGGTACGCCTTCAGCGTGGGCGACCGCACCTTCAGCGTGGGCGACAGCACTGTCGGCGTGGGCGACCGCGCAGACGACCCTGCGGCCGGTGGCCGATGGTCGCCTCGTGGCGGGAGTCGGGTGCATATCCGGGTCGACGTGTCGGACGGCCGGTTGCTGCCCGATCTTGACCGGCTGCCGGTCGTCGCCGATGTCGTGGGGGTCGACCTCGATCCGCCCGATCTCACCGACCCCGAGGACCGGGCCTGGCTGCGCGCCCTTGTGTGGCCGGAGAACGCGCATCAGGCGGCGTTGTTGGCCGAGGCGATGCGGGTGGTGGCCGACGATCCGCCGCGGGTGCTGCGCGGTGACGTCGCGAACATCGGTGCCGAGGTCGCGGCATCCCTTCCCGCCGGGCTGCCACGCCTGGTGGTGCACACCGCGACCCGGATCCATGTGCCCGTCGACCGTCGTCCGGCCTTCGACGCGGGGGTGGCCGCCTTCGGGGCGGACGGGCCGATGCTGCATCTCGCCTTGGAGGACGATCAGCTCATCGCGCCCTCCGGTCGGGCCGGCTACGGACTGACCGCCACCGACGCCGCCGGGAGCCGGAGGATCGCCGTCGCCGACGGTCACCTGGCCTGGTTGGAGCCGCTGCCCGAGTTGGGCACGCCGATCGTTCTCGGCGCACCGGAGTAGACCTTGCGCCGGAAAGGGTGACGCCCAGGGCGGCCCGGAGACGGGCCGACCTGGGCGTCGAGGGTGGATCAGGCGAGGTCGAAGCGGTCCAGCTCCATCACCTTCGCCCAGGCGGCGACGAAGTCGTGCACGAACTTCTCGCGCGCGTCGTCGCTGGCGTACACCTCGGCCAGCGCCCGCAGCTCGGAGTTCGAGCCGAAGACCAGGTCGGCGCGGGTGCCGGTCCAGCGGACCTCACCGGTGGCGAGGTCCCGACCCTCGAAGGTGTTCGCGTCCTCGGAGGTCGACTTCCACGCCGTACCCAGGTCGAGCAGGTTGACGAAGAAGTCGTTGGTCAGGACTCCGGGGGTCGCGGTGAACACACCCAGCTTCGACTGCTGGTAGTTGGCACCGAGCACCCGCAGGCCACCGACCAGCACCGTCATCTCGGGCGCGCTGAGGTTCAGCAGGTTGGCCTTGTCGATCAGCAGGAACTCGGCCGGCAGGCGGTTGCCCTTGCCGAGGTAGTTGCGGAACCCGTCGGCGGTGGGCTCCATCGCGGCGAAGGACTCCACGTCGGTCTGCTCCTGCGAGGCGTCCGTACGCCCGGCGGTGAACGGCACCTCGACGTCGACCCCGGCGTTGCGGGCGGCCTGCTCGACGGCGGCCGAGCCGGCCAGCACGATCAGGTCGGCCAGCGAGATCTGCTTACCACCGGTCTGGGCGGCGTTGAACGACGCCTGGATGCCCTCCAGGGTGCGCAGCACCTGAGCGAGCTCGTCGGGGTTGTTGACCTCCCAGCCGTTCTGCGGCTCCAGGCGGATCCGGGCACCGTTGGCGCCGCCCCGCTTGTCGCTGCCCCGGAACGTCGACGCCGACGCCCAGGCGGTGGAGACCAGCTGGGCCACGGAGAGCCCGGAGTCGAGGATCTGCTGCTTGAGGGCGGCGATGTCCTCGGCGTCGACCAGTTCGTGGGTCACCGGCGGCAGCGGGTCCTGCCAGATCAGCGTCTCGCTGGGGACCTCCGGGCCGAGGTAGCGCTGGATCGGGCCCATGTCGCGGTGGGTCAGCTTGAACCAGGCCCGGGCGAAGGCGTCGGCGAACTCGGCCGGGTTGGCCAGGAACCGCCGCGAGATCTGCTCGTAGACCGGGTCCACCCGCAGCGAGAGGTCGGTGGTGAGCATGGTCGGGGCGTGGCTGCGCGTCGGGTCGTGGGCGTCGGGGACGGTACCGGCGCCGGCGCCGTCCTTCGGCTTCCACTGGATGGCGCCGGCGGGGCTGCGGGTCTGCTCCCACTCGTAGCCGAAGAGGATCTCGAAGAAGCTGTTGTCCCAGGCGATGGGGGTGTTCGTCCAGGCGCCTTCGAGACCGCTGGTGATGGTGTCGCCGGCGTTGCCGGTGCCGAAGGTGTTGCGCCAGCCCAGGCCCTGCTCCTCCAGCGACGCGCCCTCGGGCTCGGGGCCGACGTACTTGTTCGGGTCGGCGGCGCCGTGGGTCTTGCCGAAGGTGTGGCCGCCGGCGATCAGCGCGACGGTCTCCTCGTCGTTCATCGCCATCCGGCGGAACGTCTCCCGGATGTCGCGGGCCGCGGCGAGCGGGTCACCGCTGCCGTGCGGGCCTTCCGGGTTGACGTAGATGAGGCCCATCTGGACCGCGGCGAGCGGGTTCTCCAGCTCCCGGTCACCGGTGTAGCGCTCGTCGCCGAGCCAGGTGGACTCGGGGCCCCAGTAGACGTCCTCGTCGGGCTCCCAGACGTCGGCCCGGCCACCGGCGAAGCCGAAGGTCTCGAAGCCCATCGTCTCCAGCGCCACGTTGCCGGCGAGGATCATCAGGTCGGCCCAGGAGAGGTTCTTGCCGTACTTCTTCTTGACCGGCCAGAGCAGGCGGCGGGCCTTGTCCAGGTTGGCGTTGTCCGGCCAGCTGTTCAGCGGGGCGAAGCGCTGCTGACCGGCGCCGGCGCCACCACGGCCGTCACTGATGCGGTAGGTGCCCGCGCTGTGCCACGCCATCCGGATGATGAACGGGCCGTAGTGGCCGTAGTCGGCCGGCCACCAGTCCTGCGAGGTGGTCAGCACCTCGGCGATGTCCCGCTTGACGGCGGGCAGGTCCAGGCTCTTGAACGCCTCGGCGTAGTCGAAGTCCGCACCGAGGGGGTTGGCCACCGCGGGGTTCTTCGCGAGGATCTTCAGGTTGAGCCGGTTGGGCCACCATTCGCGGTTTCCCCCGCCCTGGGTGGGGTGCGGGGCGCGCGCGGACGTGACCGGGCAGCGACCCTCGCTCTCCTCCGATTGCATGTCTCCTACGACTGCGTCGTGCTTCTCAGCCACGGGGATCCTTCCAGGATTGCGGAAACGGGTGGTTCAGGAACTCTGGGCGGTCGAACAGTCGGGGCACAGGCCCCAGTAGATGACCTCGGCCTCGTCGATCGCGAAGCGGTGGTCGTCGGAGGCGGTGAGGCAGGGTGCCGTTCCGACGGCGCAGTCCACGTCGGCGATCAGGCCACACGAGCGGCAGACGGCGTGGTGATGGTTGTCACCGACCCGCGCCTCGTAGCGGGCCACCGAGCCGGAGGGCTCGATGCGCCGTACCAGGGCCGCCGCGGTCAGCGCGCGGAGGACGTCGTAGACGGCCTGATGGGACACGTTGGGCAGATCCCGACGCACCGCGGTGATGATCGATTCGGTGTCGGCGTGCGGTTGCGCGTACACCGCGTTGAGCACCGCCACCCGGGGACGGGTCACGCGCAGCGCCGCGTCACGCAGCAGCTGTTCGAGATCCCCGGAGGTCGGCATGCCGTGCAGTCTTGCCGCTTTTCTGGAATGAGTCAAGAAGAAATCTCGGCCGGGGCGGTGCTCGACGGCCGGTTCGGGGCGGAACCGGGCGTCGACCTGGTCACTCCGCGCGCCGGATCGTCGGTGTCCCGGGTGAGATCCCGGGCGGTCGGGACCGGGTGACCCATGTGGTCCGGGACGGGTGGTCGGCAGGGTCGGTGCCGGAGTGTCCGCAGACCGAGGAGGTAACCACCCATGCATCCCGCCACGACAACGGCCGACCCGACCGAGGCGCCACCGCAGACCGTACGCCCGAGACGGGCCTGGGCGATCTTCGGCACGGTCGGTGGTCTGGTCGGGCTGGTCGGCATCTTCGCCACGGCCACGCTCACCGCGCCCGCCGAGGAGTTCCGGGCCGACAACGCCGGTTACGTCGCCGCACTGGGCGAGCGCACCGGCTACGTCTGGGCGCACCAGGTGGTGACCGTGGTCGTCATCGTCTGCCTGGCGGTCTTCGCCGCCGGGCTCCGGCGGTACCTGGCAGCACAGGAGCCGGCCGACAGCCTGGTGCCGGCGCTGGCCGCGACGGGTGTCGGGCTGGTGCTGGTCGGGCTGGTCGTCGGGGGCGGCATCTCGACGGAGTTGTTCTTCGCCCTCGGCGCGGCCGAGCAGTACGACCCCGACGTGATCGCCCCGCAGTTGACCATCGTCGCCACCATGACCTGGCTCTGGGGCGGCATCGGGCTGACCGCCGGCGCGGTCGCGGTCGGCGGGTTGCGGCACGGCTCGGTGAGCCGATGGTTCGCGGTCTTCAGCGCGGTGACCGCCGTGTTGATCGCCGCCACCCAGCTGACGCCGGTGCAGTACATCGCGCTGGTGCCCGCCGGGATCTGGACGATCGTGGCCGGGCTCGCGCTGGCGTTCGGTCAACGTACGGTGCCCGGGCGGAGCTGAGCGTGCAACCGCCCGGATCACGCCGGCCGGCTCGGCATGACGTTCGAGATGCCGGGCCGGTCGTCCGATCCACCGGGCCGGACGGGGCGGCTAGTGTCGGCGGCGCGATGACCAGCCACCGCACGGCCAGCGAGCGGGCCGACGTGCCGACGCACCCGGGCCACGACGTACGCCTCGGCTGGGCGCGCCGGGCGGCCTGGCCGGTGTGCGTCGCCACGCTGCTGCTGTCCGCCGCCGCCGTCGGGCTGGCCGTGCTCAACCGCGCCGCGGTCAACGACGTCACTCATCTGTTCCTGGTGGTGACGAACGCGGTCGTCGGCGCGACGGTCGCCGCGCGTCGCCCGGAGCACCCGATCGGCTGGCTGGCCCTGACCAGTGGGTTCTGCTTCGCCTTGCAGGAGGCGTGCGGCCAGTACGCGGCGCACGGGCTCGTCGTGGCACCCGGCTCGCTGCCGCTGGCCGCCGCGCTGGCCTGGCCGCAGAACTGGCTCTGGGTGCCCGGCAACGCGGCGATGGCGCTGATCCCGGTGTTCTTCCCCGACGGTCGGCCGCCGTCGCCGACGTGGCGGCCGGCGATCTGGGTGGTGCTGGTCACCGGCGCGGCGGCGATGGTCACCGGCGCGCTGCGGCCCGGGGCCAACGAACAGGTCGCACCGGTCGGCGCGGTCAATCCGCTGGGTGTCGCGGGCTGGCAACCGATCGCCGACCTGACCGCCGGCGCGGCCACGCTGACCAGCGCACTGGTCTTCCTGGCGGCGGGCGCGACGCTCGCCTGGCAGGCGCGCCGCGTCCGCGGGGTGCGCCGCCAGCAGGTCAAGTGGCTCGGGTACGCGGTGGCGCTGGCGGTCACGGTGGTGGCCGCCCGACTGGTGGCCGGGTCGACCGACGGGCGTCCCGGGCTGTTCCCGTACGGCAGCGTGTTCTGGGATCTGGCCGGCGGGATCAGTGGCGCGCTGATCCCGATCGCGATCGGCATCGCCATCCGGCAGCACCGGCTGTTCGACATCGATCTGCTGATCAGCCGTACCGCCGTGTTCGTCGCCCTGTCGACGGCCGTCGGAGGCACGTACGTGCTGGTCGTCGGCCTGCTCGGGGCCGGTTTCGACGCCTCGGCCAGCCTGCCGGTCTCGTTCGTCGGGGCGGCGGCGGCCGCGCTGCTCGTCGCCCCGCTGCGGCACTGGCTGCAACGGCGGGTCAACCTGCTGGTGTACGGCGAACGCGACGACCCGTACGCGGTCCTGGCCCGGCTCGGTCAGCGGCTGGAACAGACCCAGGACGCCGCCGCCGTCCTCGCCACCAGCACCGCAACCGTACGCGAAGCGCTACAACTGTCCTACGTGGAGATCGCCACTGTGGACGGCTGGTCGTACCGGTTGGGGGTGCCACCGGCCGAGCCGGTGCGGCTGCCGCTGGCCGCCGGTGAGCCGGTCGGTCACCTACTGCTCGGCCCTCGGGCCGGGGAGAGCGCGCTCGGTGCTCGGGAGCTGCGGCTGCTGCGTGACCTGGCCCGACACATCGGCGTCGCCGTGCAGGCGGTCCGCACCCTCGACCGGGCCCAGTCCCTCGCCGCCGACCTGCAACGTTCCCGCGAACAGTTGGTGCTGGCCCGCGAGGAGGAACGTCGGCGGTTGCGGCGGGATCTGCACGACGGTCTCGGGCCTACCCTGGCCGGGCTGACCATGCGCGCCGAGGCGGCTCAGGAACTCGGGCCGGGTGCGGCGACGCAGCGGCTGCTGGAGGAGATCGTGGTCGACGCCCGTACCGCCGTGGCCGACGTGCGACGGCTGGTCAACGGCCTGCGGCCACCCGCACTGGACACCATGGATCTGGCGGCGGCGCTGCGGTCACATGTCGCGACCGGGCCGGCCGACGGGCCGCGGGTGCTCGTCGACGTGCCGGCGACGTTGCCTCCGCTGTCGGCCGCCGCCGAGGTCGCCGCGTACCTGATCGCGGTGGAGGCGCTGAACAACGCCCGCCGGCACGCCCGGGCCGACACGGTCGAACTGCGCCTGTGGGTCGAGCACGGGATGTTGCACCTTCGGGTACGCGACGACGGATGCGGCCGCCGGCCGGGCCGACCCGACGGCGTCGGCATGCACTCGATGCGGGAACGGGCCGAGGAACTCGGTGGTTCCTGCGTCGTCACCTCGACACCGGGTGGCGGTACCGAGGTGACCGCCACCCTGCTCACCGGCACGAAGGGGACCGATGGATCAGATCCGGGTACTGCTGGTCGACGATCACGCACCGTTCCGGGCGGGACTGCGGGCGTTGCTGGCCACCAGTGCCGACATCGAGGTGTGCGGTGAGGCGGCCAGTGGCGAGGAGGCGCTGGCCGTGTCGGGTCGTCTCCAGCCCGACGTGGTGCTGCTCGACCTGACCATGCCCGGCATGGGCGGCATCGCGGCGACCGAGCGGCTGGTCCGGATGAGTCCGCATGTGCGGGTGTTGATCCTGTCCATGGCCGACGACGACGATTCGGTCTTCGCCGCGCTGCGGGCCGGGGCACGCGGCTACGTGCTCAAGGGCGCCCGTCGACAGGAGATCATCCGCTCGGTACGGGTGGTGGCCGACGGTGAGGCGATCTTCGGTCCGGCCATCGCCACCCGGCTGATGGGCTACTTCGCCGGACTGGCCCGCAACGAGCCCGCCTTTCCCGAACTCACCGCCCGGGAGCGGGAGATCCTCACGCTTATCGCGCAGCATCTGACCAATCCGCAGATCGCGGCGCGGTTCGGGCTGAGCACCAAGACCGTCCGCAACCACGTCTCCAACATCTTCGCCAAGCTCCAGGTCGCCGACCGGGCACAGGCGATCAGCATGGCTCGGGAACAGGGGCTGTGAGCGGCGCGCGGCTCAGCGGGGCAGGCCGGCCAGCCAACGTTCCAGGGCCTGCGGGGTGTCGAACAGCAGCACGGGAGGCCCGGAGGAGTCCTGATGCCAGGCCCGCATCCGTCGGCGTTCCTTGCCGTACTCGGTGAGGTGCCAGCGCAGCACGGAGTCCCAGGACAGCACGCTGCTCAGCGACTCGCGGTTGCCGTTGCAGATGATCTCGCCGGTGGAGAGCCGGTTCATGGTGCGCCGCAGCAGCCACCGGAAGGAGAGCCCGCGCGGATAGTCCAGGCCGATGACCAGGTCGGCGCGGGCCAGCGGTACGTCCCGCCAGCCGTGGTAGGCGCCGTCGAGGATCCACCGCTCGCGGCGGCAGATCGCCTCGATCCGGCTGCGTTGCACGGCGACCGGCACCTCCACCCAGCGCGGTTCCCAGAGCAGGTCGTCGACCGGGTACCAGGGCAGGCCGAGACGCTGGGCGAGCAGGTGGGCCAGGGTGGACTTGCCGGATCCGTGAACTCCGTAGACCAGGATGCGCGAGGGCGGGTTCATCGCGGTGCAGCCTAGTCGAGGTCTGCTCGGGCGGTCGGGTCAGCGCCCGACCGCCCGATCGGTCGTCAGCGCTTGCTGGCGAGGTCGCCGCAGTCGGTCTCGTCGGGCAGCAGCGGCCGCAGGTGGACGGTCCACTGCCTGCCCTCGGAGCTCCAGGGGGTGGCCGCGTTGGCGGTGGCGGCAGCGGCCAGCACCTGCTTGGCCTGGTCGCCGGTGGCGGTGACGCAGCTCAGGCCCAGGTCCTTGCTCAGCTGGGCGCCGGGCAGCGCCGGACCCGGCCAGGCCACCTCGGGCTGGTCGCCGACCTCGGAGTTGGTCACGTAGTCCTCGGCGACAGCGGCCACAGCGGTCGGCGCGTACGCCTGGGTGTCCGTGGTCGCCTTGCCCAGCGGGCCGGTTTCTGCAGTCAGGGATTCGGCGAAGGCGCGCAGCTTGTCCCGGGCGGCCTGCTGATCGGCGGTCACACCCTGGCCGGCACCCGCGCCGGGGTCCGCGCCCACCTCGAGCGCGTACACCTCCAGCTGCTCGGTCCGGGTGCCGTCGAAGACGGTGAACCGGGTGGAGGGCACGTCGCTGACCGGCGGGCTGCCCAGGTCGCTCACGCCGCCCACGCCGGCCTCCCGGGCCGCCTTGATCAGGTTCTCCAGTTCGGCGGTGCTGATGGTGCCGACCTGGAGGTTGGGCAGGGCCGGGCCGGGATAGGCCAGGGTGACCGGCCCTTGGGTGATCACCCGCCCGTCGCCGTAGACGCTGACGGCGGGTAGCCGGGTCGCCAGCATGGCGGGTGTGGTGAACCCGCCGACGTGGTCCATCCGGAACACCACGGTGTCGGCGGAGTAGGACTTCTCGGGAGCGCCGGAGTCCCCGGCACCGTCGGCGCCGGCCTGCTGGCCGCAGGCCGCCGACGCCAGCAACAGCAGGGGGAGAACGGCCAGTCGCCCGTAGCGTGAGGTTGTCATGCCCGATCTGACGTGGTCGGGCCCCTGTTGGTTTCGTCGGTCCGGGACCGGATTCGGGCGGGGGGTGGGGGCCGCCGGGCGGCGGCCCCCACCGACTCACTCGAACAGGGACAGGGTCAGCGTCGAGGTGTACGCACCAGCCTCGACATCCGCCGGAGTCCGCAGGAACAGATCCGCGTCGACGGTGTACTCGCCACCGGCGACCGCACCCGAGTCGAAGGTCGAGACCAGCAGTTCCTGGTCGACCAGACCCACGTTGTTACCCGGCTGGGTCGGCTCGTCCAACACGGTGACGACCTCTTCACCCTCACTGACCAGACCGGTGTCCCCACCGTCGATCAGCTTCGGTTTCCAGCCCAGGTGACCGGCACCGATCGGCGCCTGGTCGGCGTCGCCGACGAAGTCGGTGGCGCTGCCCAGCACGGCCCAGGCGGCACCGGCCGGTACCTCGTCGGGCGTACGGGTGTCGGTGACCGTCACCGTCGGCAGGGTGCCGGTGAACTGGCGGACCAGCAGCGTCGACCCGTCCTCCGACAGCAGCACCGAGTCGGCGGCGACCGTCATGGCGAGGACACCCGGCTCCCGGATCTCCTCGATCTCCACGGTCACCTCCACCCCGGCATCGTCACCCGGCTCGGCGAAGGCGGGCGAGCCCACCGCCACCGCGCCGGCCAGCAGACCGACAGCGGCACCGGCCGCCAGCAGCCGCTTGCGTTTGCCTGTGTCCATTGAATGCTCCGTTTCTGCCCGTAGTGTCAGGCGCCGCAGGTGGCGCCCGGGTGGTTCACGGTGTGGGTCGTGGTCACGGTCCGACCGTCGATCGAGCCGGTGACCCGGACCGTCGCCGTTCCGGCCGCGAGCGTCGCCGTGCGGGTGTTGAACTGCTGGAACGCGTTCGCCCCCGCCGCCACGGCGGACAGCGAGCGCTTACCGTACGCGGTCTCCAGCTCGATGGCGACCGGCCCGTCGTGGTCGTTGCGGGCCTGCACCGCCAGGTACACGGTGCCGCCGATGCACCGGGTCTGCGCGGTGGCGGTCACCGGCAGCTCGGCGGCAGCGGCGGTGAACTGCCAGGTGTCGAGCTCGAAGAGGTCGGCGCCGGCGGGGCCGCTGTAGGTGAAGTAGACGTCGTGCACGCCGGAGACACCGTCGAGCTGGGCGGAGAGCTCCGTCCACTCGCCGATGGCGCCGTCGACCGCGATGGTGGCGACCACCGGCCCGCCGACCTCGTCGAGCCGGACCTGGATCTGGCCGTCGGCCGCCAGCGGGCGCACCTTGGCGGTCACGGTGCCGGCACCGGCGCCGAAGTTCACCGACGACAGCGCCGTCCAGTCGCCGTTGTCGATGTCACGGACGACCAGGTTCGGCGCGGAGCCACCGAACTCGGCGGAGCCACCGTCGACCTTGGTGGTGGCGATGCCCTTGCTCCAGCCGAAGGTCTCCGCCTCGAACACCCGGTACGGATCGAAGTCACGGACCTGCTCGACGCCCGCGTACGTGCCGACCACCTGCTGGATCGTGCCGTCGGCGTTGAAGGCCAGTTCCTGGATGTGCGGGCTGCGGTAGCCCTGCGTGGTGTTGCCGTTGATCCGCTTGTTCAGCGTCGGCGCGTGGTACGTGAAGTAGTACTTGCCCTCGTACTCGAAGACCGACTGGTGGTTGTTGCCGCCGGTGCCGGAGCCGAAGAACTGCGACTGGTTCGGGAACAGCACCCCGGCGTAGGTCTCCTTGGGCCACGACATCGGGTCGTCGGAGATCATGTAGCCGATCTGGCCGCCACCGGGGTAGCCGGGCAGCGGCGTCTGGTTGCCACCGAAGTCGCTGCCACCGAAGTGCGACGAGTACGACAGGTAGTACCTGCCGTCGCGCTTGAACACCTGCGCGGCCTCGAACGCCACCGGGGCGTCCACCACGGCCGCGGTGCCCTCGGTCGACACCATGTCGTCGCCCAGCTTGATCGCGCGCAGGTTCTTCGGGTTGTTGAACCGCTCGGCCGCCGGCATGCTCGTCGACGCGGGACCGCCACCGAAGTAGAGGTACGGCTCGCCGTCCTCGTCGACGAACGGCGCCGGGTCGAACTTCCAGGCGACCGCTTCGGCACCGGGGGTACGGCCGTCGATCAGGGTGCTGGTGCGCTCGCTGGTCCACGGGCCGATCGGCGACGCACCCGTGATCACGTTGCTGGAGCCGCCACCGTTGGCGTAGTAGAGGAAGAACTTTTCCTGGCCGTTGACGACCTTCTTGGCCATGCCGGGCGCCCACGAGTTGTTGGTGAACGGCGCGACACCGTTGGGGCCGGCGACCGGGATCTCACCGTGGTCGGTCCAGTTGACCATGTCCGTCGTGGAGATCACGGTGATCTGGTTGATGTCGCCGTAGTTGATGCCCGGCGAGACGCCGGTGGTCGGGTTCGGCGCGTAGCCCTGGGTGTCGTTGGTCATGTACATGTACACCCGGCCGTCGTGGACGAAGCCGTACCCGTCGGCACCGAACTTGTGCCCGATCAACGGGTTGTGCTCGCCGGGCAGCTTGCCGACCACCTCGATGGTCTTCGACGCCGGCGGGGGCGGCGGGGCGCCGACCACCGAGACGTCGTCGAGCGTGAAGTCCATCAGGTGCAGGTTGGGGTCACTGGCCGGGTTGCTGGTCCACGGCGTCTCGAAGAACAGCCGGGCCGTCGACACGCCCTGGCTGGCCGGGATGGTGAACTGGCCGTTGAAGTGGGCCCACTGTCCCCGGGTCGCGGTCACGCTGACCAGGTTGGTGTAGGTGCCGCCGCCGTAGTGCATGGTGGCGAAGAACTGCTTCGTACCCGGTGACTCCGGGTTGTCGTACTTGATCCGGGCGCTGAGCGCGTACGTCTGGCCGGCCTGGACCTTGCCGGAGAGATCCTGCATCGGACCGGAGCCGGTGGTCGCCCGGTTGGTGACGTGCACCGCTGTCGCACCGGAGTAGGCGTCGGTGGTGGGGGTGAGCGTGGCGGCGTCGGTGGCGTTGCCGTTGTTGACGAACCAGCCGGTCAAGCCCTCCTCGAAGCCGCCGTTGACGATGAGGTTCGTGTCGGCGGCCTGGACCGGCGCCGCCGACACGAAGCCGGCCAGCAGCACGCCGGCAGCCGCGATCGCGGTGGCCCGGCGACGGGTCGCCCTTCGCAAATGTGGTGTCACGAAATGCCCTCCTTCAACGTGGGACGGGGCCCCGGGGCCGGCGTGGGTCCGGCCCCGGGGCAGCTTGGGGTCAGCCGCCGCAGGTGGTGGCGGCGTGATCCGCGGTGCGGACGGTGGTCACGTCCCGACCGTCGACCGTGCCGGTGACCCGGAAGGTCGCGGTACCGGCCGGGATGGCGGTCGCCCGGGTGGTGAACTGCTGGTACGCGTTGGCACCCGACGCGACGGCCGGGAAGCTGCGCTCGCCGTACGCGGTCTGGACGACCACGTCGACCGGCCCGTCGTGGTCGTTGCGGGCCTGCACCGCCAGGTAGACCTTGCCGGCGACGCACCGGGTCTGTGCGCTGACGGTGACCGGCAGCTCGGGGGTGGCGGCGCGCAGCACGCCGAGCCGGGCGAGCTGGTAGCTCAGGGCCCGTTCCGGCGCGTCGATCTGGTTCTGGGTGCCGAACTCGCCGGCCCGGGCCGTGGTCGCGGCGGCGAGCGCGGCCCGCATCGCGGCCCAGGCGTCGGCCGGGTACTGCGCCTCGTCGAGCGTGCCGGCGTACGCGATGGCCGCGTCGAGCGCGGTGGTGTCCAACGGCCGGTTCTGCGCGGTGAGGGTGTCACTGAGCAGGAAGTGGTCGAAGTCGACCTGTCCACCGGTCTGCTGGGTCGCGTAGTTGAACAGGCCCACCCGGTGACCCATGAAGTGGGCGAGGCTGCCGTCGAGGGCCTGCGGACCGACCCGGTTGCCCAACTGCGTCCAGGTCAACCCGTCCAGGCTGTAGTGGAAGGTGGTCCACAGCTGCCCGGTCGGCGCGGCGAAGTCCAGGTCGGCCTTGACGTGCACCTCGGTGGCGTCGCCCAGCGCGACGGTGGTGCCGGGCAGGAAGTTCTCCAGCGTCGACTGGTTGAGGTCGACGGCGAAGGGCTGGCCCCGGTTGACCACGCCGAGGGTGTTCACCCCACCGGCCCGCTTGACCGCCACGTACGAGAAGCCCCGGTTGTAGGCGGCCAGCCCGGCGACGTCACCGTCGCGCATCCGGGAGATGTCCATCCTGGTCTCGGCGGACTGCCGGGGGCCGAACGTCCGCTGCGACAGCGTGTTGCGGGCCTCCTCGAACCAGGCCAGCTCGGCCCGGTTGGACAGCTTGGTGTAGATGTAGTTGCCGGTCACCACCTTGCCGGTGGTCAGCCGCAGCCAGCCCTCGCGGTCGGTGAGCGACCAGTACCGGTTGTCCGGGGCGTGGTTCCACTCCCAGGCCATGTCCAGCCGCGACCCGTTGGGCCGGATCTCGGCCTCGGTCGGGTGTTCGGTGGTGGAGCGCTGCCCGATGATCGACACGTCGTCGAGCAGGTATTCCACGCTGGACGAGGCCGGCTGCGGGTTGGCCCACGGCGTCTCCACCGCGAACTTGACGTTGCTCACGTTCGCCGAGGCCGGCAGGGTGTACTGGCCGGTGACGGTGGTCCACTGCCCCGCCGGGACGTTACCGAAGGTCATCACCTGCACGCCCGAGCCCCAGTCGGCGACCAGGTTGAACCGGACGCTGCTCGGGCCCGAGGTGTACTTGATCTTCGCGGAGACGGTGTAGGTGACCCCGTGCTGCAACTTGCCGGCGAGGTACTGGTTCGGGCCGGAGCCGTTGAGGGTACGGTCGCTGACCTTCAACGCCGCCGAGCCGGTCGCCGGGTCGGCGGTGTCCCGGGTCAGGGTCGCACCGAACTGCGCGGCCCAGGGCGACACCTCGTCGGACTCGAAGCCGGCGTTGGTCAGCAGTTCGACGCCGATCAGCGACTCGTCGACGGCCGGCGGCGTCGGGATCGTCCACTGCTCGTCCATGTACGCCTTGTGCGGCGCGTCGTTGGCGAAGTCGTCGGAGACGACGATGCTCTTCTGCCGCTCGAACAGTTCCTCCGCAGGGCTGAGCCGGATCGGCTTGTCGAACGCGCCCTCGACCGGCACCACACCGTTCGTGCCGAACGTCGGCCAGCCGTCGGACCAGGTGGCGGGGATCAGCGCCGGGATACGCCCGATCGGGAAGGTGTCCCGGAAGAACATGCCGTACCAGTCGGTGGCGCCGCCGGGTCGGGCGATCGGCACCAGGCTGCCCTGGGCGAAGCCGTTGGAGTTGAGCACGCCGCGCGCCTGCCAGGTGTTCACCCCGCCGGGGGCGGTGTGCCGGCCGAGCAGTTCCGGCGAGCGGAGCATGACCACCTGGCGGCCCTGGCCGGAGGGCCAGGTGATGATGACCGCGTAGTAGTGGCCGTCGATGTAGTAGAACTGTGCGCCCTCGAAGAGGCCGCCGATGAACGGCTGGCCGGCGTAGTCGTTGGCGGTGAACACGTTCGGGTACTCCGCCACGATGGCGGTCAGCCCGGCGTTGAGGCGTACGGCGCTGATGTTGCCGTTGCCGTAGAAGATGTACGGCGTACCGTCGTGGTCGAAGAAGAGCGATGGGTCGTGCAGTCCTCGGCCGAGCGCCGTACGCTGCCACGCGCCGTTCTCGATGTCGTCGGTGCGGTAGATGTACGCGCCGCCCAGGTTGTTGGTGTTGAAGGCGACGTAGAACATGCCGTCGTGGTAGCGCAGCGACGAGGCCCACTGGCCCTGCCCGTACGAGTTCTGGCCGTTGCGCAGCGAGAACGAGTCGCCGATGTTCGCCCGGTCGAAGACGTAGTTGACGATCTCCCAGTTGACCAGGTCGTAGGACTTCATGATCGGCGCACCCGGGCTCAGGTGCATGGTGGTGCTGATCATGTAGTAGATGTCCCGGCCCTCGTCGTTCTCGGCGGCCGGCACCCGCTCCACGCTGATGTCCGGTACGTCGGAGCGCAGCAGCGGCACGGTGTAGGTGCCGTCACCCCGGTCCGTCGAGGTGTACGACGGGCGGGGCGACCAGGGCTCGGCAGCGTGTGCGGCGCCGGGGACGACCGCGCCGGCACCGACCAGCGCACCGACGGCGGCCAACGCGAGGCCACGGCGACGCGGCCGCAGCGCGGTCACGAGGCGGGTCGCGGCGCGTGCGACGGTGCGTAACGAGGTGGTGGGGCGAGGCGGTCCGGACGCGGGACGGGGGTCGGAGGCAGCGGCGACGGACACTTGCATAGCGAGCTCCAGACGCGAGCGTGACGGGGACCCTAATCGTGTTAGCGCTAACAACGATCGTCAAGACCCTGCTCGATACTTGCTTGAAATCTTCAAGCAACATCTCCCGGAAGGTCCGATGTGAGCGCTCCCACGGCCCGCTTCCGATCAGACGGGCGCAGTGCCCTGTGGTCGACGCGGCGGCGCGCGAGGGCCGACACAGTGGACGTCGAGGCGGTCAGCTCAGGTCAAGCGTGTAGTCGGCGGTGTGCACCGTCCCGCCGATCTGGAAGTCGAAGAAGGCACGGTACCGTCCGGCGCTCGGCACGGTCAGCCAGAACGTGACCGCCCCGTCGACCAGCTCCGGTTCGGGGTGAACGTGCACATAGCCCAGGTCACCCTCGCGCACCACGACCAGGTGCCCGTACGCGCCGAGGTAGGGCTCCAACTGCGCCGGCCCGGGGGCCCCGGCGACCCGCAGCACGATCGGGGCGCTCAGTCCGATGGTCGGCGTACCTTCCATCGACACCGTGTACGGCCCGGCGGTGGCCTTAGGCTCCGGTGCGGGCAGCTGTGCCGGTGTGTAGACGCCGGGCACGTGATGGTCGACGCCGAGCACCAGCGGCAGCTGCCGGCCCTCGGCGGTGGTGACGGAGAAGTCGGCGTAGAGGCGGTAGTCACCGGCCCGGGGCAGCTCCAGCGGCACGGTCCACACGCCGTCCGGGCCCATGCTCGGGTGCAGATGCTGGTAGCCGCTGAGGTCACGACCGACCACGATCAGGTGCAGCGGCTTGTCGTGCACGACCGCGAAGTCGGTCGCCGGCTGCCGGTTGCCGTCGACGATGCGGAACTGGTAGTCCACCCGTACGCCGGGCGGCTGGGACCGCTGCACCGGTTGCAGGGTGTACCCGGCGGCGCTGACCCACGCCCCGGCGACCTGGTCGCCGCCGTCACCGGTGTGTGCGTGTGCTCCGGTGCCCGGCGGATGCTGGTGCCCGTCGGTGGCCGAGCCGGCGGCCGGCACGCTGAGGCCGCCCGGCCGCGCGTCGGTCACCGCCGGCTGCTCGCCGCCACCGAGGCGACCGAGGCCGAATCCGGCCAGCAGCGCGACCACCAACCCGCTGACGAGCAGCGCCAGCCGGGTGTTGCTCGACCGATCGACCGACGGCGGCTCGTCACCCTGCACCGTCGACGGTGCCGTCGAGGGTGCAGTCGCGGCGGCGCCGGCGGTGACGGCCTCGCCGCCGGAGCGGGCCGCCGCGACGGCGGTCGTACGCCGTCGGTCGGTCGTGCCGGGTCGGGCCTTGGTCGCGGAGCCCGACCGGGTCCGGCCGGCTGGTGCGGCCGAGCGGGACGGCGCGTTCTTCGTTGCCTTGCGGGAGCCGCGAGCGCGCTGCGGGGTGCGCTCCGCTCGCCCGAGCAGCCGACCGACGATCACCGGACGACGCCAGACGAGCAGTCCGATCAGGACAGCGGCGACGGCGATCGTCACAGCGATCCAGGTCCCGGCGCCGGGGCCGCCGTCCGAGGTCGGTGCCGGTGCGGCGGCCGGCGGGGCCGAGGCCGGCGGGGCGGCGGAGGCGGGTGACGGTTCGCTGTCGTGTCCGTGCTGGTCGGCGGCGGCGACCAGGGCCGGGTCCGGCTGGTCGGTGGGCGGACGCCAGCCGGCCGGGGCCGGGGTCACCGCCCCGGTGTAGCGGAAGCTCATCGTCCCGCGTACTGCCTCGCCGTCGGAGGCCACCGACAGGTAGCTGACCGTGTACCGACCCTTGGCCGGCAGGTGTGCCAGGTTCACCACCGCCGGGAAACCGGTCGTGTACTCACGCGGCTGGAAGGTGCCGTCGACCAGGAAGTACTCGCGCACCGGCCGGTCGAGTTGCCGGGGCTGCCCGTGCGACCAGCCGTTGTCGACCCGGGTACCGCCCGGCGCGGTGACCGCGAAGTAGGCGTTCGGCACCACCTGCTCGGTGAAGTAGAGCTGCACCGTGGTCAGTGGCTCGCTCACCGTTGCGTCGGCCTTCGGGGTGGACATCGCCAGGTTGCCGTGCGCCGCCGCCGGGGTCGTGTCGGCGAGCAGGGTGACCGCCGTGGCGAGCAGCAGGGCGAGCAGGCCCGAGGTGACCCGCACCGTGGTCCGAGGGCAACGACGCATCAGTTCATCCTCACGACGGCGCAGCTTTGGCCAAGACGCATCTATCTTTTTGCATAGATGGCAAAAGTCAAGACACTCACGGACCTCGACGCCCCGCGACCGTGCCGTTGTGGTGCGAGGTACCCGCTCAGCCGGTGGTCTCGGGTCGGTCCGCCGAGGCCCGGGTGGCGGCCTGGGTCAGCAGCCACGGCAGGCTGGCCGTCCTGGACCGGGCGGCGCCGAGCAGGGTCACCAGCAGCGTACGGTCACCGAGACGCAGGACGGCCCGCTCGCCGAGCAGGTACGCCCCGTCGCCCACCCCGGGCACTTCCTGACCTCGGGTGTTGAGCCGCCAGATCCACTGTGCCGCCGTACCGGAGACCGCCTGGATGGTGAGCACCGGCTGGCCATCGCCGGCCGCCCGGAACTGCACCCCGGTGAACGGGCCGGGCAGCTCGACCGCCTCGGGGGCGTGCACCGCCACGCCCAGCGCCTGGCCGATCTCTTCCGGGGTGATCAGGTACGCGGGCGATTCGGCACCCGTCGCGGCCGCCATCTCGCTGGGGTGGATGACCGGTTCGGCCAGGTTCCGGGATCGACCGTGGCCCACCACCGCGAACGCGACGACCCGTCGGGACCAGGGCCGCACCCGGATGGTCACGGTGTCCCCGTCGTGGCAGTCCCCGGCCCACTGACTCGGCAGCCCCCAGGCGGTGGTGCGATCGCCGCTGCCGTCGTCCACCGCCAGGTGGTACAGCCAGGGCCGGGACGGCATGTTCTTCCCGTGCGCGGTCGACTTCCACACCTGCACCCAGAGCACCTCGCCGGTGATGGTGCGTTCGGTGAACAGGTCCACCACCGCGCGTACCGCCGTGTAGACGGCCCGGGCCAGCATCAGCCCCGCCACCACGACCAGGCCGACAATGACCAGGGAGAAGGCCCGGGCGCCCGGATACTCGCTGGTCGGGGTGGGATCGGCCACCGGGCCGAAGAGTCTCAGCACGAAGATCGCCGCCCCGCCGAGGACCACCGCTCTGAGCAGCAGTCCCGGCAGGGTGCGACCCTGGTGGGACCGCTGGGGGTAGCGGACCCGGACCCGGTGCCAGGTGCCCCCGTACGACGACCAGACCAGGTTCCGATCGCCCATGCCCAGGTCCAGGACCGCGCTGGTCAGGTGGGTGGTGCCGAGGGCCGCGCCATAGCCGAGGTACCGGTCCCAGATCGCCACCGAGGCCGGGGGCAGGTCGGCGAACTGCTCATGCCCCCGCAGCCAGTCCCGCACCCCCAGCCACCGCGCCGCCACCTCGGCGCCCCGGGGGGTGTCCCGCTCGCCCGGCGTCGCTGCGGCGAAGCTGGACAGCACGGCGAAGGTGAAGAACCCGGCGGCCAGCCCCCGGGTGTCCCCCGCCGGGTGCGACAGTCCGTACTGGGTGACGGCGAGCCAGACGAACACCCCGGCGACCAGGGCGGCGGCCGACAGCATCGCGGTCACCCTCGGGCCGAAACGCCGCCGGGACAACCCGGCCTGCCGCGCGTGGTCGACCACCTCCGCGCGGAACCGCCTGTTCCACGCCCTGGCCTGGCCCTGGTCGCGGAAGGTCAGGGCGGTCAGCGGCAGCGCCCCGCCGGCGGCCAGACCCCGCATCCGGTCCAGGACCCGGCGTTCGTACGGACGCAGCCCGGACTCGTCCGGCGGTGCGGCGGGCAGGTGCAGGGTGGTCTGCATCGGGTCGTCGCCGGGCTGGCGCAACTCGACGAAGCCGCGGGCCGCGAGGTCGAGCAGGGTCGCCTCGGCCGCGTCCTCGGTGACCGTCCACCGGTTGGCCAGCATGTTGACCAGGGCCGGTGGTTCGTCGCCGAGTTCCATGGTGGCCGGCGCCGGTGTCGGGTTGGCCGGTCGGGTGGCGAACCGGACGGCGCCGTACACCGCGAACCAGCCGGCCAGTGCCACCGCGCTCACCGCGAGATCGACGAACAACCGGGCCCCCCTCGTGCGCTCTCGCCGTCAGTACCGGACCTGGACGGCGGCGCGTTCCCCGCCGTCGGCCTGGAAGAACTCCGCCGGCCGGAACCCACCGAGGCTCGCGACCAGGTTGGTGGGAATGGACTGCACACTCGTGTTGAAGGTCAACACCGCGCTGTTGTAGAACTGCCGCGCGTACGCGATCTTGTCTTCGGTACGGGCCAGCTCGCCTTGCAGGGACGCGAAGTTCTGGTTGGCCTTCAGCTCCGGGTACGCCTCGGCGACGGCGAACAGTCGCCCGAGGGCCTGGGTGAGGGTGTTCTCCGCCTCCGCCCGGTGGACCACCGCAGGGGCACCGGCCGCGGCTATCGCCCCGCTGCGGGCGGCGATCACCCCGGTCAGGGCCGCGTTCTCGTGCGTCGCGTAACCCCGGACGGTCTCCACCAGGTTGGGGATCAGGTCGTAGCGGCGTTTGAGCTGGACGTCGATCTGCGCCCAGGAAGCCTGCACCTGGTTGCGCTGACGGACCAACCGGTTGTACGCGACCAGCACCCAACCGAGCACGAGCACCGCCAGCAGGCAGAACACGCCACCGGCGATGCTCATCAGGATTCCTGTGCCCATCCCCTACCCCCCCCCGGAAGCACTGGCCTGAGCATCAGCAGCCTAGTCACGGGGCGCAATCAGACGAACGGCTGTCCGGGTGGCCGTGGCGGGCGGCGACTCATCGCGGTCCGGGGTTTCGGGCCCGTCCCCGGATGTGCGGGGCGGCCGGTCCCACCGGGCCGGTCTCGGGGAACCGGAACCGGCGCAGATCCTCGACGACGAAGCCGGCGGCGGTGATCGCCGCGGCGGTGTCGCGGCCGGTGTGGCAACCGCCCAGCAGCAGCGGCCAGACGGTCGCGTCCACCAGCCGCTGGACGCGACGTAGCCCGGTGCCCGGTGGCGCGGCGACATGTTCGAGGAAGCGCAGATCCGCGCCGGGACGCAGCACCCGGCGCAGTTCCCTGAGCGCGGCAGCCTGGTCGGGCACGGTGCAGAGGACCAGGGCCAGGACCCCGGCATCGAACTCGCCGTCCGCGCCGGGCAGGGCCTCGGCCAGGCCGTCGACCACGGTGACCGGGATCGGGGCGCTGCGCGCCGCCGTGACCGCCGCAGCTCGCAGCCGGGGTTCCGGCTCGACGGCGACAACCTCGGTCACCTCGGGCGGATAGTGCGAAAACATGCGCCCGTTGCCGGCACCCACCTCGATCACCCGGCCGGACAGGCCGACCGTCAGGGCTCGGCGGTGCTCGGCGATCCCGGCCCGGTCCAGTTGGGCGCTGAACCGCTCGTAGAGCCGGGCGAAGATCGGATGGGACACCCCTGCCACGACCACTCCCCTGTCCTGCCGCGCGCTCGCCCGGATCGGCGTCGTCTGCCGACAGCATCCCCCGCTCGCGCCAGCGGGGTCGAGGCCGGCACGGGCGGGTGTATCGGGAACGCAGGGGGGTAACAAGCGCACCCACCGTCGCTCGCGGGCGCCGCACAGCAGGTCAGGGGGTCGGGATGAGCCGCGTGCGGAACCTGCGCGTACGCCCGGACCTGCTCTACGTGGCCAGCGGCTGGAGCACCCTGGTCACGGACGTGCGCGGGCGCATCACCGGTGTCGGCGCGCAGGGCTTCTTCGCCCGCAACACCCGGGTGCTCAGCGCCGAACGGATCACCGTCGACGGTCGGGAACCGGTGCCGTTCAGCACGGCGACCGTGCAGGGGCACGCCCAGTTGTCCTACGCCGAACTCGGTGACGGTGAGGTGCTGCCGTCACGGGCGGCGTACCTGGCCGTCGAGCGGTTCGTGGCGGCGGGCCTGCGTACCCGGCTGACCCTGTTCAGCTACGCCGACCAGCGCCTGGACCTGCGGCTGCGGATTCGACTCGACGCCGACTTCGCCGACACCAGCGAGGCCGAGAGCGGTCGCCGCATCCAGTCCGGCACGGTCGAGGCCCGGTGGGATCCCGCCGCGCAGGAGCTGCTGATGACCTACCAGTGCGACGGGCTGGACCGGGCGGTGGCGATCCGGGTCCAGGCGTCGGGCCCGATCCGGTACGTCGACGGCGGGTTCGACATCGACGTGACGCTGCCACCGGGCGGAGTCGACCGCGTCGACCTGGCCGTCGAACCGGTCTTCGACGGTCAGCGACTCGGCGCGCCCGCGCCCAGCTTCGCCGAGCCGGACGACACCGCCGGTTCGGCACGCCGCCGACTCACCGCCGAACTGGCCCGGCTGACCAGCACCAACTTCGACGTGACCGCGGCGTGGCGGTGCGCCCGCGAGGACCTGGCCGGGCTGCCGCTCGGCGAACCGGCCGGCCCCACCGCGCCGATCGCCGGGCTCCCCATCTACCAGGAGATCTTCGGCCGGGACACGATGACGGCGTCCTGGCAGGCCATGCTCGCCGGGCCGACGATGCTCGCGGACAGCCTCCGGCTCAACGCCCGGCACTTCGGCCGGCGCGTCGACGACTGGCGCGACGAGGAGCCCGGCAAACCGCTGCACGAGGCGCGCCAGGGACCGCTGTCCGAACTCAACGTCAATCCGTTCACCCACTACCACGGCGACTGGTCGACCGCGCCGGACTTCCTGATCTTCCTCGGCCAGTACTACGCCTGGACCGGGGATCTCGACACGGTACGGGAGTTGCTGCCGACCGCCGACCGCGCCCTGAGCTGGATCGACCGGTACGGCGACCGCGACGGTGACGGTTTCCTGGAGTACCACCGCCGGTCCCGGGGCGGGCTGAAGAACCAGGGGTGGAAGGACTCGGACACCGCCATCGTCGACGAGCACGGCCAGGTGGTGCCGAACCCGATCGCCACCAGCGAGGTGCAGGCGTACTGGTATGCCGCGCTGCGGCACGCGGCCGGGACGTACGCCGTGGCCGGTCATCCCGTCGTCGCCGCCCGCCTGGCCCGCCGGGCGACCGCCCTGCGCCGCCGCTTCCACCGCGCCTTCTGGCTGCCCGATCGGGGCTGTTACGCGATGGCGCTGGGACCGGACAAACGGCCGGTACGGTCGGTCAACTCCAACGACGGTCACCTGCTGGCCACCGGGATCGTGCCACCGCGGATCGCGCCCCTGGTGGCGGACCGGCTGCTCGCGCCGGACATGTTCAGCGGGTGGGGGGTCCGGACCCTGTCCGCCGCGCATCCGGCGTACAACCCGTTCAGCTACCACCGGGGCAGCGTCTGGCCGGTCGAGGCGGGCACCATCGGTCTCGGGCTGGCCCGGTACGGCTGCTGGGAGCAGCTGCACCGGCTCGCCGAGGGCATGTTCGCCGCGTCTGCCCTCTTCGCCGAGCACCGCCTGCCGGAGGTGCTCAGCGGGCTGCCCCGCGACGACGCCCATCCCCACCCCGGCGTCTATCCGAGCGCCTGCTCGCCGCAGGCGTGGTCGGCCAGTTCGGTCATCGCGTTGATCCAGGCCCTGCTGGCGTTGCGTCCCGCCGCGCCGTTGCGGACCGTCTTCGTCGACCCGCACCTGCCCGCCTGGCTACCCGACCTCGTGCTGGAGGGGGTACGCGTCGGCGGGTACACGGTCGACCTGACCGTCCGCCGTCGACGGGGCGGCCGCACCTCGATCCGCGCCCGGGGCGACCGGATCGCCGTGGTCCGCCGCCCCACCCGCCAGGCGATCGCCACCCGCCGGCAGCACCGCTGAGGCGCCCGGCATGTCCCGGCACCCTGCCGACACGGCCGCGACGGGCAATGCCAGCATGTCGGCATGGATATCTACGAGGACGAGCGCACCGTGTCGCGGGCGGATCTGGCGGCCTGGCTGCGGCAGGTGGCCAACCAGCTGGAGACCGGGCAGATCTTCTACGGTGCCGCCGGCACTCTCGCGGTGGCCGACCAGGTGAACTGCGAGCTGGAGATCGAGCAGGAGGGCAAGGACGAGTACTCGGTCGAGATCGAGTTCTCCTGGACCAACCCGAAGGCCGCCGCCCCCGCTGCGGAGCCGGTCGCCGAGAAGGCTGCCGAGGAGGACAGCGCGGACGAGGAGCCGACGACCGCCGCCGAGTAGTCCCGCACCGGTAAGGAAGGGCCCCTCGTCAACGCCGTGGGTGCAGGGGCCCTCATCACCTGGTGTCGCCGTAACCGGTGTCGCCCGAGTAGGTGTCGCCTCAGCGCAGTCGGTGTCGGCGGCCGAACCAGTCGCGGGAGGCCCGGGTGTTCAGCGCCCAGAGCACCCAGGCCAGCAGGGCGACCCCGACGCAGGTGATGGCGCCGAACAGGCCCAGCGAGGCCGCGGCCAGCAGGCCCGCCAGGGCGTACGCCGGAAAGGGCGCCCAGGTCCGGCGGGTGGCCAGGGCGGTGGTCACCAGCAGGCAGGCGGCCGTCATCGCGGCGAAGAAGACCGCCGCGCCCAGCGAGCCACCCTCGGTGACCAGTCGATGGACCGTGGCCAGGGCGAACAGCAGCGACAGCAGCCCGAAGACGAGCACGGTGATGCGTACCGGGGTGGGCATGACGGGGTACCGGAGCACGTCCGGGTAGCCACGCGCGCTCATACAGACAACGATGGGCGTCGAACCCTTGCCGCCGGGCGGCACTGTCGGCAAGGCGACAGCCCGGGTGCGCTTTAAGCTTCCGGTCATGGCCAGGTATTTCGACGTGCACCCGGACAATCCGCAGCCGCGCATCATCGGGCAGGTCGTCGACCTCCTGCGCCGCGACGGGCTGATCGCCTACCCGACGGACTCCTGCTTCGCCCTCGGCAGCCAACTCGGCAACAAGGACGGCATGGACCGCATCCGGGAGATCCGTCACCTGGACAGCGGCCACCACTTCACCCTGGTCTGCCGGGACTTCGCCCAGCTCGGCCAGTTCGTGCAGCTGGACAACGCGGTCTTCCGCGCGGTGAAGGCGGCCACCCCGGGCCAGTACACCTTCATCCTCCCGGCCACCAAGGAGGTGCCGCGCCGACTGCTGCACCCCCGCAAGCGCACCGTCGGCGTACGCATTCCCGACCATCCCGTCACCCGGGCGCTCCTCGACGAACTGGGCGAACCCCTGCTGTCGAGCACGCTGCTGCTGCCCGGCGACGACGAGCCGCTGACCCAGGGTTGGGAGATCAAGGAACGCCTCGACCACGCCGTCGACGCGGTGGTCGACGCGGGTGACTGCGGCACCGAGCCGACCACGGTGGTCGACTTCTCCGAGGGCGAACCGGAGATCGTCCGGGTCGGCGCGGGCGACCCGGAGCGGTTCGCCTGACCGTGGCGCGGCGCGGCGAGGGTACCTGATGATCTTCGCCCCCGATCAGCGGCCCCCGGTTCCATCGAGCGGGCCTTCGTACCGAGACGGCAGGTGGAACCGCAGGTGGCACAGGGTTGCTATCGTCGCCGCCACACAGTTGATCTCGGGAGGGGACACGATGGGGCTCATGGACCGCCTTCGGGGCGAGTTCGTAGACATCATCGAATGGCTGGACGACAGCCGGGACACGATCGTCTGGCGGTTCCCCCGCTTCCAGAACGAGATCAAGATGGGCGCCAAGCTCGTCGTCCGGGAGTCCCAGACGGCGGTGTTCGTCAACGAGGGCCAGGTCGCCGACGTCTACCTGCCGGGCACCCACACCCTCGAAACCCGCAACATGCCGATCCTGTCCACCCTCAAGGGCTGGAAGTACGGCTTCAACTCGCCGTTCAAGGCCGAGGTGTACTTCGTCAACACCCGCCAGTTCACCGAGATGAAGTGGGGCACCCAGAACCCGGTGATCCTGCGCGACCCCGAGTTCGGGGTGGTCCGGGTGCGGGCCTTCGGCGCGTACGCGGCCCGGGTGGTGGACGCCCAGCGGCTGCTCAAGGAGCTGGTCGGCACCGACCCGCAGTTCCGCACCGAGGAGGTGCAGGAGTACCTGCGCCAGCTCATCGTGGGCCGGCTCGGCGGCGCACTGGCCCGGGCCGGGGTGCCGCTGCTGGACCTGGCCGCCCACCAGGACGCGATCGGCCGGCAGCTGGCCGGCGCGCTGACCGAGGAACTCGCCGAGGTCGGCATCGCGATCCCGAAGTTCGTCATCGAGAACGTCTCCGTGCCGCCGGAGGTGGAGCGGGCGCTGGACAAGCGCACCGAGATGGGTGCGGTCGGCGACCTGGACCGGTTCACCCGCTACCAGGCGGCCACCGCGCTGGAGGCGGCGGCGAACAACCCGGGTGGCGAGGCGGGCGCCGGCGTCGGCATGGGCATGGGCATGGCGTTGGGTCAGCAGATGGCCCGGGCCATGTCCGGCGAGAGCAGTGCGCCGCCGGCCGCCGCACCGCAGGCCGCCGCACCGTACGCCGCACCGACGGCCGCCGCGCCGGGTGGCGCCGAGCCGCCGCCGCTGCCGGGCCAGGCGCAGTGGTTCGTCGGTGTCGGTGGCGAGCGCCAGGGCCCGTTCGACATCGGTGCGCTGGCTGCGCGGGCCGGTGCCGGCGGGTTCGGCCCGGACACGCTGGTCTGGCGGGCCGGCATGGCGCAGTGGCAGCCGGCCGGACAGGTGCCCGAACTGGCGTCCGTGCTGGCCAGCGTCCCGCCGCCGCTGCCGCCGCTGTGATCATCGGGATCGGGAGGGTACACCGATGAGTGAAACCGCTGTCTCGCCCCCGTCGTACGGCTGCGGGGGTTGCGGCGCCCGGGTGGAGCACGCGCCCGGCACGACCGCCCTGCAGTGCCCCTACTGCGGGCACCAGCAGCAGATCGCCGCCGCCACCCGGGAGGTGCGCGAGCACTCCTTCGACGGGCTGGCCACCCTGGCCCGCAAGCCGGCTGCCGCCGTGGGCGCGTACGTCTACCGGTGTCCGGGCTGTGGTGCCTCGACCGAGAGCGCGGCACTGGCCGAGCGGTGCCAGTTCTGCGCCACCCCGCTGGTGCCGCAGCAGGCGGCCGACGAGCTGATCGCCCCGGAGGCGGTGCTGCCGTTCGCGGTGGACCGCAACGGGGTGCGCACCGCGCTGAGCACCTGGTGCCGCAGCCGCTGGTTCGCCCCGAGCAGCCTGAAGAAGGTCAGCGAGGCGGAGACGCTCAAGGGCACCTACCTGCCGCACTGGACGTTCGACGCGCGGACCGTCTCCGACTACCGCGGCAAGCGCGGCGAGCACTACTACGTCACCGAGACGTACACGGTGACGGTGGACGGCAAGACGGAGACCCGCACCCGGCAGGTCCGGCACACCCGGTGGCACTCGGCCAGCGGCACGGTGCGCCGGGACTTCGACGACGTGCTGGTGCCCGCCACCACGCACCTGCCGACGAACAAGCTCGACGAGTTGGCCCCGTGGCCGCTCAACGAGGCGGTCCCGTACGAGCAGGACTACCTGGCCGGGTACCACGCGTTGCGCTACGACACCGAGCCGGAGGCCGGCCTGGTGGAGGCGAAGGCCCGGATGGCGCCGGTGATCGAGCGGGACTGCCGCTCGGACATCGGCGGCGACGAGCAGCAGGTCGACGCGGTGGACACCAGCTACTCGGACGTGACCTACAAGCTGCTCCTGCTGCCGGTGTGGATCGCCGCGTACCTGCACGCCGGGCGGTCGTACCAGGTGCTGGTGAACGCCCGTACCGGTGAGGTCATCGGCGAGCGGCCGTACAGCAAGGCCAAGATCGCTGCCGCGGTGCTGGCCGCGCTGGCGGTGATCGCGCTTGTCGTGTTCCTCATGTCGCGATAGGTCAACCTACGGAGTGGGTCGAGCGGGCGCGGGCCCGCAACCGCCGGAGCATCCGGGCGTCGGTGAACCCGACCGCCCGGGCCGCGGCCTCCACGGCGACGCCGTGACCGATGAGGTGCTCGGCCCGCTCGACCCGCAGCAACTGCTGGTACCGCAGCGGGGTCAGGCCGGTGGACGCGTCGAACAGCCGGGTCAGGGTGCGCTCGCTCACCCGGGCCACACCGGCCAACTCCACCAGCGGCAACGCTTCGGTGAACCGTTCGTCGATCACGTCCTGGACGCGGTGCACCACGTCGCTGAGGTGCGAGCGGTAGCGCAGCATCGCGCTGTCCTGCCGCTCGTGTCCGTTGCGCCGGGCGTACACGACCATCTCCCGGGCGATCCGGGCGGCCAGCGCCGGTCCGTGCCGGACGGCCATCAGGTGCAGCGCGAGGTCGATGCCGCTGGCGATGCCGGCCGAGGTGGCCACCCGGTCGTCGACGACGTACAGCCGGTCGTTGAGCACGGTGGCCGCCGGATACCGGCGGGCCAACTCGTCCTGGAGTTCGTGGTGGGTGGTGCACCGGCGACCGGCCAGCAGCCCGGCGCGACCCAGCAGGTAGGCGCCACCGCAGACGCTGACCACGGTGCCGCCCGCCGCGTGGTGCGCGACGAGCCGGCGCAGCGTGGCGGGCTGCGCCGGCTCGGCACGGGAGGCGGGTGACCGCCAGCCGGGGACGACGACCAGGTCGGCCGGGTCCAGATCGGGCCAGTCGACTTCGGCGCGCACCGGCAGCCCCTGTGCGGTCACCACCTCACTGCTCTCCGCGACGAAGGACTGCCGGTAGTCGAGCCCGGAGTCCGCCGCCGCGGAGAAGACCTGCGCCGGACCGGCCAGATCCAGCAGGTGCAGCTGCGGAAGCAGCAGGAAGACGACCCGGCCCACGAACACCTCAGCGGTCGGCGCCGACCGGGGTGGTCACCTCGTCGACGGTACGGATGGTGGCGAACCGGCCCGACAGCGCGTACGCGGTGCGCTCGATGATCTCGTCGGTGTTGAGGGTACGCGGATCGGCGAGGATCTCGGCGATCGTCCGGCCTGCGGGGGCGTCCGGGTGCTCGATGGGCATGGTGGCGGTCGCGTCGACGACGAAGGTGACCTCGTAGCCGAGGTCGGCGGCGAGCCGGGCGGTGGTCTCGCAGCACTGCTCGGTACGGATGCCGCAGACGGTGACCTCCCGGACGCCGTGGACGGTGAGCAACTGCTGGAGTCGGGTCGTGGTGAAGGCGTTGTGCACGTACTTGGTCAGCACCGGCTCGCCCTCGGCGGGCTGCAACCCGTCGATCAGTCGGACGAAGCCGCGCGCCGGGTCGAAGACGTCACCGCTGTCCGGCTCGGAGTGCAACACCCAGACGACCAGGTCACCTCGGCTGCGGGCGGCCTCGACCAGCCGGTTGACCTGACCGACGATGTCCGGTTGCGAGCAGGCCGTCCAGTTGGCGCGCTGGCGGAAGGACTCCTGTACGTCGATCACGACGAGTGCTGCGGTCATGCGTTCATCCTGACCGTCCCCGGTCCGGGCGCACCAGCCACGATCGCGCACCGCTGCGGAACGATCCGGTCAGCACGGTGTCGGTCAGCGCAGCAGGTGCCGGACGAGTTCGGTGCGCTTGCGTACGCCGAGTTTGCGGTAGGCGTTGCGCAGGTGGAACTCGACCGTCTTGATCGACACCGACAGCCGCGCGGCGACCTCCTGGTTGCTGAGTCCCTCGGCGACGGCGGCGGCGACCCGACGCTCGGTGGCGGTCAGCGCGGCCTCGGCCGGTGCCGACGATCCGGTGGCCGACGCCGGTACCTGGCCGGACCGGCCGCCCGGTGGCGCGTTTGTGGCAACGGCCGGTTCGGCCACCGAGGCGAGGTCGACGGCGACGCGGGCGAGCAGGCCGGCCGCGCCGGTCGCCGCGTACTCGCTGCTGGCCAGTTCCAGCAACCGGATCGCGTCGGCACGCCGTCCACAGTGGGCATGCCAACTGCCGAGCAACCAGGCCAGCCGGGCGCGCGACAGCCGTTCCACCGGCCGGTTGAGCCCGACGAGGGAGCGTTCGAGCCAGGCCATCGTCGTAGGGTTCCGAGGGTCGACGATCCATGCCCGCCAGGCCGGCAGCGCCGGCGCGCCGGGCCAGTCCAGTGGCGGGTCCTCGATGGCGGCGACGACCGCCTGCGCGGCGGCGGCATCACCACGCAGCGCGTGGTATGTGGCCAACTCGCAGCGGTGCTCGAAGACCAGACCCGAGTTGGCCCCGACGGCCGAGCCGACGAGCCGGCCCACCACTCCCACCCAGGCGTCGACGTCGCCGCTGGCCAGGTGCAGCGCGGCGGCGCACTCGGCGATGTGCGACCCCACCCAGGCGGAGCCGGACCGGGCGGCCAGCACCCGCGCCTCGGCGAGCCGACGCCGGGCCAGCACCAGGTCGCCGCAGAGCGCCTCGCACTTGGCCAGCCAGGAGGTGATCTCGGCCTCCAGGTCGAGGCGGCCGGCGGCGACGGCGTACCCGTGCGCCCGGCGCAGCGTGGCCCGGCCGCGCAACAGGTCACCGGACCACGCCTCGCCCATGCCGAGCATGGTGGTCAACCGCGTCCGGCGAGCCGGGTCGATCCGGTCGTCGACCAGCCACGGCTCGACCACCTGTGCGAAGAGCGGTCTGATCCGGTCGGGACGCTGGGCGCTCAGCGTCGCGATCATGGCGCACTCGACGTACAGCGGGTCGTGGTGCAGCCCGGCGGCGGTGAACAGGCGCAGTGCCTCGTCGGGGTGGGCCGGGCCAGGCGGGGTGGCGGGCCCGCGCCGGGCGAGTCGGCGGCCGAGGCGGGCGCTGACCGCGGCGGCGATGGCGTGGTGGAGGAACTCGATCTCGCGCTGCCGGGCGACCACCTCGCGGCTACGCGCCCCGGCCTGCGGCGTCGCCGGCTGGGCTCGCGGGCCGGCCTGCGGGGTCGCGGCCTGGGCGCGCAGGACCGCCAGTCGCCGCACCATCGGGGGCAGGCCGGCCGGGTCGGCGGTACGGGACACCGCGAGGAACGCCTCCGCGACCAGACGGGCGGCGGTCACCGGGTCACCAGCACGGTCGGCCGCGGCCAGCAGCCGGTCGGCCTCCTCCTGGTGCTCCTGTTCCTGGAGACCGTGGGATTGCTGATCGATGTCCACGTCCGTCCTTCGTCGGGCGGGTGTAGCAGGCACACCCTAGCTAGGGTTTCGCCCGGGCCGACGGTGGTTCGACTGGTTACCGACTCAACGGTCTGGGCGGCACCGGGCGGGTGTGACCGTACGGCTCATGACAGTCCGTAACCGAATGCGAGTGGCGATGATCGTCACTCCCCTGTTCGCCATGTCCATGGCACTTGTCGCCATCAGCACCCCCGCCGCCGCCGACAAGCCGTCGGAGCGGCCCCGCCTGTCGTACGCCCGGCTCTGCGACCCGACCGGCTGCTACCTGTCCTGGCGGGTCGTCGACAGCGACGCCGACGGTGTCAGCGACGCCGACGAGGTGGCCGCCGGCACCGATCCGCACGACCCGCACAGCACGCCGAGCCTCCCGGTGGTCGTCGAGGTGGCCTCGGTCAACAAGCTGCCGTCCTTCTCGTACGGTCGCGGCAGCTTCATCGCGTTCCCCGAGGAGATCCTGAAGCTCAAGGAGACGACCACCAACCTGCCGACCCTCGGTGTCTTCGCGCTGCCGGTCCGCAAGGACGCCTACACCCGGCTGGGCATCGACCTCAAGCGGTTCGACGAGTTGAAGCTGTCGGTGCAGCGCGACGGGGTCGCGATCGGCCGCGGCAGGATCTCGCAGTCCGTCGGTGACCCGCTGCGCGGCAGCCTGCTGACTCCGTTCGACTCGCACTTCGTCGAGTACCAGCCCGGTGTGACGGGGCAGAGTCCCGTCGCGCACGGCGGCATCGTGAAGACCGAGAAGGGCGGCTGGTTCGACGACTTCGACTACCAGCTGCACTACGCCGACGGATCGCGCGGCGTCGTGGACCTGGTGCCGGGTGGTTCGGTGCAGGAGTACTTCAACGCCGACGGCTCACGCGGCGACACCGTCCTGCACCAGTACGAGGAGCGTGGCGAAGACGGTGGCGTCTACATCGAGGAGCACACCTGGGTCTGGGACGTGCACGGACGTCTGGTCAGCGAGACCACGTCGAAGTCCCACTCGAAGGACGGGAAGCTGGACAGCTGGCTGGAGACGATCTACCACGTCTACGACGAGGACGGCAAGGAGCTCGGCACCATCCATATGGAGTCGGTCATCTTCACCGACTCGACGCACAGCACCGGCAGCCAGACCATCACCACCTGCGACGCGAGCGGCAGCTGCGACGACGGCATCAACATGTACTACGACTCCGACGACAACGACTCCGGCGGTGGCCACGACGATGGGGGTGACCACGGCGACGACGGCGGTGACGGCGGTGACGGCACGGAGAACGACCACGGCTACGTCAACCCGGACTACACGAGCGATGTCGTGTCGATCCTCACCGGCAGCGACGGGTTCACCCGGATCGTCGGCACGAACATCACGCCGGTACGCAACTGGACGCCGACGTACGCCGACGGCACCATCCCGGAGAACAAACTGACCGGCATCATCTACGTCGACGACACCGCCAACGCGTACAACTCGGTCTTCTCCGAGCCGCGCATCACCGGGGCGCAGCCGGAGCACGTGCCCGGTCTGCCGCAGCCGTGGCTGGACGGGCCACCGCCGAACGGCGGCGGCTGCAACGGGCTCTGCTGACCGAGCCTTCTCCGACGCCGCCCGTCCGGTCAGTGACCGGACGGGCGCTGGCCTGTCGGGGCGTTGCTATGGGTGGCCACGCTCAGGCAGCCCTCGGCTGAACGTGTGGCGCTCAGGTTTCCTGCTCCGCCACGAAGACGCCAAGCCCCTGGTGACCGTAGAGTTCGCCGGTCTCGATCAGGATGGTGACAGCCTGGCGGACGGTCGTCTGACTGTTGACGCCGTACATCTCGGCGAGCGCCTTCGTCGACGGCAGCTTGTGGCCTGGTGGCCACTCTCCCGACGCGACGCGTGCTCGGATGTCGGCAATGATCCGCCGGTAGTGCGGTTCGAACTTCCGTGGTGTGGGCATGCAAGGACTCCCAGCTAGGCCCACACATCTGATCACGCCAGCCGGGAGAACTTCAAGGGCAACGTTGACTTTACCAGTAATGCCGGTAAGGTGCGGAGATGAGGAAACACCCAGCTAGGCACTGTGGTGACTCCTTCGTCGGAGCAGCATCCCCCTGATCAGCGGAGTGACCCCAGGCTCCCGCTCAGTCGCTGCTCCGGCGTCCAAACGCCCGCACGATCCGCGACCAGGTCCGGTAGTGGCGGGAAGCAGGCAGGCCCGGGGCGGGTGCTGGGCTCCGGCGGCGTCGACCCGAGCGGCGTACGTCGTCCCCGCCCGTCTCGGTGCCGCTATTCAGGGAGGGACATGGATTCGATCGATGAGGTGCTCGGCGAGTTGCCGTTGCCGCCGTATGTGACTGCTGAGGATGTCGGCTTCGCTGTGAGGGCGTTGAGTGTGCATGCTGCGGAGCAGTGGCCGGAAGGGCTGCGGTGCCGTAACGACCGGGCACCGCATCCGTGTCGGCTGCACCGGTGGGGGCGGCGGGTGGTGGACCAGCGTGGCCTGACCGAGCGGCAGGTGCGGTTGTTGATCGCTGAGCAGGAAGCGCCCCGGCGATGATCTACGCGAGTGGGGATCGGCTGTATCCGCATCAGGTACGGGCTGCCACGTTCGACCGTCGGTGGCGGGGATGGGACCCGGGGCAGGTCGAGGCGCTGCTCGGTCGGGTGGCCGACGAGATGGCGCGGTTGCAGCGGGAGGTGGTCACCGCGAACACCGAGGCCGAGCGGATCCGGCAGGCGTTGCGGCAGTGGCAGTCCCGGCACAACGCCTGCCGCCACCCGACAGATCAGCCACAGGGTGGGCGGTGATGGGCGCACCGCGCTGGATCATCCACCTCCCGACCACGCTGACCAGCCTGGACGAGGCTGTCGACCTGGCGGTCGCGTTACGTGACTCGCTCGGCCATGTCACCGTCGTCGACTTCGGCGAGACCACCCTGAGTGAAGAGGACAAGCAGTTCCTGCGTACCCGAGTGTGGTGTGACGCCCGGGGCGACGGACCCGGCCGCTGCCAACGCCGCGATCAGCACGACGGACTCTGCGCCACCACGGCGCAGTAGCGTCCGAACAACCCCGGCTGTGGCCACGTCAGCACGATCCGGCCGCTCAGCCGGACGGGCGACAAGTTAGCCTGGCCTAACTTCAGAAGTGAGGCCAGGATGACGAAGACCCCTGCGGCGGTGCCGACCGGCCGGCTGATCGGTGGGATGTTCCGGCGGCAGCGCCGCGACACGGCGTTGTGCGCCGGTTTCTGGTCGCTGCACCAGGTCTGTGAGGCGCTCGTCCCGGTGGCCATCGGTCTGGTCATCGACCAGGCCGTGGGGACCGGGTCGACAACGGCGATGGTCTGGTCGGTGGTGGGGATCTTCGCGCTGTTCCTGGCGCTCACCATGGGCTGGCGGTTCGGGTTCTGGTTCCTGTCCAAGGCGGTGGTGCGGGAGTCGCACGACCTGCGCATGCAGGTGGTCCGGCGGGTGCTCACCGGGCGGGGCATCCGGACCAGCCGGCAGAACGGCGAGCTGCTGTCGATCGCCACCTCCGACACCCAGGCCGCCGCCGAACTGCTGGAGCTGGGCAGCCGAATGATCTCCGCGTTCCTCGGCCTGACGGTGGCGACGGTGGTGCTGCTGCGCATCGACTGGTCGCTCGGGCTCGGGCTGGTGGTGGGTGTCCCGTTGCTGGTGCTCGGGCTCCACGCGCTCGGGCCGGTGGTGGAACGGCACACCTCCGCACAGCAGCAGGCCATCGGCCGGGCCGCGGCGACCGCCTCCGACCTGCTGCGCGGGCTTCGGCCGCTGCGCGGCTTCGGTGGCGTCGACGAGGCGGCCCGCCGCTACCGGGCGGCCAGCCGCACCTCGCTGCGGGCCAACGTCGGCGCGGTGCGGGCCGGCGCGACATTCGTCGGTGTGTCGACGTTCACCACCGGCCTGCTGGTCACGGTGGTCGCCGCGCTCGCCGGCTGGTTCGCCCTCCAGGGGCGGATCACCGTCGGTGAGCTCATCACCATCGTCGGACTGGCGACCTTCATCAGCGACCCGGTGCTCAACCTGGCCGACTGCGTCTTCCGGCTGGCGACCGCCCGGGCCAGCGCGGCCCGGGTGGCCGAGGTGCTCGCCGCATCCGAACAGGCCGGGTCCGGTGACACGGTGGCGCGGCCCGGCCCGCTCGTCCTCGACGAGGTGCACGCCCCCGGACTGGACGGCGTCAGCCTCACCGTGCGTCCCGGGGAGCTGCTCGGTGTGGTCACCGAGCAGACCCGTACCGCCGACGCCATCACCGACCTGCTGGCCGGGGCGCGGCCACCCGAGCGAGGCGAGGTGACGCTGGCCGGTACGCCGGTGGCCGACCTCGACGTCGCCACGCTGCGCCGGGTCGTCCTGGTCGAACCGCACGCGGTGGACCTGTTCGGCAGCACGTTGCGCGAGGTGCTGCAGACCGGCGACGAGCACGACGACGACGCGCTGCGCCGGAGCATGGCCGCCGCCAGCGTGGACGTGCTCACCGACGGCGACGCCGGGCTGGACCGGGAGTTGCTCGACCGAGGGCTGGACCTCTCCGGCGGTCAGCGGCAGCGCATCGCCCTGGCCCGGGCGCTGCTCGCCGACCGGCCGGTCACCGTGCTGCGCGATCCGACCACGGCGGTCGACGCGGTCACCGAACACGCCATCGCCGACGGGGTACGCGCCTACCGTGCCGACGGTGAGCGGGCCACCGTCCTGGTCACCACAAGCGCCCCGCTGCTCGACCGCTGCGACCGGGTCGTCTTCGTGCACGCCGGTCGGGTGGCGGCCGTCGGACGGCACCGGGACCTGCTCGCCCGGTCCGCGTACGCCGAGGTGGTGCTGCGATGAGCGGCCTGACGTCGACGATGCTGCCCGTCGCCACCGGCCGGGCCGCCCTGGCCACCTTCTGGCGGGCGCTGCGCCGCCACCCGATGTTCGGCTGGGCCTCGATCGCGGCCTCGCTGGCGGCCAGCGCCGCCGCGGTCGTCGTACCGTTGCTGCTCGGTCGGCTCGTCGACCTGGTGGTGGCCGGCGGTACCACCCGGTCGCTGCTGCTGACCTCGGCCTGGATCCTCGGCGTGGGTTTCGCCGGCGCGGTGCTGACCGGTGCCGCCCGCTGGCTGGTCACCGAGTGGGGCATGCGGGCCTGCGCCGACCTGCGGGAGGAGGTCCTCGACCACGCGCTGCGGATGGACTCGGCCCGGCTGGAGAGCGCGGGCTCGGGGGATGTCGCCTCCCGGGTCACCGACGACGTGGAGCAGGTCACCGACTCGATCCAGTTGGCGGCCGGGGTCTTCACCGCACTTGTCACAGTCGTGGTCACGTTCGTCGGCTTCACCGCCCTGGACTGGCGCATCGCCGCCGCGTTCCTGGTCGTCTTCCCGGTGTACGCGCTGAGCCTGCGCCGGTTCGTCCCGGCGGCCAAGCGTCTCTACGCCGCCGAACGGCAGGCCGCCGCGGTACGCACCCAACGCCTGCTGACCACCTTCGGCGGGGTCCGGACGGTGCACGCGTACGGCATGGAGCAGCGGCAGAGCCAGCGGGTCGAGCAGGCCTCCCAGGAGGCGGCCGACGCCCGACTGCGGGCGGTACGCGGGTTCCTCTGGTTCGCGAACATGATGAACTACGCCGAGGCGATCGGCCTGACCGCCGTCCTGCTGACCGGGTTCCTGCTGGTGCGCGCCGGGGACAGCAGTGTCGGTGACGTGACCGCCGCCGCGCTGTTGTTCCACCGCCTCTTCGGCCCGCTCGGCATGCTGCTGATCTCGTTCAACGACATCCAGTCGGCCGGCGCGGCGCTGGCCCGGCTGGTCGGTGTCACCGAGGTCGACGTGCCGGCGCAGCGGACCGCCGAGACGCCGACCCGAGGGCCCGCCGGGGTCACCGCCAAGTCGGTGTCGCACCGGTACGCCGCCGGCCCGACGGTCGTGCACGACGTGTCGATCGAGATCGCCGACGGTGAGTCGCTGGCGATCGTGGGTGAGAGCGGTGCCGGCAAGACCACCTTCGCGGCCATTCTCGGCGGGGTGTTCCCGGCCACCGAGGGCGCGGTGTGGCTGGGTGGCCGGTTGATCGACGACCTGGGCCCGGACGAGTTGCGTCGCACCGTCGGTGTGGTGACCCAGGAGGTGCACGTCTTCGCCGGCACGCTCGCCGACGACCTGCGGCTGGCCGCCCCGCACGCCACCGACGAGCAGTTGCACGCCGCGTTGCGGATGGTCGGCGCGCACGGCTGGGTCGCCGCGCTGCCGGACGGGCTGGCCACCCCCGTCGGTGACGGCGAGCATCCGCTCACCCCTGGTCAGGCCCAGCAGTTGGCGCTGGCCCGGATCGTCCTGCTCGACCCGCCGATCGTGGTGCTGGACGAGGCGAGCGCGGAGGCCGGCAGCGCCGGTGCCCAGCAGCTCGAACTGGCCAGCCAGGCGGTGATCCGGGGTCGTACCGCCATCGTGGTGGCGCACCGGCTCACCCAGGCGCACGCCTGTGACCGGGTCGCGGTGATGTCCGGCGGTCGGATCGTCGAACTCGGTCGCCCCGACGACCTGGTCGCCGCCGGTGGCCGGTACGCCGAACTCTGGGCGGCCTGGCGGCGCTGACCTGACGACGGACCTGGCGGTGCCGGCAAGCACCGCCAGGTCCGGGTAGCTCAGCGGGTCAGCAGGTGTTCAGCATCGAGGCCAGGGCCGACTTCTCCGCGCTGTCGACGGAGAGCGAGTAGTACCACTTCACCTGGATCCAGGCGCGGGCGTAGGTGCAGTGGAACGCGGCGCGCGGCGGCTTCCAGGCGGCCGGGTCCTTGTCGCCCTTGGACTGGTTCACCGTGCTGGTGACCGCCCACAGCTCAGGGCCACCGAGGTCGTTGGCGTAGGTCTGCCGCCGGGAGGTGGTCCACGACCAGGCGCCGGAGCGCCAGGCCTCGGCGAGCGGGACCACGTGGTCGATGTCGATCTGCGTCGGGCTGGTCCGGGTCAGGCCGTCGTACGGGCTGTACCAGGAACCGGAGGTCGGATAGCAGCTCGCGTCGACTGTGACGTTGGTGCCGTCACGCTTGAGGACCTGCTCGCGCGTGTTGCAGGTGCCGGTGACCGTGCTCCAGTGCGGGAACAGGTCCCGGTTGTAGCTGGACTGGTGGGATTCGGCGGCCACGGTGAGGGAGTTGAGCCGGCTCAACGCCGTGGCGTACGAGGGGATGTTGGGCGGGGTGGCGTGGGCCGGCCGGGGGACCAGCACCAGGGACAGGGCGAGGGCGACCACCAGGGTGACGGCGGCCTTGCGTACGTGAGCCATGTGGCGACTCCTGACTGTCGCCTGCCACGGCGGGTGGGGGTGGCCCGCTGACGGGCGTGACCGGCGACATTCGGATTCTCGCAAAGATCGTGATCAATGAATACGCCGGCGGACGAAACGATCGTTAAATCCGGATGAAGAGCGGCCTATCCCTGGCGGATGGCCTCGCCGGCGATCTCGATGCGCACGGTGCGACCGACCAGTACGCCGCCGCTGTCCAGGGCCACGTTCCAGACCAGGCCGTAGTCCTCGCGGTTGAGTTCCGCCGTGGCGCTGAACCCGAAGATGTCCTGCCCGTACGGGTCGCGTCGGGCACCGCCGAACTCGACCTGGCAGTCCACCGGGCGGGTGATGCCCTTGACTGTCAACTCACCGGAGAGCACGAACCGGGCGGTCACCGGCCGCGTCGGCGGCGCGGGCTCCTCCACCACCGACCGGCGACCGAGCCGGTGGTTCTTCAGCTTGGCCCAGAAGAAGATCGGATCGGTCTTGTCCAGGGCGGTGATGCCGGTGCTGCGGTACTCCAGGGTCGGGAACTGCTCCACGTCGAGGAAGTCGGCGCTGCGCAGGTGGGTGTCCCGGTCGACGTTGGCGGTGTCGATGCTGGCGGCCTGGATGGTCGCCTGGATCGTCGACTCCAGCGGGTCCTCGGCGACGGTGATGCGGGCGGTCGCCTGGCGGAACTCGCCACGCACCGGGCTGACCATCATGTGCTTGGCGACGAACCCGATCCGCTTGTGCCCGGCGTCAAGCTCGTAACTGCCGGGTGCGGGGATGGACATGCCGTTCCAGATGCGCGTGGAGCCGGTCATCGCTCGCCACTTCCTCCCCCGCCTTGACTCAAGGCCCAGACCGGCACCGGACGGCCGGACGATCATCGACGCCAAGCATAGGGAGGTCAGAGGGGGTTTCCCTGCCTCGACCAGTGGTGATCGTGAGGACAATCACCAGGCCAGACGCATCGGAGACGGCGGGCGGCGGGTCACGCCCGCAGAGAACCGTTTCGGCGGCGGCTGCGTCCTAACCTTGCGTGATGGATTCAGACGACGCAGCGTTACTGCGCCGCGTCGGTACGGGCGACCGCCCCGCGTTCGACGTGCTCTACGCGCGACACGCACCGTGGTTGGCGCTGCGGCTGCGCCGCCGGTGCCGCGACCCGGAGTTGGCCCAGGAGTTGCTCCAGGAGACGTTCCTGACCGTGTGGCGGGCGGCGGCCGGCTACCGGGAGGACGGCGCGGTGACCGGCTGGCTCTGGGCGGTGGCGTCACGCCGGCTGATCGACGCCCACAGGCGCATCGCGGCCCGTCCGTCCACGGTCGGGTCGGTGGCGCCGGAGGCGGTGCCGGTCTGGTCGCCGTCGGCCGAGGACGAGGCGTTGGCCGGGTCCTACGACGCGGCCCTGGAACGGGCGCTGCACCGGCTGTCGCCGGAACTGCGGGCGGTGTTGCAGGCCACCGTGCTCGACGGGTTGACCGTACGGGAGACGGCGACGCTGCTGGGCGTACCGGAGGGAACGGTCAAGACCCGGGCGATGCGGGCCCGCCGGGAGTTGCGGGAGGCGCTGTCGTGACGGCTTTTCACCTGGACGCTCGAACGCTGGCGGCGTACGTCGACGATGCTCTGGACGACGTCGACGCCTGGTCGGTGGAGACGCACCTCGACCGGTGCGCCGCCTGCCGGGCCCACCTTACCCTCGACGATCCGACCCGGCGGCTGGTCGAGGCGGCGGCGGTGGCGGTGGCCGCCCCGCTGCCACCACCGGGCCGGGTACGCCCGGCGACCCGCTGGCGTCGGATCCGAGTCCTGGTGGGTGCCGGCCCGGCCGCCCGGGGTGCGTGGCTGGTGGCGGTGGCGTTGACCGGGCTGGCCGCGCTGGGGCTGGCGGTCAGCCCGGCGATGCTGCCGCCGTGGCTGCTGTTGTTGGCCGCGCCGATGTTGCCGGCGGTCGGCACCGCCCTGTCGTACGGGTCGTGGTCGGATCCGTTGCACGAGATGGTGGCGTCGACGCCGCAGGGCGGGCTGCAGATCATCCTGTGGCGCACGCTCGCGGTGCTGGCGGTCACCGCGCCGGTCACGCTCCTCGCCGGCGCGGTGACCGGCGTCGGTACGCCGATGCTGTGGCCGCTGGCCGGTCTCGCGCTCGCCGCCCTGACGTTGGCGCTCGGCTCGCTGATCGAGCCCGGCCAGGCGGCGGCGGTGGTGGCCGGCGCGTGGGCGGTGATCGTGCTGGCCCCGATCGGCGAGTGGGCGGTGCTGGTGCAGGCCGGGCCGGTGTGGCTGGGAGTCACGGCAGCGGCCGTGCTCGTGGTGTGGACCCGGCGGGATCGAGTAGGGAGACGAACCGCGTGAGCGTGACGGTGAGCGTACGAGGGTTGCGGGTCAGCTACGGCCGACGGAACGCCCTCGACGAGTTGGATCTCGACCTGGGTCCGGGGGTGCACGGCCTGCTCGGCCCGAACGGGGCCGGCAAGACGACACTGATGCGGGTGCTGGCCACCGTGCGGCAACCCGACCGGGGGCAGGTACGGCTGCTCGGGCAGCCGCTGTCCGATGCGGTCGGGCTACGGTCGGCCCGTCGCCGACTGGGTTACCTGCCGCAGTCGTTCGGGTTCTATCCACGGTTCACCGTTCGGGAGTTCGTGGAGTACTTCGCCTGGCTGAAGGAGATGCCGGCGGCGCAGATCCCGTTGGCGGTGGACCGGGCGATCGAGCGGGTCGGGCTGTTGGACCGGGCCGACGACCGGATGAAGCACCTCTCCGGTGGGATGCTCCGTCGGGCCGGCATCGCTCAGGCCATCGTCAACGATCCCCGGGTGCTGCTGTTCGACGAGCCGACCGCCGGACTGGATCCGGAGCAGCGGATGGAGTTCCGGGCGCTGCTGCGGGAGTTGGGACTGGATGCCGTCGTACTGGTCAGCACGCACCTGGTCGAGGATGTCGTGGCGGCCTGCACCCGGGTCAGCCTGATGGATGCGGGACGGCTGGTGTTCGACGGGCTGCCCGCGGAACTCATCGCGGCCGGTGGGGCCGGTGACAGTGGCGACTCCCCGATCGAACGCGGCTACGCCGCGGTGCTGCGGGACACACGGGCGGCAGCCCGGTGAGGCGGATCCTGCGTACCGAGCTGCGTCGGGGCACGGCGCCGTGGGCCGCAGCGGCGATGTGTGGCGCCGGGGTGTGGATGCTGGCCGTGCATCCGGAGGACTGGGGCGGCCGGTGGGCCGGGCTGGTCAACTACCTGCGTACCTCGTTGCTGATCCTGTGCGCGCTGATGGTCGCGGCGGGCGTGTGGCAGGCCGGCCGGGAGCGGCGGCGGGGCATCGACGAGATGGTAAACTCCACCCCACGTCCCGGCTGGCAACCGATTCTGGTGGCGTGGCTGGCGGTGACGCTGGCCGGCACCGTAGGTGTGCTGGTGGCCTTCGCCGGGGCGGCGGTGCTGGTCGCGCGGGTCGCGACGTATCCCGGGGATGGCTGGTGGTGGACGCTGCTCGTCGGGGTGCTCGCGTTGGGCGCGGCGACCGCCGGTGGCATGTGCGTCGGCCGGCTGGTGCGGCTGCGCCTGGCCGCACCGGTCGCCGGGTTGGCCGCGTACCTGGCGTTGGCGATCCTGACCTACTGGGACTCCAAGAGCGCGGTGTGGCTTGCCCCCGTGCAGGTCGCTCAGGCCGCGTATCAGGTGGTGCCGGGTCGGGTGGTGGCCTGGCAGGCGGGGTGGCTGCTGGCGTTGACCGTCGCGCTGCTCGCGCTCGCCGCCCGACGCTGGTTGGCCGCGGCGCTGGCCGGTGTGCTCGCGATGGGTGTGGCGGTGCCGATCGTCACCGGCCCCGGCCCGAACCGGCTTCTCACCGACCCGGACGCGGTCGCGCTGGTCTGCACGGACAGCGGCCCGCAGGTGTGCGTGGCCCGGATCCACGCCTTCCTGCTCGACGAGGTGACGCCGCACGTGCAGCCGTTCCTGGCCCGGCTCGACGGGATTCCTGGTGCCCCCGACCGGGCGGTCGACGATGCCGCCCGACCGGTCGACCAGCCGCAGGCGCCCGGCGACGGGACGATCTGGCTCCACCTCGACCAGCAGTCCACCGCCCGGGGCGGCCTGGCCCGGCTGGACTGGCTGGACGCCGACTTGCGGGCGGTGACGCGGCTGCACTGTTCCTCCGGTGCGGGTCTCCGCGAGATCCGCCAGCAGGTCCATCTCACCAGTGGACTGGCCGACGCCTGGCTGCTCCAGCTACCGCCGAGCCCTGAGGTCCCGATCGACTGGCTCTACGCGCTGCCGATGCCAGCGCAGCGGGCCTGGTTCGCCGACTACCTGCGCGCGGCGGCCGGCTGCGACGAGGCGGCGCTGATCCGGCTCGGGCAGCCGCGGTGAACGGCGGCGGCGCGGCTCGGGCGGCGACGGTGAACGGCGGCGGCACTGCCCTGCCTCGGGCAGCCGCGTCGGGCGGTCGTCGGTTCGCGCTGCATCTGACCGCACGCGGGGTGCCGGCGTTCCTGGTCGGCCTGGCCGTGGTCACGGTGCTGGCCTGGGCCGCCGGGAGTTGGCTGGCCAGTCGCCCCTACTTCAGCGGGCCGTCCGCCCGGATTCCGGTGGTCGCCCTCGCTCCCCTGCTGGCCGCCGTGCTGCTCGGTCCGAGCCTCGCCGGTGCCGACGAGGACCTGGAACGCGGCACGCCGGTGCCGTGGCGGGTGTGGCGGGCCGGTCACGTCCTGCTCGCCGCCCTCCTCTGCGCGGCGGTGCTCAGCCTGGCCGGGCTGGCGGATCCGCACACGTTCGGCGCGTACGCGCTGGTGCGCAACACCCTCGGGCACACCGGTCTGGTCGCGGGCGCGGCGGTGCTGCTCGGTGTGCGCCTGGCCTGGCTGCCCGCCTTCTGCTACGGCTGCGCCATCTACGCCGCCGCCCCGCGCGGCACCGACCGGGTCACCGCGATCTGGGCCTGGCCGGTGCAGCCCTCGTCCGCCACCGTCTCGTGGCTGGTCGTCGGCGTGCTGTTCGTCGCCGGCACCGCCGCCTACGTCCTGTTCGGTGCGGGCGGTCGGGACGGTCGGCGGTAATCCGGAGCCGCTCAGCTGGCGGTGAGTAGGCCGCGGGCGGCGCGGACCTGGTCGACCGCGTGGCGCAGTGCCGCCACCACCCGCTGTTCCAGTTGCCCGTCGAGGCGGGCCGCCGGAATGGAGAGGCTGATCGCGTCCACGGCGGGGGTGTGCAGCGGCACCGCCACCGCGAAGCAGACGATGCCCTCGGTGTTCTCCTCGTGGTCGACGGCGTACCCGCGTTCCCGGCTGGCCGCCAGGTCGGCGTGCAGGGCCGCCAGGTCGGTGATGGTGTGCCGGGTCAGCGCCGCCGGGGACGACCCGAGGATCGTCTCGACCTCCTCGGCGGCGCGTTCGGCGAGCAGCACCTTGCCCAGGGCGGTGGCGTGGGCCGGCAGGCGTCGTCCGATGGCGCTGTAGAGCCGCAGCGGGTGCGAGGACTCCCGCTTGGCGGTGTAGACCACGTGCGCGCCGTCGAGTCGGCCGAGGTGCACGGTCTCGCCGAACTGCCGGGACAGGTCGTCGAGTACGCCGGCGAGCAGGCCGACCGCGTCGTCGGTGTCCAGGTACGCGGCACCGACCTGGAGGGCGCGTACGCCCAGCCCGAAGCGGGTGCCGGTGTCGTCGGCCTCCACCCAGCCGCGCTGCATCATCGTGCGCAGGATGCCGTGCAGGCTGCTCTTGGGAATGCCGAGGTCCCGGGCCAGGTCGCCGAGGGAGCGTCGGCCGCCGGAGGCGGCCAGGGTCTCCAGTACCTCCAGCGTGCGCCCGGCCGACTTGACCGGTTGGAAGCCCTCGGCGGATGTCATGGCGCTCACTGTAGCGGGATTGACATCCCCGGGATCAGCAGTAGGGTCACATATGTGACTGCCGTTCATCCTTCTGAACAGCCCGCCGACGTCTCGCAGACCATCGCCGCGGGCCGGATCCTGCCGGTCGTCGTGCTCGACGACGCCCGTGCCGCCGCTCCGCTCGGTGCCGCCCTGGCCGCCGGTGGCCTGCACAGCGTGGAGGTGACCTTCCGCACCGACGCCGCCGCCGACGCCATCCGGGCCATGTCCGAGGACCCACAGCTGCTTGTCGGCGCCGGCACCGTGCTCACCCCCGGCCAGGTGGACGACGCCGTCGCGGCCGGTGCCCGGTTCATCGTCTGCCCCGGCTTCAGCGCCCGGGTGGTCGCCCACTGCCAGCAGGTCGGCGTGCCCGTCTTCCCGGGTGCCGCCACCCCGACCGAGATCCAGATGGCCATCGACGCCGGGCTGGACACGGTCAAGTTCTTCCCCGCCGAGCAGCTCGGCGGCACCACGATGATCAAGGCGCTGGCCGCGCCCTTCCGGTCCGTACGCTTCATCCCGACCGGCGGGGTGAACACCGGCAACCTGCGCGACTACCTCAGCCTGCCGCCGGTCCTCGCCGTCGGCGGGACCTGGATGGTCGCGCCCAACCTGCTCGCCGAGGGCCGCTGGGACGACGTGACCGCACTGACCGCCGCCGCCGTGACCGCCGCCCGGGAGGCCTGATCCGCCATGTCCGTTCTCGACCTGCGCCCCGCCGACCGGTGCCGCTACGACCTCGTCTCGCTCGGCGAGGTGATGCTGCGCCTGGACCCGGGTGAGGGACGGGTGCGCACCGCCCGCGCCTTCCGGGCCTGGGAGGGCGGCGGTGAGTACAACGTCGCCCGAGGGCTGCGCCGCTGCTTCGGGCTGCGCACCGCCATCGTCACCGCGTTCGCCGACAACGAGGTGGGGCGACTGCTGGAGGACCTGATCCTGCAGGGCGGTGTCGACCCGTCGTTCATCCGCTGGATGCCGTACGACGGCCTCGGCCGCAGCGTGCGCAACGGCCTCAACTTCACCGAGCGCGGCTTCGGCGTACGCGGCGCGGTCGGCACCTCGGACCGGGGCCACACCGCCGCCAGCCAGCTGCGCGCCGACGACGTCGACTGGGACCACCTCTTCGGCGACCTGGGGGTGCGCTGGCTGCACACCGGCGGCATCTACGCCGCGCTGTCGGAGACCACGCCGGAGACCATCGAGGCGGCCATGGTCGCCGCCCGCCGACACGGCACGATCATCTCGTACGACCTGAACTACCGGCCCAGCCTCTGGAAGGCGGTCGGCGGGCAGGCCCGCGCACAGGAGGTCAACCGGCGACTCGCCCGGTACGTCGACGTCATGATCGGCAACGAGGAGGACTTCACCGCCTCCCTCGGCTTCGAGGTGCCCGACACCGACGCCAGCCTGTCGGAACTGGAGGTGACCAACTTCCAGCGGATGATCGAGGAGGTCACCAAGGAGTTCGACAACTTCCGGGTGGTGGCCACCACGCTGCGTACGGTCCGCAGCGCGACGGTCAACGACTGGGGTGCGATCGCCTGGGGCGGCGGCCGGTTCGTCGAGGCCACCCACCGTCCCGGCCTGGAGATCATGGACCGGGTGGGTGGCGGGGACAGCTTCGCCTCCGGGCTGATCTACGGCCTGCTGGAGCAGCACGACCTGGCCACCGCGGTGGAGTACGGCGCGGCGCACGGCGCCCTGGCCATGACCACCCCCGGCGACACCTCGATGGCCAACCGCAAGGAGGTCGAGGCGCTGATGCGCGGCGCGGGCGCCCGGGTCCAACGCTGATCGACACCGCTGACGCCATCGCCCGGCCCCGACGCTGATCGGGGCCGGGCGATTGTCACTTCTCGCGTCACCGACCATCGCGGAATCCCCACGAACGTTGAACCATGTGGTTCACTGTTGCTATGGTGAACCACATGGTTCAGCAAGATGCGCGTCTCGACCGGATCTTCTCGGCGCTGGCCGACCCGACCCGCCGGCAGGTGCTCGCCAGGCTGGGGGCCGCGCCGGCCACGATCAGCGATCTGGCCGAGCCGTTCGCCATCTCCCTCACCGGGATGAAGAAGCACGTCCGGGTGCTGGAGGAGGCCGGCCTGGTGGTCACGGAAAAGGTCGGCCGGGCGCGGCAATGCCGACTGGGCACCGAGCGACTGGACGACGCGATGGCGTGGATCACCTTCTACCAACGGCTCTGGGAACGTCGCCTCGACGGTCTCGACGCCTACTTCACCCTGCGGAAGGGGACGCAACAGTGACCGAGACGCCCGACCTGCACCTGCGCCTGAGCCGGCACCTGCCGGCCTCTCCCGAGGAGGTCTTCGACGCGTACACCGATCCGGAGCAGCAGAAGATCTGGTTCAGCATTCTCGACGAGCAGCCCGGCATCGTGGAGATCGAGACCGACCTGCGCGTCGGTGGCACCCAGACGGCGGTCTGGGGGCCCAGCCGCGACCAACTGTTCCGCGAGACGCAGACCTTCCTGGAGATCGACCGGCCACACCGGCTGGTCACCGAGGCGGTGGGCAGCAGCCCGGACGGCGCCACGATGACCACCCACGTCGAGGTCACCTTCGCACCCGACGGGGACGGCACCCTCGTCACGGTGGTCCAGACCGGATTCCCGGCCGCGGAGATGCGCGACTTCTTCGCCCACGAGGTCTGGGTCGGCGCCCTCGACCGGATCGAGGCGTTCCTGCGCCGCTGAGGGCGGGTCGGGGACGGTCGACGGGGGTCGTTCCCGCCCGCTCACGGGCCAGGCAGCCAGGCGATCACGCGTAGGCGAGCAGGAAGTCGACCGTGCCGGTGCCGCCGGGTTGGCCCGGCGGGACGGGTAGGCCGGGTTCGCTGTTCAGGACGTAGAACCCACCGTTGCCGACCAGCCGCGGGGTGACGGCCAGGATCTGCGCCGCCATGCTCGCCCCGGTCGGGCGCACCACACTGTCGCGCAGCAGCGTGAAGAGGTTCGTGTTCAGGTTCGCCACGTGCAACACCCGGTACGACCGGGGGGCCGGAGCGCCGGTGCTCGTCAGTCCCCACACCGGCACGATCTGGGTGGGCCACCGCGCCGGGTTGTTGGTGATCGCACTGTCGTGGTTGTTGAGCTGCGTCTGGATGCCCGAGTGGATGCCCGCCAGGTGGATGTGGAGTTGATCCTGCTGCCGGATCGTCGGATCGGCCGAGTTGATGCCCAACCCGATGTGCGGATAGACCACATGACCCGGCTGTCCTGGCTGCGCGTTGTTCCAGGCGTCGAGCCAGTAGTTCGGCGCGCTGGAGGTGGCGATGAACGGGCACTCGATGCCGCTGATGCGGCAACTGGGCACCAGCAGGAAGTCGTGGTTGGACCCGGACCCGCCGTTGAGGATCACGTAGGTGGGTGTCGTGGCCAGGCACTGGGGAAACGGCGGGCCGGGCTTCGTCCCCTCACAGACCTGCACGCGGTCCCACAGGTCGTACCGGCCGCCGGTGTCGCTCGGGTAGCCGCACAACTGCGACGGCGTGGGGCAGGCCGAGCCACCCGGGCCGCCGGGGTCCGGTGCCGGCGGCCCGGGAGCCGGTCCCCCGTCGGCCAGCGCCGCACCACCTCCCGCGAGACCCCACAGGCCCGTGGCGCCGACCGCTCCCGAGAGCCTGACGAACTGACGTCGGTGGATGTTCCCGGTTGCCCTGTTGTCGCCCATCCTCAGCCTCCGCCCGTCGCGACCCGAGCAGGCCGCTCGGTGTCCATCAGCGCCCGGCCCCTGGCGGGGAGAAGCGGACGCGAGGAATGAACATGTCGAGACTAGGACGATCCGCTCAGGGCTCTGCGTCGGCAACCGAACGGATCCCCTGATCGTGTCGCTCCGGGTCGCCGCTCAGCTGCCTGCTGCCTGCTGCCTGCGGGTGAGTCTCACGGCACGAGAATGATCTTTCCGCGGGTCTGACCTGACTCGGCCTCGCGGTGCACCTCGGCCAGTTCGGCGAGCGGACGGACGGCAGCGATGTCGACCTGGACCTTGCCGGCATCGATGAGCGCGACCAGCGCGGCAAGCTGGTCGGTGTCGTTGCGGGCGACAAAGTGCACGGCGGTCACGGAGGATCCGGCCGGTGGCCGCACCGGGACCGTGGCGGACACGACGAGGCCACTGGGCCGCACCAGCGGCAGCAGCATGCCGGCCTGCCGGGCGCTGCCGGCAACCAGGTTGACGACGGTGTCGACGGGTTCGTCGAGCGCGTCGACGAGCGGCGTGGCCAGGTAGTCGATGATCTCGTCGGCACCGAGCCGGCGAACGGCGTCCGCACTGCGTGGGCTCGCCGTGGCCAGCACGTACGCTCCGGCGTGCTTGGCGAGTTGGATGGTGAACCCGCCGATGCCACCGCCCGCGCCGTTGACCAGGATCCGTTGGCCGGCGATGACCTTCGCATGGTCGAACACGGCCTGCCAGGCGGTGACACCGGCGATGGGAACGGCGGCGGCGTGGGCGAGCGGGATGGTGGTGGGCGCCGCGACGAGGTTTTCCGCCGCAGCGGTGACGTACTCGGCGGCGGCACCGCCGCCGTCGATGCGACCGATGACCGGGTCGCCGACGTCGAGGGTGGGCACGGCCGCGCCGACTTCGACGACCGTGCCGGCCACCTCACCACCGAGCGTGTACGGCAGGTCGGCGGTGAAGACCGCGCGCAGCAGCCCTCGGCGCAACCCCACGTCGGACGGGTTGAACGAGGTCGCGGCGACCTTGATCACGACCTCGCCTGGACCGGCGACGGGACGGGGTACGTCGTCGGCGCGGATCACGGACGCGTCACCGTACTCGTGCATTCTCATGGCTCTCACCGCTCGAACCTATGGGCGAGCCCCAGGGACGAACCATGCTTCGCAGGCTCTCGTTCATACGCGATCGTCCTGCCCGGCGCTACCCTCGGCGGGTGGACGTGCTCAGCGACGTGATCGCGGTGATGCGAACGGGACAGCCTCGTTCCGCGCGGGTGGCCTGGCACGCCCCCTGGGCGCAGCAGTTCGCGTCGATGCCCGGGTCCGCCGGATTCCAGGTGATCCTGCAAGGGCGGTGCTGGCTCGTGCAGGCGGGAAGCGAGCCCGTTGCGTTGTCGACCGGGGACGTGGTGTTCCGGCCGCACGGACGCGGACACGTGCTCGTCGACAGCCCGGCGACGCCGGCGACCGGGCCCGCCTGCGACCCGGACGCCCAGCCGACACTGCACCGCCACGACAGCGACACCGACAGGCCAGCCACCGCCCCGGCCACGATCATCCTCTGCGGCGGCTACCAGTTCGACACCGCGCGCACCCATCCCCTGCTGCCCGATCTACCCGAGTTGATCCACCTGCCCGCGCACCTCGGGCGACACCCGCAGCTGCACGCCACCGTGCAGCTGCTCGGCGACGAACTGTCGCACCCGCGCCTCGGCACGGACGCCATCGTCCCCGCGTTACTGGACACGCTGCTGCTGCACATCCTGCGCGCCTGGCTCGACGGGCAGCCGGTACGCGCGGCCGACACCGGCTGGGCCGCGGCGCTCAACGACGGGCCGATCGCCGCCGCGCTGAACGCCATGCACCGCGATCCGGCCCGTCCGTGGACCGTCGCCGCACTGGCCGCCGAGGCCGGGCTGTCCCGGACACCGTTCGCCCGCCGCTTCACCGCGCTGCTCGGTCAACCGCCACTGACCTACCTGACCTGGTGGCGGATGACCACTGCCGCCCGGCTGCTCCAGGAATCCGATGCGGCGTTGAACGTCATCGCCGCCAAGGTCGGCTACACCTCGGAGTTCGCCTTCGGCAACGCCTTCAAGCGCCATCACGCCGTCGCTCCCGGCCGGTACCGCCGGTCCGGTGGTGGCCTCGTGCCGGCCCGGACAGCGCACGAATGAAGAAGCGCGGCCGAGGACCGGATGTGATCGTGGCTGCGCGGCGTCGCTCACGCCGCCCCGCACGGGCAGCGATCCTCGACAGGGGCAGCGCCCCTCGGTGAGCGCCGCCCACCCGGGCCACGACGCACTGCTGAGAGGCAGGACGAGCATGGCGCACATCGATCTCGGAATCGATGAGAAGGAATTCCCCGGCATCACCGGCCCGATGCGCTACCGCCCCGAGACGGCGAAGCCGCTCAACGAACTGGCCGAGGTGCTGCTGCGGGCCCCGAACACCCTCCCGGCCGGGGAGCGGGAACTGATTGCGGCGTACGTGTCCGGACGCAACGACTGCGAGTTCTGCTGCGCCTCGCACTCGGCGTTCGCCGCCGCGCAGCTCGACGAGGGTTACGACCTCGTCGACCAGGTACGCGCGGACCTGGACAGCGCCCCGATCTCGGCAAAGCTGCGGGCGCTGCTGCGCATCGCCGGTGCCGTGCAGGTCAGCGGCCGCAACGTGACAAGCGAACTGGTCGCCGACGCCCGCGCGCAGGGCGCCACCGACACGGAGATCCACGACACCGTGCTGATCGCTGCCGCGTTCTGCATGTTCAACCGGTACGTCGACGGGCTCGGCACCTTCGCGCCCGCCGGTCGGGACGCCTACGCCGCGACCGCGCGTCAGGTCGTCGAGTTCGGTTACGGGGCAACGGTTCGCACTGACTGAGCACACAGCACGGACAAGGGTGGCTACACCCCTCCCCCTCTGCGATGGTCGATGGACACGCCTGGCCAGGCCCGTCACCCGTGAGTTCGGAGGGATCGATGGACCACGCACGTCGTCTGCGCCATGCCGCCGACAAGCTGCAGGCAGACATGGTCGACCAGCTGGGCACCCTCGTCGCGTACGAGTCGGCACCGGGCTCGCTGCCCCATCTCGAGTCCTGTGCCGACCTGCTCGCCCGCTGGGGAACAGAAGTGCTCGGGCGGCCGGCCCAACGGGTCGTGCTCGACGGTCTACCGCACCTGCTGTGGCCGGCGGTCGACCAGCGGGTGCTGCTCCTCGGCCACTTCGACACCGTCTTCCCGATCGGCACGACCGAAACCAGACCCTTCACCGTACGCGGGAACGTGGCGACCGGCCCCGGTGTGTGCGACATGAAGGCCGGCATCGTGCAGATGTTCGCCGCCCTGCGCCTGGTCGAGGACACCTCGACGGTCGGGGTGCTGCTCACCTGTGACGAGGAGAGCGGATCGGTCACCTCCCGGCCGTTGATCGAACGGGAGGCGCGGCGCTCCGGCGCGGTACTGGTCTGCGAGGCCGCCACCCCGGAAGGGCATGTGAAGGTGGCCCGCAAGGGCGGTTCGGTGTACCGCCTCACCATCCAGGGCCGTGCCGCCCACGCCGGCGTGGAACCCCAGCGGGGGATCAACGCCACGGTCGAGGTCGCCCATCAGGTCCTCGCGTTGGGCGCGCTCGGCACGGCGGACAGCGCGGGCACCTCCGTCACTCCCACCCTGCTCTCCGCCGGAACGACCACGAACACCGTGCCGGAGAGCGCCAGCCTGGCGGTGGACGTGCGGGCCTGGAGCAAGGCCGAGTTGGAGCGGGTCGACCACGCGATCCGCCGGTTGCAGCCGCACCTGTCCGAGGCGACGCTGACCGTGTGCGGCGGGATCAACCGCTACCCCATGCCCGCCGAGCTGGCCCAACCGCTGCTGGAGATGGCGCGGTCGACCGCGCTGGCGCTCGGCATGCCGGACCTTGTCGGGGCGTACGCCGCCGGGGCCTCCGACGGCAACTTCACCGCCGCGCTCGGCGTACCGACGCTCGACGGTCTGGGCGCGGTCGGAGGCGGTGCACACTCCGCCGACGAGTACGTCTGCCTGGACCGGATGCCGGAGCGTACGGCGCTGCTGGCCGGACTCGTGGAAACAGTGTCCTCGATGGAGGGTTTCGGCACGCAACTCGTCGCCTGAATCCCGTAACCTGCCTACCGTCGGCAACGGGCCGACAGCGGGAGGTCGTCGGCGGCATGGCTACGGAACAGCGTCCAGGATCGACCGTCCCCCGGATCGGCGTCGAGGAGGAATTCTTCGTCGTCGACCCCGACCGTGGCGAGGTGGTCCCGGAGGCCGCCACCGTCATCGACCGCGCCCGCCCGGCCCTCGGCGCGCGGGTGGGCGGCGAGATCACCAAACTGCACGTGGAGGCCCGCACCGACCCATGCCGGAGCCTGGACGAGCTGGGGGCGCAGCTGGCCGAGGGCCGGCGGGCGGTCCAGAGCGCGGCTAGCTCGGCCGGGCTGCGGGTGATCGCCAGTGCCTCGCCGGTGCTCGGCAACGCCGTGCCACCGCCCATCACCGAGGGGCCGCGCCAGGATCGCGGCAACGCCACCTTCCGCGGGCTGCACGACGAACTCGCGATCTGCGCCGTGCACGTGCACGTGGAGGAGCCCGACCGGGACCGGGCCGTACTCATCGGCAACCATCTGCGCCCGCACCTGCCGGTGCTGCTCGCCCTCACCGCCAACTCGCCGTACTGGTGCGAGCGGGACACCGGCTACGCGAGCTGGCGCAGCGTGACCTGGGGTCGGTGGCCGGTGGCCGGTCCCCCGCCGTTCCTGACCTCCGCGCAGCAGTACGACGAGCACATCGCCATGCTGATCGAGGCGGGGGCGCTTGTTGACCACGGGACGATCTTCTGGGATCTGCGGCTGTCGGCGAACCACCCGACGCTGGAGGTGCGGGTGACCGACGTGCCGGTCACCGCCGCCGAATCGGTGGCGCTGGCCGCCCTGGTGCGGGCGCTGGTGATGGTCGCCGGGCAGGCCGTGGAGAGCGGTGACGAAGGGCCCCGGCCGGTACCGGAGCTGTTGCGGCTGGCGTACTGGCGGGCGGCCCGCGACGGGATGGGTGGCCACGGCGTCGACGTGTCCACCGGCCGGCTGCTGCCCGCCGCCGCGCTCGCCGATCGGCTGGTACGCCTGGTCCGGCCGGCCCTGGACGAGGCGGGCGACCGGCAGCGGGTGGAGGACTGGCTGGCCCGGCTCGGCACCGACGGCGACGGGGCGACCCGCCAGCGGGCCGCCGCAGCTGCCCGCGGACGCCTGACCGATGTGGTCGACGAGATCATCGCGCAGACCGCGCCCGGAGTGCTGGCCGAACAAGAAGGCACACTTACGTAACGACGAACGGCACCCGCCTCCGCGATGCTGGAGGAACCGAACGTCGCACGGCGGGCATCGCCCCCGGTGGCGGCCGGTCCACCTGTTTCAGGGGAGGCCACAGGTGACCCACGCGCATCTGTTACCCAGGGTTCCGATCCAGCACCGGCGTCGACATCCGGCGGACATGGTCCGCGAGGCGGAGGAGTTCGCGGAACGGATGGCGCAGCGCCGATCCGTACGGGACTTCGCTCCCGACCCGGTGCCCGAGAAGGTGATCGAGGCCGCGATCCGGGCGGCGTCGACCGCACCCAGCGGCGCCAACGTGCAGCCGTGGCGGTTCGTCGTGCTGACCGACCCGGCCCGCAAGCGCCGGCTGCGCGAGGCGGCGGAGGCCGAGGAACGTGCCTTCTACGACCACCGCGCCTCAACGGAGTGGCTGGGTGCGATCTCCGGGCTCGGCACCGACTGGCAGAAGCCGTTCCTGGAGACCGCACCGGCCGTGATCGTGGTGTTCGAGGTGCATCAGGGGCCGCACAGCCCGAAGCCGTACTACGTCAAGGAGTCCGTGGGCATCGCGGTCGGCGTGCTGATCACCGCCCTGCACCACGCCGGCCTGGTCACGCTGACCCACACGCCCAGCCCGATGCGGTTCCTCAACGAGGTGTGCGAGCGGCCCCGGGAGGAGCGCCCGTACGTGGTGATGCCGGTCGGCTATCCCGCGCCGGACGCCCGCGTCCCGGACCTGGCCCGCAAACCGCTCGACGAGGTCATGATCCGTTGGTGAAGTCCTTGCTGAGGAACTCGACAAGCGGCTCGACGTGCCGGTCCGGTCGACGCCACTCCGCCAGCAGGTCCTCCAGCAGGTGCTGCTCGGCGAGCAGTTCGGTGCCCCGGTAGCGCCGGATCACCGGGTGGATGAAGGCGCTCTCCCGGGCGCGGTCGGGGGTCGGGTGGCGCTCGATGGCGAAGACGTCGCCGTACTCGTCGCGGCCCCAGCGCAGCGCCAACGTGTACCACTGGGTGGCGTCGGCGAAGCGTTCCACGGCGTAGTCCTCGGGCAGGTCCTCGTAGTGGCGGAAGTCGCCGGTGGCGTCGTCGCGGACGAACGCGTCGCAGAGGTACTCGAACTGGGTCCACAGTGCCGAGCTCCAGTTGACCCGGTCGAGCATCAGCTTGGTCAGCGAGGCGGGGTCGGCCGGGGTCGTCGCGTACGACAACGGCACGTCCTCGTAGCGTTCCCGCAGCATTCGGGTGAAGGTGCGCAGGTTGTACCGGAATCCGTCGATGAACGGCGACGAGGCGTGCTTGACGTCGCGGGCCTGGGCGATGGTGCCGGCGAAGTAGAGGCCGTCGACGTTCGTGGACTGCCAGTCCGGGCGCAGGTCGGGCATCCGGTCGTCGCGCACCATGTCGGGACGGCAGGTCTCGTCGAACAGCGAGGTGTCCATCTGGAAGCCGGTGCACCGCACCACCTTGTGGTAGTCGAGCACGGCGGTCTCACCGTCGGCGTGGGTGTAGGTGATCGACACCTGGAAGCGCCCGTCGACGGGCCGGATCTCGTCGATGGTGCAGTCGAGCACCGAGTGCAGCGTCTTGAACTGGTAGCTGTCGAGGATCGCGCCGTACTGGCCGCGTACGTCGCCGGGGTGTTTGGTGTTCCAGGCCAACTTCAGCGGGTGCCGGCTGGCCAGGTGCACCATCGACGCCCGACCGAGGATCGCCGAGGCGGTCTCGAAGGCGGAGTTGCCCTTGCCGATGACGAGGACCCGCTGGCCCTCGTACTCCTCGGGGTCGACGACCATGTCCTCGTAGCCGATCGCGTGCTCGATGCCCTTGATGGCCGGCACGAACGGTTTGCCCCAACCGGTGGCGACGATGAGGCAGCGCGCCCGCACCTCGCCCTGATCGGTGCGCAGGGTGAAGCCGTCGGCGGTGCGGGTGATCTGCTCGACAGTCGTGCCGAAGGAGATGTTGAGCTGGTAGTGCCGCTGGAACTCGGCGAGGTAACGCACCAGGTCGTCGGCGGCCGGCAGATATTCCTTGCTGAAGTTCGGGAAGAGCAGGTCCGGGGAGTCGTTGAGCAGCGAGTTCCAGTCCCACCGCAGCCGGATCTCGGGATCGGTGCTGTCGGTGTGCACCTTGTTCAGCGAGATGAGCCGACGGTGCCGGGGGAACCGGCGGAAGAACCCGCCGGGTGAGTCACCACTTTCGAGCGTCAGGTAATCGGCGCCGTGCTGCTGAAGGTAGTAGCTCAGCTGAACACCGGCGGGGCCGGCGCCGATGATGACGTACCTGTGCTCGTTGCTGACCATCCTGCGGGCCCCTTCGACTGAGAGATGAATCCATTGACCATGGAATGCATGACGGCGCGTGTCAATGCCACCGCGCACCGTCGCGCAAACCGGCCTGTGCCCGAACTGTTGCCGGAGCGGGTGAAAGCGTGCTGGAATGGCTCACATCGCCGCAGCGTGGGGGCAACCGCGCTGGGAACGGCCACGCGGGAGCATCGCGTTACCGGCAGCGCGCCACTTGGCGGACGCTCGCGCCGTAGCGCCGGGCCACTGCCCGACCGGGCACCTTTCCCTGGGTACGTCCTGCCAACTCAGCAGTACCGGCGACGAGGTGAGAAGCAGTCATGGTTTCCCGAGCAAGTTTCGCGGGGTGGTATCGACACCGTTACGTGTGGGTGGCGGCGATCCTGGTGGCGGTGTCGGCCGGCGCGGCCGTCGTGGTCAGGACGGCCGGCTCGCAGGCGGAGCCGGCGGATCTGCAGGGGCAGATCCTGACCCGGATGCGGACCATCCTCGAACAGGCCGACCCGGAGCAGCACAACCACGCGGGGCACGACCTCCAGCAGGTGGCCAACGGCGAGCAGACGAAGCCGGCGGTGATCTGCGGGGTACATGTCTACGGGTACGAGCCGTCCGAGGCGAGCAAGCTCGCCGACGTGCAGACGGTCTACGGTTTCCACCTCTGCGGGGTCGCCGAGCAGAAGCGCACCTGGGACTGGGCGGTCAAACTGGCCGGTCCCGTGATCATGGACTTCTCGACCGATCCGCCGGGTATCCAGGTGGTGGAGGCGACCGAGGACGTCATCTTCATCGACCGGCTGCGGCAGATGTTCCCGCCGAAGTACGCGGAGCCGGCGCAGAAGGAGGCGCTGAGCCCTTCGGAAATGGTCGACCTGCGCCGCCGGTACGACGCCGCGGCGGGGCTGTGACCGCCATTCGATGACGGCACTGCGTGGCAATCGACAATCATCGGCCCCGGCCAATTGGCCGGGGCCGATGATTTCAGGTGCCCCTATGCCGGAGAGATGCTTTCGGCGAAGTCGTAGAGGCTCTTGATGTCGTCGTCGAAGTAGGGTCCGTCGAATTGGCCGTTGCCCGGGTTGTCACCGTGGCTCACGACGCTGTTGATGAATCCGTACCCGGTGCTGTCGTTGTATTCCTGGAGCCAGGGTCCGCCGCTGGAACCGTAGGTCATGTTGCACCACATCCGGATCTGCTGACCGCCGGCGTTCCAGGTGGTGCCCTGGCAGTAGTACTGGCTCTCGCCGCCGCCGAGGTTGGACGGGTAACCCAGCGCGGTCACCGAGACGCTGTAGCCGTAGTTCCAGCGCAGGCCGTGACCGCCGACGGTGTCGACGACCTTGAGCCCGTAGGAGCCGCCGTTGTTCATGACGGCGATGCCCATGTCCTCGGCGTAGCTGCTGTTGTTGATCCACGCGGTACGGGTGTTGAGGCTGGACGCCACGAAGGTGCCAAACGGACGGGCGCCGTTGCGGTAGCGCGGGACGAACTGCCAGTTGCTGTACCACTGGCCGCCGGCACCCCCGTGCACACAGTGCCCCGCGGTCATCACCAGCCGCCGCTTGCCGCTGGCGACGGTGCTGGCCGAGCAGGAGGCGGTGCCACCGCCGGGCACGGTGAAGTAGACCTTCCCGACCGCCAGCGACTCGTTGACCATGGTCCGGACGTCGTCAGTGCCGGCGATCCTCGGCGCCATGGGCGCCACCGCGCCCGCCGGCCCGGTGGGCTTCGGCGTGAGAGCCGGTGACTCGACCACGCCGCCGGGCCGGGCGAAGGTCAGGTCGACGGCCGAGGCCATCCGCTCCGGCGTCCAGAACTCCGCGACCTCCTTGGCGATCCTGTCGTTGGTGATCGCCCGACCGTCGAGGGTCCGGGCGACGGTGCTGGTGTTGCCGTTGCTCTCGGTGGTGGTGGGACTTGCACTGACGGCCGGTGCGCCCCCCAGGACCAACGCGATCGACATTCCCGCGATCGCGGTCCAGCGCAGGGTGGATTTCAAAGAGGACCTCCCTCGTCCTTTGGGCTCCCGATCGGGAACACGGAAATCATATTTATCGACGTGCATAGATCGCAATGAACGAGAAGTGACGGGTTTCGGACGCGCCAACAAACACCGCGCCACCTACACCGGCACAACATTCGATCGCCACAATCACTTTGCAAATCGCGATTTGACTCAGCATCGTCACAGCTTCGACGTGATTGACGAACCGCAGCCGACAATTGCAACTCACGCTAATTGTCGAAATCGCCACTGCCGGGCCCGGACCACGCTGGCGGGCCGGTATGCCGGGTATGAGCCTTTGATCACTACCCGTCCGCTCCGACCGCGCCTGCCTGCGCGGTCGCTGTGCGTGCACCCCCGCCTACCAAGATCGCCAACATTCCATCCTCGGAAGTTGTGCTATACGGTCGAGGGGTGAAAACCGAACGCCACTGGTGGAACGGCAACCGCACCGTGCGGGGGCGTCGCGACGTGTACATCCGTACCGACGGTGAGTCGTGGGAGGTGGAGGCCCGAGCCGGCGGCGAAGCCGGCCGGTCGAAGATCCACCAGTGCCCCGGCCGACAGTCGGCGGAGATCCTGGCCCGGGCATGGATGGACGAACAGAGCCGGTGGCAGGTGGTAAGCCCCTGATCGGCCGTCGACACGGGCCACGCTGACCGCATGTACGCGGGCAGCGAGGCCCGGCGGCGACGTCGAGTAGACTGACAGCACGGCCCGCCCAGCAATGGCGGCCGGGTTCGATGTCCCACGCCACGCGCCGCGGCCGGATGGTCAGCGCCGGGCGGGACGTCCCTTCGACGTTCGGAGCCTTCATGGCGGCACGCCGCCCACACCAGATCACCTCATCCCCTGCGCCCACCTTCGCCGAACTCGGCGTGCCCGACGCGCTCAACCGCGTGCTGGCCGCGAGCGGCGTGGACCGGCCGTTCCCCATCCAGGCCGCGACGCTGCCCGACGCGCTCGCCGGACGGGACGTGCTCGGCCGGGGACGCACCGGTTCGGGCAAGACCTACGCCTTCGTACTGGCGGTGCTGACTCGCCTGGCCGCCTCCAGGACGCCACGGCGGGCGGGACGCCCCCGCGCGCTGATCCTCGTTCCCACGCGTGAACTGGCGACCCAGATCGACAGCGTGATGGCGCCCTTGGCGCAGGCCCTGTCGCTGCGCACGATGACCATCTTCGGTGGCGTCGCCGCGCGACCGCAGATCGCCGGGCTCCGCGCCGGTGTCGACGTGCTGGTGGCCTGCCCGGGTCGGCTGGCCGACCACGTCGGGACCGGCGCCGCCCACCTCGACGCCGTCGAGATCACCGTCCTGGACGAGGCCGACCACATGGCCGACCTCGGTTTCCTGCCCACCGTACGACGGCTGCTGGAGCAGACCCCGCGCGGCGGGCAACGCCTGCTGTTCTCCGCAACCCTGGACGCCGGCGTCGACGTCCTGGTACGCCGGTTCCTCACCGATCCGGCCGTGCACAGCGTCGACTCGGGGTTGTCGCCGGTCACCGCGATGGCGCACCACGTGCTGCACGTCGAGCCCTCGGACCGGTTCGAGGTGCTTGTCGAACTGACCGCCGCGCCGGGCCGCACCGTGGTGTTCACGCGCACCAAGCGGGGCGCGAAGACGCTCGCCCGCCGGCTGGTCGCCGCCGGGGTGACCGCCGTCGAACTGCACGGCAACCTGGCCCAGGGTGCGCGCACCAGGAACCTGCAGGCGTTCGCCGACGGCCAGGTGCACACCCTGGTCGCCACCGACATCGCCGCCCGCGGCATCCACGTCGACGACGTGGCGCTCGTCGTGCACGCCGACCCGCCGGTGGAGCACAAGGCGTACCTGCACCGCTCGGGGCGTACCGCCCGGGCCGGCGCGGCCGGGACCGTGGTCACGCTGATGACCGACGGGCAGGTGCCCGAGGTGCGGGAACTGACCCGCAAGGCCGGCATCACCGCCACCACGACCCGACTGCGCCCAGGTGACGCGCTGCTGCGGGAACTCGCCCCGGGAGAACGGACCCTCGTCCCCCGGCCGGTGACGCCGGCGGCCGATGTTCGGCACGACGCGCCGCCCGCCAACGGCGGCCGGGGCCGACGCGGCGGCAAGCCGGCCACGGCGGCGGCAGCGTCGACGCGATCCGCACCGGCGCGCGGCGGCGTGGCTGCCTTCTCCGCCCGGGCCCGGCCCAGCGCCCGCCGAGGCGGGCGCTGACCAGCCTGGACACCACCCGGGGTTCACCCCCACGAATCCGGCGCCTCGCCGGGGCGGTTGACCGGACGTCGACCCGGGGCCTAGCCCCAGTCCTCGTCCGGCAACATGATCATGTGGTGGGCGTCGAGGGCGCCCGCGATTTCGGCGAACTTCTCCGGGGTCCACGCCGGCGGCGGGTTCCCGGCCGGGTCGGGGTCGTCACCGTACTTGAGGAAGAACTGCTCCGCTCCCGCCGGGCTGTAGAAGACCAGAAGCTTGCCGATCTCGCTGCTCAGGTTCTTGAAGCCGTGGCGGGTGTTCTTCGGGACATAGATGAAGTCGCCCGGACCGGCTTCGAAGGTGCGGTTGCCGTTGAGAAAACGGAATTCACCCGATGCCACGTAGAAGGCCTCGCTCTCGGCCCCGTGGGCGTGTGCCCGGTTCCCGAACCCGGGTGCGATATCGAACGCCAGGAGACTGAGCTGGCCGTCGGTCTGGTCGCCGGTGACCTTCACGCGGGCCGCCTCCTGCCCGCCGTTGACCAATTTGAGGACGCCTTCGTCGTCACGCGCCACGAAGCCTCTCGCGGCGGTCCAGATCGGGTCGTCCTTGGAGGGCAGCTGCTTGTCCATCCCTGTCACCACACTTTCCGTCGGCACTCAGCGGGAGTCCGCTTCACCCACTTCGATAGCTTCAAGCTTGAAGCATAGGCCGCCAAGTTCAAGTTTGAAGCTTGAGTGGCGGGCTTCACTCCTCTTCGGACAGCACCGAGGGCGGTCGAGCGACCGCCTGACGGCACGGTGGGCGACCCGGTGCGGCACCCTGATGAGGTGTACGCCGAAGAATCCGTCGATACCGTCCGATTACCCCGGGCTCAGGCCGGGTCCAGCCCGCAACACCTGCTGGCGACCCTGCTCGGCGAGTATCTCGACTCGTCGGACGCCGATCTGCCGTCGACCGCGGTCATCGCCCTGCTGCGGGAGTTCGGGATCAGCGAATCCAGCGCCCGGGCCGCGCTGTCGCGCCTGGTCAAGCGCGGTTTGATCGCCAGGCGTGGGGACGCGAGGCCGCCGGTCTACCACCTGACGCCGCAGGCGATCGCCAAGCATCGCTCGCGAATGCAGCACTTCCTGAACTTCGGTGCCCGTCCCCCGCAGTGGACCGGCGACTGGGTGCTTGTGTCGTTCTCGATTCCGAGTTCCGGTCAGGCGTTGCGTCACGCCGTACGCAGGTCGTTGAGCGCGCTGCGCTTCGTGGGCCTGTACGACAGCGTGTGGATCCGGCCGGGCTCCGACGCTGCGCCCGTGCGCCAGGCGTTGGACGAGTTGTTGCAGCACGTCGAGGATGCCCGGTGGTCGGTCATGCACGTCCGGTTCGACGAGGAGTCCGGGCCGCACGGACCGGCGAGCGCGTACGACCTGGCCGCTCTGGCTGCCGACTACTCCCGGTTCGTCGAGCAGTACGCCGAGCTGCGGGAAGCCGCCCGCAACGGGAGGGTGGACCCGGTCGCAGCGCTGGTGGCCCGCACGTCCGCCATGGACTCCTGGTGCAAGTTCGCGGACTCCGACCCCGATCTGCCGCAGCATCTCCTCCCGCAGCCGTGGCCGCGTCAGCAGGCCCGGGACACCTTCCTGGACATTCACACCGCGCTCGGTGCGCTCGCCCAGGCCCGCCTCGTCGAGGTGGTCACGCCGTACTGGCCGGACGCCGTTTCGTGGGTCACGCACTTCCGCGCGTCGAGCGACCCGGCGCGACCGGAGCCGGTCCGGGCGACACCGACCGGCCCGCCGTCGCAGGCTGACCCGAATCGCTCGCCACATTGACACTTTTCGTTGCGCTGGTAATAGTTACTGCACACACCGCTCCCCCTTTTGAGTCGCCTGTGGGGACCGCAGCCGGGCGGTCAGGGCAGCCACATCGACTCGCGGCCGGTGCCGACCTTGGTCAGGGCACGGCTGGACAGCGGCCACCGCCACCGCAGGGAGTGCCACCATTGACATCCCCTGGAGGGTGCATGAAAAGGAGATCGAAGGTCTACGCGGGGCTCGTCGCCCTCGTCGTCCCGGTCACCTCTGTGATCATGGCGATCAGCGTGAGTCCGGCCAGCGCCGCGGTCGGCGGCTCCGGCCCGTACCCGGCCGACTACGAGACCTCCCCCAGCCTGGCCAACCACACCATCTACCGGCCGCAGAACCTCCCGGCCGAGCGGCTGCCCATCCTCGCCTGGGGCAACGGCGCCTGCTCGGGCAACGGCCTCTCGCAGCACAACTTCCTGCGTGAGATCGCCTCGCACGGCTTCCTCGCCGTGGCCAACGGGGCGCCGAACGGCGGCGGCTCCACAAACGCGCAGATGCTGACCCAGACCATCGACTGGGCGGTGGCGGAGAACTCCCGGCAAGGCAGCAAGTACTACAACAAGCTCGACACCACCAAGATCGCTGTTGCCGGCTTCTCCTGCGGCGGAGTGGAGGCGTACGCCGTCTCCAACGACCCCCGCGTCACCACGACCGGCATCTTCAACAGCGGCCTGTTGAACGACGCCGATGACTACCAGCTCAGGCGGCTGACCAAGCCGATCGCCTACTTCATCGGCGGGCCCAGCGACATCGCCTACCCCAACGCGATGGACGACTGGGGCAAGCTGCCGGCCGGGCTGCCCGCCTTCATGGGCAACCTCAATGTCGGGCACGGCGCCACCTACGACCAGCCCAACGGCGGAGAGTTCGCTCGGGTGGCGACGCTCTACTTCAAGTGGCGGCTCAAGGGCGACACCTCAGCCGGGGCCAACTTCGTCGGCCCCAACTGTGGCCTGTGCCGTACGCAGTGGACCGTCCAGCAGAAGAACCTGACGCTCGACGGCGACCCGCCGCCCACCACTCCGCCGCCCACCACTCCCCCGCCCACCACCCCACCGCCGACCACGCCACCACCCGCCAGCCCGCCGCCCGGCGGAAGCGGCTGCACGGCGGTCTTCACCGTGCAGGACCAGTGGAACGGCGGCTTCGTCGCCAACGTCAACGTCACCGCGGGAAGCACCTCCCTCAACGGCTGGACAGTCACCCTGAACCTGCCGAGCGGCGTGTCGGTCAGCAACATCTGGAACGGCGTGTCCACCGGCAGCAGCGGCATCATCACCGTGAGGAACGAGCACTACAACGGACAGCTGGGCGCCGGTCAGACCACCAGTTTCGGTTTCCAGGGCACCGGAAACGGTAGCGGAACCGCCGCCGTCTGCAGCGGTAGCTGAGGGCACCGGTAACCAACCAGGGCCTCGAACGGGCCGATGCGACGGCACCGGCCCGTTCGAGCGTGTTCCGCGCCACGAGGCCGGACTCAGGTTGGGACGCCGCTGGTTGATTGACCACGCGGCAGGCAGGCAGGCGGGCAGCCGGAACGAGACATCCGATCCCGGCGTTCCTCTTTCGGTCACCGACCGCCGGTCGGCGTCGGCGGCGCGGTCATGGCGAGGCCCGCCGCCTCGGCCCGGTCGAACTTGTCGTTGATGACCACGACCTCACGGCCGGCGTTGACCAGCAGCGACGCGGCGGCGGTGGCCCGGTAGCCCGATCCGCAGTGCACCCAGACGGTGCCGGCGGGCACCTCGGCGAGCCGCTGACGCAGGTCCGGAAGCGGTACGTGCACGGCGCCGTCCACGTGACCGTCGCGCCACTCGTTCGTCATCCGCACGTCGAGGAGCACGTCCGGGGCGGGCAGCCCGGCCGGGAGGCGTCCGGCGCGGGCGGCGGCGAGGGCCGGGAAGTCGGCCATCGGCAGTTCCCGTAGCTGCCCGGGATCCGCCGCCCACCGCTCGGCCTCGCCGGTGGCCTGTGCCGCCGGCCGGTCGATGCCGATGCGCACCAACTCCCGCTGGGCGTGCGCGATCTGCTCCGGGGTCTCGGCGAGCAGGGTCACCGGCTTGCCCCAGTCGATCAGCCAACCCAGCCAGGTCGACATCGGGCCGTCGAGCCCGAGGCTCACCGTGCCGGCCAGGTGGGAGGCGGCGTACGCCTTGCGGTGCCGCAGGTCCACGACCCACTCGCCGGCGGCGATGCGCCTGCTCAACTCGGCGGCGTCGGCCGTGGTGACCGGGGTGAGGTCCACCGGCGTCGGCCCGGCGAGGTTCGCCACGCCCATGTGGGCGTAGTACGCCGGGTAGTCGTCGAGGCCGGCGAGGGTCTGGTCGACGAACTCGTCCGCCGCCAGGCGCAGCACCGGGTTGACCTGCTTCTCCCGCCCGATCGTCGAGTCGGGCGCGTCGGCCTGGCTGGCCGAACAGAAGCTGCCGAAGCCGTGCGTCGGCCACACCTGCACCCCGTCGGGCAGCAGGTCGGCCAGCCGCTTCGCCGAGGCGTACTGCTGGTGGGCCAGGTCGTGGGCGTACTGCTTGCCGAGCAGGTCGGTGCGTCCGGTCGTACCGAACAGCAGCGATCCGCCGGTGAAGACGCCCACCGGCCGCCAGTCGCCGCCGGTGGCCTCGTCGAGGACGTACGACAGGTGGTGGAAGGTGTGGCCCGGGGTGGCGATCACCCGCAGCCGCAGCTGGTCCGAGACGGACAGCACGTCGCCGTCGGAGATCGGAGTCCGCGCGAAGTCGACCTCGTCGGCCGCGGCGACCAGGTACTGCGCGCCGGTCGTCCGGGCCAGTTCCAGGCCGCCGGAGACGTAGTCGTTGTGGATGTGCGTCTCCACCACGTGGGTGATCCGCACCCCCTTCTCCCCGGCCAGGTACAGCACCCGGTCGATGTCGCGCTGCGGGTCGACCACGACCGCCTGTTGCCCGTCCGAGGCCAGGTAGCTGCGGTCGCCGAGTGAGGATGTCGCGATGACGCACACGTCTGGTGCCATTACCGTTCTCCCTTCCCATGTGCCACGTATGCCAGGGGGATGTCGTGGGCATGGATACCTCTCCGCATCAGGTGACTACCCGTCCAGGTCCCCCACACGCGCCGATGGGCCATGACACCGGCGACAGGAGCCACTTTTCCGTCGCATCTGTGGACATCTCCGGCGGCGACCACCAGGCCTGACGACTACTAGCTGCTTTAGTACTATGCTCGCTAGTACTAAAGCAGCTAGTAGTTGTGGAGCGGACTGGAGGTGGCGCCGATGACGCGGTCCCGTGGGGGTGCCGGGAAGACCCCGCCACCGATCCGCAAGGCAGCCGGTTGGTTGGGGCCGGTCGTGGTCATCGCGGTCGTCGCGGTCCTCGCGATCATCGCCAGACCGACCGACCAGCCCACCGCCCCCGCTGCGGGAACGGCCGGCAGCCAGCAGGAGAACCCCTTCGCCGAGCTGGCGAGGCGCACACCCGGCGATCCGGTCGCGCTCGGCGAACCCGATGCCCCCGTCGTGGTCATCGAGTACGCCGACTTCCAGTGCCCGTTCTGCGGCAAGCACGCGCGGGAGACCGCACCCCGGCTGATCCGGGAGTACGTCGACCAGGGGCTCGTCCGCATCGAGTGGCGTGACCTGCCCTACCTCGGCGACGAGTCCCGGGCCGCCGCCGGCGCCGCGCGGGCCGCCGCCGCCCAGGGCAGGTTCTGGGAGTTCCACGACGCGCTGTACGCCAAGCAGCGCCGGGTCAACAGCGGAACGCTCAACGACGCCGCCCTGCGCGACATCGCGTCGCAACTCGGCCTGGACCTGGCCCGTTTCGACGCCGACCGGGCCTCCGCCGTCACCCGGGAGGCGATCGACCGGGACCAGCGGGAGGCCGCCTCAATGGGCCTCACCGGCACCCCGGCCTTCATCGTCGGGGACACGCCCATCATCGGCGCCCAGCCGTACGAGGCATTCAAGCAGGCCATCGACGAGCAACTGGACGCACCGTGAGCCAGATCGGTTACCTGGCCGCCCTGCTGGGCGGGGTCCTCGCCCTGCTCAGCCCGTGCAGCGCCATGCTGCTGCCGGCCTTCTTCGCGTACGCCTTCCAGAACCCGCGTCGGTTGCTCGCCCGTACCGGCGTCTTCTACCTCGGCCTGGCCGCCGTTCTGGTACCGCTCGGCGTGGGGTCCACGGTGGTGGCCAACGTCTTCTTCCAGCACCGCGACACGCTGATCCTGGTCGCCGGATGGTCGATCATCGCCCTCGGGGTCGTGCAACTGGCCGGCAAGGGGTTCGCCTTCGGGCCGGCGCAACGGCTGCTGGGCCGGATCACCGGGAACTCCCCGCTGTCGGTCTTCGCGCTGGGCGCGGTGTACGGGCTGGCCGGCTTCTGTTCCGGCCCGATCCTGGGCGGAATCCTCACGGTGGCCGCCACCTCGGCGCGGCCGGCGATCGGGGGTGCCCTGCTGGCCGTCTACGCGCTGGGCATGACGGTGCCCCTGCTGCTACTCGCCCTCGTCTGGGACCGGTGGCGCATCGCCGAACGGCGCTGGTTGCGGGGCCGGTCGTTCGCGGTGGGTCGACTGCGTCTGCACAGCACGTCGACCCTCTCCGGCCTGCTCTTCGTCGCGCTGGGCGGGTTCTTCCTGGCCTTCGACGGCACGGCCGGCCTGACCGGCGGCCTCGGCCTGACCGACATCGAGAGCACCGCGCAGGAGTGGATCACCGGCACCCTCGGCGACGTACCGGACCAGTTGGTCCTCCTGGCCGTGGGGCTGGCCGCGGCAGCCGTCCTGGTACGCCGCCGCCGTCGCAGCGCCGCCGAATCGGCGACCAGCCGGCAGGGCACCAGCAGCGACCCGGCGACCGACATGGAGCGCACCAGCGCCGGGCCGGTCGCCGCGTTGCCGTCCGCGGCCGGCCTGGCCGGGGTCAACGTGCGGCCCGGCCGGGCGGCCTGGTCGGCGCGGCGATGGTGGGTGGCGGTCCTCGGCGCCGTGGTGACCACGGTGGTGATCGCCGTACCCACCGCCCTGATCGACACCCCCTTCTTCGGTCGCGAGGTGGCCGTCACCTGGTGGGCGTGGCCGGTGCTGGTGGTGACCGCGGTGTTGTCCGGGCTGCTGCTGGCGACCTACGTCGGGCCCGCCGGGCCGGCGGCGGGGCGCACCGGTACGCGGACCGGCGTGACCGGGGCGACCCTGTCCCTGTTCGCCGTCGGCTGTCCCGTCTGCAACAAGATCGTCCTGCTCGCGTTGGGCTACAGCGGGGCGATGAGCTGGTTCGCTCCGGCGCAGCCGGTACTCGCCGTGGCCTCGATCGTCCTGCTCGGCTGGGCGCTGCGGCGTCGCCTCGCTGGCGAGCGTGCCTGCCCGACGCCGGCCGGGTCGAAGCTGCTCGCCGCCGACGGTACGGTCGACCGGTGAGCCGAGATCGACGGAAGGACCCGGGCAACGACCGTCCACTGGGTCCGCTGGAAGCCGCGGTGATGGACGCGTTGTGGGCAGCGACCGAGCCGCTCACCGTGCGGCAGATGGTCGACGCGATGGCGGACCGCCGGCTCGCCTACACCACGGTGATGACGGTGCTGGACAACCTGCACCGCAAGGGCTGGGCGGACCGCGATCTCGCCGGCCGGGCCTACCGCTACCGACCGAGGGCCAGCCGGGAGGAGCACGTCGGACAGCTCATGGCCGAGGCGCTCTCGTCGGCCGCCGACCAGCACGCCGCGCTGGCCCGGTTCGTGGACGCCATGCGGCCCGAGGAGGCGGCTGCGCTGCGTGAGCTGCTGGATCAGCGGGGGAGGCCGAGCTCGTGACCAGCCTGGTACTGCTGGCCTGGGCGACCGCGGTGGCGCTGCTCGCACCTTCTGCCCTGACCGGGCGGTGGACGACCTCCCTGCCGCGACTCACGGTCGGGCTGTGGCTCGGTGCGGAGCTGTCCGTCACCGTCGCCGTCCTCGCCGCCGGGCTGTTCGTCGCCGTACCGCCGGCTGCGCTGGCCGCCGGCCTGGACGGCATCGTCACGGCGTGCGTCCGGGCGTTGGCGGGAATGGGTGCGTTGCACGGGGCCCTCGCCGTGACCGCGCTGCTGGCCACCGCGATCCTGGTCGCCCGCCTGCTGGTCAGCTTCGTCCGCACGTTCCTATCCGCCCGCCGCTGGCGTCGTCGGCACCTGGCCGCGCTGCTGCCGCTGAGTCGGCAGGACGCCGATGGTTGGACGATCGTCGACCACACGGATGCGGCGGTCTACTGCCTGCCCGGCCGTCCGGGGAAGGTCATCGTCACCAGCGCCGCGTTCGACGCCCTCACCGCCGACGAGTTCGCGGCCGTACTGCGGCACGAGCGCGCGCACCTGCGCGGCCGGCACCACCTCCTCGTCGCCCTCGCCGCCGCGTTCCACCGCGCGCTGCCCGGACTGCCGATGGCCGAGATCGCCGAACGGGAGATCCGGCGACTGGTGGAGCATCTCGCCGACGACCGCGCGAGTGAGCACCACGGGCGGCAGGCGGTCGCCACCGCCATCGTGCGGCTCGCCGACCGCACCCCCCGGCACGCGCTCGGCGCGGCGACAGGTGCGGTCGAACGGGTACGCCGGATGCTGGCCCCGCCGGCCCGGCCCCGGATCCGCCACCGCCTCGTCGCCGCCACCGCGATCGCGTTGCTCCTGGCCGGGCCCGCGGCCGTGACGGTTGCCTCCGCCGGGGTGGCAGTGCAGAGCGCCACCTGTCCGATCGGCTCGCCCTAGACTCAAGGCGTACACCGTTGTTCGAGAAACAGGGTGAGGCGGGATGACGATCGACGGGACGGCCCGACGCGCGGACGCGCGCCGCAACGTCGAGTCGATCCTGGAGGCCGCCACCGCCCTGCTCGCCACCGACCCGGCGGTGAGCGTCAACGAGATCGCGCGGGCGGCGGGCGTGGGCCGGGTGACGCTCTACGGCCACTTCCCGTCCCGTGCGGCGCTGGTCGAGGCGGTCAGCCGCCGGGTGATCGCCAGCACCGACCAGGCCCTCGACGCGGTCGATCTCGACGGTGACGCCCGGGAGGCGATGGCCCGCCTGCTGGCGGCGACCTGGCAGCTGACGTACCGGTTCGGGGCGATCGTGGTCGCGGCGAGCGATGCGCTGACGCCGGAGGAGATGCGGCGCGTGCACGAGGAGCCGGCTCGCCGGATGCGCGCCCTTGTCGAACGCGGCCGGGACGAGGGCGTGTTCCGCCGGGACATGCCGCTGTCGTGGCAACTCACCACCGTCCAGGCGGTGTTGCACGGGGCCTCCGCCGCAGTGCATCGGGGCGACGTGCCGGCCGACGACGCCACCCGGCTGGTAGCCGACACCGTACTGGCGGCGCTCGCCGTCACCTCGTCAGGGTGACCACGAGCAGGCCCACCCCGACCAGCACGTCCAGGACGCCACAGAACTCCGCGAAGGAACGCGTGACGACCCGCTCGGTACGGTGGTGCCACACGTCCCAGGCGGCGTGCGCGAACAGGGCGACACTGACGATGACGCCGGCGGCGAGGTGGTCGGCCCGTACCGCGAGCAGCGCCGCCGCTCCGAGCACGAGCATCGCCGCCGACTGCAGCGGCAACGACCACACCGGCCGTACGCCGGCCCGCAGGGCACCGAGGACGGCGAGGCCGGCAGCCGCGACGCAGATCCAGAGCACGGCATCGAAACCGGCACGAAGGCTCAGCCCGACGAGCACGAAGGTGACACCGAAGGCGGCCCATGCCGCGCCGGGCCGCCCGATCGCCACCGCGGCGAGGTAGACGAACCCGGACGCCGCCACGACGGAGGCGATCTGGCCGCCATGCTCGACGCCCAGCACGGTACCGACCGCGACCAGCACACCGAGGGCTGCGGGCCAACGTCGCAGGAGCTTGTCGACGGTCATGCCGCGCACCTCCATCTCGAACATTCATGTTCGAGATAAACCGTACGCCGTTGTACGAGTTATGTCACGGGCTCGACGTCCCGGACAGACGTGCCGGCGGCGGCCGATCCCGCCGTGATCTCCGACGGTCGAAAGCCCCGGACGATCAGGTAGACCCCCAGCGAGAACTCCCAGACGGCGATGGGCAGGGCCCCGATCGCCGTCACCGGGGACAGCCGGTCCCAGAGACCGAACAGCACGCACAGGTCCGAGACGACGAGCAGGGGTGCACCGACGAGCCCGAGCACCGGCAGAACCCGCGGCACGAGGCGCGCCTGGTACAACAGCGTGCCCAGCAACAACGCGTTCGCGGCCGGGATGAGACTCTGGCTGACCAGGAAGACCGAGTCGTAGAAGGCGACAAGCATCTGGCCGGTGACCACGGCCTCCGCGCCGACTCCCTGCCGCCGCAGCGCCACGATCGTCAGCAGACTCGCGACGCCGATGAAGATGCAGGCGGCTTCGAGAATCCGGACGCTGACAAAGCCCAGCGCTCGGGTCTGACCCTGCCGCTTCACCACCGGATACAGCACGACGGCGGTGCCGATGCAGGCGAGGGCAACGATCACCTCGAGGACGCTGCCGACGAGGACCGAGGTCTCGGACGTGGCGCCGAGGACGAAATCCGAGTCGCGCGCCGGCCCGTAGAGCGCGACGGTCGGAATCGAGACGAAGGTGAGCACGTAGAGCCCACCGGCGACCAGTGAGGTCCTTCGCAATGCGTCCATCGGCACTCCTCTACGGCGCGGCCACTCAACAGACGGCGGTCATACCGCAACCCTGCTGCGTGCCGGTGCGACGGCGAATCGGCCACTCGGACGATCCTGCGAGGACGACAGTTCTCCCGAAAACCGGCACAGTGCCGCCGAACGGCGAACGTTGCCGCTGATCAATGCCGAAGTCCGCACGATACGAGACGTCATCCACGAACGAACCTTCGATGCTATCTGCGCGAGCACGGCAGCGACCGGGCCGCACACCCCCGAAAAGAGCACGACGGAAGGACGGTCGACATGGCCCACCTTGACAGCCGCGAGGCACTACCGATAAATGCGACGAAGACCCGGCCACCGGTACGGGCAACCATCATCGCCGTCCTCGGGGGCATTCTGCTGGCTGTCGTGTGGTCGTTCGAACTCGTCGACTCGGTCATCGGCGACACCGTGGCCAACGCGGCGCTCGGCCACGACGCCAAGACCACACCCATCGCCGGCACGGCTGCCGGGCTTCTCTTCGCCTTCGTCTCCGGGTTGGCGGGCACCTTCACCGCCTGCAACATCGCCATGATGGCGTCGGTCGGCCCGCTGACCCAGGCCAGTACGGAACGCACCGGCATGGCCCGGCACACCGTCGCCGCGCTGCTGCGCCCGGTCGGCTGGATGACCGTCGGCATGGTGGCCGTCTCCGCGGTGTACGGGGCGGTCGGGGTGATGCTCGGCGACCGGCTGCCGCAGTTGTCGACAGAGGTCGTCGGCGAGATGCCGGTCCGGCTCATCCAGTCGTCAGTGGTGTTCGGCCTCATCGGGCTGGCGTTGGCCTATCTCGGCCTGGCTGCCCTCGGCATCCTTCCCGACGTGTTCGCCCGTCGCCCGGTGGCCCGGGTGGTCACCATCGGCGCCCTCATCGGCGGCTTCCTCATCGGCCGGCCGTACCCGCTGTTCAACAAGCTGTTCCACTGGGCCGTGGACACCGGGAACCCGCTCAACGGGGCACTGGCGTTCGTCCTACAGTCGCTGGGCAACATCCTGATCGTGGCGGTGCTGTTCGCCATCATCGTGCTCGTCACCCGCGGTCGCTTCCTGCAGTGGGCGTCCGATCCGTCGCGCAGCGCCGTGGTGACCGGCGGGCTGATGCTCATGCTGGGTGTCTTCACCGTCGTCTACTGGGATCTGCGAGTCCCCGCGATGTTCGGCGTGGGCTGGTTCCCGATGATGCCGTACCGCTGACCGTCGGTACCCGGTGAGGGCGAGGTCCGGGCGCGGTCGGACCTCGCCCGCTCAGGGCCGGGGGGCGGCGAACAGCTTCGGGAACCGGGCGGTCAACGCGAGGTCGCCGCGGGTCTGCAACTTGCCCTTCATCACCAACATGACGGCGCGGGCGTTGCCGGTGACCAGGCGGACGAAGTCCGCGGCAGCGAGGTCCAGGGTCAACTGCGGCGTGCCGTCGGCGCGCGGCGACAGGGTGCAGACCCCGTCGGCGATGACCATCTCGTACCTGTCGACTCCGCCGTCGGGCCGGTCGCCGATGCGCCAGTGCACCACCGCCCGGGTACGACCGGCGACCTCCGGACGGAACGCGGCAGGCATCCCGCCGATCAGGTGGTCGAGAATCTCGGTACGCCGTGCACCGTGGAGAACCTGGCGTAGCTCCTCGATCGGGGTGCGCTTGACCAGCCGGGCGAACTCGACCGGCTCCATGACGTCGACTCGTACGTCGTGGATGGACATCGGACTCCTCCAGGGCCGGCGGGCTGGTCGTTTCATCGTCGCGGCGGCGCGCCGGACACGGCATCTTCCAGGCTGCCCAGCTCCGAAGGCCCCGGACGCCTGCCCCCGACGCCGTCGCCGGCTCGCGGCTAGGCGCGGCGGTGGCGGTAGTGGTGCACGACGAGCGCCACCGTGCAGGCCACGGTGATCAGCCCGAACCCGGAACCGATCAGGTACGCGCCGATCACGGACATGGTGATGTTGGCGGCGGCGCTGAGGATCAGCAGCAGCCACAACACCGGGCGGAGCAGGTTACGGTCGTTGTCCGGCGTGGCGGCGGTCTCGGCGGAGGCGTGACGGTGCTGGTCGATCATTGCTGCTCCCTGCGTGTCGTGGTTGACCATGACGACAACGCTAGGGATCCGGCCGGCCACCGACGATCCAGTCAGCGACCCGATCCAGGTACAGCAGGCTGTACCTTTTCCGCCGCCGCGGGCCGGCGTCGAGGGCGGTCGCCTATCGTCTCTGCCGGGGAGGTGGGCATGCCGAGAACAGACGCGGGTGGGGATTCCGGGGGAACCCGCGCCGGGACCGAGCCGGATCGCGACCACGCGGTACGGCGGTACCTGCGCGAGCGCGTACGGATAACCGTCGACGCTCTCGAACACCTCGTCGGCGGCCTCGGTACGGCGATCCTGGCGCTGGCGGCGTTCCTGCTGCTGTTCGTGGTGACGATCGCGAGCGTGGTCGGCATCGGTCTCGCGGTCGTCCCGTCCGCGTTGAAGGCGGTGCGGTCGGTCGCCGAGCGGGAACGGGGTCGGCTGTCCCGGTGGGGGTTCCCGCTGCCCGCACCGCCACCGGTCCCCGCCGGCCTGGGCGACGCCCTGCGCGACCCGTGGGTACGGCGCGAGTGCGCCTTCGTGGCGATACACGGCACAGGCGGGTTCGTGCTGGGCGTGCTCGGGTTGTCGCTGCCGCTGTCCGCCGTGCAGTACCTGCTGTTCCCGCTCTACTTCTGGTTGCTGCCGCCGGACGTGGGTGGCCCGGGCGTCGTCATGTGGCGCATCGACGGGCTGCCCGACGCGCTGGTGGTCGCGATGATCGGCGTCGGCTGGCTCGCCGTGGCCATCGCCCTCGGCCCCCGGATGGCCCGCCTGCAGGCGCTGCCGGGCCGACGGTTGCTGGCACCGCCGCGCGACGTCGACGCCTCGCTGCGGATCGCCGAACTGACCGCCACCCGTGCGGCGGCCTTGGACGCGCACGCGGTCGAGTTGCGCCGCATCGAGCGTTCCCTGCACGACGGGGCGCAGAACCGGCTGGTCGCGGTCACCGTGTTGCTCGGTGCCGCCCGACGGGCGCTGGCGCGTGATCCGGCGCAGGCCGCGCAGGTGCTGGAGCGGGCGCAGGACGCGGCCGAGTCGGCGCTCGCGGAACTACGGACCGTGGTACGGGGCATCCTGCCGCCGGTGCTCGACGACCGTGGGCTCGCCGGTGCGCTGCACGGTCTGGCCGCCGGCTGCGGTGTGCCGTGCACGGTGGAGGTCGACGTACCGGGCCGGTGCGCCGCGTCGGTGGAGGCGACGGCGTACTTCGTGGTGGCGGAGGCGCTGACAAACGTCGCCCGGCACAGCGGTGCCCGTACGGCCGCGGTCACCGTCCGGCGCGACGCCGACCGGTTGTACCTGTCGGTCACCGACGACGGCCACGGCGGTGCCGACGAGGGCCGCGGCTCGGGAATCGGCGGCATCCGACGGCGGGTCGAGGCCCATGACGGCCGGTTCACCCTGACCAGCCCACCCGGTGGGCCGACGACGATGCTCGTGGAGTTGACGTGCGGATCGTGATCGCCGAGGACGACGCCCTGCTGCGTGAGGGGCTGGCGCTGCTGCTGCGGGCCGAATCGCTCGACGTGGTCGCCACCACCGACTCGCCGACCACATTCTTGTCCGCAGTGGACACCTTCCGGCCGGACGTGGCGATCGTCGACGTCCGGATGCCGCCCACGCACACCGACGAGGGCATCGTGGCCGCCGTCGAGGCCCGCCGCCGCCACCCCGGCCTCGCGGTGCTGGTCCTCTCGGCGTACGTCGAGCAGGCCTTCGCCACCGACCTGCTGGCCGAGGGCGCGGTACGGCTCGGCTACCTGCTCAAGGAACGGGTCGGCCGGGTCGAGGAGTTCCTCAGCGCGCTGCACCGCGTCGCCGCGGGCGGCACCGCGATCGACCCCGAGGTGGTCAGCCAACTGTTCGCCCGCAGTCGCCCGGACAGCACGCTGAGTCTGCTCAGTGCACGGGAACGCGACGTGCTCGCGCTGATGGCCGAAGGGCTCGGCAACACCGCGATCGCGGAGCGGTTGTTCGTCACCGAAGGGGCCGTGCACAAGCACATCCGCAGCATCTTCGCCAAGCTCGGCCTCGCTCCGGACGACCGTGCCGACCGTCGGGTGGCCGCGGTGCTGCGCTATCTCAAGGACACCCAGGGCCGCAATTAAGTACAGCCTGCTGTACCTCGATCGGCCCGTACGCTAGATCGTCCGTAAAGCGGTATCGCCATAGCTTTTCCGTGCACTCGATTTTGCCGAGAACACGGAGAGGCCGATATTCATGCCCGCCATCGTTGGAGGATCCGCCGAGACAGCGGTCCGCGTCGGACAACTCACCCGCGTCTACGGCACCGGCCCACAGGCGGTCACCGCGCTCGCCGGGGTGGACGTGGAATTTCACCGCGGCACCTTCACCGCGGTGATGGGGCCGTCGGGTTCCGGCAAGAGCACCCTGCTGCAGACCGCGGCCGGCCTGGACCGGCCCACCTCCGGTCAGGTGTGGATCGGTGACCAGGAATTGTCGCGGCTGTCGGAGACCAAGCTGACCAAACTGCGGCGCAGCCGGATCGGGTTCGTCTTCCAGGCGTTCAACCTGATCGGGGCGTTGACCGTCGAGGAGAACATCCACCTGCCGTTGCGGCTGTCCGGCGCGCGTCCCGACCCGGGCTGGCTCGGGCAGGTGATCGACCGGGTCGGGCTCACCGATCGGCTGCACCACCGGCCGGCCGAGTTGTCCGGCGGGCAGCAGCAGCGGGTGGCGATCGCCCGTGCCCTGGCCATGCGCCCCGAGGTGATCTTCTGCGACGAGCCGACCGGCGCGCTGGACACGCAGACCGCCGCCGAGGTGCTGGCCCTGCTGCGGTCGGTGGTCGACGAGACGCGACAGACGGTGATCATGGTGACCCACGACCCGGTGGCCGCCTCGTACGCCGACCGGGTGATGGTCCTCGCGGACGGCCGGATCGTGCAGGACCTGCCGCAGCCGGGTGCGGAGCGGATCGCCGAGCAGTTGGCGCTGCTCGGGCGTCGTCAGCTCGTCGCGCAGGGGAGCTGAATCATGCTGGGACTGGCTCTGCGAATGCTGCGGCATCGGATCGGAACCGCGATCGCCACCCTCGTCGCGCTCGCCTGCGGCGTCATGATCCTGATGTCGGTGGGTCTGCTTGTCGAGTCCGGGCTGCGCTACACGCCCGCGCCCCAGCGGTACGCCGCCGCCGACATCGTCGTCGCGAACCACGACATCACGATCACCGGTAAGGAGTTCGACGGTACGACCATCACGACGCGGGTGCGGCTGCCCGAAGGGGGGACCGTTCCGGTCGACCTGGCCGCACAGCTCCGGCGGGTACCCGGAATCACGATCGTCGCCGTCGACCGGTCGATCCGGGCGGTGGTCCCGATCGCGGCGACGTCGCACACCCTCGCCCATGGTTGGAGCAGTGCCGCGCTCACGCCGTACCGGATCGTCGACGGCCGCCAGCCCAGCGCCGACGGCGAGGTCGCCGTCGACCTGCGGCTCGCCAAGGCGGCCGAGGACGAGATACGCCCCGGCGACCGGATTCCGGTCCTCGTCGGTGGCGCGGTCCGCACGTACACCGTCAGTGGTGTGGTGGAACGCGCCGTCGACGGTGACTGGCCGGCGGCCCTCTTCTTCACCGACCGCCACGCCGCCGCGCTGAACCCGCACCCGGGGCGGGCCGACGCGATCGGGATCGTGCTGGCATCCGACGCGGACACCTCCGCCGTGGTGGCCGAGGTGCGCCGGCTGTCGTCCGAGGCCGGGGCGAAGGTGTACACCGGCGCCGACCGCGGGACGTTGACGCAGTCCGAGGCCCTCGCGGCGCGTGACCTGCTGGTCCAGGTCGGCGCGGCCTTCGGCGGTTACGTCGTGGCGCTTGTCGTGTTCGTCGTCGCCGGCACCGTCGGGCTGGCGGTCCGCCACCGCCGCCGCGACCTCGCCCTGTTGCGGGCCGTCGCGGCGACGCCGGGCCAGGTCCGGGGGATGCTCCTCGCCGAAGTCGTGCAGGTGAGCATCGTCGCGGTCGTGGTGGGCATCCCGGCCGGGCTGTTCGTGACCGACCGGGTGCACCGGCAGATGATCGCGCGGGGGTTCGTCCCGGACGGTTTCCCGATCAGCGGCGGCGTGCTGTCCGCCGTGGCGGTGACCGCCGTGACGCTGCTGGTGGCGGTGACGGCGGCATTGATCGCCGCCGGTCGCACGGTACGCATCCGGCCCACCGAGGCGCTGGGCGAGGTGGCCGTGGAGCCGTCGCGCAACAGCCGGACCCGGCTGGTGATCGGGCTGGTCACGCTCGGCGCCGGCGTCTCGCTCACCATGGTCACCACGGTCGCTCGGGGCCCGGCCGCCCTCGGCGCGGCGCTCGGCATGCTGTACGTCTTCGTGCTCGCCGCCGCCCTGCTCGCCCCGTGGATCAACCGGTACGCCGCGCGGGCACTCGGCCCGGTGCTGCGGGCCGTCTGGGGCGACAGCGGATACCTGGCCGCGGCGAACCTGCGGGCGAACGCGCAGGGCATGGTGACGGTGTTGACCGCGCTGGTGCTGGCGGTGGGCTTCGGCGGCTCGGTCTGGTTCCTCCAGGACAACCTGCAACGACAGACTGTCGCACAGACCCGCGACGGGATGCTGGCCCAGCACGCGCTGCTGTCACCGGTCGGGTTGCCGCAGAGCGCCGTGGCGGACGCCCGCGCGGTGCCCGGGGTCGTCGCCGCGACCGGGATCCGACGTACCTCGGTGATCACCCGCGTGATGGGTGAGCCGCAGGAGGTCAGCGCGCAGGCCGTCGACCCCGACGGTGCCGACCGGACCCTCGATCTCACAGTCACCGAGGGACGGCTCGCCGACCTGCGGGGCGCGACCGTGGCGTTGTCGACCCTGCAGGCGTCCTCGCAGGGGGCGGAGCTCGGCGACCAGGTGGCGATGTGGCTGGGCGACGGCACGCCCGTGACGTTGCGGGTCGTCGCCCTCTACGAACGGGGGCTCGGTTTCGGTGACGTGACCCTGAACCGGGAGACGGTCGACGGTCACACCGCGACAAACCTCGACGACCAGGTCCTGATCCGCACCGAGGGCGGTGGCGCCGCCCTCACGGACCTGGTCGACCGTCACCCGGGCAGCAGCCTGATCGACACGGCGGCGATCAACGGCGAGTTGGCAAAGGATCTGGCGATCAGCGCCTGGTTGAACAAGCTGCTCATCGGCGTCATGGTCGGCTACGCGGCGTTGGCGGCGGCCAACACGATGGTCATGGCAGCGCTGGCCAGGGGTCGCGAACTGGCCCTGCTGCGCCTGGTCGGGGTGACCCGGCGTCAGGTCAAGCGGATGGTGCACGCCGAACAGGTCGGTCTGCTCGGCACGTCGCTGCTGGTCGGCGGCGCGATCGCCGCGATCACGTTGGTCTCGGTGGTCCGGACGCTTACCGGCGTGCCGGTGCCCTACGTCCCGACCGCCGGCTGGATATCGATCATCGGCGGCACGGCGCTGCTCGCGCTGGCCACCACCGTCCTGCCCATCGGCGCGCTCCTGCGCACCCCACCGGTCGACGGCATCGGGGTGAAGGAGTGAACGCGGGTCGGGACGGTTCGACATTTTCACGGATCGCTGCAGGTCGCATGCGCTCCGCAGAGTCAAGGGGAGGTTCTGTGCACACCATCGGGAAATCCACGGGGATCCGCACCGGTCGACGGGTGACGGCGGCGCTGACCGCCGTCGCGATTGTCGGGTCCGCCGCGGTCGGCGTACGGCTCGCTGACCCGGCGGCCGCCGAGCCGGCAACGGACACCGTCCAGGCCGGTCTGAACGAGTTGGTGCGGGCCGGGGTCGCGCCCGGGGCGCTCGCGTCGGTACGGGACCGCAACGGTCGCGTCACCCACTACACGGCCGGCGTCGCCGACCTGCGTACCCGGGCGAAGGTGCCCACCGACGGCTACATCCGCATGGCGAGCAACACCAAGATGTTCACCGCCGTCGCCGTCCTGCAACTCGTCGACGACGGCGCAATCAGCCTGGACGAGCCGGTCGAGACGTACCTGCCGGGTCTGGTGCGCGGCAATGGCTTCGACGGGCGCACCATCACCGTCCGGCACGTGCTGGAGCAGACCAGTGGCCTGCCGGACTACGATCTGCCGCACGTCTTCGAGTGGCGCGACAGATACTTCGAGGCGCGCGACCTGCTCGACTCGGCCTTTGCGAAGGAGCCGACGAGCCCGGTGCCGGGCACCACGATGGACTACAGCAACACCAACTTCATCCTGGCCGGCCTGCTCGTGCAGAAGGTGACCGGACGGCCGATCAGCGAGGTGATCACCAACCGGATCATCGACCGGGTCGGGTTGCGGAAGACCTACTGGCCGGGCGTCGGCGACCAGGGCATCCGCAAGCCGCACGCGAACGGTTACCTCCCCCACCCCGAGACCGGCAAGTGGACCGAGATCACCCGGCTCGATCCCTCCATCGGCGGGGCCGCCGGGCAGATGATCTCCACGCCGAGCGACCTCAACCGGTTCCTGGTGGCGTTGCAGGACGGCAAGCTGATCAAGCCGGCGACGCTGGCGCAGATGCGGACCAGCAACCCGTTCTATCCGGGCGGCGAAGCCCTGCCCGACCTGGTGTGGCACTACGGGTTGGGCACCGTCGGGTTCGACCTGAGCTGTGGCGGTCGGGCCTGGGGGCACGGGGGTGACATCGACGGGTACTCCAGCCGGACCGCGATCACCGCGGACGGTCGCGCGGTGACCCTCGTGGTGACCGCCGACTCCAGTCCGGTGCCGGACGGTGTCTTCCGGGTGCTCGACGCCTTCGACGCCGCGTTGTGCGCCGGCCGGTAGCCGTACGCCGATCAGCCGCCTCTGCGGGTCCCGCAGGGGCGGCTGCTTCCATCACGGGCGCAGGACCGCCTTGATCACGTCCTGCCGCTTGTCGAAGTCGATGACCTTGTCCACGCCGGGCAGCTTCTCCTCCCCCAGCGGCAGGCCACGCCGGGCCCGGTCGGCCCGGATCTGCTCGACCGGATCTCCCTGCCGGAAGTCCACCGGCACCGCGCCCATCTCCTCGGCCTTGCCCAGCCGGGCGTCGACGTGGTCGACGCTGTAGACGGTGCGGGCGCCGAGCAGGCCGGCGGAGTACGCGGCGAGCAGTCCGATCGTGCCGGCGCCGAACACGGCGACGGTGTCCCCGGCGCGTACGTCGGCGAGGGTGGCGGCGGCGTGCCAACCGGTGACGAAGGCGTCGGCGAGCAGCACGAAGTCGTCCTCGTACGCGTCCCCCGGCTCGCCCGGCAGGGGCAGGCAGTTCGCGTCGGCCCACGGCACCCGCAGCAGTTCGGCCTGCGCGCCCGGATACGGGCCCATGCCCACATAGCCGTACGCGGCGCCGAGTCCGTCGGGCCGGGCGCGCAGACACAACGCGGACAGGCCACGGGCGCACATGGCGCAGACACCGCAGAACAGGTGGGTGGGAATCACCACCCGGGTCCCCGGGCGCACGGTCTGCACCGCCGACCCCACCCGTTCGACCACGCCCAGCGGCTCGTGGCCGAGAACAAGCCCGGGCGGTGCGCCGGTACGCCCGTCGTACATGTGCAGATCCGTGCCGCACAAGGCGGTGGAGGTGATCCGTACGACCGCGTCGGTCTCCTCCTGCACCTCGGGGTCGGGTACCTCGCACACGTCGACACTGCGTACGTCGCGATAGACGACAGCCCTCATCCTCACGCCCTTTTTCGTCGCGGGAGCACAGCCGCCGGCACCGCGGCCTTCGCGCAGCGTGGGCGGCCGGGCGCACGTTTCGCACCATACGGTCCGCCGCTGACCACACGCAGGGCTTTGCCCCAACGACGCCACTCGGTCGCCACCGTGCAGGTCGGCGCGCCCGACGACGGGTCGGGCTCAGCTGTTGTCGAGCACGAACGTGCGCATCAGGTCGGCGCACTCGATCGCGTGGGTCTCCAGCAGCAGGTGCCCACCGTCGTAGAGGTGTGCGTCCATGCGGTCGAGAGCGCGGTGGTACGCGAGGACCTCCTCGACGTCGAAGTACGGGTCGTGCCGTCCCCACAGCACGAGCGCCGGCGGCTGGTGCACGCGGTGGTATTCGGCGATCTCGGCGAAGCGGGCGACGTGGTTGGCGTAGTCGGTGAAGAGCGCGAACTGCGCGTCGATGTTGCCGGGTCGGCTCATCCGCTCCCAGTCGAGGTGCCACGACTCGGGTGCGTGCAGGATTCGCACGTGTTCGGGCAGCCCGGCGAGGTACTGGTCGCGGGTGCCCGCGAAGTTCAACCAGTCCGGCAGCGCGGCGCGCCGCTCGTCGGTCGGGTCGGCCCAGTACGCCCGGGCGCTGTCCCACTGCTCCCCCAGGCCGTCGTCGTGCGCGTTGCCGCTCTGCACGATAAGGCCGCGGATGCGGGCCGGGGCGCGGGTGGCCAGGTGGTAGCCGACCGGTGCGCCGAAGTCGTGCAGGTAGACGAAGAAGCGCTCGACGCCCAACTGGTCGAGCAGGTGCTCGACCGTACGCGACAGATTGCCGAAGGTGTAGTCGTAGTCGCCGACGGTCGGCGACGACGACATGCCGAAGCCGGGCAGATCCGGCGCGATCACGTGTGCGACGTCGCCGATGACGGGCATGACCTGGCGGAACGTGTGCGATGAGCTGGGAAACCCGTGCAGCAGCAGGACGGTCAGCCGGCCGGGACGCCCGGCCTCGCGGTAGAACACCTCCACGCCGTCGACGTCGGCCTGCCGGTGCCGGACCTTCTGAATGTCCTGCATGTGTCCGCCTCCCAACATCCAGGCTAGGTCATTCGCCACCTCGCAGGTGCCATCGGGAGCAAGACCGAAGATGCGCATCCGGCGGCGGTGGGCGATCGTTTGCCTTTCAGCCGCTGAAGGGACGACGATGCGCCAGACCACGGTCATTCGCTACACCACCCGGCCAGAGGTCGCCGACGAGAACGCCAAGCTGGTCGAGGACGTCTTCGCCGAACTGGCGCAGACCCGGCCGGCCGGGCTGCACTACGCGACGTTCCGGCTGGGTGACGGCACCGAGTTCATGCACGTGCTGGTGGCCGAGGAAGGCTCGACCGCGCTCACCGACACGGCCGCGTTCCAGCGTTTCCAGGAGGGCATCCGCTCCCGCTGCGCCGCCCCACCCCAGTTCGAACAGGCCACGGTGGTCGGCTCGTACGGCTTCGGTGACATCTGAGCCGTTCCGCCATCTGCCACTTTGCTCGAGACCGGCTCAGGCATGCCTGGGCCGGATGTTGTGGTTGAGGTGGAAGACGTTCTGCGGATCCCAACGGGTCTTGACTGTGGTGAGCCTGGCGATCTTGGCGGCCGGGTAGGCGCGGCGTACCCCGCGTCGCCCCTCGTCGGCGGCGAGTGAGTTGACGTAGACGCCCCCGGCGTACGGGTCGAGGGCGGCGGCGGCCGCGCGCGCCGCCACCATCCGGATGTCGTCTTCCGACGGGTCGGTCCAGCGTGCGTCGGCACCGAACTCGAACAGGGTGCCGCGGTGGCTGAACGCGGCATCGGTGTCGGCGACGTCGGCGATGGCACCACCGTGCGCCTGGAGTCCGGCTCCGGGCAACAGGGTGCCGGCGTGCAGGTCCGAAGCGCCGCGCAGCAGGAACGCCTCGATCGCCGTGGACGGGAACTGCCGCAGGTAGTGCGCGCGGGAATAGCGACGGTAGGCGGGTCCGGCGACGGTGTCATCGCGCTGCTGGAGTGCGAGGTAGGACGGCATGGTGACCCGCTCGGCGATCGGGCGTCCGAGCGCGCGCATCGCCGGCAGCAGCCGATGCGCGGCGGCGGGATCGCCGACCCAGACGAAGCCGATGGTGGCGACCGGACCGCTGGTCGTGCTGCTGACCTCGGCGGTGAAGGTCGCCTGCCGCGGCGCGACGGCGTTGAGGTCTCGCCAGCCTTCGAGCACCGCAACGGCGTCCTCGGCGCGGAAGTCGAACTCGGCGACCAGGGTCTGCGTACCGGTGTGGTGCAGTTGGAATTCGAACTCGGTGACGATGCCGAAGTTGCCCCCACCGCCGCGCAGTCCCCAGTAGAGGTCGGGGTTCTCGGTGCGGCTCGCGGTCACCACCTGCCCGTCGGCGGTGACGACCGTGTAGGAGACGACGTTGTCGCAGGCCAGCCCGTGTTGGCGAGCGAGCCAGCCCATGCCGCCGCCGAGGGTCAGGCCACCGACGCCGGTGTGCGAGACGTTGCCGGCGGTCGTGGCGAGTCCGTACGGCTGCGTCGCCTGGTCGACTGCGCCGAGCAGCGCGCCGCCCTGCACCCGGGCACGTCGCCGGACCGGATCGACCCGGACGCGGTTCAGCAGGGTCAGGTCGACCATCAGGCCGTCCGCGGGGACGGCGAGACCGGCCACGTTGTGCCCGCCGCAGCGCACCCCGATCTCCAGATCGAGTTCGCGGGCCAGGCGCACCGCGATCACCACGTCGCTGACGCTCGCGGCCCGAACGATCATCCTCGGCCGGCGGTCGATCATGGCATTCCAGACGGTACGGGCCGCCTCGTAGCCCGGGTCGCCCGCAGTGAGCAGGCAACCGTCGAGGCGGGGACTCTTCGCTGTCGTCATGTCTGCGACCCTGACAGGAATCGGTACACCCGTTAAGGTCCGATTGCATGGGGCTGTCCAGGACCAATTCGAGTACGGCGGCCGACCTGCTCATCGATGTCGACCGTTCAGCGGCCGAACCGCTGCACCGGCAGATCGCCTCCTCCATCCGGCGCAGCATCCGGGCCGGCCGGTTGCGTCTCGGCACGTCTCTGCCGCCCACCCGCACCGTCGCCACCGATCTGGGCGTGTCCCGCGGTGTCGTGGTCGAGGCCTACCAGCAACTCGCCGCCGAGGGCTACCTCACCAGCCGGTCGGGCGGCTACACCCGGGTCGCGGTCGATCCGGCGGCGACGCCGGAGGGTCACCGTCCCAGGGTTCCGCCGGCAGCCCGGATCGACTTCGGGTACGGCCGTACCGATGTGTCGTCGTTTCCCCGGGCCGCCTGGCTGCGGTCGGTACGCACGGTCCTCACCACCACACCGAGCGAACGTTTCGCCTACCCCGACGGGCGCGGGGTGCCCGAACTGCACACGGCCCTGGCCGACTACCTCAACCGGGTTCGCGGCACGGCGGCCCGCCCGGAGAACGTGGTGATCTGCAGTGGCTACGGACAGGGCGTCGCGCTGCTGATCCAGGTGCTCGCCGCGCGCGGAGCGCGCCGGCTGGTGGTCGAGGACCCGTCCTCCGACGGTGACGCCCGTCCCGTCGCGATCGCCGCCGGTCTGGAGGTGGTCGGCGTCCCGGTCGGGCCGGACGGCATCCGCGTCGAGGAACTGGAACACCTCGACGCGGACGCCGTCGTGCTGACCCCCTCGCACCAGTGGCCCACCGGCGGGGTCCTGTCAGCCGCCGCGCGGACCAGGGTGATCGGCTGGGCGCAGCGCCGCCGCGCCGTGGTCATCGAGGACGACTACGACGCGGAGTACCGCTACGACCGGTCACCGGTCGGCGCCATGCAAGGGCTGGCACCGGACACCGTGGTGTACTGCGGCACGGCGAGCAAGACCCTGGCCCCCGGGCTGCGACTCGGCTGGCTGCTGGCACCCGCACATCTGGTCGACGACCTCACAGCTGCCAAGGTGCTGGCCGACCGGGGCTCCGGCGTCATCGACCAACTGACCTTCGCCGACTTCCTCACCCGTGGCGAGTTCGACCGGCACCTGCGGCGCATGCGCCCGATCTACCGCCGCCGCCGCGACGCGCTCGTGGCCGCACTGCGTACCCGACTGCCCGAACTGGAATCGGTCGGTGTCGCGGCGGGTCAACATGTCGTGACCTGGCTCCCGCCCGACCTCGACGAGGCCACGGTCGTGGCCGCCGCGGCCCGGCACGGACTGGTCGTGCAGGGCATCTCCCGGTACCGGCTGAATCCCACCGGGCCCGGCGGGCTGATCTTCGGCTACGCCACCCTCACCGAACGCGCCATCGCCGACGGAGTGCAGGCCCTCGCCGCCGCGGTCGGCGAGGCTCGTGGGGGGTCGCGCTGACGGCTACTCGCGCCAGCCGGTCAGCTCGACCCCCTTGGCCAACTCGACCCGGAAACCCAGCGCGATCTCGCCGCTGTCGCCGGGTGCCAGCGACAGCCGCCAGGTCAGCTCGCCCATCTCGGTACGCTCGACCGGCGGTGGCACGACCGTCGTCTCCCGTACCACCACTCCCTCGTCGCGCGAGACCGGGAGCTGGTCGCGCACCTCGACGGTCGCCGGGCGCGGCGTGTGGTTGGCGACGGTGATCAGGTATTCCACCTCCCGTCGCCGGGTCGAGCCGAGGGTGGCCTTGGTCTCGGTGCGCCGGTGCAGCTTCCGCTCCACCCGCAGCCGGTCGTCCACGCCGAGCGCCACCTCGGTCTCCTCACCCGGTGCCCACGTCGGCAGCCTGGTGGACGCGACGAAGTCGGCGTCGTGGAACACCGCGGCCGGGCCGGGCAGCAGCGTGTGCTCGGAGGTGTTGCGGACGGTGGCACGCAGATGCGCGTCGGCGGCCCGCACCGGCACGGTGACGTGGTCCAGTCGGGCCGGCAGCTCCAGCACGGCGATGGTGGCCCGGTGCGCGCTGCCGTCGGCCGGCACCGCCACCGGCCGGGCCGGCCGGTAGGTGGCCGCGCTGATTCCCTGCTCCACCTCGGCGACGCTCTCCTGCAGCTTCGGACGCGCCGCGGCACGGACCGGAAAACCGCCGGCCGGCGCCGGCCCGGGCGGCGGCGGCGGCATCATCATCGGCGTGCCCGCCGACATCGCGACCGGCGACACCTGTCGCACCCGGTCGAGATACCACGGCGACAGTTCGGGCACCCCTGTCGTCGCCGCCGGCCGGGCGGTGGAGAGCTGGAGTTCACACTCCGGCCAGTCCTCCCCCGTGCTCTGGCTGACCGCCCCGAACCAGGTCACGGTCATGGTGTCGTCGACCAGCCGCAGATCGTAGGAGGGCTGCCACCGGGCCCCGTCCACGAGGTAGGTCAGCTCCAGTTCGATGTCGGTGTCGTCGACCTCCGCCGCCAGGATCACCTCGACGGCCAACCGATCCGGTGCCCGTTTGCCCTGCGCCGCATCGAGATCCCGGCCGACCGCGGCCAACTCCTCCGCCAGCTCGGTGCGCCGACGGGCCAGCGCACGGCGGCGGGCCCGGGAGTCGGCGAGCTGCGCGGCCACCGCGTCGGTGAAGGTGGCCACGTCGCCGGGGGCCGCGTCACCGGCGGCCAGGGCACGGGCGTACGTGCCACCGGCCCGCTCGGCCAACCGGGCGAGGAACTGTCCGCGCTGCTCCTCGATCCCGTCCGCGTCGTCCACCTCGGCCAGTTCGTCGGCGATCTCGCGGCGACGCTGCTCCAACCCGACCACCTGCGTGTCGGTGCTGCGGGCCTGCCGCCAGGTGGTCACGTCCACACCGAGCACGGTGGCCGGACCCCGACCGCCGACCCGGACCGAGTCCCGGCGCAGCCCGAGCGGCAGCGGCGCGATGCGTACCCGGTGTCGGCCGGCGGTCAACCGGGCGACACCGCGGCGGGTGACCCGCGCCCGGTCCGGATAGACGGTGACGCCGACGACTGGTGCATCGATCTCCGCAGTGTCCACGACGGCGAGAGTAGTCGAGGGGTACAACTCCTAACTTATGGTCAATTCAGACCAACCGTCGTTGAGCCGGAAGAAGCGCCGCAGCTGCGCAACCTCGCGGTGGAGACCACCGACAGGACAAGCCACTCTCGTACGAATGGACATCGCCACTGGTCGCGACACCGGTTGCACTTCGCCACCGACGACGGACGGTCGAATGGTGCGCTTTCGGGCTGTTCGCACCGCACCGAAACAGTTGTCCAGGCAGCTGCCCGAATAGCTATCAGCGCTATCCGAAGTAGTGCGTGCCACTATCCGCACACGCGCTTGAGCTGCAAAAACGTCGCCCACAGAAGGCCATTACTTCCCGATTGCGCACAGCGACCAGGCGGTTGCGCAGTCATTGCGACCAGATGACCGGCTCCGCTAATCTCGACGCCAGGCACAGCGCCGGGCGGAAACGGCAAACCGCCACAATTGGAAGCGCCGACCATTTGAAAAAGCGCTCCCGAATTGTCGCCCACGCAGAAATCGCCAGTAATTGCAGTAACACCAGGTATGGGATCGTGCCTGATCCCGCTCGCCATCGGGACCGAGGTGGAGCAAATGGAAGAGTCAGTTGAGCTTGCGGTGAAACGCGCCATCGGAATGATGCACGACAACCTCGGTGAGCAGCTCACCGTGGACGACCTGGCCCGCGCGGCCATGTTCAGCAAGTTCCATTTCACGCGGATCTTCCAGCGGGCCACCGGGGTCTCGCCCGCCCGCTTCCTGTCGGCTCTGCGGCTTCAGCGGGCCAAGCACCTGCTCAAGTCGACGTCGCTCAACGTCGCGGACATCAGCCTGCGGGTCGGCTACAACAGCGTGGGCACGTTCAGTTCGCGCTTCACCCGCAGCGTGGGCATGCCACCGACCACCTACCGTCGGCTGGCCGGGTTCGCGACGCACATCCCGATCGACCGCTCCGGCAGACTCGGCCAACCGTCGGCGGCCCGCGTCCGGGGCAAGATCTTTCCCGGGCCCGACGTCGAGCCCGGTCTGATCTTCGTCGGCATGTTCGCCGACCGCATCCCGGAGGGCCGGCCGGTGCGCTGCGCCGTGCTGCCCGAGCCGGGCCACTTCACCTTCGAGGAGGTGCCGAGCGGCAGCTGGTACCTGCTGGCGCAGTCGGTGACGGGCGATCCGCAGCAGTCGGTGTGGGACGCCTCCCAACCCGAGCAGCAGGTGTCGGTGGCGTCCTACGGTCCGCTGACCGTACGACCGGACACCGATATCGAGGCGGAGCTGACCCTGCAACCGGCGGGAGCGCTCGACCCACCCGTGCTGCTGGCCCTGCTCGACGTCCGCAAGCTGGCCCTGTCCATGACCGGGCAGGACGAGGCCGGGCGGGACGAGACCGGACGGGAGAAGACCGGGCGGGAGGACATCGGGCGGGCGGAGACCGCGCCGACCGCGCTGCGCCCCCAGCGACACTTCGCCTCGGCCCGGAACCACCGGCCCGCCGCCTGAACGGCGCGGCCGGCCGGACCGGTCCGAGCTTATTCACCCGCCCGAGGGAACGGCACCCACAATTCCCATCCGACAGGATTTGGGAGATTTGACCCAGGCTCCTCTGTGGAATACTGCGGAGGGCAAGTTGCCGATCGCCTGGGGGATGCATGCGAATCTCGGATCTCAGCAGGAGATCAGGCGCACCCGTTGCGACCATTAAGTTCTATCTGCGGGAAAAGCTCCTTCCGGCCGGCACCCCCACCGGCCGCAACCAGGCCGTTTACGGCGAGGAGCACCTGCGACAACTCCTGTTGATCCGTTCCCTCACCACGATCGCCCACCTCGATCTTTCGTCGGTTCGGGACGTGCTCTCCGCCATCGCGGACGACGATATGTCCCTGTCCGGCCTCTATGCCGTCACCGATCGTGCGGTGTTCGGCCTCGAATCGGAGACCCCGGAATCGGCGCACCTGAAAGACGCGCAGGCCGAGGTCGACGAATTCGTTCATCAACTCGGTTGGCAGCTTCCCGCCGACACCCCGGCCGCCGTCCGGCTCGCGCAGGTGCTGGCGGCCCTGCGGCTGCTGGGCTGCGCGTGCGGCACCGACTTCCTGACCCCGTACGCGGAAGTGGCCGAGCGGCTCGCCGCGCACGAGCTCGCCCAGGTGCCGGAGCAGTTCGAGCGCGACGACCGCGCCGCAGCGGCGGTGCGTTCCGTGCTGCTCGGTGTGGCCTCCGCGGCACTGCGCCGGATGGCCCGGGAACACCTCGTGCAGGAACGCCTCAACGGACAGGCGGTCAGTGCGGACGGTGGAACTCTGCCCGCCACCGGGCCGTGAGGTCGCCACCGTCGATGGTCAACTCCTCGATCCGCACCGGCACCAGCCCGTCGGTGCCGTACGCGTCGATCTCCGCGCGGGTCAGTGGCCAGGGCGGCACCACATAGGTGGACCCGTCCGACCGGTACGCGATGACCAGCAACGTCCCGCCCGGCGCCACCAGTCGACCGACGTTGACGATCGCGGTGTGCCGGGGCGGCTCGGGTAGCGCCTGCACGGTGATGACGTCGACGACCAGGTCGAAGGCGCGGATCCAGTCCGTCGGCGGGTCGAGCAGGTCACCCACCGCGTACTCGGTTCCCGAACCGCGATGACGGTCCCGGGCGACCTTGATCGCGCTCTCGGCCACGTCGAAGCCGAGCGCCTGGAACCCCAGGCCGGTGAGGAACTCCGCATCGGCGCCGAGGCCACACCCGGTCACCACCGCTCGGCGGCCGGCACCGCGTACGCCCTCCCGCTCGGCCCACTCGGCCAGCAACGGATGCGGGAAGGTCCGGTCCCACGGCATGTCCACCTCGCCGCGGACCCCACCGGCGTACAGCTCCTCGAACCAGCCGGTCGTGTCCCCGGCGGCGATCGCCCGCGCCGCCAACCGGTCGCCCTGCGGATCCCAGCCACCGCTGGTCAACCGGATCAGGGCCAGCACCGGGTCCGGTCCGTCGAGCGGGATCGTCGGCACGGGCAGCTCCCCCGGGTGGGTGCCGGCCGGCACCGACACCGACTCGACCCGGTCGGCATGGTGGTGAGCCATCCGCGCGGCGGACGCGCCGCCCACCAGATGCGCGCGACGCACCTCCCAGCGGTCCAGCGCCGCCAGCGCGGCGGTCGTCGAGTTGGGGTCGTCGTCGGCCGTGCCGTCGGTCTCGTCGTCGAGCCGGATCACGAACCGGGTGGCTGCGGCGAGCCGGCGGCACACGTCGTCACCGGACAGGCCGACGGGCAGGTCCGCGGCGAACAGCAGGATCGCCGGATGACGCCGGTCACCCCAGGTGCGCTGGTTCATGCCGTGCTCAGCTCCTTCGCCGGGGAGTCGGACGCCGCCGTCGGCAACACCCGCATGTGCCGTAGTGGGGACAGGAAGGTGGGCAGGAAGACCAGCATCTGACCGATGGCGGCGATCCACAGCACCGGGCGTACGCCCAGGTGTTGACCGAGCACACCGGCGACGATGCTGCCCACCGGCATGCTGCCCCAGACCAGGAAGCGCATCGTCGCGTTCATCCGGCCGAGCAGGCGCGGTGGGGTCAGCAGCTGCCGGAAGCTGAGCTGGGTGATGTTGTAGACCACCGAACCGAACCAGCTGACCGCCGAGCCCGCCGCCGCGAGCCAGAGCAGCCATCCCCGCTCGGCCAGCGGCAGCAGCAGCCCGAACGGGGCACTGAACGCCATCGCCATCCAGATCGTCGGCCCTTGACCGAGACGCGCGACGATCGGTCGTACCGCGACGGCACCGAGCACCGCGCCGGCGCTGACGACGGAGAGGAAGACCCCGATGGCGCCGGGCGCGAGTTCGAGGACCCGGGCCAGCAGGATCACCTGCATCACCGTGGTCATGGCGCCGAAGAAGTTGGCGAGACTCGTGCAACTGGCGGTCGCCCGCAACAGCCGATGGCCGATCACGAACCGCAGGCCCTCGACGATCTCACGACGCAGGCTGGCGCCGGGAGACGGAACCGGCAGTGGCTCCCGGCGGCGGATCCGCACGACGAACAGCGCCGAGACCAGGTAGGTGACGCAGTTGACCACCAGCGCGTACGGCGCGGTGAGCCACTGCACCAGCAGACCACCCGCGGCGGGCCCGGCCACCCAGTTGACGCTGCGGACGGCCTCCAGCCGGGAGTTCCCCTCGATCACCTGATCGGGGCGGACCAGGTGCGGCAGGTAGCTCTGGTAGGCCACGTCGAAGAACACCGTGCCGACACCGATCAGCAGCGCGACGGCGTACAGCTGCGGCATGGTGAGCCAGCCACCCCACCAGGCCAGCGGCACGGTGATCAGCACCAGCGCGCGGACCAGGTCACCGGCGATCAGCACCCCCCGCCGACGCCACCTGTCGACCCAGGCACCGGCGGGCAGCCCGATGAACAGGAAGGCCGCCGTCTCGCACGCCGCCAGCAGGCCGACCTCGAACTGGTCGGCCTGCAGCGCGAGCACCGCCACCAGCGGCAACGCCATCAGGCTCACCTGGATGCCGAGCTGACTGACGGCGTCGGCAACGAAGAGTTGGCGGAAGTCATGCTCGCGCAACAGGCCCGCCCGAAATCTCACGCAGGCAGCGTGCGTCAGCCACAGTGGCGGGTCAAGGGTGCGCCCGGCCGTAGCCAGGAGCACAGCAACCTCGAAGGTGCGGCCCTCCGACCTGGCCCAACAGGATGGTCATCGATGTACCGCGGGCCCGGCCTCGGACCGGACGCGTCGACGTCTTCGGGGGGTGGTTGTGCTGAGCACGGCAGTGGAAGCCGGTACGGGCAAGACGTACCGCGACGGTACGGACCGGGCGATCGCGCCGGCCGAGACGTGGCAACGGGTCCTCCCCCGGCTCCCCGAGATGGGCATCACGCGGGTCGCCGACGTCACCGGCCTGGACCACATCGGTGTTCCGGTCTTCATGGCCGTGCGCCCGAACTCCCGCGGCCTCACCGTCGCCCAGGGCAAGGGTCTCAGCGTGGACGCCGCCCGGGTGTCGGCGGTGATGGAATCGATCGAGGCGTACCACGCCGAACGGATCGAGGCGCCCCTGCTGCTGGGCTCGTGGGATGAACTGGCCCGGCACCGCCGGCTCGTGGACACCTCGTTCCTGATCACCGCCGCCGGAGAGCCGCTGCGCCGGGACCGCCGACTGCTCTGGATCGAGGGCACCGACCTGATGAGCGGAGAGCCCGTCTGGCTCCCCTTCGACCTGGTGCACAACGACTACACGGGCGCCTCGCAGGCCGGTCAGTCGCCGTTCGCGGTGACGTCGAACGGTCTCGCCTCCGGCAACCACCTGCTCGAAGCGACGAGCCACGCCATCTGCGAGGTGATCGAACGCGACGCCGAGGCGCTCTGGCTGGCCACTGCCAAACAGCGGCAGGACGAGTTGCGCGTCGACCCGGACACTGTGGACGATCCGGCCTGCCGGCACGTGCTCGACACGCTCGCCGCCGCCGGGGTCGCCGCAGCCTGCTGGGACATGACCACCGACATCGGCCTGCCCTGCTTCACCGTCGACATCGCCGAGGATCCCCGGGTGTCGATCAGCCGGGTCGCCGTGGCGCAGGGTCAGGGCTGTCACCCCCGGCGCGAGATCGCGCTGCTGCGGGCGCTGACCGAGGCGGTGCAGAGTCGGCTGACGGTGATCGCCGGATCCCGCGACGACTTCTACCGCTCTCTTTACGTACGGGCCAACGACCTGGACAACCGCGAGGCGGCCTGGCGTACGTGTGCCGCAGGGAACGCCCCGCGCCACTTCACCGACGTGCCGACCCGGGACAACGCCTCCTTCCAGGAGGACATCGAGCACGAGTTGGCGGCGTTGCGGCAGGCCGGCATCACCGAAGCCATCCAGGTGCCGCTCGGCGGTGAGCAGCTCGGCATCTCCGTCGTCCGGGTGATGCTGCCCGGCGCCGAGCACGCCCCGACGCCGGACACCTACCACCCGGGCCCGCGGGCCCGCCGACTGCGGGAGGCCGGAGCATGACGATCCACGTCTTCCTGGGCCCCACGCTGCCGCGCGAGCGTGCCCAGGAGCTGCTACCGGAGGCGACCTTCCTCCCGCCGGTCAGCCAGGGCGACGTACTGCGGTCGGTCGCGCGCCGGCCCAGCGCCATCGGCATCATCGACGGCCGGTTCCACGACGTGCCGGCGGTCTGGCACAAGGAGATCCTCTGGGCCATCAGCCGCGGCATCCCGGTCTACGGCAGCGCCAGCATGGGTGCCCTCCGCGCCGCCGAGCTGGCCGCCTTCGGGATGCGGGGCGTCGGTGAGATCTTCACGGCGTACCACGAGGGCAGCCTCAACGACGACGACGAGGTCGCCGTCGCGCACGCCGACGCCGACGACGGGTACCGGCCGGTCAACGAGGCCATGGTGAACGTACGGGCCACCCTGGCGGCGGCGGCCAACGCCGGGATCGTCGCCGAGCGGACCGCCACGGATCTGGTGCAGCTGGCCAAACAGACGTACTACCTGGGTCGCAGCTATCCGCAGTTGCTGGCCGCCGGCGAGGCGGCCGGTCTGCCCGCCGACGAGTTGGCCGCCCTACGGGCATGGCTGCCCGGCAACCGCGTCGACCGCAAGGCGCGCGACGCCGAGGCCATGCTCCGGCTGATGGCGCAGGAACGCGGCGCCGACGTCCCCCCGGCGAACTTCACCTTCGAGCACACCGCCTTCTTCGAGCAGGCCCGCCAGACCGCGGGCGAGCTGGGTGGGGTGGCGGGCGCGGCGGCGAACACGGACGACGGGGACCCGGCCTCGGTCACGGCCCTGGAGATCCTGGACGAGCTGCGCCTGGACCCGGTCCGCTATCGCACGGTCTGGGAACGGGCCGCGCTGCGGGCCACCGTCGACGCGGCGCACCCGGAGCCGCCCGCCGATCTGCCGGCGGCGGCGGCCCGGTTCCGCCGGCTGCACGGGTTGACCGGCACCGCGGAGACCCAGGCGTGGCTGGACACCAACGGCATCGACGTCAACCACTTCGGCACGCTCGTCGGTATCGAGCAGCAGGTCGAGGAGACCATGGAGCAGCTGAGCGAGATGATGCCGCTCGCCGTGCTCGACGTGCTGCGCATCGACGGCGAGTACGCCCCGCTGTGCCAACACATCGCCGCCAAGCGCAGGACCCTGACCGAGCACGGCCTGGACGGGTCCGGACCCACCGCGGACGGCGACACCACCCGGCAGCAGCTGCGGTGGTACTTCGACATGATCGGCCGGCCGATGCCGCAGTCGCTGGAGAGCCACTGGCGGCCCCTCGGCTTCGTCGATCAGCGGGATTTCCTGCGAGCGGTACGGAGTGAATACCACTACCGGACGCTCGCTGACAGGACAGAGAGGAGGGAATATGAAGGGGATCACTGATCTCGAGCTCTCGGCGGAGAAGCCGGCCACGATGATCGCCGCCAACGGCAACTACGCGTTGGTCGCGGGCAAGGGCAACATCGCCCGGCTGCGCACGTCGCCGCAGAGCACGATGCTCAGTGCCGAGAGCGCCGCGGCGCTGATGGCACCGCTGAGCTGAGGCACCAGAGGTCAGGGCCCGAACGCACAAGCGTTCGGGCCCTGATCTCGTTGTGTGTGCTGGGCCTGCTCGGCGATGGACCGAGGACGTCGACCGGCCCTACCCGCGGGTGTCGGACTCGTCCTCGGGCTCACGCAACACCCAGCGGGCCCCCGTCGTCGTCTTCCTGGGGCGGCGCACGACGAGCAGCACCACCACGCCGACGAGGACCAGCCCGTTCAGCGTCAGCATGCTCGACCTGATCCAGTCGGGGCCGTGGCCGGCGTGCCGCTGCTGCACCGACTCGCGGGTCCGCTGGGCCACCTCGGCGCTCAACGGCGCGGGCGGTGCCCCGGTGCCGACGCTGAACCGTCTGATGCCGGTCAGGTCGCTGCCGTCGGCGAAGACCACGTGGAAGGCGATGGTGTAGTCGCCGCCCGGCTTCAGCGCCACCGGCATCCGCAGGCTGTTCCCGTCGGCCCTGGCAAGGGCGCCGGCGGTGCGGTCCTGACCTGCGTCGTTGCGCACCGACACGTGTGACTCGTCCACGTCCGGCCGGTGGGAGAAGGTCAGTGTCACCACCGACGGCGCCGCGTCCAGCGCGGCACCGTCGGGCGGGTCGGAGGCGGTCAGGTCACCGGCGGCCAGCCCGACACCGGGGGTCGCGGCGAGCGCTGCGGCGACGAACACGGTGAGCAGGGCAGCACGCAGCCGGCCGGGGCGGGCCGTCACCTCGCCGCCCCCACCGGCCGGAGGAGATCCTCGCGCGGTGTCGAACCCGGGGACGCCGTGGCCATAACGGTCCTCCTTGCCTGCCGGACACGCCCACGGCAAGCGTAGGAAGGACCGATTCCTGCCTCATCTCTCAGCGTGCTCCAGCCAGGACCTCCGCGAGCCGGTCGGCGAAGGCGAACGGGTGGGTCACGTAGCCGACGTGGCCACCCGGGAAATGGGTGATCGACGCGTCGAGCTGCTCCGCCAACGCCAGGCCCGGACGGTACGGCCAGGTCGACCGCGAGTCTGTGCCGCCGGCCAACACCAACCGGCTCGCGTTCGCCCGCAGCACCCGCAGGTCGCAGACGACCGACGGATAGGTGCGGATCTCGTACTCGAACCAGAAGTCCTGGTTGCGGCGCAGCCGGTCGAGCAGCTCGGCGAGCTGTGGTCCGGGCAGTTCCACCTCGGGCGGCGGCCGGGTCGACGCGGTCATGCCCATGGTGGCGCGGAAGTGTCGTTGGGCCGCGGCGGCGCCCTCGCGGCGGTACCGGTCGTACAGGTCGGTGTAGAAGGCGAGCCATCCCTCGGCGTCGGGCAGGGCGGTGGCCAGCGGTGGCTCGTGCGCGACGACCGTGCCGACCTGCTCCGGCACCCGCTCCAGGGTACCCAGTGCCACGATGGCACCGGAGCTGCCGCCGAAGACGTGCGCCCCGGCCAGATCCAGGTGCTCGATCAGCCGGCCGATGTCGTCGGCGTCGTCGTCGGGCCGCCGATCGACGTCGAACGGCAGGTCGATGGGGCTGCGGGAGAAGCCGCGCCGGTCGTAGGTGACGACAGTGAATCCCCGGTCGGCGAGGGTGGTCGCCAGCGGACGCATGGGGGTGGCGTCACCGTTGCCGGTGGGCACGATCACCAGGCCGGGACCCTCGCCGCGGACCTCGTGGTACAGCCGGGCGCCGGGAACGTCGAGTAGGCCGGTGCGTTCGCGTACGCGCATCAGCGGGCCGACCGGACCTGGACGCGCCGGCGTACCGTCTCGGCGACCCGCTCGACCTCGGCGTCGGTGAGCGCCTGGTGGATCGGCAGCAGCAGGGTCCGCTCGGCCGCCTCCTCGGCGCACGGCAGCCGGGCGTCCGATCCGTACGCCTTGACCCGGTGCAGCGGCGGATACCGGAAGGAGGTGTAGATGCCCTCCTCGTAGAGGTCCCGGGCGATCTCGTCGCGGATGTCGCCGTCGAACTGGATCCAGTACATGTAGTACGACGTCTCGTGTCCGGTGGGCAGCGGCGGCGGGCAGGCCACTGCACCGACGCCCGCCAGCGCCTCGTCGTAGTGCGCCGCGATCTCTCGTCGCCGGGCGATGAACTCGGGCAGGCGGCGCAGCTGCACGGCGCCGATGGCGGCGAGCACGTCGTTGGTCACCGACCGGCGGGAGAACGAGGAGACCTCGAAGTCCCACCACCGGGTGCGCTGCCGCAGCGCCGAGTCGTAGCCGCTGGACTGTTCGAGGCCGAGGTAGGCGAGCGTGGGGGCGCGCTCGGCCAGCTCGGGGTCGCGCACGTAGAGCATCCCACCGTCCACCGTCACCACGATCTTGCCGTGGTCGAAGCTCCACGCCGCCATGTCACCGAAGGTGCCGCAGGCTCGTCCGTCCACCCGGGAGGCGACGGCGATCGCCGCGTCCTCGATGAGCAGGATCCCGTTGTCCCGGCACCAGTCCGCGATCGCCACGATGTCGCCGGGGTGGCCACCGTAGTGCAGCACGATCACCGCCCGGGTGCGCTCGGTGCGTACGGCGTCCAGGTCGGCGACCGACGGGTTGAGGGTGCGCGTGGCCACGTCGCAGAAGACCGGTCGGGCACCGGCCGCCGCCACCGCGTTGGCCACCCCGACGAAGCACACCGTCGGAATGATCACCTCGTCACCCGGGCCGATCCCGGCCAGCTCGACGGCGGTGAAGGTGGCCGCGGTGCAGGAGTTGAAGGAGGTCACCAACGGGCGCGGCACCCCGATGTGCTGGGCGAAGGCCGTCTCGAACTCGTCGACGCGAGCACCCTTGCCGATCCAGTTGGTCGCGAAGACCTCGGCGACCGCCGCGAGTTCGGCCTCGCCCAGCGACGGCTGAAAGATGTTGATCATAAGGTCCCCTCGTCGGTGGTAGCGACATCCTCACGCGAGGGCCACGGCGTCACATCTTCGGTTTTGCGCAGCCGAGCCGTTCCGCAACGTCGAAGAAGCCCCTCGCCGAAGGGCTCCCTACGCTGCCCGCATGACTTCATGCCGGATCTGCGGCGGCGCCGTGGGAGAACTCCTCGACCTGGGCCGGCAGCCGTCGGCCAACCGGTTCCTGAGTCCCGAGGAGGCGCCGCAGGAATACCTGTTCCGCCTGGCGATCGGCGCCTGCGACACGTGCACGATGGTGCAGCTCATGGAGGACGTGCCGCAGGAGGTGCGCTACCACCCCGCGTACCGCTACCTGGCCTCCGGGTCCGCGCTGCACCGCAAGTTCTTCGCCGGGGAGGCCCGACGTCTGCTGGAGACCGAGCTGACCGGGCCGGACCCGTTCATGGTGGAGATCGGCTGCAACGACGGGGTGCTGCTGGAGCACATCGCCCAGGCCGGCGTACGCCATCTGGGTGTCGAACCGGCGGCCTCCGTGGCGGCCCTGGCCGAGGCCAAGGGGGTCACCGTCCGCAACAGCTTCTTCGACGACGTCACCGCGGCCGAGATCCGTACCGGGCGCGGGGCCGACGTCATCTACGGCGCCAACACCGTCTGCCACATCGCCTACCAGGACGCGCTGTTCCGCGGCGTGGACACCCTGCTGGCGCCGGACGGCGTCTTCGTCATGGTGGAGCCGTACCTGGGCACCATCGTGCACGGCATGGCCTTCGACCAGATCTACGACGAGCACGTCTACTACTTCACCGCGCACTCGGTGCGGGCGATGGCGCGTACCTTCGGGTTCGAACTCGTCGACGTCGAAGACGTCCCGCTGCACGGCGGCGAGATCCGCTACACCCTGGCGCGGCCCGGTCGGCGTCCGATCCGGCCCGCCGTGGCGGACATGCTGGCCCGGGAGCAGAGCAGCGGGCTGATCGAGCGGGACACCCTCGCCCGGTTCGCCCGCGCGGTCGCGCAGATCCGCGAGGATCTGGTGGACCTGCTGCGCGGGCTGCGCGCCGAGGGTCGCACGGTGGTGGGTTACGGCGCGCCGGGCAAGACCGCGACCGTGACGACGTACTGCGGCATCGGTCCCGATCTGCTGCCGTTCACCTGTGACTCGACCCCGGCCAAGCAGGGCCTGCTGGTTCCCGGGTCACACATTCCGGTGCTGCCGCCGGCGGAGTTCGACGCGGCCCGGCCGGACTACGCGCTGCTGTTCGCCTGGAACCACGCCGAAGAGATCATGGCGAAGGAGAAGGCGTTCCGCGACCGTGGCGGCCGGTGGATCCGGTACGTGCCGCGGGTCCGCGTCGACTGAGCGGCCTACCCACCACGACGTGAGCGGTCATCCCTGGGGGGTGACCGCTCACGTTTGGGCTACCGGGTTCAGCCGGCGGCCGCCGCCGTCGCCGGTACCGGCACCGTGGCGCCGCCCCGGATCAGGTCGGCCGCCTTCTCCCCCACCATGATCACCGACGCGTGCGGGTTGCCCCGGGTGACCGTCGGCAGCACCGAGGCGTCCGCCACCCGCAGCCCGTCGATGCCGAGCACGCGCAGTTCCGGGTCGACGACCCGGCCCAGGGCACAGCTGCCCGCGGCGTGGAAGATGGAGTGCGCGTACCGGCGGGCGTAGTCGGCCAGGTCGCGGTCCGACTCCGAGGCCGGCGCCCGGTCCAGCGACTCGGCGTACGGCCGCATCGCCGGTTGCCGGGCGATCTCCATGCCGATCCGGACCGCCGCGACCGCGGTCTGCACGTCCGCCGGATCGGTGAGGTAGTTGTGCTGGATGCGGGGCTTCGCGGTCGGGTCGTCCGAGGCCAGCGTCACCGCTCCCCGACTCGCCGGGTTGAGCAGCACAGGCCCGCAGGACAACGCGTGCGCGGTGGGCGGCGCGAGGCCGCTGTCCACGAACATGATCGGCGCGGCGAAGAACTCCACGTCCGGTCCGGGCAGGTCGGCACGGGTACGCACGAAGCCGCCCGCCTCCGGGCCGTTGGAGCACAGCGGCCCCTGCCCCTGCTCCATGAACAGCTGCACGTTCTCCGGCGCACCCGACACCAGCAGGCTCACCGGCTGGGAGTGCACGTAGTTCAGCGGAATCAGCAGGTGGTCCTGGAGGTTCTGCCCGACCTCCGGCTGGTCGAGCACGACCTCGATGCCCAACGCCCGCAGCAGGTCGGCCGGCCCGATCCCGGAGTGCATCAGCAGATGCGGCGAGTTGTACGCCCCGGCGGCCAGGATCACCTCGCGTCCGGCCTCGATGGTCACCTCGGCGCCGTGCCGTCGCCCGGTCACCCCGGTGGCCCGCCCGTCGGAGATCAGCACCCGGTGCACCTGGAGATTCGTCTCGACCACCAGGTTGGGCCGGTCCAGCGCGGGCCGCAGGAAGGCGTCGGCGGTGCTCCACCGGCGGCCGTCGCGCTGGGTGACCTGGAAGAAGCCGAAGCCCTCCTGCTGCGGGCCGTTGAAGTCGTCGTTGGCGGCGTAGCCCGCCTCGGTGGCGGCTTCGACGAACGCGCCGCAGCTGACGTTGCGGGACCGGCCGTCGGAGATCCGCAACGGGCCACCGACACCGTGGTACGGCGACGCGCCGCGCTCGTTGTCCTCAGAGCGCAGGAAGTACGGCATCAGTTCGTCGTAGGACCACCCCGGCTGGCCCCAGCCGTCGTAGTCGATGCGGTTGCCCCGGACGTACACCATCGCGTTGATCGAGCTGGAGCCACCGAGCCCGCGTCCGCGCGGCAGGTACACCCGGCGACCGGCCAGGGCCGGCTCGTCGTGGGTGGAGTAGTCCCAGTCGTACTCGGTGCGGAAGAGTTTGCTGAACGCGGCCGGCACCTTGATGTTGGGGGCCGAGTCCTCGGGGCCCGCCTCGATGAGGCAGACCGTGACGTCGGGATCCTCGGTCAGCCGGGCCGCGATGATGCAGCCGGCCGAGCCCGCACCGACCACCACATAGTCGTACATGGTGTCCTCCAGCTCTAGATGTAGAGCGTGTTCGGCGACAGTCCACACAGGACCCTGCCGTACAGCTCCATGTTGGTGGGCGGATAGTGCAGCGCGTGCATGGTGACGGCGTGCATGTCCCGAGCCATCCGCTGGATCGGCACGTCGAGGTAGATCGAGGAGCCGCCGCTGGCCTGGTTGAGCAGGTCGACCACCTCGCGGCCCAGGCGGCACACCGAGCCGACGTCGGCCCGGGAGCGGGCCCGGTCCAGCACCGTCCACGGTTCGCCGGTGCGCCCCCGCTCGTTGACGAACGTGGCGATGCGGTGGCCGTGGAACTCGGCCTCGTCCTTCTTCATCACCGCTTCGGCGATCTGCAGGTGGGTGATCGGCGCCTCGGCCTGGCTCTCGTACCCGGTGTAGGTGATCTTCCGTCCGGGCAGCCGTTCGAGGAACAGCTCGATCGCGCCCCGGGCCAGACCGATCACGGTGCCGACCGAGGAGGCGTTGGCGACGCCGAGCAGCGGCGCCCGGAACATCGGCGAGTCCGCGTTGGCCTTCGAGGCGTACTGGCCCTGCAGGATCGCGCCCAGCGGCATCACCCGGTGCTGGGGCACGAAGACGTCCTGGGCCACGGTGGTCACACTGCCCGAGCCGCGCATGCCCGAGGTGTGCCAGTCGTCGACGATCTGCAGGTCGGACATCGGCACCAGCATCATCAGCGGCTGCATGCCGCCGTCCGGTGTCGGCGACATCGCGATGATCTCCTGCCAGTGGCTGTGCCAGGCGCCACTGATGAACTGCCACCGGCCGTTGAGCGTGAGGCCCCCGTCGGTGGGTGCGGCCATCCCGCTCGGGCTCAACGTCCCGCAGATCCGCACGTCCGGGGTGGCGAACACCTCGTCCTGCACCTCGTCGGGGAACAGGCCTACCATCCAGGTGGGAATCCACCAGACCGAGGCGGTCCAGGAGGCCGCGCCGTCGCCGCGCGCCAGTTCGGCCGCCACCTCCACAAGCGTCTCGGCGCTCGACTCGAAGCCGCCGTAGCGGGCCGGCACCCGCATCCGGTACAGCCCGGCGGCGGCCATCGCCTCGATTGTCTCCTCGTGCAGCCGGCGATGCTCCTCGGCCCACGGCGCGTGCTGACGCAGCAGGGGAACGAGTTCAGCGGTGCGGCGGACCAGTTCCGCATGCGTGGGTGCGGTGGCCAGGGTCACGGCGTCCTCCATCGGTCGAGTCGGTGGGTGCGAGTGCGTCAGCACGGGGCGAGCGTGCCGTCGGGGTGCAGCCGACGCAGGACCTCCACCGTGGCGGCGGTCGCCCGTCGGGCCTCCGCCTCCGTGAGCACCAGGGGCGGGGCCAGGACGAGGTTGGAGCCGTACGGCCGGACGATCACACCGTGCGCCCGGCGGACCTCGAAGGCGACCGCGATGACCTGGTCCCAGCCCATCGGCGTACGGTGCACCGGCTCGCTGATCAGCTCCAGCGCCGCCAGCGTGCCCTCCACCCGCAGGTCACCGACGACCGGCAGGTCCACCGCCGGGGCCAGCCCGGAACGCAGCCAGCCGGCGATGCGACGGGCGTTGCCCAGCAGGTCCTCCCGCTCGATGATGTCCAGCGTGGCCAGGCCCAGCGCGCACGCCACCGGGTGGCCCTGGAACGTGTAGCCGTGGAAGAAGCCACCGTCGCGCAGCAGCGCGTCGGCGATCTCGTCGCGCATCAGGGTGGCCCCGAGCGGCGCGTAACCGCCAGCGATCCCCTTGGCCATGGTGATCATGTCGGGCTGCATGCCGAGCTTGTCCGACATGAACCACTCACCCAGCCGGCCGGGGGCGGTGACCACCTCGTCGGCGATGAGCAGGATGCCGTGCCGGCTCAGCACCTCGCGCACCCGCGGCCAGTAGTCGGCCGGCGGCGCCAGCACACCCGCACCCGCCATCACCGGCTCACCGAGCATCGCGGCGATGTTGCCGGCGCCGATCCGGGCGATGGTCTCCTCCAGCTCGGCGATCAGGAAGTCGGTCGGGTCCTGATCCGGGTAGAGCTGGTCGGCCCGGTAGAGGTAGGGCGGCGACAGCTTCTCCACGTGCGGCAGGTTCGGCCCGACACCGAACTGCATGGGCGGGAAACCGGTCGCCGTACCGCTGCCGTAGGTGGCGCCGTGGAAGGCGTAGTGCCGGGCCAGGATCCAGGTGCGGTCGGGCTCGCCCTGCCGGTGGTGGTACAGCCGAGCCGCCTTGATGGCGGTCTCCACCGCCTCCGAGCCGCCGCTGCTGAAGGCGACCCGTTCGATGCCCTCGGGCGCCAGCTGGGCCAGCCGGGCGGCGAGCCGGATCGCCTGGTCGTTGCTGAACTCGTACAGGCTGGTGAAGAACTCGATCCGGGACATCTGCGCGGCGGCGATCTCGGCCATGTCCCGTCGGCCGTGGCCGATCGGTGAGTGCCAGACACCGCCGCCCGCGGCGTCGAGCAGCTCGTTGTCGTCGGCGTCCCACACCGTGCAGCCTTCGCCGCGGACGATGACGACGCGCTCGGTGACGGCGCCGTTGGGCATGGAGCGGATCAGGTGGCGGCGGTCCAGGTCGGCCAGTTCCGCTGCGGTGGCCCGGCCCGGGATGGTGGGCTGGGCGAGCTTGTTGGGAGTGATCGTCACACCCTTCTCCTCACATGAGTGGGCTGACCGACATGGTGGCAACGGCCGGATATCCGGGTCCTCTTCGAACATGCGCTTGTCTATGCGTGCCGAACCTGTTGCGGCCGGGCCAGGTCGACGACACACTCGCCCACCGTGTCGAGCCGAGGCTCGTGATCGATCAGGCGGACCCGGTCGACGGCGGCGCGGCGCCAGCCGGCCACCCCGGCGGCGAAGGCAGTCCACGGTCCGGTGCACGGCAGCCCGGCCGGGGCGGCCACGGCCCTGCCCGCCCCGGCGGCCGACACCGGTACGCCCCGCGCCAGCGCGCCACCGACCACCAGCGCCTCGCCGCGGTCACCGTTGGCCAGTCGCGCCCGGACCAGCCCGGTGGCGGATTCGGTGCAGACCCCGGTGCGCAGCTGCACCCGCAGCTCGCCCAGCTCCCCGGCCCGGTCGAAGATCAACGCGGTGGCGCGGTTCTCGGTCGGTTCCGGCGCCTCGCCGGCGGCCGGATCGCGTAACAGCGCCGTCTGTTCCAGGATCACCACCGCCGCCCGGGACAGGTCGTGCGACCCGACGTACGCCGCGGCCACCCGCAGCGCCAGGAACGGGGTGACGATCCCGTGGTCGGCCACCGCGAAGCTCAGCGGCTCCCCCGGCAAGGCCGCCGCGAGCCAGCAGGACGGCCACTGGGTCTCGGCGTCCGGCGTGCCGTGGGCCAGCACCACGAGCCCGATCGGCCGGTCGGCGCAGGCGAGCTCGCCGGCCAGGTCGGCGACCATCTCGGTGTAGGTGCTCCGGGTGCGTCCCCGGTAGTCGGCGACGTCGACGGTGAGCCCGTGGGCGACGCCCAGGTCGGTGAGGATCCGTACGCCCGGCGCGCGATACGGCCGCCCCCGGGGGTACGAGCGGGTGACGACCGCGGCCAGCGGCAGCGGGAAACGGCCGTCCGGGCCGCCGGGTCCCGCCGTCGGCGGCCCGGTCACGTACACGGTGCTGTCCTGATCATCCGGGGCCTCCCTGGTCAGTGCCGGACGACCGTCGCCGCCAGCGTGGCCCCCAACCCGGCTGCGGTCAGCACGTAGTGGTCACCCGGGCGCAGCCGGCCGGAGGCGAGCGCCGCCTGGTACCCGAGGAAGGGGTCGGCGCCGAAGCAGTGGCCCAGCTCGGCCTGGTTGTCCAGGAAGAGCCGGCTCTTCGGCAGTCCCGCCCGGGTCAGCACCCGCCACCAGGAGATCCGGTTGACGTTGTGCGGCAGGACGAGGGTGATGTCGGCGATGCTCAGGCCGGCCTGCCGGGTGGCGGCGAGGATGACCTCGGCCAGCACCTCGGTGTAGCGCCCCTGGAACTCCTCCTGGAGCCGAGGGCTCAGCTCGGGCGCCTCGTGGAACTCCCCGAGCGTGCGGGTGGCGTACGACAGCACGCGGTCGCGGTCGCCGCCCGGACCGATCAGGACGGCCGCCACCCCCTCGCCCAGCACCGCGGAGTCCACGATGAACTGGGCCACGCCGGTGAAGGTCTTCTCCCCGGTGAGCAGCAGCGCGAGGGCGTCCGGGTCGCCGTCGGCGGCGAGCAGGCGACCGCAGGTGTCGATCGCGAGCAGCGCCGAGGCACAGGCGTGCTGGCTCAGCGTGAAGGGCAGCGCCTGGTGCAGGCCCAGTTCCGCGCGTGCCTGCCACAGCGGGGTGTGCGGATAGGGGGCGGTGTGCTGGATGGTCGGGGCGTGGACCAGGTACCGCACCCGCGGCGCGTCGGTGGCGAGGCGGTCCAGCCGCCGCCCCGCCGCCACCAGTTGCTCCGCGAGGTTGCCCGGTGGGTCCCGGCGGATCCGACCGAAGCCGTAGTACTGCTGGTACAGCCCTGCGTCGACCTCGATCCCGAGCTCCGCCAGGTGATCTGCCACCGCGACGCTGCGCGGTGGCAGATAGCTGGCGACGGCGAGGATCGACGTCACGCGCGCTTCGCGACCGGTTGTTCGGTCGGTGCCGGCGACACCGGGGTCGCGTCACCGCGCTGGTGCAGACCGAAGGCGTGCAGCAGGACCAGGATGGACAGGCCGGTGAACCAGAACTGCGTGGCGATGTTGGCCGGCAGCCACCAGAGACTCACCATCGGTCCGGGGTAGTAGTTTCCGCTGAGCCAGCCGACCAGCGACCAGAGGCCGAGGAAGAGGCCGAACCCGCCGAGGAACCAGGCCAGCGGTTTGCCGATGCCGCGCGAGTAGCTTCGGGCGAGGTTGATCACGCCGATCGAGAGCAGGGCCGTGCCGAAGGCGACAAGCAGCCAGGAGTAGATGCCGACCCGGATGGTGAACCACTGCCCCGACGCGTAGGTCTGGGTGATCGCCGCCGCCAGTGTCTCGTCGCCCTGGGCGGCGAGCAGTGCCTTGGCGGTCTCGGGTGACACCCAGCCGTCGTACATGTAGGTCAGCACCCACAGCACCGCGCCCATCGCCAGCGCGATGAAACCCATCGGGGTCCAGCGGCTGTCGCCGACCTGTCGGGCCAGCAGGATGACCGCCCAGCACCCGATGGCCCACAGCAGCGGCCCGGCGAGCATCTGCTCGTGGTAGAGCTGCCAGTCCTTCTCGTTCACCATCAGCTTCGCGAACGACAGCATGAACTCGTCGCTGCCGAACGTGCCCATCTCCTCGGTGATGGCCGGATGCCGCCGGCCGCCGTTCATCTGCAGCATGCTCCCGGCCAGCAGGAGCAGCCCGCTGAAGAGCAGAAAGTTCCGTCCAAGTGGGCGTGTCACGTGATGCTCCTTCCGTGCGTGCCGGATCGGGCCTCAGCATCCCGCCGTCGGACGGGCCGGATCCACTTCCGGATTGCGCTGCTACGCACGGGGTGACGGCGACGGGCCCCGGGAGATTTCCCGGGGCCCGCGCTGCTGGTGACGCCGGTCAGCCGGCGGTGTGCTCCACGAGCGCCGCGACGAACACGTCCCAGGTCTGCGGCGGCACCTCGTGGCCGGCCTTCTCCAGCACCAGCAGGTTCGCCCCGGGGATCGCCTTCTGCAGGGCCTGGCCGTGCTCGACGGGGAAGATCGGGTCCAGCTCGCCGTGCACGACCAGGGTCGGCTTGGCGACGCTGCCGAAGTCGATGCGGCTGCCGGTGTCGATGACGAAGTGGTTCACCAGGCACGCCGCCACGTTGTCGGTGCGGTCGACGTCGGCCTCGGCGAGGGCGCGGGCGGAGCCCTCGTCGAAGTAGACCGACGGGCCGGAGTAGCGCTGCTGGAGGCCGACGATGAACTCGACAACTGCCTCGCGGTCCTCCGGGTTCGGGCCGCCGGAGCTGGTGTACTCGATGAAGTCCGACGACATCGGCGGCAGGTCGTGGTCGCCGGTGGTGGTCGAGACGAGGGTCAGCGAGGCGACCCGGTCGGCGTACTGGTCCGCGGCGACCAGGGCGATCGCTCCGGCCATCGACCGGCCCACCAGGTGGGCACGGTCGACGCCGAGCGCGTCCAGGATGCCGATGGCATCGGTGGCCATGTCGGGCAGCGAGTACTCCGGGCGGCCGGGCGGGTAGTTCGTCGAGTGCCCCGTGTCGCGGTTGTCGAACCGGATCACGTACCGACCGGCGGCGGCGAGCCGCTCGCAGAGCTCCGCCTCCCACCAGAGCATGGATGCCGAGGCACCATGGATGAGCAGGATGGCCGGATCATCGGGCTTGCCGAAGGTCTGCACACACAGGTCGACCCCGTTCGCTTCGATGATCTTCTCGCCGTTCGACATGTTGACTCCTTGATCAGTGCCGCCTTGGCACGCTACGGAAACGCCGGGATCGTCGACCCCGACCGGTGTTACTCAGGTGGCCGGGCCGGGCTGGTCGTCGATCGCCTCGACGAAGGCCTGCCGCAGCTCGGCGTAGGTGGGCCCGAGCGCCCGGAAGGTCGCCGCCGCACGGGCGTACTCCTGGGTCATCAGGTCGAGTTGCAGCGAACCCACCAGCAGCGCCTGACGTTCCAGGATCTCGGCCGGGCCGTGGCTGCCCAGTCGACGGTAGAGCATCGCGGCGTCGGCCAGCCGCCGCGCGCCCGCCTGCACCTGGAACTCGACGAGGTACTTGTACTGCATCGACTTCAGGTCCCCCTCGACCAGTTGCGCCGCCCGCTCGGCCGCCTCCGGGATGCCCGGCGCGGAGAGCAGGTCGACCGCGGTGTGCATGGCCGCCCGCAGCACCGTCTCCCGGTCGACCTCGCGGACCCGCCGGAAGTTGAACCGCACCGCGTACGCGTCGGCCTCGTACGCGAAGGTGTTGCCTTCCCAGGTTTTCAACAGCGCATCCACCCCGACGGTGACGAACGGCCACCCGATCACGTCGTGCGCCCGCACGGTGTCGCCCTCGACACCGATGACCACGATGTTGTGGTCGGCACCGACAGCCTGGCCCAGGCCCGGCACGTAGGGCAGCAGGCCCATCTCCACCGGGCCGGCCAGCACCGGCTTGTCCCAGGTGGCCTGGCGGAGCACCGCCACCGCGTCGGTCGGCGAGCCGTGGATCCGGTCGCACTCCCAGCCGGCCAGCTCCATCGCGTTGTCGATGCCGAACTCGGGCCGCCAGGCCGGCGAGGAGAAGTAGATGATGTCGTCGCCGTGGATGGCGAGGCCGAACGGCGAGCCGCCGGCGATCTCCAGCACCGCCGGACCGGGACCCTCGTCGCCGAAGAGAATCGACAGCGAGTTCGCTGCGCAGTAAGGGCTGTTGCCCAGATAGGTGAGCGTCATGCTCCGAGTTTCGGGCAGCCGCGCGGCGTGCGTCACGAGGCCGGGACGCATAGAGCACCCTGGAAGACGCCCGAGTGCCGCCGTGCCGGAGGCAGCCGGATATCCCGGTCGCGCCCGACACGGCGACCGGGATATCCGGCACGAGCGCGGATCAGACCGCGCGCTGGTAGGCGCGGAACGCACCGGTAGCTAGCCGAGCCATCACGACGAGCAGGAGCAGCAGCAGACCGAGGCGGCCGAAGACGACACCCCACTGCGGGTCCGCGCCGAGCGCCTGCCGGGCGGCCGTCACCGCCCAGTCCACCGGGTTGAACTTCGCCACCGTCTGCATCCACCCTGGCAGCAGGGCCGGCGCCATCAGGACGGTGGAGAGGAAGGTCAACGGCAGCACCAGGAACATGGACATGCCGATCAGGGTCTCCTGCGAGCGCACCACCAGCGCCATCGCGCAGGAGAACGCCGCGAAGATCAGCGCCAACAGGGTGGCCGAGACGATGGCCAGCAGCACGCCGACCACGCCGCCGTCGAATCGGGCGCCGATCAGCAGGCTCACCGCGAACACGATGAGCGCCTGGACGACGGTGACCACCGCCCAGTACGACAGCGCCCCGTTGATCATGCCGGACCGGCTCACCGGCGAGGTCAGGCTGCGGTCCATCACGCCGGTCTTCATGTCGTCGATGAACATCGTCCCGGCCCAGTTCGCCGACATGATCGCGGTCATCACGATCACGCCCGGCGTCAGGAAGGTGATGTAGGACCCGCCGCCGAACCCCGGCATGTCACTGACGCTGCTGAAGAGCTGACTGAATAGCAGCAGCCACACCATCGGCTGCATGAGCGTGAAGAACAGGTATGCCGGCTGCCGAGCGAGGATCCGCATCGAGCGGCCGGTCAGGTAGTTGGAGTGGCGCAACGTCGTGATCATCAGGCTGACTCCTCCTCGCGCCGGTCCTCCTGCGCGGACCGGTACGAACGGCCCGCGTGGTGCAGATACACCTGTTCCAGCGACGGCCGGGCGGCGGTCACGGTCGCCAGCGGTACGCCGGCCGCCTCGAACGCGGCGACCACGCCGGCCAGCACATGGCTGGCGCTGGCCGTACGGGCGTACAGGTCGGTGCCGTCCACGGTGACCTCGTCGATGCCGTCGACGCCCAGCAACGCCGCCCGCGCCGGCTCGACCAGGTCGGGCGAGGCGACTCCGGCGTGGATGGTGTCGCCGGCCAGCCCGTCCTTGAGCTGCTCGGGCGAGCCGCTGGCCACCACCGTGCCCCGGTCCACGATCACCAGGTGATCGGCGAGCCGGTCGGCCTCTTCGAGATAGTGGGTGGTGAGCAGGACGGTCAGATCACCGGCGCGGGTCAGGTCAGCGATCGCCGTCCACAGTTCGCTGCGTGCCTCCGGGTCGAGGCCGGTGGTCGGCTCGTCGAGGAAGAGCACCTTGGGCGAGTGGATCAACGCCATCGCCACGTCGAGCTTGCGCTGCATGCCCCCGGACCACTTGCGGGTGATCCGCCCGGCCGCCTCCGACAGGCCGAACCGGGCGAGGATCGCGTCGGCGTCCCGCCCCGCGTCGGCGCGGTTCGCGCCGTAGATGCGGGCCTGGAGGATGAGGTTCTCCCGGCCGGTCAGGTTCGGGTCGAAGCTGGGCTTCTGGGGGACGTAGCCGATGACCCGGCGTACCGCGGTCGGGTTCTTGGCGACGTCGATGCCGGCCACCAGGGCGGTGCCGGAATCCGGTGTGGAGAGGGTGGTCAGGATCTTGACCGCGGTGGTCTTGCCGGCGCCGTTGGGACCCAGCAGGCCCAGGATGGTGCCCTGCGGGGCGGCGAAGCTGACCCCGCGCAGGGCGGGCACCGGCGGCGGGGCGTTACGACCGCGACCCCGGGCGGCCGGCGGGGCGTAGCTCTTGACCAGATCGACCGCCTCGATGCCGGCCCGGACCTCGGCCCTCGCGTCGGGTGGCTCGGTCTGGTTGCGGGTGGTGACGGACACGCTGTCCTCCTACGGATGGGAGACGGTGGGGCGCGGGGCCCGGGCCGCTTCGAGTCGCTCGACGACCTCGTCCGGCCGACTCAGGGCGGCGAGATGCCCGCCGTCCATCTCGTCGGGGACGATCCCCAGGCGGTCGCGGACGAGGCGGCGCTGGAACTCGGCGGGGAAGAACCGGTCCTCACGGCAGAGCAGGTACCGGGTGGGCACGTCCGGCCAGGCGGACAGCGGCCAGGGATCGGCGAACAACCGGTCGGACTGCTCACGCGGTGGATGCCGCAGCGCCTCCTCCAGCACATCCGGTGGCAGGTCGTGCAGGAAGGTGGTCATCGGGTCGAACGGCGCGTCGGGGTCGCGGCCGTCGTGCACGTCCTGGGCGCGCCGGGCGGCGTCGGCGCCGGTGGCCGCCCACCACTGTCCCGCGGACTCGCCGGGTCGCGGCACCATCGCGTTCAGCAGCACCAGCAGGTCGACCGGCCGCCGGGCGCACACCAACGGCCCGACGAAGCCGGCCAGCGACTGCGCCACCACGACCAGGTCCCGACGCTCGCCGATCGCGTCCACGACCACGTCCACGTAGCGGTCGAGCCCGGCCGAGTCGTCGTCGCAGGGCAGGTCCGGGGCCACCACGTCGTGCCCGCGGGCGCGCAGCAGCGGGGTCACCCGGTGCCAGAACCAGGAGTCTGAGCCCGCACCGTGGAGCAGAACGTAGGTGGCCATGCCGGTCCTCTCTTTGCGGGCATGCCGGAGCGAAACCACGTAATCAGAGGCGGGTGGCGGGGTAAAGGACAGCCACGACACTGAGCAACCTGGAAGAAGGGGCCGGGACAGCCACTACAGCACCTCGACGTGCGGATCCCCGGCGTGGGCCAGCACGCCGCGCGCGTCGAACAGCAGCCGGGCGTGGGCCGTCAGCACCTCGGGCTGGTGGGCGGTGTGGTCCTGGAGCAGCAGACTCAGGTCCGCCGCACGCAGCGCCGCCGTCAGGTCGGCGGTCGCCGGCACCGGCTCGCCGTCGACAGTGAAGCGCGGGGTGAACGGATCGTGGTAACTCACCCGCGCGCCGCGCGCCCGCAGGTCACGCACCACGTCGTACGCCGGCGACATCCGCACGTCGCGGATGTTCGGTTTGTACGTCACGCCGAGCAGCAGCACGTGCGCCCCGGCCAACTCGCCGCCGTGCGTGCGCAGCAGGTCCGCGCAGCGTTCGACGACGTACGCGGGCATGCCGGCGTTGATCCGTTCGGCCGCGTCGATGAGCGTGCTCTCCAGCCCCACCGAGCGCGCCTTGAACGCGAGGTAGTGCGGGTCCACCGGGATGCAGTGGCCGCCCACGCCCGGCCCCGGCCGGAACGGCTCGAAGCCGAACGGCTTGGTGGCGGCGCAGTCGACCACGTCCCAGATGTCGATGCCGAACCGGTGGCAGAAGATCGCCATCTCGTTCACCAGCGCGATGTTGACGTGCCGGTACGTGTTCTCCAGCAGCTTGGCCATCTCGGCCTCGCGGGTGCCCCGGGCCCGGACCACCTTCTCCACGAACCTGCCGTACAGCTCGATCGCCCGGGTCCGGCAGCCGGGCGTGTAGCCACCCACCACCTTCGGGGTCTTGGCCATGGTGCGGATCCGGTTGCCGGGGTCGATCCGCTCCGGGGAGAACGCCAGGTGGAAGTCGACTCCCGCGGTGAGGCCGGAGGTCTGCTCCAGGATCGGCCGCACCACCTCGTCGGTGGTGCCCGGGAAGGAGGTCGACTCCAGCACCACCAGCATGCCGGGACGCAGTCGGGCGCCCACCGCGGCGGCCGCCGACCGTACCGCCCCGAGGTCGGGGCCACCGTCGGCGTCCAGCGGCGTCGGGACACAGATCACCACCGCGTCCGACGCGCCGAGCGCGGCCGGGTCGCTGCTGACCGTGAATCCCGCGATGCTCATCGCGGTCAGGTCGTCGTCCAGCACGTCGTCGATGTGCGAGCGGCCGGCGGCAAGCTCGGCCGTCACCACCGGATCCACGTCGTAACCGATGACCACCATGCCGCTGGTACTCATCTGCTGGGCCAGCGCGAGCCCGACGTAGCCCAGGCCGCACACTGTCACGTCCGCTCTCATGCCAGCGATCCCTCCTCGGCCGGCACGGTCCCACCTGCCTGGTGCATCCGGACGACCTGGCCGCGGGCCACGTCGATGTCGAACTCCGCGCCGCTCCACACGTCGGCCGGGTCCACCGGCTGGGGCTGCTCCACCACCGCGTTGCGCGACTCGGTCAGCCCGTCGAGCAGCCACTCGTAGTGCTCCGGCCGGACCTGCTCGGCCTCGCAGAAGTCGCGCAGGGTCGCCACGTAGAACGCCATGATCTCCGGGTAGTGGGCCGCGATGATCCGCTCGGCGGCCTGCTCGGCCACCACCTGCTTGTCGCTGAACGCCGCCGTGGCCAACTCGGTGAGGGTCGCCTCGGAGAGCACCTCACGCTCGATGCTCTCGACCGTCTCCGGGGTGAAGATCCGCCGGAGCACCCGCTCGCGCACGATGTCGCGCTGCTGCGGGCCGTGGGCGTAGAACCGGATCGCGTTCTGGAACATCCAGCGCAGCGGGAACAGCACCCGCTCCGGGAACGCGGTCTGCTCGAACATGACGTCCGGGTAGGCCCGCATCTCCTCCTCGATCTCACCCTGGATCCGGGTCATGTGCAGGTAGAGACCGGTGGCTCGTTCCAGCGCCGCGCTGCGGGTCTCGCCGTAGAAGACCGTCTGCCGGTGGAAGAAGTTGCGCACCATCTTGATCAGCCGGTCGGTCTCGGTCTCCGCGAAGACCTCGGCGGGGCCCAGCCGCAGGCAGCAACCGACCGCCTGCAGCACCCGGCCGGACTGGTAGTCGCTGCCGGTCGCGATCCGCAGGCCCGGGCGGCGCAACTGGTGCTGACCGCCGATGGCGAAGCTCCAGACCCGGAAGGTCTTGAGCGCGTCGCTGCTGTCCGGGAAGACCATGGTCTCCGGCAGACCCATCCCGGCGAACGCCCAGAACAGGAACAGGTCGTGCCCGATCAGGGTGTGCCACCGCCACTTCTCGTCCCGGTCCACCCCGCCGTTCTCCAGGAAGACCAGCGCCGCGTCGAACCCGCTCACCGGGGCCCGGTCCAGCACCAGCGTCCGGTCGGCGAACAGGTAGGCCCGCCGGCCGGACGGGTCGACCAGCACCCCGAAGCGTCGACCGTGTTCGTCGACGCCGGCCAGCGGCACGGTGATCGTGGTCCCGTCCGCCGTCGTCACCGTCATCGCGTCGCCGATGCGCCGCCGCTTGCCCCGGGGCAGCTCCGCGTGGGCGCGTACGGTGGCCAGGTCGACCGGCACCGCGGACGGGTCCAGGCCGGCGGCGAGCAGCCGCAGCGGCTCGGCGAACGCCGGCCGGTAGTTCCGGAACAGCCGCAGCGCGGCGGTGAACTTGTAGGTCAGGAACGGCATGACGCCGTCGACGGTCGGGCTGTCGTCGAAGATCGCCGCGATCGACCGCAGGGTGTCCGGGTGGTAGACGGTGTCCCCGTCGGACACCGCGATCGTGGCGGTCTGCAACCGTTCCCAGCGCTGGTCCCGCCGGCACATCTCGTAGACGGTGGCGATGCAGGTGTCCACGCCCAGCCGGGCCGCGTTACCGGCGCCGGGCATCTGCTGGGGCAGGCTGACCAGCCGGGCCGGGCCCGGGTTGGTCTCGATCGCCTTCGCCACGATGGCGTCCGAGCCGTCCGACGAATTGTTGTCGACCATCACCACCACCAGCCGGTGCAGGTCGAGGCCCTCCTGGTGCAGCAGCGAGTCGATGGTGGCGGCCAGGTGCGGCGCCTCGTCCATGAACTTGATGACGATGAAGATGTCCCGACCCTCGCGGATCAGGGCGTCGATGTCGGGCAGCGGCCGGCTCTGCTCCTCGCCGAAGCGGGCCCGCCGGCCGCGCAGGAACCGTTCGACGACGCGGCGCTGGCCGGCCAGGACGTCGTCGCGCAGCTCGGTGCGACCGTCATCGATCAGTGCCGCCCGGTCCAGCAGGACCCGACGGGCGTCGTCGACCTGCTCCGGCAGCAGCGGGTCCACATCGGAGCTTCGGCCCAGCGCCAGCAGCGGGCTCTCGGTCGCGGTCTCGGCCGGTTGCCGACGGTTCAGCTCCGTCCACATCCGGTGGTAAAGGGGTTCAGCAGGGTTGCCCAGGAACGGGTTCACCAGACCTCCGTTGACGTCAGGGGTTGCGCAGTAGATGAGGGCCGATGCTCGCCACGTCCGGGCATCCGCAGGTGGCCATGACCAGATCGAGTTCGCGCAGGTAGAGGTCGAGCACGGCGCGTACGCCCGATTCGCCGTCGACGGCCAGACCCCACAGCACCGGGCGGCCCGCGAAGACCACCCGGGCGCCCGTCGCGACCGCCTTGAGCACGTCGGTGCCGCGCCGGACCCCGCCGTCGAGGTAGACCTCGGCCGACCCGCCCACCACGTCCAGCACCTCGGGCAGCGCGGTCATGGTGGCGACCGAGCCGTCCACCTGACGCCCACCGTGGTTGGAGACCAGCACTCCGCTCGCGCCGAGTTGCACCGCACGCTCGGCGTCCGAGGGCGCGACGATCCCCTTGACCACCAGCGGCAGATCGGTGACGCTGCGGATCCACTCGACGTCCTGCCAGGTCAGTCGCGGGTCGACCAGGACAGCGTTGAGGTCGGCGAGGGTCGGATCCTGCTCCGTGCCGACGGGCAGGTTGACCGGTCGTACGCCCGGCGGCAGGCGGAACGCGTTGCGGATGTCCCGGTCGCGGTAGCCGATCACCGGAAGGTCGACGCCGAGCACGAGCGCCCGGTAGCCGGCCGCCTCGGCGCGCTCGATCAGACTGCGGGTGAGGCCGCGGTCGCGCAGGCAGTAGAGCTGGAACCAGAGCGGGCCGGTGGCCGCCTTGGCCACGTCCTCCAGCGTGGTGCTGGAGAAGACACTCACGATGTTCAACAACCCGGCCGCCCCGGCGGCGCGGGCCACGGCCAGCTCCCCGTCGGGGTGCGCCATGGTGTGGTACGACGTCGGCGCGACGCCGATCGGACCGGCCAGCGGCACGCCGAGCGCCGTGGTGTCCAGCGTCCGGGTGCCGACGTCGATCAGCATCCGGGGCACCAGCGTCAGCCGGTGGAAGGCCTCCTCGTTGGCCCGTACGGTGCGCTCGTCCCCCGCCCCACCGGCCACGTAGTCCCACACGTCGGTGGGGAGCACGGCCTGGGCGACGGCGGCGAAATCCTCGGCGCGGACGAAACGGGTTGGTACGGCTGGCATCGTGTCCTCCGGTCGGAGACCCGGTCCCGGCGCGGTGCCACCGGGATCGTTACCGACGACTGTGCCTGCCCCGGCGTTGCTCTTGTTCTCCGAGAATGCGCAGCCCGCGCGGTGTTCGCCCGGCTGCGGTTCTGCCACGGTGGACGGCGGAGGTGTTCGGTGACACTCGATCCGTACACGGCCGCGTTCCTCCGCCGGATGCGCGCCACCCATCCCGACCTGGGCGCCACGGTGACCGATCCGGATCAGGCGCGCCGGATCCAGGACCGCGCCCGCTATCCCCGTGGACCGGAGATGGCCCAGGTGACGAACCTGACCGCGGACGGCGTCCCGGTCCGGATCTACCGCCCGGCCGGCTCGACGGGGCCGCTGCCGGTGGTGGTCTACCTGCACGGTGGCGGCTGGGTGCTCTGCGGCCTCGACACGCACGACGGGGTGTGCCGGCAGTTGGCCGACCGGGCGAAGGTGCTCGTGGTGTCGGTGGACTACCGCCTGGCACCGGAGCATCCGTTCCCGGCCGCGCCGGACGACGCCTACACGGCCACCTGCTGGGTGCAGCGGCGGGTGGCGCAGTGGGGTGGCGACCCCGACCGGCTCGCGGTGGCCGGTGACAGCGCGGGCGGCGCCCTGGCCGCCGCGACCTGTCTGCGCGCCCGCGACCTCGACTTTCCCCGGATCGCGTACCAGTTGCTCGTCTACCCGGTGACCGACTGCCTGGCACCCCGCACCCGGGACGACACCCACTCCCTGCTCACCGCCGAGCACATGCGCTGGTACGTGGCCCGGTACCTGCGGCACACCAGCGACGGGGAGCACCCGTACGCGTCGCCGCTGCGCGCCCCCGACCTCGGTGGCCTGCCGCCCGCCCTGGTCCTGCTCGCCGAGCACGACCCGCTGCGCGACGAGGGTGAGGCGTACGCCCTCCGGCTCGCCGAACACGGTGTGCCCGTCGAGACGCACCTCGTCGAAGGCCTCTTCCACGGTCTGTTCGGCCTCGGCGACCTGGTGCCGGTGGGCCGCCGCGCCGAAACCCTCGCGGTCGCCGGCCTGCGCGCCGCGCTACGTGGGGATGCGCACGTCTGAAGATTCCCTCGCCGCACGGCGGAGGGCAGATTGGTGGCACCCCCAAGGCAACCCCGCATCGAAGGGACGAGTCATGAACAACGACCCGGCAGAACTCAGCGCCAGGATCGGCCGCGTGATGGGCGAGGTACTGGTCCGCGAGCCACTCGGCGCCGACGAGGACTTCTTCAAGAGCGGCGGCGACTCGCTGCGCGCGGTGGAGATGCTCCAGCGTCTGGCCCGCCTGGACGGCTGGGCCGACCGGCTGGGCACGCCGGAGACTCAGGCGCGCCTGCTGGAGGAGGTGTTCGAGGTGGCCACGCCGCGGGCTCTCGCCGCAGCGGCGTACGCCTCCGCGAGCTGACCCACGATGCTCAGCGACCTGTGCCGCATCCGCGCCGACGCACCGGACGCGGTGGCCGTGCGGACCGCCACCACCCGCGGATCCTGGGTCGACACGACCTGGGCGCAGCTGTCCGCGGACGCCATGGCGGCGGCCCGACGTGCCGGGTGGCAGGCGCCCGAGACCCCTGTCGTGCTGGTGCTCGACGGCACCGCCGCGGGGATCGCCACCCTCCTCGGGCTCCTGGAGGCCGGCGTGAACATCGTGCTGTTGGAGGAGCAGACCTCCCACCTGGCCGACCCACGCTCCGCGGTCCACCTGCTCGGCGCGGACACGCTGATCGGCCCACCGGCGGCCCTCACCGCCGCCGGGAACCAGTTCGCGTACCGGTGGCACTACACCGAATACCGGGCCGACACCGGCCCGGCCGGTCCGGCCGCGAGCCGGTCCAGCCGGATCTACCAGCTGACCTCCGGCTCGACGGGTGAGCCGCGGGCGGCCCGGCAGACACTGCCCGGTGTGCTGGCCGGCGCGGTGGCGTACCGGGATCTGTTCGAGGTCACGGCGGACGACATCGTCCTGGTGACGGTGCCGCTGCCGCACTCGTACGGGCTGGCCGGGACGCTCTGCGCGTTGCTGGCCGGGGCGACGCTCATGACGTTGTCGCGGTTCAGCATCCGGTCCGTGCTGGCCGGTCTCGACGAGGGCGCCTCGGTGCTGCTCGGCATGCCCATGGTGTACCGGCTGCTGTCACCGGTGCTGCGGACCCGGCCCGCGCCGCCCCGGCTGCGCATCGCGCTCTCCGCCGGAGGGCCGATGAACGCCGCCGCCGACGCCGAGGCCCGGGCCGCGCTGCGGGTGCCGGTGCGACAGATCTACGGCATCACCGAGGCCGGCCTGGTCGCCTGCGTGCCGTACGCGGTGCAGGACTGGCCGGCGGGCAGCGTGGGCCGGGCGGCACCCGGCGTGAGCCTGCGCGTCGAGGCGATCACCGACCCGACGGACCAGGAGCCGGCGCACGCCGAGCCTGGCACGACCGGTCGGCTGCTGGTCCGCGGGCCGGCCCTGTTCGAGGGCTACGCGGGCAGCGACACACCACACCTGACCCCGGACGGCTACTACGACACCGGTGACATGGTGCGGCTGGACCCGGACGGCTTCCTCACCGTGCTCGGCCGCAAGGGCGCCTTCATCAACGTGGGCGGTCGCAAGGTCAGCCCGCAGCGGGTCGAGCGGCTGCTCGGCCAGCACCGGGCGGTCCGCGACGTCTTCGTCTTCGGCATGGAACGCGACGACGGCGAGCAGGAGATCCAGGCGGCCGTCGTCCTCAACCCCGACACCGGCGTCGACGAGGTGTTGGCGTACTGCCGGGCCGGTGCGCTGATGCCCTACGAGGTGCCGCACCACCTGCACGTGCTGGAGCGGATGCCCCGCACCGGCATGGGCAAGGTCGACCGTCAGGAGGTGCTGGCGGCGACCCGTCAGCCGCCGACCCCACCCCCAATCACCCGACAGGAGAGCACACGATGACGAGCACCATGTCTGAGCAGGCGTACGACCTCGGCGGAGTCGGCGACACCGCACTGTGGATGGCGGCCTACCGGGCCCGGGAGAGCCGCCGCCCGGACCGCCTGTACGACGACCCGTACGCGGAGCTGCTCGCCGGCGACAAGGGGCGGTCCCTGCTGACCCACTTCCACACCCCGCACGCCAACGACGACGGCAACCCGTACCTGGCCATCCGCACCCGCTGGTTCGACGACCTGCTGGCCAACCTTCCGCCCGGCTCACAGGCCGTGGGGCTGGGCGCCGGACTGGACACCCGGTCGTACCGGATGGACTGGCCGGAGGGCGTCACCCTCTACGAGATCGACCAGCCGGCCGTGCTGGCGTACAAGGAGAGCCGGCTCGCCGGGTCGGGCGCGAAGCGGCGGGTCGACTGCCGGACGATCCCGGTGAACCTCAGCGACGACTGGGTCAGCGCGCTCGCCGCCGCCGGCCACGACCCCTCCCGCCCGACCACCTGGTTCGCCGAGGGGGTGCTGTTCTACCTGCCCGAGGAGGGTGCCCGGCAGGTGCTGCGCGACGCGGCCGAGCTGTCCGCCCCGGGCAGCCGTGTCGCCGCCGACCTGGTCGGCACCGGCATCTTCAAGTTCCCGTACACCCGGCAGTTCCTCAAGCGGCTCGAAGAGGCCAACAGCCCCTGGCGGTTCGGGGTGGACGACCTGCCCGCCTTCCTCGGGTCGGCCGGCTGGAGCGGCGTCGAGGTGGTCGAGCCGGGCAACCCGTCGGCCAACTACGGCCGGTGGCCGGAGAACGCCTCGCCCACGAACATTTCGATCCTGCCGCGGATCTACCTGGTCAGCGGCGTCAAGTAGGGCGCACGACGAAGGGGGCCGGGCGACGATGCCCGGCCCCCTCTCGTCGGTCCGATCAGGCGCCCTGGTCGGGCAGGGCCAGCCAGTCCGGGTTCGCCCGGGCCCAGGCCACCAGCTGACGCAGCCCGTCCTCCAGCGGCGTGTCGCACGACCAGTTGAGCACCTTGCGCGCCTTGGCGTTGTCCGGGATGCGCCGGGACAGGTCCTCGTACGCCGCGCCGAGCCGCTGCGCCGTGTCGACCTCGGTCACCGGCACGGTGCTCGCGGTGAGGCGCAGGATGGCCGCGACCACCTCGGCCATCGTCGTCTCCGTCATGCTGCCAATGTTGAACGCCTCCCCCACCGCGTCGGCGCTCGCCGAGGCGGCGAGGGTGCCGGTCACCGCGTCGTCGACGTAGGTGAAGCAGCGGGTCTGCCGACCGCCGTCGTAGAGCACCGGGGAGCGTCCGTTGAGCACCCGGTGCACGGTGCGGCTGACCACGTACGCCGGCCGCTGGCGGGGACCGTACGCGTTGAAGTACCGCACCACGGTCGCGGCCAGGCCGTGCTGGCGGACGAAGGCGAAGGTGAGGTGCTCGGCCAGGGCCTTGCTCGTCGAGTACGTCCAACGGTCGGCGGTCGTCGGGCCCAGCACCCGTTCGGCGTCCTCGGCCCAGGGGACCGCCGGATTGCGGCCGAAGACCTCGCTGGTGCTGGCGACGACCACCCGCGCGCCGACCTCGGCGGCCCGCTCCAGCACGCGCCGGGTGCCGGTGAAGTTGATGTCGATGACGTCGAGCGGGCGGGACAGGTACTGGTCGACGCCGACGACCGCGGCCAGGTGGTAGACCACGTCGACGTCGGGTCGGATCGCGGCGGCCAGCGCCTCGGGGTCGCGGACGTCGCCGGTGACGTGCCGGCTGTGCTGCCGCGCGATCCGTTGCTCCGGCGGCGGGGGCGCCGCGTCGAAGACGGTCACCTCGTCACCCTGGGCGACCAGCCGTTCCACCAGGTGGCTGCCGATGAACCCGCAGCCGCCGGTGACGACCGCGCGGGCGCCGCTCATCGCCCCACACCGCGGTATCGGTAGCCGAGTTCACGCAGCCGCACGACGGTCTCCTTAGGGAAGTAGGCCCGACCGTCGAGGACCAGGCAGGACGGGGCGACCGGCAGGGCCGCGAAGTCGATGTCCCGGAACGGACGGTGGTAGGCCAGGACGGCCACGCAGACCGCGTCCTGCACCGCCTCGGTGAGGCTGCTCGCCGGACGGACGCCGAACGTCTCCTTGATCCGGGCCTCGTCGATCAGCGGGTCGTAGAGACTCACCTCGGCGCCGGCCCGTTGCAGCTCCGCGACCAGCGGCTGGACCGGGGTGGACCGCAGGTCACCGGTGTCGTTCTTGAACGCCAGCCCCAGCACCGCGATCCGGGCGCCGGCCACCTGCCGGCCGGCGGCGGCCAGCTCGTCGATGAGCAACCGCGCCGTCCAGCCGGGCATCTCCGCGTTGACCTGCCGACCCACCGCCGGGGTACGCAGTTCCAGCCCGTGATCCGCGGCCGACCGGTGCACCATCCACGGGTCCTTGGTCAGGCAGGAGCCACCCACCCCGATGCTGGGCAGCAGGATGTTGACCGTCCCACCGCCCTTGGCCAGGGTGTTGGCCGCCGAGATGACGTCGAGCACGTCCACCTCGTACAACGCGCAGAACCGGGCCAGCTCGTTGGCGAGGGCGATGTTGAGGTCGATCCACCAGTTGTCGGCCAGCTTGGCGATCTCGGCCGCCTCCGGCGAGTCCTGCTCGATGACCTGCACGCCGAGGGCGTCGCGCCAGAAGGTCGCGGCGGCGTGGGTGGCCCGGGGAGTCAGCCCACCGACGATCATCGGGATGCTCTCCAGGTCGGCCAGCGCGTTCCCCTCCGCCAGGCGTTCCGGGGTCATCGCCAGGTCGAAGTCGGTGCCGGCCGTCAGGCCACCGGCTTCCAGCAGCGGACGCACCAGGCGGCGGGTCGTGCCCGGTGGCACGGTGCTCTTGAGCAGCACCAGCTGCCCGGGCCGCAGGTGCTGCGCGAGGGTGGTGCAGGCGCCGCGCAGCTGCGTGTCGTCGAGTGTCCCGTCGGGGCGTACCGGGGTGCCCACCGCGATGAGCACCACGTCGGTGTCGGTCAGGTCCTCGGCCCGTACGCTCGCCGTCAGGTGGCCGGCCTGCACCGACCGGGCCACCCGACCGAGCAGCGCGGTCTCGGCGAAGCGGCTGTATCCCTCGTTGAGTTCCTCCACCACCTGCTCGTCGATGTCCACGGCGCGTACGCGCATCCCGCGGTCGGCCAGGGTGGCCGCGACGCACTGGCCCACGTATCCGAGGCCGAGGACCCCGACCGTCACCTCCGACATCGCGTCACCGCCGCCGGGCGGCGAACTGCTCCAGCATCGGTACGATGCCGCCGGGTGTCGGCGAGAGCATCAGCTCCTCGTGCAGCCGGGCGGCGCCCTCGCGGAACGCCGGCTCGGTGGCGACCCGGGCCACCTGGTCACGGATCACGTCCACGCCCGGCTTGCTGAGGTCGAGCACCTCGCCGGCGCCGTGCCCGGTGACGAAGCCGCCGGTGACCGGGGCCAGCGGGTACCGCGAGCCGGTGACCACACCGTCCTCCGAGGTGGTCACGCCGATCTGCAGGTCGAGGAAGTCGACCACCAGCTGCGGCACCCGCGAGTACGCCGCGGTGACCATGCTGGCCAGACCACCGTGGTGGATCAGCAGCGAGCAGGTGGGCATCAGCTGGTCCAGCGGGAAGTAGTCGATCAGCCGTACGTTCTCCGGCACCCGGGTCACCTGGGCGAGCTGGACGTCGTTCAGCGTGGCGACCACCTCGACGTCGAGTTCGCCGAGCGCGTCGAGCAGCAACCCGACGTGGCTCCAGTCCGCGGCCATGTACGCGCGGGTGGACACCCCGAGCGAGACCGCGATCCGGGGCCGCTCCGGCACCGGGTACAGCCACGGCGGAACGGCCTCCTGGGTGACGTGCGGGATCCACTGCACCGGCAGCACCCGGGTGTCGACCGGCAGGTTGATCGACGAGGGCATCGGGTTGATCGTCCACTCGCCGAGCAGCAGTTCCCGGTCGACGTCGACGCCGTAGCGCTCGGCCATCGGTCGTACCGTCTCGACCAGCGGGTTGTCCACCCGCGACGCGCCCAGGTCGCCGGCGAGCCGGGTGAAGGTGTCCATGCTCCAGCCGACGTGGTCCGGGCCGGTGTACCGGGCCTGCCGGGCACCGACCGCGCGGGCCGCCACCGCCGCGCCCGGCATGCACGGGTCCCAGATCACCAGGTCGGGACGCCATCCGCGGAAGAACTCGACGAGGCCGTCCATGGCCGGCATCGGCGTCTCCGGTGACGCCTTGTACGGCATGAAGTCCCACATGGTGGGGAGCAGGAACTGGCTGAAGGTCATCCAGGTGCCGATGTCCTGGACCGGCAGGTCCAGGGCCGCGGTGATCTGGCCGACGTCCGCCCGCTCCCGCCCCCAGACCCCGCCCGGTCCCAGCGGATGCGGCATCGCGTCCGGGGCACACAGCGGCGCGAACGGGAGACCCTGGCCGGTGACGGCGTCGCCGATCGAGGGGTGGGAGGCCACGTACACCTCGTGCCCGGCCGACCGCAGGGCCCAGGCCAGCGGTACGACGGGATAGAGGTGGGCCGGGGCGGGCCAGACCACGAACGCGACGCGCATCGGGGCTCCTTCTGGTCGCAGTGCAGACATGAATCGCATGTCAGTCTCGGCTGGCCACCCACCGTGGGCACCTTCGATATTGCGGAAAGCCTGGTCGGCCAGCCGCGCATTCTTGAAGGTGCGCCCGTCGCGGCCCCGCCACCACGATGAGCGCCATGCCAACCAGCGACACGATCACGCTTTCCCAGGCCGACTACGTACGGCTGCTCGTGCACGGCACGACGGCCTTCGAGCTGCTCCGGACCGCCTTGGAACTGGAGCTGTTCGAGCGGCTGGAGAAAACCGCGATCGGGCTGACCGTCGACGAGGTGGCCACCGCGCTCGACGTCCAGCCGCAGGCCGCCCGCGTGCTGCTGCTCGGGTTGAGCAGCCTCGGGCTGGTCGAGGTGCACGAGGGCCGGCACGTCAACACGCCGATGGTCCGCCGCAAGCTGCTGCGCGACTCGCACCGGTTCCTCGGCCCGCTCGTCGACATCCAGGCCCGGGTCATCAATCCCGCCATGGGTGATCTCGCCGACGCCGTACGGGAGAACCGCAACGTGGGGTTGCGTCACTTCGACTCACCCGGCGACACGCTGTACCAGCGGCTGACCGCGTACCCCGAACTCCAGCAGGTGTTCTACGCGAACATGGGTGACGCCTCGGCCAAGGCGCTGGAGCAGTTGCTCGGGCTCTACGACTTCTCCGGCCTGCGCCACGTCGTCGACCTGGGCGGAGGCGACGGCACGAATGCCATCGCGATCGCCCAGCGGTATCCGGACCTGCGGGTCACCGTCTTCGACCAGCCGACGGTCACCACGCTGGCCGCCGAGCGGGTGGACGACCCCGACGTCGCGTCGCGGGTGGCCTTCCAACCGGCGGACCTGCTCACCGACCCGCTGCCGACCGACGCCGACGCGATCTGCTACCTGCACATCTTCGAGATCTGGTCGCTGGAGCGCAACACCGAGCTGCTGCGACGGTGCTGGGAGGCGCTGCCGGAGGGCGGGGTCTGCCTGGTCTACAGCTTCGTCTCCCGCGACGACGGCACCGGGCCGATGAGCGCCGGGCTGGTGTCGCCGTACTTTTTGACGCTCGCCTCCGGGGAGGGGATGACGTACTCGGCGCGGGACATGGCGCAGGCCGTCCGCGACGCGGGCTTCCGCCAGGTCGAGGAGCACCGCGACCTCGGCTTCAGCCACGCTCTCGTCGTCGGCCGCAAGTAGGCGGTGACCCGGTGTCGCTGGAACCGATCGCCATCGTCGGAATGGCCTGCCGCTTCGCCGGCGGGATCGACTCCCCCGACGCCTTCTGGGAGATGCTCCGCGACGGGCGCGACGCCGTCGGCGACCTGCCCGCGGGCCGCTGGGACTGGTACGCCCAGCAGGGCCGGGAGCACGCCACGGCCGTACGGGGAGCGACCAGCCGGGGCGCGTTCCTGGACGACATCGCGGGCTTCGACGCGGACTTCTTCGGCGTCACCCCACGCGAGGCCGCCCTGATGGACCCGCAGCAGCGGATGGTGCTGGAGCTGGCCTGGGAGGCGTTGGAACACGCGGGGATTCCACCGGGACAGCTGGCCGGCACCGACACCGGCGTCTACGTCGGCGTCGGTGCCGACGACTACGGCCGGCGGATGCTGGAGGACCTGCCCCGGATCGAGGCGTGGACCGGCGTCGGCGGTGGCTACTGTGGCGTGGCCAACCGGGTCTCCTATCTGCTGGACCTACGGGGCCCGAGCATGGTGCTGGACACCGCCTGCTCGTCGTCGCTGGTCGCCGTGCACCTGGCCGCGCAGGCGCTGCGCAACGGGGAGTGTCCGGTGGCGCTCGCCGGCGGGGTCCTGGTGATCGCCGCACCGGGCCTGTCGCTGGTGCTCGACGCCGCCGGTGCCACCGCCCCCGACGGTCGCAGCAAGGCGTTCGACGCCGCCGCCGATGGGTACGGCCGGGGCGAGGGCGGCGGGGTCGTCGTACTCAAGCGGCTGGTCGACGCCCGGCGCGACGGTGACCGGGTGCTGGCCGTGCTCCGGGGCAGCGCGGTGCACCAGGACGGCCGCACCGACGGGATCATGGCCCCGAGCGCGCAGGCCCAGGCCCACCTGCTCCGCCGGGCGTACCAGAACGCGGGGGTGGACCCGTCGACCGTCGGCTACGTGGAGGCGCACGGCACCGGCACCCGGGCCGGTGACCCGCTGGAGGCGCAGGCGATGTCGGCGGTGCTCGGGGCCGGACGCCCCGCCGACCGGCCCCTGCTGATCGGCTCGGCCAAGACGAACATCGGGCACCTGGAGGCCGGCGCCGGAGTGGCCGGACTGATCAAGGCGGTGCTCACGCTGCGACACGGCGTCATCCCGCCGAGCCTGCACGTACACACCCCGAACCCGGCCATCCCGTGGGACACCGCCGGTCTGAAGGTGGTCACCGAACTCACCCCCTGGGTGCAGACCGAGGGTCCCCGGCGCGCGGGCGTCTGCGGCTACGGGTACGGCGGCACCATCGCCCACGTCATCCTGGAGGCCGCCGACGAGCAACCGGCCACCGACGAGCAGCCAGCCACCGACGAGCCCGACCCGGCGACACCGCAGCCGGCGCTGTACCCCCTCTCCGGCGCGTCCGCCGCCGCCGTCGGCCAGTACGCCGCCCGCCTGGCCGACCGGCTCGACCGCCCGCACCCGCCCGCCCTCGCCGACGTCGGGTACACCCTGGCCCGCCGCCGCGACGAGCTGCCGTACCGGGCGACAGTGGTCGCCGCGGACCGCACCGAACTGGTCGAGCGGCTGCGGGCACTGGCCGCACCGAGCGGCGCGGGCGAGATCGGCCGCGCCTCCGCACCGGCCGGTCGGGGCGTGGTCTGGGTGTTCTCCGGCCACGGCTCACAGTGGATCGGGATGGGTCGCGAGCTGCTGCACGCCGAACCGGTGTTCGCGGAGGTGCTCGACGAACTCGAACCGGTCTTCCAGGCGGAGCTGGGCGTCTCGCCGGGCGCGGCGTTGCGGGCGCAGACCGCCCACCCGGTCGACGTGATCCAGCCGCTGATCTTCGCGGTCCAGGTGGCGCTCGCCGCGGTGCTGCGCGCCCACGGCGCGCACCCGGCCGCGGTGCTCGGACACTCGGTGGGTGAGATCGCCGCGGCGGTCACCGCCGGCCTGCTCACCCGGGAACAGGGGGCCCGGCTCGTCTGCCGACGCTCGGTGCTGCTGCGTCGGGTCGCCGGACAGGGCGCGATGGCGATGGTGGACCTGCCACCCGAGGAGGCCGAACAGCGGCTCACCGACGACGGCGACGTCTGCGTGGCGATCGCCGCCTCGCCGGTGGCGACGGTGATCTCCGGTTCGGCGGCGGCGGTCCGCGCGGTCAGTCGCCGGTGGGCCGACGAGGGCCTCGACGTCCGGATGGTCGACTCCGACGTGGCCTTCCACAGCCCGCAGATGGACGAGCTGACCGCCGACCTGGCCGCCGCCTGCGCCGACCTGCCGCCGGCCGAGGTTCCGACCGTCGCGGTCTACTCCACGGCGTCGACCGACAGCCGCACCGCCGCGCCGCGCGACGGCGCGTACTGGGCGGCCAACCTGCGCGAGCAGGTGCGTCTGGCGCAGGCCGTCGAGGCCGCCGCGGCCGACGGGTACCGGCTGTTCCTGGAGGTGTCCGCGCACCCGGTCGTGACGCACTCGATCGCCGAGACGCTCGACCTGCTCGGCGTCGAGGACACCCTGGTGGCGCACACGCTGCGCCGGCACCGCCCGGAACGGGAGAGCCTGCTCGGCGCGGTCGGCCGGCTGTGGCGGCACGGCGCACCGCTGGACTGGGCGGGACCGTGGCCGACCGGGTCGACGACCAGCCTGCCGCCGATCGCCTGGCAGCATCGCCCGTTCTGGTACGACGAGCCGTCGGTGCGTTCCTTCCTGACCGAGCAGCACGACCCCGAGGGCCACACGGTGCTCGGCGGCCGGATCACCGTACGAGGGGCGACACCGGCGCACGCCTGGATGACCTACCTCGACCGGGACTCCCGGCCGTACCCGGGCGACCACCCGGTCCGGGGCGTGGAGATCCTGCCGGCCGCGGTGCTGCTGAACACCTTCCTGACCGCCGCCGAGACGCTGGTGGGGGCACGACCCGAGCTGACCGACGTGGCCCTGCGGGTGCCGGTCAGCGTGACCGCCGCCCGGTACCTGCAGGTGGTGCACCAGGACGGGATCGTCCGGCTGTCCTCGCGGATCGCCGACGGCGACGAGTCGGCCTGGACCACCCACACGACGGCGGTGGTGGCAGCCCCGGCCGCCGTCGACTCCGAGCCGGTGCTGTCCGTACCGACCGGCGGGCGGCTGCCCACGACGTACGTGGTGGACCGCCTCGCCGAACTCGGTGTCGCCGCGATGGGTTTCCACTGGCGGGTCGAGCAGTTGCGCCGGGACGGCCGGACGCTTACCGCCCTCGTGGACGCCGGAGATCCATCGGGAGGCTGGGCGCCGGTCCTCGACGCCGCGCTGTCGATCGCCTCGGTGGCCTTCGACGGGCCGCCGATCCTGCGCATGCCGGCGCACATCGGCCGGGTCAGCCTCGGCCCGCTCGCCCCGCAGCGGGTCCGGGTCGTGGTCCATCGTGGCGACGACGACACGTTGACCGTCGAGATCGCCGAACTCGGCGGGGTGGTCCTCGGCCGGCTGCACCGGTTGCGGTACGGCACACTCGACCAGGACAGCGACGCGGTCACCGATCCCCGCAACCTGCTGCACGAGGTCGCCTGGACCCCGACGGAAACGCACCAGGGCGGGCACCGGCCACCGGCGCGGGTGCTGCTGGTCGGCCCGCCGAGCGCCCTGCGGGACCGGGTGGCCGCGGCACTGCGGGTGGCCGGGGTGCACCGCAGCACGGTCAGCGGGCCGGCGGATCTGCCGTCAGGCGTCGGCGGCACGGTGATCGTCGTACCGGGGTCCGGTGCCGGCGGCGAGCCGGCCGCCCGGGCGGCCTGGCTGCTCGCGCAGACCGCGCAGCGTCTCGCCGAGGCCCGGTCGGACGGCACCCGACTCTGGTGCGTGACCGAGGGGGTCCGGGAGAGTGTGGACCCGTCGACGCTCGGCCACGCCGCCCTGTGGGGGCTGGGCCGCATCGTGGCCGGGGAGCATCCCACCCTGTGGGGTGCGCTTGTCGACGTCGGCACCGATCCGGCGGACCTCGGCACGTTCGTCGGCCTGCTCGGCGGCCGGCCCGCCGACCCGCTCGTCGCGATCAGGGACGGCCGGGTGACAGTGCCCCGGCTCCGCCCGCTCACCGAACCACCGACCCGTCCCCCGCTGGTCTGCCGCCCCGAGGCGACATACCTGATCACCGGTGGGCTCGGTGCCCTCGGCCTGACGGTGGCCCGTTGGCTGGCCGACCGGGGCGCACGGCGACTCGTGCTGGCCGGACGCCACACCCCGCCGCCCCGGGACACCTGGCACACGCTGACCGATGCGCGGGACCGGGCAGTGGTCGACGCCATCGACGCGCTGGAACGGCTCGGGGTCACCGTGGTGACCGCCCAGGTGGACGTCGCCGATCCGGCGGCGCTCGCGGCCCTGACGTCCCCGGCACCGCTCGGGCTGCCGCCGATCCGGGGCGTCGTGCACGCCGCCGGTGTGCTGGACAACCGCACCCTGCTGGAGCTCGACGAGGCCTCGTTGCGCGCGGTGCTGCGTCCCAAGGTCGACGGGGCGCTGGCGCTGCACCACCGGTTCCCGCCCGGCGAACTCGACCTGTTCGTGCTCTTCTCCTCCTGCGGCGGACTGCTCGGGCTGCCCGGTCAGGCGAGTTACGCCGCCGGCAACGCCTTCCTCGACGCGCTCGCGGCCCACCGCCGGGCGGCCGGTGACGTCGGCACGCTCAGCCTGGCCTGGACGTCGTGGCGAGGGCTCGGCATGTCCACCTCCAGCGAGGTGATCGACCTGGAGCTGGCCGCGCGCGGCACCGGCGACATCAGCGCCGCCGAGGCCCTCGGCGCCTGGGAGCTGGCCGCCCGGCAGGACCGGGAGCACGCCGTGGTGCTGCGGACGCTGCCACCGGCCCCCGGGACGCAGCGGCCGGCCCTGCTCAGCGAGCTGACCGCGCCGGCCGCCGCCGCGCCGCCGACGGAGAGCGAGGCCTGGCGTGAGCTGGCCGGCGGCACGCTGCGGGAGTTCCTGGCCGACACGGTACGCGGCGAGGTGGTCGCGACCACCGGCCTGTCCGCGGCGGAGATCGACGACCGGCAGCCCCTGACCGAACTCGGCCTGGACTCGGTGATGACCGTCCGGATCCGACGGAACCTGGAACGCCGGCTCGCCATGTCGTTGCCGGCCACCATCTTCTGGGAGCGGCCGAGCGTGGACGCGGTGACAGAACTGCTGGCCGACCTGGTCGGCGCGGTGGCGGAGGAGGCGCAGTGAACCCGTCCGGGGTGGTGCCGTGGCCGGCGGAGGTGGCGCAGGTGTACCGGGCGGCGGGCTGCTGGCGCGGCCGGCCGCTCGGGTCCTACCTGTGGGAGTGGGCCGAGCGGCACGGTGACCGGATCGCGGTGGTCGACGGCGACCGTCGACTGAGCTATCACGAACTCGCCGTCCGCACCGACCAGCTCGCCGAGCGCCTGGCCGGTCTCGGGCTCGGTCGGGGTGACGCGGTGCTCGTCCAGCTGCCCAACTGTGCCGAGTTCGTGCTCACCACGCTCGCCTGTTTCCGGCTCGGCGTGGTGCCGGTGATGATGTTGCCGCCGCACCGCGAGTACGAGCTGACCGCCATCGGGACGCACGTCGAGGCCCGGGCGTTGATCGTGCCCGCGCGGTGGCGCGACTACGACCACGAGGCCCTGGCCCACCGGGTGGTGGCCGCCTGGCCGCATCCGGCGCACGTGCTGGTGGCCGGCGGGGAGGCCGTACCGGGGCGGATCGACCTGTGTGGACCCGCCACGCCCCCCGGTGACGTCACGGCCCGCCGGGACCGACTGGACCGGGCCGCCCCCGACTCGGCCGAGGTGGCGCTGTTCCTGTTGTCCGGTGGGACGACGGGCGTGCCGAAGGTGATCAGCCGGACCCACGACGACTACGAGTACAACATCCGGCAGGTCGTCGCGGCCTGCGAGTTCGGCCCCGACACGGTCTACCTGACCGTGCTTCCGGCCGGGCACAACTTCCCGCTGGCCAACCCGGGCATCCTCGGCACGCTGAGCGTCGGTGGTCGGGTGGTCCTGCTGCCCTCGCCACGCCCGGAGGCGGTCTTCGCCGCGATCGAGCGGGAACGGGTCACGGTGACCTCGGCGGTGCCGGCGGTCGCCCTGCGCTGGATGGAGGCCGCCGCGGACTGCGGGTACGACCTGTCGAGCCTGCGTCACGTGCAGGTCGGCGGCTCCCCGCTGGCGCCCGAGGTGGCGGCGCGGATCGGCCCCGCGCTGGGCTGCCGACTCCAGCAGGTGTACGGCATGGCCGAGGGTCTGATCTGCTACACCCGGCCGGACGCCCCCGACGAGGTGGCCCACCGGACGCAGGGCACCCCGATCAGCGAGTACGACGAGTTGCTCATCGTCGACGCCGACGGGGTCGCGGTGCCCTACGGGCAGATCGGCGAGCTGTGGACCCGGGGTCCGTACACGCCGCGTGGCTACTACGGGGTCCCCGCGCAGAACGCCGAGTCGTTCACACCCGACGGCTGGTACCGCACCGGGGACCTGGTGCGCCGTACGCCGGGTGGTGAGGTCGTCGTCTGCGGCCGGGTCAAGGACCTGATCAACCGGGGCGGCGAAAAGATCTCGGCGGCCGAGGTGGAGACCCTCGTCCAGGAACTGCCGGCGGTGGCCGAGGCGGCCGTGGTGCCGGTCGCGGACCCCGAGGTCGGCGAGCGGGCCTTCCTGTTCGTCCGGCTCCTGCCGGGCCACGAGCTGGATCTGGCCGACGTCGCCGAGGCGTTCGCGGCGCGCGGGGTGGCCGCCTTCAAGGTGCCGGAGCGGCTGGCCGTCCTCGACGAGCTGCCGCACACCCCGGTCGGCAAGCCCGACAAGGCCGCGCTGCGCCGCCTGGTCGCCACCGCCTGATCCCCGCCCTCGCCGACACCGGGCACCCGCCTGTTCCCATCCCTGGCGACACCCGTCAGCCGGCCGCTCCCCTTGGTCGACACCCCAGTCGGCCGCTCCCATCTCTGGTCGACACCGGTCAGCCGGCCGCTCCCCCGCCGCACGGTCAGGGCACACGAAAGCGGTGACGTCGCCGGGTCTCCCCGACGGCGTCACCGCCGTGTCGAGCTAGTTCCGTACCGGGCTGCTCTGGTGCGACATCAGCTCCAGAGTGCCGTCCGAGCGCCGCACGACGACCCAGGTGGCACGGATGAGGTCCTGCGGGGCGACCTGGTCCTGGCCGGGCGGGATGATCCCACCCTCGGTGATCACCAGAGCGACGTCCGCGGTGAGGAAACGGACCTCGATCGGCCACCCCTTGACGCGGGCGCCCTTGAAGCCGCCGGCGAACGCCTCGGCCATGTAGGAACGGATCTCCTCCCGGCTGGTCAGCTGACGGTCACCCATCAGCAGACTGCCGTTGGAGGCGAAGACGTCGGCGAAGGCGTCGGCGTCGTTGGCGGCCCAGGCCGCCTGGATGCGCATCGGTACGGTGAGCACCGCCTTCTCGTCCTCGGCGGTGAAACCGCGGTAGTAGTCGGTGTCCTCACGAGTGCCGGTCGCAGCGAGCAGTGCCGCAGCGGATCCCCACGTCGTCGTGGCCACAGTGGTCATTCTGTCGTCCTCTTCTCCGCCTGTCGGTTCATCAGCTGCCGATCGGGCTGCTCTGCAGGGACATGACCGTCCAGTCACCGTCCGAGCGGACGAACACCCACGTCGACCGGCTCTTGTGATGCGGGAGCGGCTCGTCCTCACCGGGCAGAACCAGGCCACCCTCGGTGACGGCCACCGCCACCTCGTCGGTGAGCAGTCGGACGTCGATCGGCCGGTCCACCAGGCGTACGCCCTTGTAGGCGCCGGCGAACCAGTCGGTCAGGTACGCCCGGATCCGCTCGCGGCCGTTGAGCTGTTCGTCGCCGAGGAGCAGGCTCCCGTTCTCGGCGAACATGTCGGCGACGGCGTCCGCGTCGTTGTCGTCCCACGCCGCCCGTACCCGCAACGACGCGGTCAAGGCCGCACCCTCCGCGCCGTTGGGGAAGTCGCCGTAGTTGGTCGCCCATTTCTTGGCCTGGTCGACCAGAGATGCGGCCTTGTTGGACATCCGGTGGTCCTCCTCCAGTCCTTCGGTCACCAGCGCAGGGTGGCGCCCTCGCCACGCGGGCTGTTCTGGTAGCTGGCCAGGTACCACTGGTCGTCGCGCTTCACGACGACCCAGGTGGAGCGCACCGCAAGCTCCGGGGCGATGTCGGTCTCGCCGGGGGCGAGGATTCCGCCGTGCGTACGCAGCAGGGCGACGTCGTCGTTGATCAGCCGGACGTCGACCGGACGACCGGTGACCCCGGTGCCCTTGAACGGGCCGGCGTAGGCGGCGGCCATGAAGGCCCGGATCTCGTCGCGGCCCTTCTTGTACACGTCGCCGGGAAGAATCATGGAACCGTCGGGGGTGAAGACCGCGGCGACACCGTCCGCGTCGTTCTTCGCCCAGGCGGCGACGAGACGCAGCGGCACGCTCAGTGCCGCCTTTTCCCGCTCGCTCGTGAATGAGCCGTAGTAGGCGTCCAGGGCGGACTCGGTACTTGTCGGCATGGGAGTCTCCTTAGCAGGTCGGGAGGCTGCTTACTCATCGTCCGGTGTCGTCGGCCGGGTCTCATCTCTTCGATTGCGCGGTCAGCCGGGCGTCGTTCACCGCGGCCAACGCCCGACGCCAGCCCGCCTGGTCGCGGGCGTCACGGGGACCGTTCATCTCGGCGAAACGCACGATCCCGTCCCGGTCGATGACGAACGTGCCGCGGTTGGCGATCCCCATCTGCTCGTTGAAGACGCCGTACGCGGTGGAGACCGCGCCGTGCGGCCAGAAGTCGGAGAGGATCGGGAACTCGAAGCGTTCCTGCGCGGCCCAGGCGGCGTGCACCGGCGTCGGGCTGACACTCACGGTCAACACCTGGACCTGGTCGTTGAGGAAGTCGGCCAGGTTGTCCCGGACCGCGCACAGTTCGCCCTCGCAGACGGCGGTGAAGGCCAGCGGGAAGAAGACCAGCAGGACGTCGCGTCGACCGGCGAAGTCGGACAGACGTACCGGCTGGTTGCGCTGGTCGGGCAGGGTGAAGTCGGGTGCAGCGGTACCCGTTTCGATGGTCATCGTCGCTCCTCGTCGGTCAGGGAGGGTCGGTATGTGGGTGACCGGGAACGGCACACCGACCGGCACGGGCACGATCTGCGACGAAAGAAGCCGGCACACCGGACCGACATTTGCGACGGCAACAGAATTCCCTTTCGAACGGCGTACGGACGTCCGCCGTAAATCGCGCGTCAGGGAAGACTCGGCCCGGCACGCAACGACATTCCTGGCAATCGATGCTGTGCTATCAGCATCCTGCCGGTGGGGACGCCCGAAGTCTCCTTGATTCGTGCTCTCCGCGCGTTCGACCCTGGCAGGATGGGCGGCGGCAACGGCCACGGCCCGCACCGAACAGGACACCGGCCGGCCCACCACGCCGAGCGTGACGCCGGTGTGGACATTGACCCGGGTAGGGGCGACCGGTAGCATCGGGCGGCCTAATGATCTGTAAACACATCATTAAGTGATCGCTACAGTGAGGAGCTCACGCGCAGTGAACATCCCGAGCCGGTCACTTTACCGATACGTCACCGAGAACCCCGCGGAAAAGGGTGTCGAGCGAGCCATCGCCGTCATGTACGACAATCTCGCCGACCCCGTCACCATTGACGACATGGCCCGGGCCGCGATGTTCAGCAAGTTCCATTTTGCGCGGATGTTTCACCGCGCCACGGGCGTCTCGCCGGGTCGTTTCCTGTCCGCCCTGCGCCTGCAGCACGCCAAGCGACTGCTGCTGGACACCTCGCTCTACGTCTCCGACATCAGCCTCCAGGTCGGCTACAACAGCGTCGGCACCTTCAGCACCCGCTTCACGCAGCACGTCGGCCTGTCCCCCACCATCTTCCGCCGTCAGCAGGGCTTCACGCCGGTCATCGGCACCACCGCGGCACGCGGCGGACGTGGGCAGGTGCACGGCGAGATCCGCTCTCCGGGGTCACCGCCCGGTCTGATCTTCGTCGGTCTCTTCGCCGACCGGATGCCCGCCGGCTGGCCGGTGCGCTGCACCGTCCTCGACCGCCCTGGCCGGTTCGCGCTCACCGACGTGCCCGACGGTGACTGGTATCTTCTCGCCCATTTCGTCAGCACCAGAGACCTCGACGAGGCGGCGAGTCACGCGTACACCGGCGCCGACGGGCTGGCGGTGGGGGTCTACGGCCCGCTGCGGGTACGCGGCCGCGCGGTCCACGCCGAGTTGGGGCTGCGCCCGATGACCCTGCTCGACCCGCCGGTGCTGATGGCGCTGCTCGACGCCCGCAAGGCCGCCCGCGAGGTGCTCGCCCGCCGCGCCGGATAGCCGACGGGCAGGCGGCGGGTCACACCGGACGCTGGAGCACCTTGAGTCGACCGAACGCTGCCAGGCCTTCCAGTCCGCCTTCGTAGCCGTACCCGCTCAGTCCGCGACCGGACAGCGGTGACATCGGGTCGGCGCCGGTGGCGCAGTTGATCGACACCCGGCCCGCGTCAAGTCGTTGCGCCAGGGCGGTCGCCCGCGCCTGGCCACCGAAGACGAATGCGCCCAGGCCGAACGGTGTCGCGTTGGCCGTCGTCACCGCCTGGTCCTCGTCGGTGAAGCGCAGGACCGGTGCGATCGGGCCGAAGGGTTCCTCGTGCAGGACCCGCGCCTGCGCCGGCACGTCGGTCAGGACGGTGGCCGGGTAGTACCAGCCCGGTCCGCCGGGACGCCGACCACCGGTGATCACGGTGGCGCCCCGGTCCACCGCGTCGAGGACCAGCGCGTGCACCTCGTCCCGCCGGGCCTCGGTGTGCAGGGGTCCCATGGTGCCGCCGGGTTCGTGGTCCAGGCCGGGTACCGCCGCGCTGAACCGGTCGACGAACTCCGCGTGGATCCGCTCGTGGACGAGGAATCGGCTCGGCGCCGCGCAGCTCTGCCCGGCCGAGCTGAACTTCGACGCGACCAGGGCCGGTACGGCGGTGGCCAGGTCGGCGTCGTCGAGGAGGATGGCGGGGGCGTGGCCACCCAACTCCAGGACGCACTCGGCCAGGTGACCGACCGCACCGGCGGCGACCAGTTGCCCGGTGCGGTGCGAGCCGGTGAAGGTGATCAGCCGGAACTCGGGTCGGGCCACCAGCGCCGCCGAGCCGACCGCGTCGGTGTGAACCACCTGCAACACGTCGGTCGGCAGCCCGGCCTTAATGGCCAGGTCGGCGATCTCCCGTACCACCGACGGGGTCGTCTCCGGTGCCTTGACCACGACGGTGCATCCCATCGCGAGCGCCGGCCCCAGTTTGCGGGCGAGCACGACGGCGGGGAAGTTGCTCGCCACGATGGCGAGGACGGGGCCGACCGGGTCGACGAGGACCTGCCGGTGCAGCCCGTCGCCGGCTGCGATCGTCCGCCCGGCGCTCGCCTGGCCGGCCGCCTCGGCGGTCCAGGCGAAGGTCTCCGCGGCGCGGTCCAGTTCGGCTTCGGCCTGGGCGACGGTCTTGCCGGTCTCCAGGGCGAACCGCGCCCCCAGGTCGGCGGGGCGCTGCGCGATCAGCCGGGCCAGTTCCTTCAGGATGGTGCACCGGGTGGTCACCGCAACGGCGGACCACCCGGGCAACGCCACTGACGCTCGGTTCGCGATCTCGGGTACGCCGTCGGAGGTGAGGAGGGTGAGGTGACCGACCACGTCACCGGTTCTGGGGTCGTGGACAGCTGACATCTTCCTCACCTCACGGACGGCCATTTCGTACGGACGGAGCAGGGGTCGGCTCAGCTCCAGGTGACGACGTTCTGCGGGTCGGCGTACGCCATCATCGCGGCGAGCGTGGTGCGGGTCTGCCGCTCGGTGGTGTTCGGCTCGACCGCGTGCACGTGTGCGCCGTTGAAGATGTACACGTCACCGGCGTGCACGTCGATCCACTTGGACTCGACGTCGACCAGGCACTCGTGCGGGTACGGCGAGCCGGTGTACTCCACGCCGAGCCGGCGCTTGCTCTCCAGGTCCGGCTGGATGTTCCAGTACACGAGCCGGCCGCCGCCGCCCTCGTTCTCCAGGCAGATGTTCAGCGCGGCGATCGGGTTGCCGAACACCTTGTTGCGCTCGAAGTCGGCCATCTGCGGGTCGGAGCACTGCGAGTCGTCGTCGTGCGGCTCCAGGGCGAAGGCGCCCCGGCCGTGCCACGAGCGGAACAGGGCGATCGCCGCGCTGCGGCCCTCGTGCTCGGCGGGCCGGACGACGGCGCCGCGCTTGGCCAGGGAACTGCCGAGCCCGGCGTAGAACTCCTTCATCGGGTCGTTCGGCACGTCCAGCAGGTCGCGCAGGATCGGGTTGGCCTCCTCGGCCTCGTCCAGGTACTGCTTGGTGGGCTTGTTCCAGGTGTACGCGCCGATGTAGTAGCCGGGCGCCTCGACGCCGCGGACCTTGCGGTGCGGGCTGTCCCAGAAGCGCTGGGAGATGTTGGCGGCGACCTCCGGCGCGACCATGCCGCGGAACATCACACCGGCGACTTTGCCGTCAAGAACGTCAATTACCGCTTCCGGGTCGAACTTGTCGTATTCCCGGAAAGTGAAGTAGTCCTTGTTTCCGGACCAGCCGGTAATGGGGCGGAGGCTCAGCGAGCTCGTCATTTCTTTACTCCTCGACTGTGTAGGGGAGACGGATCGGTGAGGGGGCACTGCTACCGGGATCAGTCCCAGGGGTTGTTGCCGGCGGTGGTGGCGGTGGGCGACGGGGACGGGGACGAGGGGACCACCGTGGCGGTGGCCGGGGCCGTGGTGTCGGCCTGTGCCACCGAGGCACCGAAGAGGACGAGGGCTGCGGTCGTAGCGGCGAGAGCGAAGATCTTGGCGGTGCGGCCCATTGTCGGCTCCTTTTTCGGTGTTTCCCTGTGGCGTTGAAATGAAGCTAACAACGGCCGGAATCTTGGCCTTATCCCCGCAACTATCCCGGCGCTATCACCCCTTTCACCGACCGCCGGCACGGCGGGCAGCCATCGGGGGACGCCGACGTGGACGCCGCGGTCGGGTGGGGACGCATGACGTAGCTGCTGCGAGGGTGCCGGGACAACTGCCGCTCGGGGGCACCGACCGCGGGTTCACTGGCAACACGACCCAGCAGGGCGTGGCCGCCGGGAGCCGGCTGGCTCACCGGACGACAGTAGAGGAGGGGTGACCTTGTCGGCGCATGTCGAAAACGAGAGCACCACCAGGACGGCCGTCATCGCCGGGCTCGGTGCGTACGTGCCGGATCAGGTGGTCAAGAACGAGGAGATAGCCGCAAGACTCGGTGTCACCACGGACTGGATCCGCGACCGCACGGGAATCGAGCAACGGTTCGTCCTGAATCCGGAGGGCGCCACCTCAGACCTCGCTGTGGAGGCGGCCCGACGGGCCCTCGACTCCTGCGGCAACCCGGACATCGACTTCCTGATCCTGGCGACCTGTACGCCGGACCACCTGTTCCCGTCAACCGCACCGTCGGTCGCCTCCCGGTTGGGGTTCAAGGGGATCGCCGCCTTCGACCTCAACGCCGCCTGTTCCGGGTTCGTCTACGCGCTGTCGGTCAGCACCGGGATGCTCGCCACCGGGGCGTACCGCACGGGTCTGGTCATCGGTGCCGACGCGATCTCGTCGATCCTCAACCACGACGACGAGGTCACCGGGCCGATCTTCGGTGACGGTGGTGGCGCCGTGGTCGTCCGCGCCGGCCACCGTGGCGAGACCGGCGCCGTCTCCGTGCAGCAGCTCGGCAGCGACGGTGACCTGCTCGACATCATGAAGACGCCGGGCGGTGGCTCGCGGCAACGCGCCGCCGGGGTGCCCGTCGACATCGACAGCAGCTACTTCACCATGTCCGGCCGGGCCGTTTACAAGCACGCGATCAACCGGATGAGCACCGTCTCCCGTTCCGTGCTGGAGCGCTTGGGCTGGACCCCCGACGACGTCGACTGGCTGATCGCCCACCAGGCCAACCGGCGCATCCTGACCGCCACCGCAGAGGAGATCGGGATCGCACCCGAGCGAGCGGTGATCAACGTGGACCGGGTCGCGAACACCTCCGCCGCCTCCATCCCGCTGGCCATGGTCGACGCCGTGGAGTCCGGCGCGCTGACGGCCGGCGACAAGGTGCTGCTCGCGGCGTTCGGCGGCGGGGCCACCTGGGCTGCGGCCGGCCTCACCTGGCCGGAGTTGACCCTGGCCCCGACGCAGACGGTCCGCTGAGCGCAGCCGTCCGGGGCCGTCGCGCCAACGGCGGCCGTACCACCCGCAATCGAACAGGCACTTCACCGAGTGGCCCCGAAGAAAGGAAGAGAACATGCCCAACACCCTGGAGAAGGTCAGCGAGATCGTCCTGGAGCAGGTGCCGGACGTCGAGGTCGCCATCGGCCCGAACCTGCGGATCAGTCAGGACCTCGGCATCGACTCCCTGACCTTCGTCGACATCCTCGTCAAGATCGAGAAGGTGTTCGACGTCGAGTTCAGCGACAACGAACTCGCCACCGTGCAGAGCGTCCAGGACATCCTCGATCTCGTGGAGCAGAAGACGCCGTGACCGGGTTCCCCGGCACCGTCCACCGCAGGCCGCAATCGCGTCGGTGACCCCGACCGCCTCCGCATCGCATCGGGGCGGTCGCGGTGGACGGTCGCCGGCCGTCGTCCGTCCGTTCCGCATCCCGTGTCCAGATGGGGGTTTCACCATGTCCGATCCGTCCGCCGGCTCGCGGCCGCTGAACGCGGCACAGCTGGGCGTCTGGTACGCCCAACGGATCGATCCGGGTAATCCGGTCCACAACATGGGCGGTTACCTGGAGATCCAGGGGCCGCTCGACCCGGACGCGCTGATCGCCGCAGTGTGCGCGCTGGTCCGCGAGGACGAGACGGTGCGGCTGCGCTTCACCGAGGTGGACGGCACGCCGACGCAGCAGCTCGGGCCGGCACCGGACTTCACCCCCCGCCTGGTGGACCTCAGCGCCGAGGCCGATCCCCGGGCGGTGGCGCTGCGGCACATGCACGACGACCTGAACCGGCCCCTCGACCTGGAGCACGACCGCCTGTTCCAGCACGAGATCTACCGGCTCGGCCCGGAGCACCACCTCTGGTATCTGCGGGCACACCACCTCATCCAGGACGGCTACAGCGCGACGGTCATCCGTCGGCGGGCCGCCGAGCTGTACACCGCTCTGGTTACCGATCGTGGTGGGGCCGGGGCGCCGCTCGGCTCGTTCACCGCGATGCTCGACGGTCAGGACCGGTACGCCGGCTCCCGGGCACAGCAGCGGGATGCCACCTACTGGCGCAAGCTGATGGCCGACGTGGTGTATGCCCCGCCCGCACCGGCAGGTAGACCCGCCAACCGGGTCACCCGGCAGATGACCCGGTTGGACGGGCCGGGATTCGACAGTCTCCGCCGGTTCGCCCAGCGGGCCGGCACCACCTGGCAGCAGGCACTGATCACCGCCACGGTGCTGCACCGGCGGATGTGGACCGGCGACGACGACGTCCTGCTCGGGCTGCCGCTACCGGGACGGCTCGACCCCCGGTCGACCGCCACACCCGGGATGATGGCGAACATCCTCCCGCTCTACTGCCGGGTCGACCCGGCGCAGACCGCGGAGGAACTGGCGGCGCACGTCGCTGCGCTGGCCCTGCGTGCCCAGTGGCACCAGCGGTACGGCGGCGATGACCTGCGACACGACCTGGGTTGGCCCGCTGACCAGGGACGCCAGTTCGGGCCGGTGATCAACTTTGTGGCCGGGGACGACCATGACGACTTCGCGGGTCTGCCCGCCCTGTACCACCTGCTGTCCACCGGCGGCACCATCGAGGACGTGGGGTTGACCGTCACCCACCACCCCGAGGGCGGTCTGCGCATCGACGTCAGCACCGACAGCGCGTACACCCGGACGCTGGACCTCGACGCGTACCAGCGCACCTTCCACCGGATCCTGGCGAACATGACCGCGCGCCCCGGCGGCACGGTGGCCGAGATCGAGGCCCTGGACGCGGTCGATCGCGAGCTGGTGCTGCGGGAGTGGAACACCACAGCGGTGCCGGTGGCGGACCGCTCGTTGGCGGACCTGTTCACTGCCCAGGCGGCGGCGCGCCCGCAGGAACCGGCGCTGGTCCACGGCGAGGTGGTGCTCTCCTACGGGGAACTGGCGCAGCGGTCCGGGCGGCTGGCCGCGCACCTGCTCTCGATCGGGGTCCGCCGGGGTGACGTGGTCGGGGTGCTGCTGGAGCGTGACGTCGACTTCGCGGTCGCGGTGATCGCGGTGACCCGTACCGGGGCGGCGTACTCGATCCTGGATCCTGATTTTCCCGACGAACGGTTGGCAGTCGTCCTGCGGGAGACCGACGCCTCGGCGTTGGTGACCCGCGAGGCGCTGGCCTCCCGGGTCGACGCGGTCTGCCCGACGGTACGGGTGGACACCGATGCCGCGACCATCGCCGCCGGCGGCACCCTCGATCCGCAGCCGCACGTCGACCCGGGTGACGTGGCGTGCGTGATGTTCACCTCCGGGTCGACCGGGACACCGAAGGGGGTGCTGGCGCCGCACCGCGCCCTGGTGGGCACGGTGCAGGGTCAGCAGTACGCCACCTTCGGCCCGGACGAGGTGTTCCTGCAGTGCTCACCGGTGTCGTGGGACGCGTTCTCGTTGGAGTTCTGGGGCGCGCTGCTGTTCGGCGGCGTGTGCGTGCTGCATCCCGGGCAGCGTCCCGACCCTGCCGTGATCGCCGCGCTGGTGCCGCAGCACGGGGTGTCCATGCTCCAGCTGTCCTCCGGACTGTTCAACGTGCTGGTCGACGAGTACCCCGAGGTCTTCGCCGGGGTCCGGGTGGCCTTCACCGGCGGTGAGCCCTCCTCCGGCCCGCATGTGCAACGGGTGGCGGCCCGCCATCCGCACCTGCGGGTGGCCAACGCCTACGGGCCGGCGGAGTCGATGGGTTTCACCACCACCTTCGACGTGCCGACCGGTTTCACCGGCGTCGGTGTCCCGGTGGGCCGGGCGGTGGCCAACAAGCGGGCGTACGTGCTGGACCGCCACCTGCGGCCGGCGCCGGTGGGTGTCGCGGGCGAGATCTACCTGGCCGGGGTGGGGCTGGCCGACGGCTACCTCAACCAGGCGGCGCTGACCGCGCAGCGGTTCGTGGCGGACCCCTTCGGAGGCGACGGGCAACGGCTGTACCGCACCGGCGACCTGGCCCGCTGGTCGTCCGACGGACAGTTGGAGTTCGTCGGCCGGATCGACGGCCAGGTGAAGGTACGCGGCTTCCGGGTGGAACCCGGCGAGGTCGAGGCGGCCCTGCTGGGTCACGCCGACGTCGCGCAGGCCGTGGTGCTGGCCTCGCCGGACGGCAACGGCACCCTGCGCCTGGTCGCGTACGTGGTGCCGAAGGCCACCGGCACCGACGGGGCCGCCCTGACCGGGTGGCTGCGCCAGCGGCTGCCGGAGCACATGGTGCCCAGTGCCGTGGTGCTGCTGGACCGGATCTCGTTGACCGCCAACGGCAAGGTCGACCGGCGGGCCCTGCCGGAGCCGGAGTTCGGTGCCACCGCGGCGACCCGTCGGGCCCCCCGCGACGCCCGCGAGGAGATCCTGTGCGGCCTCTACGCGGAGGTCCTCGGGATCACCGAGGTCGGGGTGGACGACAGCTTCTTCGACCTGGGCGGGCACTCGCTGCTCGCCGCCCGGCTCGCCGCGCGGGCACGCGCCGTGCTCGGCGTCGAGTTGAGCATCCGCGACATCTTCCAGTCCCCCACCGTCGCCGCCCTCACCGCCGACCTGCCCGCCACCGGTACGGCCCGGACCCGACCCGCTCTCGTCGCCGCGACGCACGGCGATCAGCTGCCGCTGTCGTACGCGCAACGTCGCCTCTGGCTGATGGACTCGATCGAGGGACCGGGCACCACCTACAACGTGCCGATGACGTTCCGCCTGCGCGGGGCGCTCGACGTCGACGCCCTCACCGCGGCGCTCGGCGACCTGGTCGACCGGCACCAGGTGCTGCGGACGGTCATCACGTCGGTCGACGGCCAGCCGTACCAGCAGATCCTGGCACCCGCGTCGGTCACCGTGACCCGGCACGAGGCGACCGCCGACGACCTCGACCAGCAGCTCGTCGCCGCCGCCCGGCACGTCTTCGACCTGGCCATCGAGGCGCCGCTGCGGGTCACCCTCTTCGCGCTCGGCGACGAGGAGTACGAGCTGCTGATCCTGCTGCACCACATCGCCACCGACGGACAGTCGCTGCGCCCGCTCCTGGGTGACCTGGCCACCGCGTACGCCGCCCGGCGTGCCGGGCGGGCCCCCGACTGGATGCCGCTGCCGGTGCAGTACGCCGACTACGCGCTCTGGCAACGGGCCGTGCTCGGCGACCGCGACGACCCGGACAGCACCCACCACACCGATCTGCGCCACTGGCGGCAGGCGCTCGCCGGGCTGCCCGAGGAGACCGGGCTGCCGCTGGACCGGCCCCGACCGGCAGTGGCCGACCACCGCGGCGACGCCGTGGCGGTACGGATCGACCCCGAGGTGGCGCGCCGGGTCCGCGAGGTGGCGCGGGAACAACGCTGCACCGCCTTCATGGTGCTGCAGGCCGCCCTGGCCCTGACCCTGCGCCGGTTCGGTGCCGGCACCGACATCGCCATCGGCACCCCGGTCGCCGGCCGCTCCGACGAGGCGTTGGCCCCACTTGTCGGCTTCTTCGTCAATACGGTCGTGTTGCGCACCGACACCTCCGGCAACCCCTCCTTCGCCGACCTGCTGGTGCGGGTACGCGGTGCCGACCTGGACGCCTTCGCCCACCAGGAACTTCCGTTCGACCTGCTGCTGGAGGACCTCAACCCGGTACGCACACTGGCCCGGCACCCGCTGTTCCAGATCTGCCTGGGCTTCGACGACGCCACCGACGCCGAGCTGCACCTGCCCGGTCTGCACTGCGAACGCGGCAGCATCGTCGTCACCGGCGCGGCAAAGTTCGACCTGGAGTTCCTGCTGCGCGACGAGGGCGCCGACGGCATCGGCGGCGGCCTGGTCTACCGCACGGCCATCTTCGACGAGGCCACCGTCGAACGGCTGCTCACCGCCCTGGACCGCACCCTGCGGCAGGTGCTGGCCGACCCGTCCCGCCCGGTCGACGAGGTCGACGCCCTCGACCCGGTGGAACGATCGGCGGTCCTGCACGACTGGAACGCCACCGCCGTCGACGTGGCCGACGAGTCGCTGGCGCACCGGTTCGCCGCCCAGGTGACGGCCGACCCGCACGCGGTGGCGCTGCGCCACGAGACGACCGCCCTGACCTACGGCGAGCTGGACGCCGCGGCGAACCGGTTGGCCCGGCACCTGACGACGGCCGGGGTGCGTCGCGGCGACCTCGTCGGCGTCCTGCTGGAACGCGGCACGGACTTCGCGGTCGCGGTCGTCGCCGTGGTGAAGACCGGTGCGGCGTACGCGGTGCTGGACCCGGAGTTCCCCGACGAGCGACTGCACCGCATCGTCACCGAGACCGGCGCCGCCGCGCTGGTCAGCAGCGCCGCGCTGGCCGAGCGGATCACCACCGACGCGCCGGTGGTGCGGGTGGACACCGACGCCGCGCTGATCGCCACGCAGCCGGCCACCGACCCCGGTGCCCCCGTCGGCCCGGACGACGTGGCCTGCGTGATGTTCACCTCCGGCTCCACGGGTGTGCCGAAGGGCATCCTGACCTCGCATCGCGCCCTGGTCGGCACCCTGGTCGGCCAGAGCTACGCCGACTTCGGCCCGGACGAGGTGTTCCTGCAGTGCTCACCGGTGTCCTGGGACGCGTTCTCGCTGGAGTTCTGGGGTGCGCTGCTGTTCGGCGGGACGTGTGTGCTGCAACCGGGGCAGCGCCCCGAACCGGCCCTGATCGCCACCCTGGTCCGCGACCACCGCGTCACCATGCTCCAGCTCTCCTCGGGCCTGTTCAACCTGCTCGTCGACGAGTACCCGCAGGCGTTCGACGGGGTCCGGTACGCCTTCACCGGCGGCGAGACGTCGTCGGTGACGCACGTGGCAAGGATCCTGCAACGGTGCCCGGACCTGCGGGTCGGTAACGCCTACGGGCCGGCCGAGTCGATGGGCTTCAGCACCGTGTTCCCGGTGCCCGCCGGCATCACCGACGCCGGCAGCCTGCCGGTGGGTCGGGCGGTGGCGAACAAGCGGGCGTACGTCCTCGACGACGGGCTGCGACCGGCACCGGTCGGCGTCGTCGGCGAGGTGTACCTGGCCGGGATCGGTCTCGCGCATGGCTACCTCAACCAGTCCGGCACGACCGCGCAGCGGTTCGTCCCCGACCCGTTCGGCGACCCCGGTGACCGGCTCTACCGCACCGGCGACCTGGCCAGGTGGACGGTCGACGGGCACCTGGAGTTCGCCGGCCGCCTCGACGGCCAGGTGAAGGTGCGGGGCTTCCGGGTCGAGCCCGGCGAGATCGAGTCGGTGCTGCGCGGCCACGACCAGGTGGCGCAGGCCGCCGTGGTCGCCGCCCCCGACCCGACCGGGACGATGCGCCTGATCGCCTACGTCGTCGGCGACACCGACCCGGCCGGCCTACGACAGTGGCTGCGGCAGCGGTTGCCCGAGCACATGGTGCCCGCCGCCGTGATCCCGCTGGACCGGATGCCGCTGACCGCCAACGGCAAGCTCGACCGACGGGCCCTGCCGGAGCCGGAGTTCACCGCCGGGACCGGTCGGGCGGCCCGCGACGCCCGCGAGGAGATCCTCTGCGGGGTGTACGCGGAGATCCTCGGCGTGCCGACCGTCAGCATCGACGACGACTTCTTCGACCTCGGCGGGCACAGCCTGCTCGCCGCGAAACTCGCCGCCCGCGTCTGCGCGATCCTCGGCACCCAACTCACCATCCGCGACATCTTCCAGGCCCCCACCATCGCCGCCCTCGCCGCGCAACTGCCCACGGCGGCACCGGCCCGCAGCCGACCCACGCTGCGTCGACGCACCGAAGCGGGCACGGCGTTGCCGAGCAGCCCGCAGAGCACCTGACCGCACCCCGATTCCCTGCACCACCCGACCGTGAAGCCGTCCAGGAATGGAGCGCATCGTGGACCATGCCCACTTCGACCCGGCCGGCGCGATGCCGGACCGGCATCCGTCGCCCGCCCCCGACGACGTCGTCTGGGTGCTGCCCGGCGGCGCCGGAGACGCCCCGCACCACACGTCGCTGCTGGTGCTGCCGCACTCCGGTGGCAACGCGCACGCGTACGCACCGTGGCGGGACCTGCTGCCCGAGGGGGTACGCCTGCTCGTCGGGCAGTACCCCGGCCGGGGCGCCCGGTTCAGCGAGCCGCTGCCCGAGACGATGGCCGACCTGGTCGACCCGGTCCTGGCCAGCCTGCCCGCCGACACCGACGACCTGGTCGTACTCGGACACAGCATGGGTTCCCTCGTCGCGTACGAGGTGGCCCGTGCCCTGACCGAGGCCGGCCGCCCGCCCCGCGCCCTGGTCGTCTCCGCCTGCCGGGCACCGTTCCTGGTCAACCCGAGCCCGGTGCATCCGGAGGACCTCGACGACGACGCGCTGGTCGCCGCGATCAAGGAACGGGGCGGTACGGAGAACGGCATCCTCGACGAGCCGGAGCTGCGGGAGCTGGTGCTGCCCTCGATCCGGGCCGACTTCGCCATCGACGACGCCTACCACAGCCCGCCGGCGGCACCGCTCACCTGCCCGGTGGTCGTCTTCGGCGGCAGCACCGACCCGGTGGTGCCGGCCGACGCCCTCGGCCGCTGGGCCGAGATCACCGACGGGCCGGTCACCACGCACGTGCTGCCCGGCGGCCACTTCTACTTCAACGACCAGCTCGAAGCCTTTCTCACCCTGGTCACCGGTGTCCTCGACGGCTGCGCCGTCCGGCCGGAATTCGCCTGACCCACTCCACCTCGCTCAGGAGGATCTCGATGTCCCTCACCGCCCAAGCGCCCGTAGTCCACCTCGACGTGCGGCACGAACCGGGCAAGCCGGCCGTCCTCGTCACCCCGTCCTTCGACGACCTCGACGACGCCGTCGGATGGCTCACCACGCAACGCGCGGCGATCCGCGCCGAACTGCTGCGCAGCGGCAGCCTGATGATCCGCGGCCTGCCCGTCGGGGACACCACCGACTTCGCCCGGGTCCGCGACGTGCTGATGCCGCAGCAGACCGGCTACCGGGAGAAGGCCACCCCGCGTACCGACTTCGGTCAGGGCGTCTTCTCCTCCACCGACCTGCCCGCCGCCCAGCCGATCCGGTTGCACAACGAGAACAGCTACACCCTCGACTTCCCCGGCACCCTGCTGTTCGGGTGCGTCACCGCGCCCGAGGAGGGCGGTGCGACGACCGTCGGCGACATGCGCGAGGCGCTGCGCCGGATGCCCGCCGACCTGCGGGAACGCTTCGCCACGCACGGCTGGCTGCTGGTGCGCAACTACTCGGAGCTGGCCGGCCTGCCCTGGCAGACCAGTTTCGCCAGCGACGACCCGGCCGACGTGCAGTCCTACTGCGACGAGAACGTGATCGGCTACGAGTGGCTCGACGAGGAGGAGCTGCGCACCCGGCAGCGTCGCTCGGCGATCGTCACCCACCCGGTCACCGGCGAGCAGTCCTGGTTCAACCACTACGCCTTCTGGAACCGATGGACCCTCGACGCGGACGTCCGTGACGTGCTGCTGGACACCTACGGCGACGACGGGCTGCCGTTCGACACGTACGTCGGTGACGGCTCGGCGTTGACCCGGGAGGAGGTCGAGAGCATCGCCGCGGTGTACGAGCAGGTGACCGTCCGCGAGACCTGGCAGGTCGGCGACCTGCTGATGGTCGACAACATCCTCAACGCGCACGGGCGGGAGGCCTTCTCCGGCGCCCGCAAGATCCTGGTGGCGATGGGCGACCCGGTCGCCCTGGCCGACTGCGCCCCGCAGACTCCCCCGTCCACCACCGTGTCGGACGGGAAGTGAGCCGACGATGACCAGTGCAGTGATCAACCACCGGGTGGCCGAACCCACCGTCGCGGCGGTGCCGGCGGCGGACCTGCTCGACCGGCTGGCCGGGGTGCCGGCCGACCGGGTGGCCGTCGTTCACGGCGATACCAGACTCACCTTCGGCCAGCTGCGGGAACGCGTCGGCCTCGTCGCCGGTCGACTCGCCGCCCGCGGCGTCGGACCGGAGAGCGTCGTCGCGCTCGGCCTGCCCCGGGGAGTCGACCTGGTGGCGGCCCTGCTCGGCACCATGACCGCCGGCGCGGCGTACCTGCCGGTCGACCCGCAGCTGCCCGTCGACCGACGCCGCTACCTCGTCGACGACGCCCGCGCCGACCTGCTGATCGTCGACGGGGACACCGAACCCCTCACCGCGTCGACCCCGCAGGTGTCGCTGGCGGCACTGACCACACCGGACGACGGCCCGAGCGCCGGGTACGCGCCCGTGCCGGTCGGCCCGGCCACCCTCGCGTACGTCATCTACACCTCCGGCTCCACCGGCCGGCCCAAGGGCGTCGAGATCAGCCGGGGCGCGCTCGCGTCGCTGCTGGCCGAACTGGAGTCCACCGGGGTCGTACGCCCCGGTCCCGGCGCGGTCGGTTGGAACGCCTCACCCTCCTTCGACGCCTCCGTGCAGCAGTGGATCCGCCTGTGCCGGGGCGACACGGTGGTGGTGCTCGACGAGCAGACCCGCACCGACCCGGCGCTGCTCGGCGCACTCGTCGAGCAGCATCCCCTCACCGACCTGGACATCACCCCGTCGCACCTGGAGTTGCTGCTGGAGCACCTGGCCGCCTCCCCGCGCGGTGCCGAGGGCCGGCCGCTGACCCTGATCGTCGGCGGCGAACCGATCAGCCCGACGCTGTGGGGTCGGCTCGGTGAACTGGTCGACGCCGGGATCCTGCGCGCGGTCAACGCGTACGGCCCCACCGAGTGCACGGTCGACGCCACCGTCGGCCGGATCACCTCGGACCGGGCCCCGCACATCGGCACCGTCCTGCCCGGTCTGCGGCTGCGGGTGCTCGACGACGCCCTGGCCCCGGTCACCCCCGGCGAGGTCGGGGAGCTCTACCTGGCCGGGTCGCGGGTCGGTCGCGGCTACCGCCGCCGCCCCGGCCTGACCGCCGAGCGGTTCGTCGCCGACCTCGACTCCGATGACGGCACCCGGATGTACCGCACCGGGGACCGCTGCCGACAGCTGCCCGACGGCCGGCTGGAGTTCCTCGGCCGGGTCGACAGCCAGGTGAAGGTGCGCGGCCACCGGATGGAACTGGGTGAGATCGAGTCGGTGGTCGGCGCCCACCCCGCGGTGGCCGAGACGGCCGTGCTGGTGCACGAGGAGGACGGGCAACTGCTCGTCGCCTACTACCGGCCGTCCGCGCCGGTGGAGGCGGCGGCGCTGCGCGAGTGGACGGCGCGCAGCCTGCCCGGGTACATGGTGCCGGGCGCGTTCGTCGCCGTCGACCGCTTCCCGCGGACCAACAGCGGCAAGCTCGACCGGGCGGCCCTGCCCGCCCCCACCCTCACCCCCGCACCGCAGGTGCCGTCCGGTGTGTCCCCGACCGGCCCGGTCGAGGAGCTCATCGCCCGGGTCTGGTCCGAGGTGCTGCGGCAGCCGTCGATCAGCGCCGAGGACAACTTCTTCAAGCTCGGCGGCCACTCGCTGCTGGCGATCAAGCTGGTCTCCCGGGTCCGCGCGGAACTCGGCCTGAGTCTGCCCATCCGCGCCGTCTACGAGAACCCGCGACTGCGGGACCTGGCCCGGGCCATCGAAGCCCGGCTGGAGCCGTCGGCCTCGGCCTGACCGGCACGTACCACCGGCGTGCGAGCCGTACCGGCGCTGCTCGGACGGCTCGCACGCCGGCCCCTATCCGGACATTGACTTTCGTGAGTTCCACGGCTGCGCGGCGGTAGTCGGGTCGTGGCCGAGCAGGAGGAGTTCCCGTGATCCCGATGTCGTACGCGCAACGCCGGTTGTGGTTCCTGAACCGGTTGGAGGGCCCGTCGTCGACCTACAACGCGCCGGTGGTGCTGGCCCTGTCCGGGGTGCCCGACCCCGAGGTGCTGGCGGCGGCGCTCACCGACGTGGTCGACCGGCACGAGGTTCTGCGTACCGCCTTCGCGATGGCCGACGGCGAACCGGTGCAGCGGGTCCTGCCCACGGCCACCGTCGCGGTCCCGGTCCAGCGATGCGCACCGCAGGAGGTCGACGCCGAGGTGCGGCGCTTCTGCGTCGGTACCTTCGACCTGGCCGAGCAGGGCCCGCTGCGGGTCCGGCTGTTCGTCGGCGGGCCCGACGAGTCGGTGCTGGTGCTGCTGCTGCACCACATCGCCACCGACGGGGCGTCGATCGGCCCGCTGCTGCGGGACCTGTCCACCGCGTACCGGGCCCGGCTGGCCGGTGTGGCACCGGGCTGGGAACCGCTGCCGGTGCAGTACGCCGACTACACCCTCTGGCAGCGGGAACTGCTCGGGCAGGTGGACGACCCGGACAGCGAGCTGTCCACCGCACTGGCCTGGTGGCGGGAGAACCTGGCCGGTTCCCCGTCGGCGCTGCCCCTGCCGTTCGACCGGCCCCGCGCGACGGGGACCTCCGGGCGCGGCGGCACCGTCACCGGCCACCTCGACGCCGACACCCACCGCCGCCTGGTCGACCTCGCCCGGTCCCAGCGGGCCAGCACCTTCATGACCATGCAGGCCGCCCTGGCCGCTGCCCTGAGCCGGATCGGGGCGGGCACCGACGTACCGATCGGCGCTCCGGTCGCCGGCCGCTCCGAGGAGGCCCTGCACGATCTCGTCGGCTTCTTCGCCAACACGGTGGTGCTGCGCACCGACGTCTGCGGCGACCCGACCTTCGTCGACCTGCTGGCCCGGGTCCGCGACGCGGACCTGGCCGTGTACGCCCACGAGGAGGTGCCGTTCGACCTGGTGGTGGAGCAGCTCAACCCGGTCCGGGCACCGGGACAGCACCCGTTCTTCCAGGTGATGCTGACCGTCGGTACGCACACCCCGACCGACCTGCGCCTCGGTGAGCTGCCCGCCCGAACCCTCCCGGTCGACCTCGAGGTGGCCAAGTTCGACCTGACCGTCTACTGCACCGAACTGCGCGAGGCCGACGGCACACCGGCAGGTGTGCAGGTGGAGTTCCAGTACCCGGTGGACCTGTTCGACCGGGCCACCGTGGAGTCGATGCTCGCGGTCTACCTGCGGCTGCTGCGGGCCGTGGCCCTCGCCCCGACCAGCACGGTCGGTGCCCTGAAGGTCGTCACCGACACCGACGCCGCCGGGTTCGCCGAGCGGATCGCCCGGGCCGACGCCACCCGGGTACGCCGACCGGACCTGCCCGACGACGGGCCGGTGAGCCTGCGGGAGGAGATCCTCTGCGGCCTGTTCGCCGACGCGCTGGGCACCGACCGCATCGGCCGCAACGACAGCTTCTTCCGCCGGGGCGGGCACTCCCTGCTCGCCATCAAACTGGTCAACCGGGTCCGGGCGGTGCTGGGCGTGGAGGTCGGGCTGCGGGACTTCTTCCTGGACCCCACCGTGGCCGGCCTGGACCGCCGGATCGGGACCCTGGCCGGCACCGGGGCGCGCCCGCCACTGGCCCCCGCGGCACGGCCGGACCTGCTGCCGCTGTCGTACGCGCAACGTCGGCTGTGGTTCCTCGACGAGATGGGCGGGGCCAGCCGGATGTACAACATCCCGGTGGTGCTGCGCCTGCACCGGCCGCTGCAACCGTCGGCGCTGACCGAGGCGGTCCGGGACGTGGCGGACCGGCACGAGGTGCTGCGGACCGTGTACGCGGTCATCGACGGTGAGCCGTGCCAGGTCGTACTGGACCAGGCCCAGCCCGAGGTGACCGTGCTGGACGTGCCGGTCGCCGACCTGCCCGGGGTGATCGACGCGGTGACCGGACACGTCTTCGACCTCGGCACCCAGATCCCGTTCCGGGTGTGGCTGCTGCGCCTGTCCGACGGTGCTCAACTGCTGGTGGTCCTGGTGCACCACATCGCCGGTGACGGCTGGTCGACCGGGCCGCTGCTGCGGGATCTCGCCGTGGCCTACGAGGCGCGGCTGGCCGGTACGGCGCCGGGCTGGGAGCCGCTGCCCGTGCAGTACGCCGACTACACGCTCTGGCAGCGTGATCTGCTCGGCGGTGCCGGAAATCCGGACAGCGCGCTGGCCCGGCAGCTCGGCTTCTGGCGCACCACGCTCGCCGGGGCACCGCAGGTCCTCGACCTGCCCGCAGACCGGCCCCGCCCGGCCCAGGCTAGCCACCGCGGTGACGTGGTGCCGTTCGGAATGGACGCGGATCTGCACCGTGCGGTGCTGCGTACGGCGCGCGACAGCGGTACGACAGTGTTCATGGTGTTGCAGGCCGCGTTCGCCGCCCTGCTGTCCCGGATGGGTTCCGGCACCGACATCCCCATCGGCACCGTCGTCGCCGGACGCACCGACGAAGCCCTCGACAACCTCGTCGGCTTCTTCGTCAACACCCTCGTCCTACGCACCAACCTCACCGGCAACCCCACCTTCACCGAACTGCTCACCCGCGTCCGCGACACCGACCTCGCCGCCTACGACAACCAGGACCTCCCCTTCGAACGCCTCGTCGAAGAACTCAACCCGAACCGGTCCACCGCACACCACCCGCTGGTCCAGGTCACCCTGGTCCTGCAGAACACCGGCAGCGTGCAGAACGGCGCGGCCGGGCCGAGCGCGCTGGCCGGCACCGAGGTCCCGTTCGACACCGGCACCGCGAAGTTCGACCTCACCCTGGGAGTACGGGAGGAGTTCGACGGGGGTGCGCCCAAGGGCCTCAAGGGTGCGCTGGAGTACGCCGCCGACCTGTTCGACCCGGCCACAGCGCAGCTGCTGGCCGACCGCTTCGTCCAGCTGCTACGTGCGGTGACGGCGGACCCCGGCACCCGGATCGACGACCTCGACGTCCTCACCCCCGCCGAGCGCCGACGCTACGGCCCCGCGGCCGAACACGGCTGCCGGGCCGAGTCGGTCGGGCTCGCCGACCTGGTCGCGAGGCACGCCGCCCACAACCCGCAGGCCGTCGCGGTGGTGTCCGGGTCCGACCGGATCCGGTACGCCGAACTGGACGCCGACGCTGACCGGCTCGCCGCGCACCTGGCCGCGCGCGGCGTACGTCGGGGGGACACCGTCGGTGTGCTCCTGGAGGCGGGTCCGACGTTGGCAGTGGCCGTTCTCGCCGCGCTGCGGGCCGGGGCGACGTACCTGCCGCTCGACCCGGCGGCACGCGATGACAGGCTGGCCGCCCACATCCGTACGGTCGTGCTCGCCGCGGTGGTGACCACGTCGGACCAGGCGACCCGGCTGGCCGGGCTGCGGGTCGGCCGTACGGTGCTGACCGACGTGGATGGTTGGCGTGAGCGGTCGGCCGCCCCACCGCCCGGGCCACGCGACCCCGGCGACGGGGCCGTCGTACTGGTGGTCGATGACGCGGACGGGCCGCGTGCGGTGCGATATCCGCATCGGGCACTGGTCGGCGCGGCGCGGCGCGCCGGACTCGACACCGACGCCGCTCAGGTCTGGCTGGGGTGGGCCGCGCCGGCCGGTGGCGAGTTCATGATGCCGCTGTGGTCCGCGTTGAGCACCGGAGCGACAGGCGTGCTGCCGGCACCGGCCCCGCCGTCCGCCGCCCGGCTGGCGCGGCTGGTCGCCGAGCAGGGCGTCACCAGCCTCACGGTCACCGCGGAGCTGTTCGCGCTGCTCGTCGAGGAACACCCACAGGTGCTGACCCGGCTACGGCAGATCCTCGTCACCGGTCGTACGGCGGCGGCCCACCTGGCCCTGGCCCGTGATCGTCATCCCACGCTGCGCCTGGTGCACGGGTACGGCGGCGTCGAGGGCGGATGGTGGGCGCTGGGCCGGGTGGTCGACACACCGCCGGTCGGTCCGGATGTGCCGGTGGCGCAGGACGGGCTGCGCTGTCACGTCCTCGACGATCGGCTGCGGCCGGTGCCCGCCGGGGTCCGGGGCGAGTTGTTCCTGTGCGGTCCCGGACTCGCCGACGGCTACCCGGACCGGCCCGGTGCCACCGCCGCCCGCTTCGTCGCCGATGCGGGTGGTGGCCGGATGTTCGCCACCGGCACCTCGGCGAGTTGGTCCGCCGAGGGTGGCCTGCGGGTGCACGGACCGGTCGCCGCGCCGACCTGCAACGGGGTGCCGGTCGACCCGGAGCGGGTGAGTGCGGCGTTGATCAGCCATCCGTCGGTGCGCTGGGCGGTGGTGTCCGTCCGGGCAGACGCCGATGGTGGCGAGCAGTTGGTGGCGCACGTCGTGCCGACGACGTCGTCGGTCGATGTCGCGCAGGTGCGGCGGCATGTCGCGCAGCTTCTGCCGGAGCACCTGGTGCCCGCGCGGGTCGTGGTGTTGAGGACGGTTCCGCTCACCGGAGACGGTCGGCTCGATCATCGTGCGCTGCCCGACCCGGAGGACACCGGTGCCGGGAAGACCGCCCGGGATCCGCGCGAGGAGGTGCTGCGGGAAATCTTCTCGGAGTTGCTCGGTGGGCGTCCGGTCGGTCTCGACGACAACTTCTTCCGCATCGGCGGGCACTCGCTGCTGGCGGTGCGACTGGTCAACCGGATTCGGTCGACGTTGTCGGTCGAGGTGACGATCCGGGACGTGTTCCAGGCGCCGACCGTGGCGGCGCTCGTGGAACGGCTGACGGCCACCGTGACGCCGGCCCGGCCGACCCTGCGCCGTCGAGCCGGCGTGCGGTAGACCTGCCCTGGCGGCGGGAGCATCCTGCCGCGCCGACTGCCGCTGCCCCGGTGGTGTGCTGACTAGCCTGATGTCAGCGCACCGCCGGGGCTTTTTCCTTCCGGCGGGCCCTCTCCGCCGGCAGTCGACGGCCGGACGCGGCACCAGTTCCGTCCACTTTGGAGTTAGACACGCGACCGTCCGGGGCCCACCCCGTCCGCAAACCGCAGGAGGAAGTGCAATGCCATCGATCGATTACGCGGAACCGGTTGTCCAGGCCGGGCCGGGCCGCGACGACCGTCGGGCGAGCACGGTCCTCAACGGCGGGCCGCTCACCGGGCCGGTCGTCGGCGTGTCGCAGGCGTTCGCGCAGCGGGTCGCCGTCGACCCGGACCGCCCGGCCCTGGTCGCCGGGGCGACCCGCCTCAGCTACGCGGAGTTGAACGCGGCTGTCGCACTGCGCGCCGAACTGTTGCACGCCGAGGGTGCCGGACCTGGCCGGCTGGTGACCGTCTGCCGGGCCCGCAGTGTGGAGGCGATCGTCTCGGTCCTGGCCGTGCTGCGTACCGGGGCCGCGTACCTGCCGCTGGACCCGGCCGCGCCGGACGCCCGCAACGAGGCGATCCTCGCCGACGCCTGCGCGGGGACGCCGCCGGCCCTGGCCCAGGTGATCGCGCAGGGCGAGGTGGTGCTCAGCGGGGCAGGCGTGCCAGCCGGTACGGCCTACGTCATCTACACCTCCGGTTCCACCGGAACGCCCAACGGCGTCCTCGTCGGACAGGCCGCCCTGGCACACTTCGTCGCCGGAGCGACCTGCCGGTACGGTGTCACCGCCGACGACCGGATGCTCCAGTTCGCCCCCCTGCACTTCGACGCCAGCGTCGAGGAGATCTTCCTGACCCTCACCGCCGGCGGCACACTCGTGCTGCGCGACGACGACATGCTCGACGTACCGGCGCTGCTGGCCGGTTGTGTCCGCCACGGGATCACCGTTCTGGACCTGCCGACGGCGTACTGGCACGAGCTGGCGTACGCGCTCGCCACCGGGGTCGCCGAACTACCCCCGACCCTCCAGACCGTGATCATCGGTGGTGAGGCGGCGCTACCCGAGCGGGTGGCCCGCTGGCGGCAGGCCGTCGGCGACCGGGTACGGCTGCTCAACACGTACGGGCCGACCGAGGCGACCGTGGTCGCGACGGTGGCCGACCTGTCCGGGCACGACGACGCCGACGAGGTTCCGATCGGGCTGCCCCTGCCCGGGGTGCGGGCGGCCGTCGTCGACGGTGAGCTGTGGCTGCTCGGCGGCGCGCTCGCCGACGGCTACCTGGGCCGTCCGGAGTTGACCGCCCACCGGTTCACCACCCTCGGCGGGCAGCCCGCCTACCGCACCGGTGACCGGGTCCGGGTCCGGGACGACGGTCAACTGGACTACCTGGGCCGCCTCGACGACGAAGTCAAGATCAACGGGCACCGGATCGATCCGGCGGCCGTCGAGTCGGTCCTGCTCGGCCTCGACGGGGTACGCGAATGCGCCGTCGTCGCCCAGGACCTCGGCAACGGCATGAAGCGCCTGGTGGCGTACGTGGCCGGCACGGTCAGCGCGGACGAGGTCCGCGGCTATCTCGCGCAGCGGCTGCCCGCCGCTGCGGTGCCCGGCGTGGTCCGGCTCGTGGGTGCCCTGCCCCGCAGCAGCACCGGCAAGATCGACCGGAGCACGCTGCGGGCCACTCCGGCGTCCGGGCCGGGTGGCCCCACTCCCGCCGAGCCGTACGCCGGCTCGGGGTCGGCCGAGTACCTGCCCGAGCCCGGCGAGGAACTCATCCCGCTGTCCTACTCCCAACACCGGCTGTGGTTCCTCCACGCCATGGAGGGCCCGTCGGCGACGTACAACATGCCGCTGGTGATCGAACTGGACGGGGTGCCGGACCAGCAGGCGCTGGCCGCTGCGCTGACCGACCTGGTGACCCGGCACGAGGTGCTGCGCACCGTGTACCCCTCGGTCGACGGCACACCCGTCCAGCGGATCCTCGACGACCCCGACCCCCGGCTGCTGGTCGTGCAGGACTGCCATGGCGACGACGTCGACACCCGGTTGGCCGAGTTCATCGACGGTACCTTCGACATCGCGACGCAGTCGCCACTGCGGTCCCTACTGCTCGTCGACACGCCGCAGCGCTCGGTGCTGGTGGTGCTGATGCACCACATCGCCACCGACGGCTGGTCACTGGCCCCGATGCTGCGCGACCTGGAGATCGCCTACCGGGCCCGCCTGGCCGGAACGGAACCGGACTTCGAGCCGCTGCCCGTCCAGTACGCCGACTACGCCCTCTGGCAGCGGGAACTGCTCGGTGACGCCGACCAGCCGGAGAGCCTGATGGCGCGGCACCTGTCCTGGTGGCGCGAAACCCTCGCCGATCTGCCGGCTGTGCTCGATCTGCCACTGGACCGGCCCCGCCCGGTCGAGTTCGGCCACCGGGGCGCCTCGCTGTGCGCGGTCCTCGACGCCGACACCCACCAGCGCCTGCGCAACCTCGGCGACACCCACCAGGCCAGCGCGTTCATGCTCTTCCACGCCGCGCTCGCGGCCACCCTCACGCAGCTCGGCGTCGGCCCTGACGTGCCGGTCGGTACCCCCGTCGCCGGACGCGGCGACGAGGCGCTGCACGACCTCATCGGCTTCTTCGTCAACACCGCCGTCCTGCGCACCGACCTCTCCGACGACCCCAGCTTCGCCGACCTGCTCGTCCGGGTACGCGACAACAATCTCGCCGCGTACGCGCACGCCGAGGTCCCGTTCGACCTGCTGGTGGAGCGACTCAACCCGGTCCGGTCGCTGGCGCACCATCCGTTCTTCCAGGTGATGCTGACCGTCAACACGTCCACCCCGGACCAGCTGCGGATCCTCGACCTCGACGGCCGGATCGCCCCGGCCGGCCTCGACACCGCCAAGTTCGACCTCAGCTTCTCCTGCATCGCCACCGCCGACGACGCCGAGGTCGAAATCTGGCTCCAGTACGACGTGGACCTGTTCGACGCCGACACCGCGGCCCTGATGCTGGAGACGTACCTGCGGCTGCTGCGGGCCGCCACCACCGACCCGAGCACCCCGGTCAGCACCCTCGACGTGCTCACCGCCGCCGAGCAGGCGGGCCTGGACGAGCGGCGCCTCGCCGCCCGTACCCGCCCGGTCGGGGTCCCCGCATTCGTCGGCGGGCACGACGGCTCTCCCCGTACCCCGGTCCTGTGTGACCTGTTCGCCGAGGTGCTGAGCCTGCCCACGGTGGCCCCGGGCGACGACTTCTTCGCCCTCGGTGGACACTCCATGCTCGCGATCCGGCTGGTCAACCGGATCCGGTCGGTACTCGATGTCGAGGTCGGCATCCGCGACATCTTCCTCGCCCCCTCCCCTGCCGCGCTGGGCCACCGGATCGGCGAGCTGACCGCTCGGGAGCGGCTCGCGCTGGTGGCCGCGGCGCCGACCGAGCGGTTGCCGTTGTCGTACGCGCAGCACCGGCTGTGGTTCATCAACGAGCTCAACGGCCCCAGCGCCATCTACAACATCCCCGTCGCGATCCAACTCGACAACGACCTCGACGCGGAGGTTCTGGTCGCCGCCCTGGCCGACGTCATCCACCGCCAGGAGGCGCTGCGTACCGTTTTCCGCACCGTCGACGGCGAGCCCTACCAGGTCGTCCTCGACAACCCCGCTTCAGGGCTGACCGTCCTCGACCTCACCGCCGATGAGGTACCCGCAGCCGTCGAAGCCGCCGTCGGACATGTCTTCGACCTGAGTGCCGACCCGATGCTGAAGACCTGGCTGCTGCGCCCCGCCGACGCCGCCCAGGTGTTGGTCGTGGTCCTGCACCACATCGCCGGGGACGGCTCCTCCATGGCTCCCCTGCTGCGTGACATCACCACCGCCTACCAGGCGCGCCTAGCAGGCCGCACGCCCGACTGGACCCCACTGCCGGTCACCTACACCGACTACACCCTCTGGCAACGCGACCTCCTCGGCGACGCCGACGACCCCGACAGCCTGCTGAATCGGCAGTTGACCTTCTGGCGGGAGACGTTGACCGGGGCCCCCCAGGTCATCGACCTGCCCGCCGACCGGCCCCGCCCGGCCCAGGCGAGCCACCGCGGGGGTGCGGTGCCGTTCCGGCTCGACGCGGACCTGCACCGGGCCGTGCTGCGACTCGTCAATGGCAGTGGCACGACCATCTTCATGGTGTTGCAGGCCGCATTCGCCGCCCTGCTGTCCCGGATGGGTTCCGGCACCGACATCCCCATCGGCACCGTCGTCGCCGGACGCACCGACGAAGCCCTCGACAACCTCGTCGGCTTCTTCGTCAACACCCTCGTCCTACGCACCAACCTCACCGGCAACCCCACCTTCACCGAACTGCTCACCCGCGTCCGCGACACCGACCTCGCCGCCTACGACAACCAGGACCTCCCCTTCGAACGCCTCGTCGAAGAACTCAACCCCACCCGCACCACCGCACACCACCCCCTGTTCCAGATCATGCTGATGGTCGGCAACACCGCCCAGCCCGATCCCGACGGATCGCCCTTCGTCGGTACGGAGATCCCCTTCGACATCGGCACCGTCAAGTTCGACCTGACCCTCTCCATCCGCGAACAGGTGGACACCAGCGGCGCCCCCGCCGGACTGAACGGCGCCCTCGAATACGCCACCGACCTGTTCGACGAGCACACCGCCGCGATGCTGGCCGACCGGTTCGCCCGGCTACTGACCGCCGCCGTGGCCGAACCGCGCCGACGCGTCAGCGAGTTCGACCTGCTCAGTGACGAGGAGCGTGACCAGCTCCTCGTCGCATACAACGACACCACCGTCCCGCCCACCCGGGGTTGCGTCCACGAAGCCTTCCAGGAGCAGGCCCGGCGCACCCCCGACCACACCGCCGTCACCTTCGGTGAACAACAACTCACCTACGCCGAAGTGAACCGACGCGCCAACAGGCTGGCCCACCGACTCGTCGCGGCCGGCGTCGCACCACAATCCACCGTCGGCGTCCTCATGCACCGTGGCGCCGACCTCGTCATCGCCAGCCTCGCCGTACTCAAGTGCGGAGCCGCCTACGTACCGGTCGGCACCACCCTGCCACCAGCTCGCGTACGCACCATCATGACCGACGCGAACGCCCCCGTACTCCTGGTCGACAGCCACGCCAGCACCAACCCCGCACTGGCCGAAGAACACACACACGGCACCGTCATCGTCCCCTTCGACAGCCCCACTGATGATCAGACCGGCAGTCGCGATGACGACCTGAACCTGCCGTTGGACGACCAGTCCCTGATGTACGTCATGTTCACCTCCGGCTCCACCGGTCGCCCCAAGGGCGTGGGTGTCACCCACCACAACGTTCGCGAACTCGTCAACGACCGCTGCTGGAACGCGGCACACCATCGGCGGATGCTGGTGCACTCCAACTACGGCTTCGACTCCTCCACCTACGAGATGTGGGTGCCGCTGTTGCTCGGCGGCGAACTCGTCATCGCGGCCGGGGAAGGCGCCGACCTGGCGGAGATCGCGCGCACCATCACCCGGTACGACGTCACCGCCGCCTACTTCACCATGGGCCTGTTCCACATCATGGCCGACGAGGGGCTGGACACCCTGGCCCGGTTGAAGGAGGTCTGGACCGGAGGTGACGTGGCCTCCCCCGCCGCCGTCGCGCGGGTGCTGGAACACTGCCCGGACACGGTGCTGGTGCACAGCTACGGCCCGACCGAGGTCACCTTCGCCTCCCACCAGCAGCGGTTCGACACCGACCGGGGCGAGTTCGGCGGGGTCCACCTGGGCCGGCCGCTGGACAACAACCGCACGTACGTGCTCGACGAGCGGCTGCGCCCGGTGCCCCTGGGCGGCACCGGCGAGCTGTACCTGGCCGGCGAGCAGGTCGCCCGCGGCTACCTCGGCCGGCCGGGACTGACCGCCGAACGCTTCGTCGCCGACCCGTTCGACCCGGCCGGTGGGCGGATGTACCGCACGGGTGACCTCGTCGCCTGGAGCGGCCGGGGTGAGCTGCGCTTCGTCGGCCGCGCGGACGGACAGGTCAAACTCCGCGGCTTCCGCATCGAACTCGCCGAGATCGAGGCCACCATCACCGCGGACCCGGCCATCGGTCAGGTCGCCGTGATCGTCCGCGAGGACCGGCCCGGCGACAAGCGGCTCGTCGCGTACATCGCGCCCGCTCACGGGGCAGCTGCCCGGACCGACGCCGACTGGGAGGCGGCCGTACGGCAACGAACCGCACGGACCCTGCCCGACTACATGGTCCCCTCGGCGGTGGTGGTCCTCGATCAGCTACCGGTCACCGTCAACGGCAAACTCGACCGCCGCGCCCTGCCCGCCCCCCAGCAGCAGCGCGTCGGCCGTGCCGCCCGCACCCCGAACGAAGAACTCATGTGCGACCTCTTCGCCGAGGTCCTCGGAGTTCCCACGGTCGGCATCGACGACGGCTTCTTCACTCTCGGCGGACACTCCCTGCTGGCCACCAAACTGGTGAACCGGATCCGGGCGGTCTTCGCAGCGGAGATCGGTGTCCGGGACGTCTTCCAGACGCCGACCCCGCTGGGACTTCTCGACCGGATCCGTGAGCTGGCCGGTACGCCCGTGCGGCCTGCGCTGGTGGCGTCCGCACCGGATGGCCCGGTGCCGTTGTCCTACGCGCAGCGCCGTCTCTGGTTCCTCGGGGAGCTCGACGGCCCGAGTGCGATCTACAACATCCCCGTCGCCATCCGACTGGACCAGGCAATCGACCCGGACGTCCTGGCGGCGGCCCTCGCCGACGTCGTCGAACGGCAGGAGGTGCTGCGCACCGTCTACCAGGTCACCGACGGCGAGCCCCATCAGGTCGTTCTCGACGGGGTACGCCCCGAGGTGACCGTGCGGGACCTGACCCCCGACGAGGTGTCGGCGGCGGTGGAGGCGGCGGCCGGACACGTCTTCGACCTGGCCACGCAGATCCCCGTACGGGTCTGGCTGCTGCGCCCGGCCGGTGCGCCCCAGGTGTTGGTGGTGGTCCTGCACCACATCGCCGGTGACGGCATGTCGATGGCACCGCTGCTGCGGGACCTGTCGACGGCCTACGCAGCGCGGACCGTGGGACAGCAACCGCAGTGGGCGCCCCTGCCGGTACGGTACGTCGACTACACCCTCTGGCAGCGGAATCTGCTCGGCGCGGCCGACGACCCGGACAGCCTCCTGGCCCGGCAGCTCGACTTCTGGCGGCACACCCTGGCCGGCGCACCGCAGGTGCTGGAGTTGCCCGCCGACCGGCCCCGCCCGGCGCGGGCCAGTCACCAGGGCGACGGCGTCCCATTCACTGTGGACCCGGCTACCCATGCCGCGCTGCGTCAGGTGGCCCGTGCCGCCGGCACGTCGATGTTCATGGTGATGCAGGCCGCCTTCGCGGTGCTGCTGTCCCGGATGGGCTCCGGCACCGACATCCCCATCGGCACTGTGGTGGCGGGTCGGGACGACGAGGCCCTCGACGACCTGGTCGGGTTCTTCGTCAACACCCTCGTGCTGCGGACCGATGTCTCCGGTGCCCCCACCTTCACCGAACTGCTGGCCCGGGTTCGGGAGACCGACCTGGCCGCATACGAGCACCAGGACATTCCCTTCGAGCGTCTCGTCGAGGAGCTCAACCCGGCCCGCACCACCGCGCATCACCCGCTGTTCCAGGTGATGCTGATGGTCCGGAACGCCGTCGGGGCCGATTCCGACGGATCCCCGTTCGCCGGCACCGAGGTCGGGTTCGAGGTGGGCACCGTCAAGTTCGACCTGACCCTCTCCGTCGCCGAACGGCAGGACCCCACCGGCGTCCCCGACGGGATGGACGGCATCCTCGAGTACGCCTCCGACCTCTTCGACACCGAGACGGTCCACGACCTCTGCGCCACCTTCATCCGGCTGCTCGGCGCATTCGCCACCGAACCCGACGCCCCCGTCGGGCGGCACGACCTGCTCACCGCCGACCAGCGTCACACCCTGCTGAACACCTTCAACGACACCGGGGTTTCCGCACCGGACCTGCGGGTCACCGAGGTGTTCGCCCACCAGGTCGCCGCCGGCCCGGACCGGATCGCGCTGATCGACGGCAACACCCGGATGACGTACGCCGAACTCGACATCGCCGCCGACCGGCTCGCCCGGCATCTCGTGACGGTCGGCGTACGGCGCGGGGACATCGTGGGTGTGCTGCTGGAGCGTGGCCTGCCGATGGCCGTCGCCGTCCTCGCCACGCTGCGCGCCGGTGCCGCGTACGCCCTGCTCGATCCGGAATTTCCGGACGCCCGGCTGACCGCCCTGGCCGACGACGCCGCACCGGCCGCGCTGGTCACCGCGAACGACCTGGCCGGTCGGCTCGGCACCGCGCGTCCCGCAGTCACCGTGCTGGTCGACGAGGCGGGCGCCGTCCCCGGTGTGCCACCTGCGGATGAGCCCGCCCTACCTGCCGGCGACCCCGGAGACCCGGCCTGCATCATGTTCACCTCCGGCTCCACCGGAACGCCCAAGGGGGCGCTCGCGTCCCACCGGGCCATCGTCGGAACCCTCACCGGCCAGGACTTCGTCGACTTCGGACCGGATCAGGTGTGGTTGCAGAGCGCGCCGGTCTCCTGGGACGCGTTCGCGCTTGACTTCTGGGGCCCGCTGCTGCACGGCGCCAGCTGCGTGCTGCACCCCGGCCAGCGGCCGGAGCCGGCCCGGATCGCCGAACTGGTCGCCCGCCACGGGATCACCACCATGTGGCTGTCGGCCGGGCTGTTCAACGTCATGCTCGACGAGTACCCCGACACGCTCGCCGCCGTCGGGCAGGTGATGACCGGCGGTGAGGCGCCCTCGGTGGAGCACCTGGCCCGGGCCCGCCGCCTGCTGCCCCGACAGCGCCTGATCCACGCGTACGGGCCGGTGGAGAGCATGATCTTCACCAACTGCCACCAGGTCCAGGCACCGCCTGACCATGCGCCGGTCCCGGTCGGTGCGCCACTTGTCAACCGCGCCTGCTACATCCTTGACGATGAGCTGCGGCCGGTCCCGGTCGGCGTCACCGGCGAGATCTATGTCGCCGGTACCGGGCTGGCCGACGGGTACCTGCGCCAGACCGCGCTGACCGCCGAGCGCTTCGTCGCCAACCCGTTCGATCCAGCCGGCGCCCGGATGTACCGCACCGGCGACCTGGCCCGCTGGACCCGCGATGGCGCGGTGGCGATCGTCGGACGGGCCGACGACCAGGTCAAGATCCGGGGATTCCGAGTCGAGCCCGGTGAGATCGCGGCGGTGCTCGCCCGACAGCCTGGCGTCGGCGGGGTGGCCGTGATCGTCCGTGAGGACCGGCCCGGCGACAAACGGCTCGTGGCGTACCTGACGCCCGCTGCGGAGGGGTCGGAGCTGGACGAGGGCGAGCTGCGCCGCGCCGCCGCCGAGACACTCCCCGCCCATCTGGTGCCGGCCGCCTTCGTGGTGCTGGAGCGGCTGCCGTTGGCCCCCAACGGCAAACTCGACCGTCGCGCCCTGCCCGCACCGCAATACGGCCGGAGCACCGGACGTGCCCCCCGTACTCCCAACGAGCACCTCATGTGCGACCTGTTCGCCGAGGCACTGGTAGTCCCCGCAGTCGGCGTCGACGACGGCTTCTTCGACCTCGGCGGACACTCACTGCTCGCCACCAAACTGGTGAACCGGATCCGGGTGGTCTTCCGCACCGAGATCGGGGTGCGGGACGTGTTCCAGGCTCCGACCCCGGCCGGACTGCTGCACCGCATCCGGGAGCTGGCCGGCACGCCCGTACGGCCCGCGCTGGTAGCAACCGAGTCGACCGGTCCGGTGCCGCTGTCGTACGCCCAGCACCGGCTCTGGTTCATCAACGAACTCAACGGCCCCAGCGCTGTCTACAACATCCCCGTCGCACTCCAACTGGACCACGACCTTGACGCGGACGTCCTGGCCGCCGCCCTGACCGACGTCCTGCACCGCCAGGACGCCTTGCGTACGGTCTTCCGCACCATCGACGGCGAACCCCACCAGGTCATCCTCGATGACCCCGGACCAGGACTGACCGTTCGGGACCTCACCCCCGACCAGCTACCCGCGGCCGTCGAGGCCGCTGTCGGACACGTCTTCGACCTCAGCACCGATCCGATGCTGAAGACCTGGCTTTTCCGACCCGCCGGCGCTCCCCAGGTGCTGGTCGTCGTCCTCCACCACATCGCCGGCGACGGCGCCTCCATGGCGCCCCTGCTGCGCGACCTCACCATCGCCTACCAGGCCCGCACCGCCGGCCACGCACCCGACTGGACTCCGCTGCCGGTCAGCTACACCGACTACACCCGCTGGCAACGCGATCTCCTCGGCGACGCGAACGCCCCCGACAGCCTGCTCGCCGGGCAACTCGACTACTGGCGCACCACCCTCGCCGACGCGCCGCAGGTACTGGACCTCCCGGCCGACCGGCCGAGGCCGGCCCGTGCCAGCCACCGTGGCGACGCCGTCCGGTTCACCCTGGACGCGGCCGGCCATGCGGCGCTGCTGCGGGTGGCCCGCACCACCGGTACGTCGGTGTTCATGGTGTTGCAGGCCGCGTTCGCCGCCCTGCTGTCCCGGATGGGTTCCGGCACCGACATCCCCATCGGCACCGTCGTCGCCGGACGCACCGACGAAGCCCTCGACAACCTCGTCGGCTTCTTCGTCAACACCCTCGTCCTACGCACCAACCTCACCGGCAACCCCACCTTCACCGAACTGCTCACCCGCGTCCGCGACACCGACCTCGCCGCCTACGACAACCAGGACCTCCCCTTCGAACGCCTCGTCGAAGAACTCAACCCCACCCGCACCACCGCACACCACCCCCTGTTCCAGATCATGCTGATGGTCAACAACACCGCTCCGACCGACACCACGGGTTCACCCTTCGCCGGCAGCGACATCCCGTTGGCCATCGGTACCGTCAAGTTCGACCTGACCCTGTCCGTCGGTGAGCTGACCGACGCCACCGGCGCACCCGCCGGACTCGACGGCGCCCTCGAATACGCCACCGACCTGTTCGACGAGCACACCGCCGCACTCCTCGCCGGACGACTCACCCGACTGCTGCACTCGGCCGTCGCCGACCCGGAACAGCGCGTCGGTGAACTGGACCTCCTCAGCGCTGAGGAACGCCACCAACTCCTCATCGCCTACAACGACACCACCGTCCCCGCCACCCGAGGCTGCGTCCACGAAGCCTTCCAGGAGCAGGCCCGGCGCACCCCCGACCACACCGCCGTCACCTTCGGCGAACAACAACTCACCTACGCCGAGCTGAACCGACGCGCCAACCTGCTGGCCCACCGTCTGATCGTGGCCGGCGTCACACCCCAGTCCACCGTCGGCGTCCTGATGCACCGGGGTGCGGACCTGATCGCGGCCAGCCTGGCGGTCCTCAAGTGCGGTGCGGCGTACGTGCCGGTCGGGACCACCCTCCCACCGGCCCGGGTACGCACGATCATGACGGACTCGGCGGCTCCGGTGCTGCTGGTCGACCGGCACGCCGAGACCAACCCGGCCCTGGACGCGGAGCGGGAGCACGGCACCGTGATCGTGCCCTTCGACGGCCCGACCGGTGGCCGCGACGACGACCTGAACCTGCTCCTGGACGACCGCTCGCTGATGTACGTCATGTTCACCTCCGGCTCCACCGGCCGGCCCAAGGGGGTCGGAGTCACCCACCACAACGTCCGCGAACTCGCCGCCGACCGGTGCTGGAACGCCGCCCACCACCGCCGGATGCTCGTCCACTCGAACTACGGCTTCGACTCCTCCACCTACGAGATGTGGGTACCACTACTCCTCGGCGGCGAACTCGTCATCGCCCCCGGAGAAGGCGCCGACCTGGCAGAACTAGCCGACACCATCACCCGGCACCAGATCACCGCCGCCTACTTCACCATGGGCCTGTTCCACATCATGGCCGACGAAGGACTCGACACCCTCGCCCGACTCGAAGAGGTCTGGACCGGCGGCGACACCGCCTCACCAGCCGCCATGCAGCGAGTCCTCGACCACTGCCCCAACACCGTCGTCGTCCACAGCTACGGCCCCACCGAAGTCACCTTCGCCTCACACCACCAGCGCTTCGACACCAACCGCAGCGAATTCCCCGGCATCCACCTGGGCCGTCCCCTCGACAACAACCGCACCTACGTCCTGGACGAACACCTCAACCCCGTACCCCCCGGCGCCACCGGCGAGCTCTATCTCGCCGGCGAGCAGGTCGCCCGCGGCTACCTCGGACGGCCGGGGCTGACCGCCGAGCGCTTCGTCGCCGACCCGTACGACCCCAACGGCGCTCGCATGTACCGCACCGGCGATCTCGTCGCCTGGACCAGCCAGGGACGGCTCCGCTTCATCGGTCGAGCCGACGGTCAGGTCAAGATCCGGGGCTTCCGCATCGAACCGGCCGAGATCGAAGCCACCATCGGCGAGGACCCCGGCATCGGGCAGGTCGCCGTCATCGTCCGCGAGGACCGGCCAGGCGACAAGCGACTCGTCGCTTACGTCGTCCCCACCCAGGCGGCCGCCCCACGCGACTGGGAGGCGACCGTACGTCAGCTCACCGCCCGCACGTTGCCCGACTTCATGGTGCCGAACGCGGTGGTGGTACTCGACCAACTCCCCGTCACCGCGAACGGCAAACTCGACCGGCGTGCCCTACCCGCCCCCCAGCAGGGACAACGCAGCGGACGAGCCCCCCGGACCCCCGACGAACACCTGATGTGCGGCCTGTTCGCCGAAACCCTCGACGTCGCAGCGGTCAGCGTCGACGACAACTTCTTCGAACTCGGCGGACACTCACTGCTCGCCACCAAGCTGGTCAGCCGGATCCGCGACACATTGGGCCTCGACATCCGGGTCCGCGACCTGTTCGACCGGCCGACCGCCGCCGGGCTGCTCGACGGCACGCGGCGCGGGGAAGCCTCCGAGGTCCTGGTGCCGCTGCAACCGTCCGGTGGACACCGCCCGCTGTTCTGTGTCCACCCCGGCGCCGGCATGAGCTGGTCGTACGCCGGACTCGCCCGGCACCTCGGCCCGGAGCAGCCGATCTACGGCCTCCAGACCCGGGCGCTGAGCCTGCCCGGCTACCGGGCCGCAGGAGTACCCGAGTTGGCCGAGGAGTACCTGGCGGAGATCCGTCGGGTGCAACCGCACGGCCCGTACCGGCTGCTCGGCTGGTCCTTCGGCGGGGTCGTCGCACACGCGATGGCCACTGTGCTGCAACAGACCGGCGAAGAGGTCGAACTGCTGGCCATGATGGACGCCTACCCGGTGTCCGTCGAGGAGGCGGCCCGGCCGCGCACCGAGCGCGAGACCATGCTGATGCTGCTCGGCGACGACGACGGAGAGACCGGTGAGCTGCCGGACGGGCTCCTCGACCGGTACGACCCGGCGGCGGTGGTCGAGGTCCTGCGCCGTCGCGACCCGGTGCTCGCCGGTTTCACCCCCGGCGAGGTCCACGCCCTGGTCCGGGCCGCAGTCAACCACGCCGACATCATGGCCGCGTACCGGCCCGGGATGGTCGCCGGTGACCTGCTGTTCTTCTCCGCCGGCCGTGCCGGCGTGGCCGACGGCCCGTCACCGAAACTGTGGGAAGAGCACTTCAGCGGCGTCATCGAGTGGCACGACGTGGCCACCACTCATCTTCGGATGACCGAACGGGAACCACTCGCGGAAATCGGCGAGAAGCTCGCCGCAAGACTTGCCGAATTGGCATAAGAGAACTCCGGAAACCTTCTAGAAGGGAAATGACATGGCGAATCCGTTCGACGACGAGAACGGCACGTTCCTGGTGCTGGTGAACGCCGAGGCCCAGCACAGCCTCTGGCCGGTCTTCGCCGCCGTACCCGGCGGCTGGCAGACGGCCTTCGGGCCGGCCGGCCGGGCGGAGTGCCTGGCGTACGTGGAGAGCTCCTGGACCGACATCCGACCGCGGAGCCTGGTGGCGCAGTACGCGTAAGGAAACGCCAGGTCAGATCACCTCCAGCGGCCCCTGCTCACCTCGTGAGCAGGGGCCGCTCAGTCGTGTCCACACGCCCGTCACTGCCGCTTCGACTGCCCACCTTTCTGCCCGTCCAACTACCGTCTGCCACCACCGGGCACTCCTATATTCGACGTGTGGGAAATAGCGCGACCGAATGGGTCGACCGCGAGCCGGTGCAAATCTCCGGTGCGTGATTCGCACACTTCGACACGTCTGCTGTCGGCGCTGCCGGCCGTCGTAACCAGGTACGAGCAAAGACCCCGGGAGGCGAGATGTACCAGGCAGAGCAAACGGTGGCGGTGAGAAAAGCCGCCGCCTACCCCGGTCTCCTCGGCGAGCACCTGATCGCCGAGAAGACCAGGGCCGCCATGGCGGTCCAGCAGGAGGCGTTGTACGCGGCGCGGGAGTTTCTGCGTGGTCAGGGCTTCACCGAGCTGCTGCCCCCGCTGATCGGGCCGGTCACCGACCCGGGTGCCCGGGGCGCCAAGGCACTCGATGTCGACTTCTACGGCCACACGTACAAGATCATGACGAGCGCGATCCTCTACAAGCAGGCGTCGCTGCGCGGTTTCCCGAAGCTGTTCTACATCGCCCCGAACATCCGGGTGGAACCGCCGGAGACCGTGGACACCGGCCGGCACCTGGTGGAGTTCCACCAGATCGACGTGGAGATCGCCGGTGGTACCCGCGAGGACGCGATGGACACCGCCGCCGGGCTGCTCACCCACGTCGTCGCGCACGTGTTCGACACCGTGCCGGACGTGCTGCGGCAGTTGGGCCGTGACCCCCTCGACTTCGCCGAACTGTTGACCGGCAAGTTCGACAGCTGCACCCACACCGAGGCGGTCCAGCGGTTGCGCGACCAGGGTCACCCGCAGAGCCCGGACGCCGAGATCAACTGGGCGGGTGAGGAGATCCTGTCCCGGGAGGCCGACCGGCCCTTCTTCATCACCGACTACCCCAAGGGATCGCGGGGCTTCTACGACCGGGAGAACCCCCAGGACCCGGGGGTGCTGCGCAACTTCGACCTGATCGCCCACGGCGGTTTCGGGGAGCTGGTCAGCGGCAGCGAGCGGGAGGCGGACTACGCCACCCTGGTGACCCGGATGCGGGAGAGCGGCGAGAACCCGGCCAAGTACGACTGGTACCTGCGGCTGATGCGCGAGGGCCTGCCGGCCAGCGCCGGCTTCGGCATGGGCTTGCAGCGCCTGGTCCGGTTCCTGACCGGTTTGGACGCACTCTGGCAGGTCAGCGCCTACCCGAAGCTTCCCGGCGTGGTATCGCCGTGAGCGCTGAGGGTGCAACGCAGCGGGGCGGGGTCTACGCGCCGGGGCTGCCCGAGGGGCTGATCCGGCAGCGGGCCCGCGAGGGTGTGGCCGCGGTGTTCCCGCCGGTCGACACGTACGGCCGGCGGCTGCACGGCGCCGGCGACGAGGAACTTTCCGGCCCCGACTCCGTCACCGACGACCTGGACCTGGCCCGCCTGGTGCCGCCGGTGTTCATGCCGCGGCGGCTGGAGAAGCTGATCGATCTGGGCCGGGAGCCGCTGCACGACGACGTGGACCTGGACACCGTCATCGGCGGCTTCCGCTCACCCCTGCCGGTGTACGTCTCGGCGTTCGGCTCGACCCGGGTCGCCTCCGGTGACGCGGGGATCGCGGCCAGCCGGCAGGCCGGCCGGCTCGGCATCCCGATGGTGATCGGCGAGAACATGGTGCCGGTCGGCGGGTACCGGCGGGCCGAGGCCGCACAGTCGCCGATCCTGGCCCGGCTGCGCGCCTACGCGCAGGAGTGCCCGCCCGGCGTCGGTGGTGTGGTGGTGCAGCAGAGCACCGAGGACGCCGACTCCGAGGTGTGGAACCTCGTCTACAGCGACACGTCGGTGCGCGAGCTGCGGGACTCGGGTCGGTTGGGCTTCGAACTCAAGACCGGTCAGGGCGCGAAGCCGGGCCTGGGCGGGATGACCGCGGTGGACGCCGAGGAAGCCGCCCGGCTGGCCGGTCAGTTCGCCGTCCGGGACGTACTCGGTCCGGATCGGTGGCTGCGCTGCGCCACCCCCGGCACCTTCACCGAGGAGATCCTGCGCCAGCAGGTCCGGTTCATGCGCAACAACTTCCCGCGGGCCCGGGTGTGGGTGAAGTTCCACCCCGGACGTGACGTCGCGCAGGCCGCGACCACCGCCTGGCAGGCCGGTAGTGACGCGGTGACCGTGGACGGCGCGCAGGGCGGCACCGGGTGGGCGCCTCGGGCGTTCCTCGACCAGGTCGGACTGCCGTTGGGCGAGTGCCTGCGCCGCATCGGCCACCCCCAGGGTTGTCTGCTGGCCACCGGCCGGATCTGGGAGGGCGGCCGGGCGGTACGCGCGTTGGCTTTGGGCGCCACCGCCGTCGGGCTGGGTCGCGCCGCGCTGCTCGCCGTCGACGAGGACCCCGAGAACGGGCTCATCCGCCTGGTCGAGGCCCTGGCGCTGGAGGCCCGGCTGCTGGTCAGCGCGGTCGGCAAGTATCGCGCCGACGCCCTGACGGCAGAGGACCTGTGGTGGCCGACAGCCGCCCCGACGGCCGCGTGGCCGGCGCGTACCGCACCGATCGGCAGTGCGGCATGACCGCGCTGTTGGACGTCGGATGCCACCTGCCGGCAGGCAGCGTGGACATCGGTGACATCTGCGTCGACGCCGACCCGAAACGCTTGTGGACCTACCGGCGCCTGTTCGGGCTGAAGAAGGTGCTCCGCGATCCCGGGCAGGACCTGCGACCGCTGCTGGTCGCGGCGGTCGATTCGCTGACGGAGTTGCGCGGCAACGAACACCGGGTCCGCTACGTGGTGCTGGGCCGGACCATCGTGCCGGCGGTCCGGGCCGGGGAGACCCTGCTGGAGGATGTCTGCGTCACGCTGGGCCTACCGAACGCGGTCGCGTTCACCCTGACCCAGCACGCCTGCGCCGCGGGTCTGCTCGCCGTGAATCTCGCCGGACGGCTACTCGCCGCAGACGGCGATCCGGATGCCCTGGCCCTGGTGCTCACCGGCGAGAAGGCCTTCGCCCCGATCCTGGAGACCATCCCGGAGAGCACCGTGATGGGCGAGGCCACCGCCGCTTGCCTGGTCACCGCGAACGGTGAACGGGACCGGCTGCTCGGCGTCGCCACCCGCACCCTGGGCCAGTTCGCCGAGTCGGTCCCACCGCAGCCCCTGCACCCGGACTTCGTCAAGGACCACAACGAGGTGCTGGCCGAGGTGATCCGCCAGGCGTGCCGCAACGCCGGGGTCGACGTCGATGACCTGGCACTGCTGCTGCCCCACAACGTCAACATGTTGTCCTGGTCGTGGACCTGCCGCCTGCTGGACGTGCCGCTGGAACGGGTCTACCTGGACAACATCGCGGTCACCGGGCACTGCTTCGGTGCCGATCCATTCATCAACTACGTCCATGCCCGCGCGGCCGACCGGCTGCGCCCGGGCGATCTGTACCTGATGGCCGCCGTCGGGCTCGGCGCGACGTTCACCGCCGCCGTACTGCGGCACTGACCCGACGAACCCGCCGGCAGAAAGGAAAACAGCCGATGTCACCTCCGGATCCGACATTCCTAGAGGGTGTCAAGAGTGCCTGCACCGGAGCCACCGGCACTCCGTTCGTCCTGCTGGGCAACTTCGAGGTCGAGGACGAGTGGGCCCGCGACGAGGTGGGGCTGCCGATCTTCGGGGGCCGGGCGTCCACCGCGATCGTCAATCGGATGGACGAGTTCGCCGTCCTGCTGGCCGGCCCTGGCGACCACGTCGTGTTGAAGTCCGCCCCCGACCCCGACTACCTGGACTACCTGGAGGGGCTGGGGATCGAGCTTCCCGGGATCCTGCTCACCGACGAGCACGACCCGGCGGCAACGGTCAGCGAGGACGCGCTGCGATCGCCCCGGTTGCTGGCCGCGCTGCGATCGCTGGCCGCGAAGGGGGCGTACCTGCTGCCACACGGCATGTCGGCCCTGGAGCAGCAGTTGTGCGAGCTGACCGGGCTGGCCCCGGCGCTGCCTGCGGTGTCGGTGGTCAAGGCGGTCAACAGCAAGATCTACAGCCGGCGGGTGGCGACCGACCTCGGCCTGCCCCAGGCCGTCGGCTGGGAGTGCGAGACCGTGGACGAGTTCGTCGCCGCGGCGGGCGAGGCGGCACGTGCCGTCGCCGCCGGGCGCCGGGTCGGCGTCAAGGACGCCTACGGGGTCTCCGGCAAGGGCATCATGGTCGTCGATGACCTGCGCCGGATGGACCAGCTCGTCCGGATGGTCACCCGACGTGCCGAGCGCACCGGCGACCAGCGCGTGGCCCTGGTCATCGAGGAGTGGGCGGACAAGGCGCTGGACCTGAACTACCACTTCACCGTCGCTCGCGACGGCTCGGTCCGGTTCGACTTCGTCAAGGAGGCGCTGACCGAGAACGGCGTCCATAAGGGACATCGTTTCCCCGCCCGGCTCTCCACCGAGCACGCCGCGCAGCTCGTCGTCACCGGTGAACGGCTCGGCGCGCGACTGGCCGCCGACGGCTTCCACGGCGTGGTGGGGGTCGACGCCATCACCACCACCGACGGCGGCCTGCTGCCGGTGCTGGAGATCAACGCCCGGAACAACATGTCGACGTACCAGACCGGGCTGCAGGAGCGCTTCATGGGCCCGGACAGCGTCGCCCTGGCCCGCCAGTACGACCTGCGGCTGACCGGGCCGGTGACCTTCGCGGACCTGGGCGACCGCCTCGGAGACCTGCTGTTCGACCGGGACCGGGGCACCGGCCTGGTGGTGAACAACTTCGCCACGGTCAACGCCGCGACCCCCGAACCCGGCGACACCCGCCCGTACGTGGGCCGCCTGTACGGGCTGCTGCTGGCCCGTACCCAACAGGAGCTGACCGACCTCGACAACGCCGTTGTCGCGGCTGTCCAGAAGGAGACCGTCCATGTCTGAGTCGACCGCGCTGGGCGGTGTCCCCGTCACCGAACTTGTGGAACGGTTCGGCACCCCCCTGTACGTCTACGACGGCGCGACGATCACCGACCGGTACCAGCAACTGCGCGAGCGGTTGCATCCGGCGGTGCAGATGTTCTACTCGCTGAAGGCCAACCCCAACATCAGCGTCTGCGCGCTGCTGCACTCGCTGGGCGCCAGCGCCGAGGTCTCCTCCCTGACCGAGCTGGTCACCGCGGAGCGCGCCGGTGTCCCCGCCGAGGACATCATGTTCCTCGGCCCCGGCAAGAGCCGTACCGAGCTCACCGCGTGTCTCAAGGGTGAGGTCACCCTCATCTGCGAGTCGTTCGGCGAACTCGCCCTGATCGACGAGCTGGCCGCAGAGCTGGGCAGCACCGCCCGGGTGGTGCTGCGGGTCAACCCGAGCTTCGCGGTCAAGGGCAGCGGCCTGACCATGGGCGGCAAGCCCCGCCAGTTCGGCATCGACGAGACGGCCCTGCTGGCCGAGTCCGACCTCGCCGGCCGGCACCCGTCGGTGCGGCTGTGCGGCTTCCAGGCGTACCTGGGCACCCGGTTCCTCTCCGAGGCGATGATCGTCGAGAACACCGCGCGGATCCTCGACCTGGCCGAACGGCTCGGCCGGCACCTCGCGGTGGACCTGGAGGTCGTCGACGTCGGTGGCGGGCTCGGTGTGGCGTACTTCGCCGGCGAGCAGGACCTCGACGTCGCCGCGCTGACCGACCAGCTCAACCCGGTCTTCGCCGCCTTCCACGCCCGCCACCCGCAGACCGCCCTGGTGATGGAGCTGGGTCGGTACCTGGTCGGGCACAGCGGCACCTACGCCGTCACCGTGCGCTACGTCAAGGAGTCGATGGGCGAGCGCTTCGCGGTCGCCGACGGCGGCACGAACCACCACATGGCCGCGGTCGGCATCGGCTCGTTCGTCAAACGCAACTTCCCGATGCGGCTGCTCAACCGGGACAGCACCGCCGAGCCGGTGAAGTGGAACGTCACCGGCCCGCTCTGCACCCCCAACGACACCATCGGCAAGGCCGTCGAGTTGCCCGGCGACCTGCGCCCCGGCGACGTGATCGGGGTCGACCGCTCCGGCGCGTACGGCCCGACCGCCTCGCCGGTGCACTTCCTCAGCCACGGCTACCCGGCCGAGGTGCTGATCCACCAGGGCGAGCCCCGGCTGGTCCGCTCCCGCGACGACGTGGAGAGCATGCTCGCCGCGCAGATCCTGCACGACTTCCGCTGACCGCGCCTGCCCCACCGCACACCACCTGCACCGATCCCCGTACCGACCGCGTCACCTCCCCCAAACTCACGCCCGAAAGGCAGGCCCTCTGATGAACGCCACCACCGTCGAGACCGGCACCGAGCAGATCGTCACCGTCATCGTCACCGCGCTCGAGGAGGTGCTGCGCCAGGAACTCACCGACGTCACCGTCGAGACCCGTCTCTTCGATGACCTGAACCTGGACTCCACCAGCGTCCTCGCCCTGCTGATGACCCTGGAGGACGCCCTGGACACCCAGGTCGACCCGGAGAGCCTGGAACAGGCTCACCTGGAGTCGGTGGGTTCCCTGGCCGCCTTCCTCGCCGAAAGCCGCTGACCATGTCGGCCCTGCGACAGCCCGCCGGACGTGCCGGACCAGCGCTGGAGCGCATCGTCACCCGCACCTTCACCCGCCCGCAGATCCCGTGCGACCCGGACGACCGGACCAACCTGCTGGAACGCATGTCGGCGCTCTACGGCGACTTCACCGACGTGTCCTGGCTGACCGACGGTCCGATGGTCAGCTACCACGACATGGTCCGTACGGTCGTCGCGGAGCTCGGCCCGGAACTCGTCGGCGTCGACCTGGCGATCACTGTGGACGCCAGTCCTGACTGCCGGCACCAGAGTTTCCCCGGGCCGGTCCTGTCACACGTCCTGACCGGCGACCCGATCATGCTCGGGGTGTCGGAGCAGGGCGTGGCGGGCCCGTTCACCGCGCTGCGGATCGCCCACGGGTATCTGCGCTCCGGCGCGGCCACCCGAGCCCTGATCCTGATCATGGAGCAGTCGACGCTGCCGCCCGACGACGCCGCGGTCCGGCCGGTGCAGGACGTCGCCGTGGCACTGCTGCTCGGAGCAGAGGGCACCATCGGGCTCGGCGTACCGACGGTGGCGGTCACCCGTACCGGGGCGGCTGCGGCGATGGAGACCGACGTCGACCTGCTCGTCGCCGGCACCGGCCTGGCCGACCTGCCGGCAGGGGTACCTGTCCGGTGGGCCGCACCGGGACACCCCTGCGCCGGGGTGTGGCTGGCCCTCGCCGAACTGCTCGACAGCCCGCCGGACGGCGGCCACGTCCTGGTCGCCGACCGTGATCCGGTGCTGCCGTACCGGTGCGCCGTCACCGTCACCCTGCCGGCACAACGCCCCGAGACGCCGTGGCAACCGGCCGACGTCGTCGCGCCGCCCGCCCTGCGGCACCGTCCCCAGAAGGTGAGGGAACTGGTCCGATGACCATCACCGTCAGCACGCCGGCCACCGCCGCCGACCTGCGGCGGTACCGCACACTCGCGTACACCGCAGGGGCGGTCACGGCACTGGGCGCGCTCCACGCGGACACCAGCCCCGGGGTGGTGCCGGTCGGACCGGGCGGCCACACGTTCCTACCGGCCGCCGTCTACGCCGCCAGCGACCGGTGCGCCACACCGGACGGTCCACGGCCGCAGCCGTACGGGCAGACGGTACTGGACCGGGTCGGCACCGGCGACGGGGAGCTGATCGCCTGGCGGGTGTCGGACGGCGGCCCCGACCCGGACACCGGGACGGCCTGGACGGCCGGGATCGCCTGGATCCGGCTCGGCCTGACCACCCGGCTGCTCGATGTGGCCGCCGCGCACCTGCGCGGCCGGACCGTCGCCGGCGTGGTCACCCTGAACCTGCCGATGGTCCGGGGAATCCTCGCCGACGCGGCCGCCGGGATCGCCGAGGCCCAGGCGCTGCTGGACACCGACGTGTACGGGGCCGATCTGCACCGGGTGCACCGCGCGCTCGACGAGACCGGTCGCAGCTGCCTGCACCTGTTCGGTGCCGCCGGTTTCCTGACCGACGGGCCCGGCAGCGACCTGCGCGTGTCGGAACTGCTCGCCGAGACCTACCCGCCCCCGAACGAGGAGGCGCCATGAACACCGACTTTCTCACCGACCTGCGTGCGCAGGCCCGCGCCTACGCGGACCTGCTGCGCCCCACCGCGCTGGATCTCGACCGGAACCCGGACCTCGCGGTCTCGGCACCCGGCTGCGGACTGCCGTGGCGCCGCTTCGCCGGCCTGCCCGCCGAGTACAACCCGGACCCGCTGCGGGTCGGCGGCCGCCCCGTCCTGCTGGACACCTGTGTCGAACGGGTCGTCGTCCTGGAGGAACTGGCAAGGGTCGATGCCGCCGCGGTGCTGGCCCTGCCCGGCCCGTCGATGTCCGCGTCCGTCATCGCCGACCTCGCCGACGACGACCAGCGGCAACGGTACTGGGACAGCATCGCCGCCGAACCCAGCTGGACGTTCTTCGCGATGACCGAGCCGGCGCACGGCTCCGACCCGGGCAGCATGCACACCACGCTCCGCCGCGACGGCGACGGCTTCCGGCTCCACGGCACGAAGCGGTACGTCGGCAACGCTGCACGGTCCCGCCTCGGCGTCGTCTTTGCCCGCCGCAACGCCGGTCCGCTGGGTGTGCTGGCGGTACTCGTCGGCACCGACCTGCCCGGGTTCACCGCCGCACCGCTGTCCACGCTGGGGCTACGCGGGCTGCAGCTCAGCGAGTTGCGGATGGCCGACGTACCGCTCACCGAGGCAGACGTTCTCGGCCGGCGCCGCTCCGCCACCCGGCAGGGCATGTGGGCGGCCACCCGCACCTTCAACCGGTACCGCCCCGTGGTGTCCTGCCTCGCGCTCGGCGTCGCTCAGGCCGCCTACGACCTGGTCGTGACGCAGCGCCGCCGGTACCGGGTCGACGAGCGGCACCTGCTCACCGACTGGAAGCAGCGCCTCGCCGGCACCCGCGCCCTGGTGCTGGCCGCGGCCCGATCCGTCGACGCGGATCCACACGACGGCACACTCGCCTCCGCGGCGAAGCTGCGTGCGACCCGCCTCGCCGAGGAGATCACCACCACGGCGGTGCGGCTGCTCGGGCCGGGGGCCCGCTGGGAGCACCCGATGCTGGACAAGCTCCTACGCGACGCGCGGGCCTTCGAGTTCATGGAGGGCACCGGCAACATTCAGCGACTCACCCTCGCCGAGGGCTATCTCCAGGGACGGCTGACCGATGTCCGCGCCGCGTAAGCCCGTCTGGGTCGACGTCGGGACGCCGCCGGGCACCGACGTGTGGCACATCGTCCTGGACGTCGAACGCGAGATCGTCGACCCGTTCATCGCGCTGCTCGACGCCGACGAGATGCGGCGCGCGCACCGGCTGCGCGACGAGCAGGCGGCGCACCGCTTCGTGGCGGCGCACGGGGCGGTGCGGTCGGTGCTGGGCAGCTACCTCGACGTCGCGGGCTACGCGCTGCACTGGGCGCGCGGTCCCAACGGCAAGCCGTACTTCGACGGCGAGTGGCGTCGGTGGCAGTGGAGCCTGAGCCGGTCCGGCGGGCACGCCCTGCTCGCCGTTCGCCTGCACGAGCCGGTCGGGGTGGACGTGGAGCAGATCCGCGACGACGTGCGGGCCGGTGCCCTCGCGGCCCGGTTCATGCCGCCCGAGGAGGCCGCCGAGGTCGCCGCTCAGCCCGACGACGCGACGCGCAACGCCGCCTATCACCGGTTGCTGTCCCGCAAGGAGGCGTGCGTGAAAGCCAGCGGCGGGCGACTGCTGGACGGGCTGCGCCTCGGCGTCCTGGTACCCGGGATCGTCGAGGGCACCGGCGCCTTCGTCGGGCAGCGCTGGTCGCTGCGGGACCTACCCGCCCCGCCAGGCTTCGTCGCCACCCTGGCCACCGTCGGTGACCGGCCCCGGCGGCTGCGGATGTTCGAGTGGGACTGGCAGGGCTACCCGTACGCCGCCCGCACCGATAGACCGACCGGCCAACCACCGGACCGACCCGAGATCACCCGACCACCGGGAGACGAGGACTCGTCCCCGCCCGACCTTTCGAGGAGGGCCGCATGAGACACCATCCGGAACCCACCGGCCGGCGATGCCGGCCGACCAACTCCACCAGGCCGGGCCGGAGCCGTTGCGGTGAGCACGACGACCGGTGCGGCACCCGACGGCCCGCCGGTGGACCGTACCCGCCGAGCGCTGCGCCGCGGGTCCGCTTCACCCCCTCGGCGATACCCGTCCTGACCTGTACGCCCGCTCGGCACGAAGCGGCGCTGCGGGGTGCCGCGGAGGCACTGGCCCGCCTGGGGCGCTCGGATCTGGGCGGCAGCCTGAGGGTCAGCGCTCCCGGTCCGGTGGACGCCGCCGCCGAACGCCTCGCCGCACGGCGGGCCGTCGAGAACGCGCTGCACGGCGGCTGCGGAAGCGTGCTGCTCCCGCTGCCCTACCCGCCGGACCGGCAAAGCCGGGACACCACGCCACCGCCCGGGCCCCGACCAGCGACTCCCTACCAGAGCGAGGAACTCCGATGACATCAACCGAGTTGCCAAAGACCGCACCCGACGGGGTCCAGGCGGCGGTGCAGTGGCGGAAGGTCATCACCCTGACCGCCAGCCAGGGCCTGTCGCTGACCGCCGACTACGTCCTGCTCGTCGCCCTGGCCTGGACCGCGGTCCAACTCGGCGGCGTCGGCGCGATCACCACCCTGATGCTGGCCGGCACCATCCCCCGCGCCCTGACGCTGGTCTTCTCCGGCCCCATCGCCGACTCGTTGGGGGCCCGGTTCGTCCTGCTGCGCACCACCTCCGCCCGGGCACTGCTGCTCGCCACCGGCGCGGTGGTCGTCTTCACCACGCCGTGGTTCTGGCCGCTGGTGGTCGTCGCCGCCATCGAGGGGGTGCTGCTGGGCATCGGCAGCCCGGCCGCCAGCACCCTGATGCCCCGGCTGGCCCAGGGCGAGCAGTTGGCCCGGGCGAACTCACTGTCGTCCCTGGTCACCCGGCTCGCGCCGATCATCGGGACCCCGATCGGCGCCTGGCTGATCGCCACCGGTGAGCTGTGGGAGGCGATGGCGGTGGTGGCGGCCACCTGCGGGGTCTCGTTCGCCGCGATGTGGGTGGTCACCCGTGGTATGGCCGGTGGTGACCGGACGCCGGGCGAGAACATGCTCCGACGCTCCGGCGACGGCATCCGCCTGCTGCGGGCGTACGGCCGCCTGCGTTGGCTGTTCATCTGCGCGTTCCTGCTCGACATGGCCTTCGGCTGGCCGATCGAGGTGGCCCTGCCGCTGATTGTCGATGGGCGGGGCTGGGGTGTCGGTTCGGTGGCCGTGGTCGTGGTCGCGTTCAGCTGCGGCGCGATCGCCGCCGGGTTGACCGGTGCCCTGCTCGCCCACCGCATCCCGCTGATGGTGCGCCTGGTCGTCACGGGCGTCGGCATCGGTCTGGGCATCCTGGCGATGGCGGCGATGAACTCGGTGTTCGCCCTCGCCGCGGTCGGCGCGGTGGTCGGTCTGATGGCCGGCCTGAACGGCCCGGCGATCGTCACCGTCTACCAGCAGGCGTCCCCGCGTGCCCGGATGGGCACGGCGATGTCGATGCTGACGCTGGCCGGCATCGGCACCGTTCCGGTGTCGATCGTGGTCTTCGGCGCGCTCTCCGCCGTGATCGGGGTGACCGCCACCTGGTTCGTGTGCGGTTTCGTCGCCCTGGCCGCGCCGGTGGCGGCGCTGCGGGCGCTGCGTCAGCCGCCTCCCGGACCGGAGAGCCTGGGCGGCACCGACACGGCGGCACCGTCCCCCGAGCCCGAGCCGGCCACCGCCGAGGCGCAGCCGACTCCGGATTCGCAGCCGACGCCCGAGGCCCAGCCGGTGCCGGTGGCCTTCGAGGGGTCCGATCGCGACCCTGCCGACCAGGTCCTGGTCACCGCGAGTCGCAACGCATGACCCGACGCGGGTGCACCGTGACCTGGTGCCCCGCATGGTGAAGCGGCCGGGATCCGTGGGCTGACGCCCCGGATCCCGGCCGCTGTTCCGTCAGTGCGGCGCGACGTAGTAGAAGCGCCGGTAGCCCAGCAGCATTCCCTCGTCGGTCAGGGTGAACACGTCGACGAAGTCCAGCGCGGTCCGACCCGGAAGATCGGTGTACCGGCCGGTGACGGCGACACCGTCGCCGTCGGCGATCACCTTGTAGATCTGGTGGTGGCTCGGCGGGCCGGCAACCCGGGCATGGGTACGCAGCACCTCGTTGCGCCCGCAGCCGTGCGCCATGTCCGGTCGCTGGACCTGCACGTTCTCGTCGAGCAGTGAGCCGTATCCGTCAATGTCGCCGATGTTGAGATAGTGGTACGACAGGCGCACGTGGTCGACCCCGACCGCAGTGGCGGCACTGTACTTCAGCGAACCCCCATGGCAGGTCATCCGGCGGTCTCCTCTTGTCTGGCTAGCCGGCCCCCACCCGTGTGTGCGGCCGGCGAACATAATCTCCACGAGACGGACAACTCCCGCCTATCACGGCGCTTTCTTCGCCGTCGCGTCTATCCGTGCCGGCGGGTGGTTCGGGTGGTTCCGCCTACGGTAACGGCGGCGGCACGCCGTGCGGGAGTTGCATTTTCACGCCGTTCCCGCGGGGCGACAGCCTGCAGAGCTGCAGAAATACAACAGAAACGGGCAATATCCATCGATAGCCATAGAAGCATCGCGCATTCGTTTCGACTGCTGGACAAATGCATCCTCAATGGAGTGCACTGTTTCGACAGAAACGTGTCGGCCCGGGAGTACCATGCGCAACCTGATCCTCACCAGCCCGGTCGCTGAGGCTGGAATCGTCTTCCGCGTTCTCGGTCCGCTACAGGTCGACGGGCCGACCAAGACGGTTCGGATCCCACCGGGGCGCCAGGAAGTCATCCTCGCCTGCCTGCTCATGGAGGCGGGCCGGCTCGTCGACACCGACCGGTTGCTCGACCTCGTCTGGCCGGACGAGGCACCGGACACCGCCCGTACCCAGATCCAGATCTGCGTGTCACGCCTGCGCAAGAGCTTCACCGAGGCGGGCGTCAGCGCCTCGGTGGTCTCCCGTGCCCCCGGCTACCTCCTGCGCACCGATGACGACAGCGTGGACCTGCAGGTGTTCAACCGGCAGGTGATGGCCTCGCGGGTGCTGGTCAAGGAGGGCAGGCTCGCCGAGGCGGCCGAGCGGCTGCGCGCCGCCGTGGCCCTGTGGCGGGGGCCCTGCCTCAGCGGCGTACCCAGTGACGCCCTGCGCACCCGGGGGCTGCGGCTGGACGAGGAGCGGCTGGCGGCCATCGAGACGTACCTCGGGCTGGAACTGAACCTCGGGCGCGGCCACGAGCTGGTCGGCGAGATCAGCCAGCTGCTGCACGAGCATCCGCTGCGCGAGCGGCTGCGCGGACAGCTGATGCTGGCGCTGCACCGCTCCGGCCGACAGGCGGAGGCGCTCGACATCTACCGGGCCGGTCGGCAGCTGCTCAACGACGAGTTGGGGCTGGAGCCGGGTGAGGAGCTGCGGCAACTGGAGACCGCCATCCTCACCAGGGATCCCGCCCTGCACCTGCCGGCGACGCCGGCCCCGGTGACCGCGTCACCGCGCGTCCCCGAGGTTCCCACCGCGCCGCTGTCCCCGTACGGCGAGGAGCAGCCGCACCAACTGCCCGCCGACACCGCGGACTTCGTCGTCAACGAGCCGATCCTGCGTACGATCGAGGCCGCGCTGGTCGGCGGCGACGGGCGGCGGGCACTCGGGCTCGTGGTCATCGCCGGCAAACCCGGCATCGGCAAGAGCGCGCTGGCCACCCACGTCGCGCACCGGCTCGGCGCCCAGCGGTTCCCCGACGGTCAGCTCTACTGCGACCTGCGGGGGGTCGGCGTCGACACGGTCAGCGCGAAGGACGCCCTCGGCCGGTTCCTGCGGGCCCTCGGCATTCCCGGCCCGGTGATACCGGACAGCACCGACGAACGCGCCGAGATGTACCGGACGCTGCTGGCCTCCCGCCGGATGCTCGTGGTCCTGGACGACGCCGCGAACGAGGCCCAGATCATGCCGCTGCTGCCGGGCAGCAGCAGCTGCGCGGTCCTGGTCACCAGCCGGTCGAGGTTGACCGCGCTGCCCGGTGCCCAGCGGGTCGAGCTGGACGTGCTCGACCAGGAGCAGGCCCTGCAACTGTTGGGGCGGGTGATCAGTGCCGACCGGGTGAACCAGGAGAAGGAGGCCGCCATCGCGTTGGTCCGTACGGTCGGCGGGCTTCCGCTGGCGTTGCGGATCGTGGCCGCGCGGCTGGCCGCCCGGCCGCACTGGAACCTCGCGTCGATGGTGCACCGGCTGGCCAACGAGCGGCACCGGCTCGACGAGCTCGCGCACGGCGAGATGACGATGCGGGCCAGCCTGTCGCTGACCCACGACGGCCTGCGCCGCCCCGACCGGCGGCTGCTGCGGCTGTTCAGCCTGGCGCAGGGGCCGACGGTGCCGGGTTGGATCGCCGGCGCCCTGCTCGACGACGACCGGCCGTTCCCGTCCGACCTGCTGGAACCCCTGGTCGACGTGCAGATGCTGGACGCGGTGGCGATCGAGCGCACCGGGGAGTTCCGCTACCGGTTCCACGAGGTGATCCGGCTGTTCGCCCGCGAACAGCTCACCCTGCACGACGGCGAAGCCGTGCAGCGCGCGGCGACCGAACGGATGATCGGCGGCTGGCTGTCGATCGCCGAGCAGGCGCACGCCCGCATCTACGGCGGCGCCTACACCGTGCTTCAGGGCGACGGCATGCGGTGGCATCCGCCGGCCGGTTACGTGGAGAACCTGCTGACCGATCCGCTCGAATGGCTCGACAGCGAGCAGCCCAACCTCTGCCTGGCCGTCGAGCAGGCCGCCCACGCGGGTCTGCACGAGCTCTCCTGGAACCTGGCCACCACGCTTGTCACCCTGTTCGAGGCGCGCGGCTACTTCGACCAGTGGGAACGGACGCACCAGCGGGCACTGCAGGCCACCCGGGACGCGGGCAACCGACGCGGCATCGCCGCCGTACTCGCGTCGCTGGGCACGATGCACCTGAGCCGGCAGCAGCCGGACGAGGCGCGGCAGTCGCTGACCGCGGCGCTGGAGATCTTCGACGACCTGGAGGATCTGCACGGCCTCGCCCTGTGCCGCCGGGATCTCGCCCTGCTGGACCGGCAGATCGGTGAGGACGACCGCGCGCTCGTGCTCTACGAGCAGGCGGCCCGTGACTTCGATCGGGTCGGGGACGTGATCGGCCGGGCGACGGTGCTGACCCAGAGCGCGTACGTGTGGATGCGCCGCGGTCACACCGCCATGGCGCAGGAGCAGCTCGACGAGGCGCTTGCCGCCTTCCGTTCCGTCGGGTACTCGCACGGGGAGGCGCACGCGTTGCGCCGTGCGGGGCAGGTGCTGCTGCGCCGGGGTGAACACGCGCAGGCGGAACAGGTGCTGACCAAGGTGCTGGAGATGGTCCGCCGCAGCCGCGACATCATCGGCGAGGGGCACCTGCTGCGCAACCTCGGTGAGGTGTACGAGGCCAGTAGCCGCCACGAGCAGGCCCGCGAGGCGTACACGCAGGCACTGACCGTACGGGAGAAGATCATCGACCTCGGCGGTGCGGCGCTGGTACGCCTCGACCTGGCCCGGCTGCTGTTCCACATCGGCGAGTTCGCCGAGGCCGGCGGGCTGCTGGAACAGGCCACGGAGACCTTCCGGGCCCGGGGCATGCGGGCCGAGCTGCGTGAGGCGGAACGGCTGGCGCAGGAGCTGCCCACCGCGGACCCGTCCGCCGCCTGACCTCGCCGCTATCACGGTTATCACGGCGCGGCGCACCAGCGGCGCGCCCACCCTCGACAAACCCTGAGAAGCCCCCTAATGAGCTGCGGAAACGTCGCCGATTGGCGGCATGATGGCCGGCCGATAGTGAGATCCCGACCATGGTGTGTGACGGCGGTTGTCCCGGTGTCGTGAGCAGTGCCGGGCGGCGCTTCCAGGCGCGCTACCCCCGCGCCACGACATCGTGATAGGGAGTGGGACACCAGATGAGCATCGACCTGCCGACCGGCGACACCGTGCCACTGTTCGGATTACTGGTACGCCAACATCGCATGCGTATCGGGCTGACCCAGCGCGAACTGGCGGACCTGTCCACCGTCAGCGTCCGGGCGATCCGCGACCTCGAACAGGGCCGGGCCCGCCGACCGCGCCAGGACACCGTCCGGCTGATCGCCGACGGCCTGCGGCTCGGGGCACGGGCCCGCGCCGACCTGGAGTCGGCCGCCGGGGAGGGTCGGACCAGCTGGGCGGTGAAGGCCGGCTACGAGGCCGACCCGCCGGCACCCCCCTTCGCCATCGACGTGCAGCTCGGGCGGGAACCGGAGACCGCCGTCATCGTCGATGAACTCGCCACCGGCGCCGAACGGCTGGTGACCGTCGTCGGGATAGACGGGGTCGGCCGGACCCGGCTGGCCGTCGAGGTGGCGACCCGGATGCACGCCGCGGACCGTACCCCGGTGCTCTGGTGTCCGGTGACCGGCCCGACCAGCGGTGACCGGCTCTCCACCCTGGTACGCGCCGCCGCCGACCAACTGCTCGGCGACGGGACGCACCCCGCGGACGGCACGGACGCCATCGCCGCGCTCGTCGAGATCGTCGCCGACCGGCCGCCGCTGCTGGTGCTCGACGGGGTGCCGGAGGTCGCCCACCCCGCCCGCCTGGTGCAGCTGCTGCGCGACTGCCCGGGCCTGCGCATCCTGGTCACCGCCGCGTTCCCGCTCGGGGTGCCCGGTGAGCGGCACTTCCTGCTCAACCCGCTGGCCGTCGCCGACGAAGGTGAGCCGTTCGACGCGCACGCGCCCGCCGTCCGGATCTTCATGGAGCGGGCCCGCCGGTTCCGTCCCGACGTCGACCCGGACGCCCGGGAGACCGCCCTGATCGCGGAGATCTGCCGCCGCCTCGACGGGATACCGCAGGCCATCCACGCCGCCGCCTCCTGGCTCGTCGTCTACGACATCGCGACCCTGCACCACTGCCTGCACGACGGTCCGTCCGGACTGCTGCACCACCTCGCCGGCCCCGACGGCGGCACCAGCCTGCGCGACGCCCTGGAGCACCGGCTGGCCACCCTGCCCACCGCCGAACGCGACCTGCTCGACGCGCTCTGCGCCCAGGGTGAGACCTTCGACCTGGCCGAGGTGATGGCGCTGACCGGCCGCAGCCTGCCCGACAGCGGCCGCGCGGTGCGCGCCCTGGTGCTGCGTGGTCTGGTCCGCCCCTGGTACACCGGCGGCCAGTCCCGGTTCCGGATCCTGCACCTGGTACGCGCGGCCCAGCTCTGCGCTCTGGACGTCCGGGTCTGACGGTGCGGTGCGGCCGCGGCGGCACGCCACCCGGCGTGCCCCCGGCTCGTCCGCAGCCTGCCCTCGTCGCATTCACTGCGTCCGATAGGATCCGCTGGTCTGCTCAGCTCTCACCGCGACGTGTGTGCGGCCGGAGTCCCGCCCGCCCACCGACAGCTGCGCGGCCGGCACGTCGGAAGGCTTCGCATGAGACAGCGGCACACCGAAGCGGATCCGCCTCGACCGGTGGCCGCTGGGCAGCAGGACGTCGCGCACCAGCTGCAACTCGCCGCCGCCGGCGATCAGGTGGCCTGGAACGACCTCGTGGACCGGTTCAGCCCGCTGCTCTGGTCCATCTGCCGGCAGTTCGGGCTGAGTGCGGCCGACGCGGCGGACGCGTTCCAACTCACCTGGCTGCGACTGCTGGAGAATCTCGACACGATCCAGGATCCGGCTCGCCTGCCCGGTTGGCTCGGCACCACCTGTCGCCGGGAGTGTCTGGGTCTGCTGCGGCCCACCAAGCGGGTCCGGCCCACGGACGACGACCGGCTGCTGGATCGCTTCAGCGGACCGTCCTCGTCGGCCGACCAGCCGGTGCTGATCGCGGACCGCAACGCCCGGCTGTGGCGTGAGTTCGGCCGGCTCGACGCCCGCTGCCAGCGAATCCTGCGACTGCTGCTGATCGATCCGGACGGTGACCGGGTCTCCTACGAGTTGGTGGCCTCGGCGCTGGAGATGCCGGTGGGTAGTCTCGGCCCGATCCGGGGGCGGTGCCTGGCACGACTACGCCGCCTCCTCGACGCGGAGGGTATCAGTGACGCGCTTCGCGACTCGTAGGAGGAAACGGCAACCCGAGGGCTGAGGGAGGAATCGTGGACGACGAGCACACGGGGCCGCAGATGCCGGCGCCGGGGGCGGACGATCGGCTGCTGGCCCCCCTCGGCGAGCTGATCCGGGCGGCGGACCCACCGCCGGCCATGGCGGTGGAACTGGCCAAGCAGAGCTTCGGTCTGCGCCGGGTCGACACCGAGTTGGCGGCGCTGGTGGCCGACTCGGCGTTGGACCCGGTCGGGTCCGCAATACGCGCCGGCGAGCAGGGCACCCTCCCCCGGCTGCTCACCTTCGAGGTCGAGGGCCCGGACGACACCCCGCAGGCGGTCGAGGTGGAGGTCAGCGGCTCCGGCCCATACCGGCGGCTACTCGGCCAGCTGCATCCGCCGGGGGCGGCCCGGATCGAGGTACGGCAGCCCGGGGGTGACGCCGCCGCTGCGGTGGACGCCGACGACCAGGGCCGCTTCGTCGTGGCGGAGGTCGCTGTCGGGCTGATGCGGCTGACCTGGCATCGCCCCGGACGGGGCGCGATCGCCACGGCCTGGGTGAGACTGGACTGACGGTGCCGGCCGGCGTGACGCCGACCGGCAGCCGTGGTCCTCAGAGCGGGGTGCCCGGCAGCACCCGCAGGATCCGCCCGTAGTCGGGGAGGGTGTGCGCTCCGGCCAGCAACGCGTCCAGCGCGTCCCGGGGAGTCAGTTTGGGGTCGTTCAGGCAGGCCCTGGCGACCAGGCCGCTGATCTGCGGGGCGGAGAACGACGTGCCGCTCCAGAGGGCCCAGGAGTTCGCCGGGAACGTGTAGTCGGCCACCGCCGGGTCCGGCACCGGCGGCAGGGTGCCGGTCACGAACGTGGCGACCACGCCGACGCCGATGCAGGAGCAGTCGACCCAGTCGCCGTGGCTGGAGAACGGGGCCGGTTGCAGGTCCGCGGTCAGCGCACCGACCGCGACCACACCGTCGAAGGCCGCCGGATACATCGGATCCTTGCTGCCGTTGTTCCCGGCGCTCGCCACGATCAGGACCTCCGGGAACCGGTCCACGACCGTCCGCACCGCGCTCTGCAGGGCCAGTGGCGGCACACCGTCGACCGCGGGTGTACCGATCGAGGCGTTGATGATCAGCCGTACGCCGTCGGCGGTGGCCTCGTGCACGGCGCGCAACATCGCCTCGGCGGCGTCCTTGTCGGTGCCCAGCCCGTCGCTGCGGGTGAACCGGTACGCCCGCACCTCACAGCGGGGCGCCACCCGCTGCACGACGCCGGCGGCGAAGCTGCCGTGCCCGGCGGACCAGTCGAGTCGGCCGTCCCCCGCGCGGCCGTTGACGACCGGCAGTACGTCGAGGAGTTCGGTGTTGTCCGACCGTCGGACGATGCTGTCCAGCCAACTGTCGGTCCGGTCCTCCGGGGTGATGCCGGTGTCGATGACCGCCACCCGTACCGCCGCAGCGCCCGGTTTGCCGGCAGCTGCGGTCTGCGGGAAGTCGCCGAGGGCGGCGGTGGCGAACGGATAGTCGTCGCCCTTGATGATGTGCCCGAGCGGTACGACCAGGTGCGGCGCGGCGGTGATGCCCAGCTTCGTCAACTGGCCGACGTCACCGGCCAACTCCTGTGGGGTCTTGCGACCTTCGAACACCCTGGTGGGCCGCTCCGGCGACCAGCCGCGCTGCCACGGCCGGTAGCCCAACCGGCGCAGCACTCGTTGCGGGTCGGATTCCGGTCGGCTCGCTTCGAAGTCGACCACCAGCTGACCCCGCGCGACGAGGACGTAGGTCCGTCGTCCGGCCAGGTCGGTCACCGGGTACCTGTCGAACGGCAGGGCGAACTGCCGCGGCGCCCGCTCCTGCCGCTCCCGCATCTGGTCGATGATCTCGCTGGTGCGCCCGCGTCTCGGGTCGACGATCATCACCTGTAGTTGCCGGCGGACGTGGGTGGCGTCGATCTTCAGCTGCTTCCCGGAGCGGTGCTCCGGGAACTCGTCCGGGGCCGATGCCGAAGGGTGCCTGGGCTTGATGGTCACAGTGACGCTCCTATTGAGGATCGTGGTGGTTCCCGGTGCGGTGACGGCAATCAGATTCGGTCACGGCTCGCGGTACCACCAGCAATAACCCGACGCTGGGTACGGATAGACTGCGGACATTGACGTACGGCGACGAGCGGTCCCCACGATGACCGCTGATCTTTGCGCGGATCTCGTGGCAGAGGCCGATGCCGCGTACTCCAGAGTCGTCCTCGACCCCGCGAGATACACCGCGACGGCGAGGGAAATCGTCGACCTCGCCCGCCGGGCGGGCAACGACGAGGCGCTGATCGTGGCTCTGCGGGCGCTGGCCTGGACCCGCCACGCGGTACTGGACAACGAGACGGCCAAGCGTCTGCTGGATTCCGCGGCCCGGCTGGCCACCCGCCGTGGCCTGCACCGTCGCCTCGGGGAGGTGCTCCTCACCCGCTCGGTGGCGCTGCAGGAACTCGGCCGGTATCCCGCGGCAACCCGGGATCTGCGGCGGGCGGCGGGCCTGGTATCCCCGCAGCAACGTCCCGAACTGCTCATGCAGCTCGCCATCCTGGACCACAACGCCGGTCGGGTGCGCTCGGCCGCGCGTCAGTACCGGGTGGTGCTCGCCGAGCCCGCCTGCCCGCCGGTGATCTGGGTAAAGGCGGCCAACAACCTGTCGTACGCGCAGACCCAGCTCGGTCGTCCGCAGGCGGCGCTGGCCTACCTGGACCGGGCCGCCTCGCTGGCGAGCGAACTGGGACCGATGCTGTCGGCGGTCATCGAGAACAGTCGGGCCTGGTCCAGCTTCCATGCCGGCAGGTTCACCGAGAGTCTGCGCCGGTTCGCCGAGGCCGGCCGGCTCTACACCGCGGCCGGGCTGCCGCTCGGCGAACACTACCTGGACTACACCGACGCGCTGGCCGAACTGCGTCTGCTGGACGAGGCCGCCGCGGTCGCCCGGCTGGCCGCCACCGACCTCGACCGGCACGGTGCCCGGCTGATGGCCGCGGAGGCCCGGCTGCGCTGTGCCCGGCTGGCGCTGGCGTTGGGCGACATCGACACGGCCCGCGCCGACGCGACAAGCGCCGTGCATGACTTCCGGCGGCAACGCCGCACCGCTTGGGCGGCGTGGGCCGCCGTCACCGCCGTGGAGGCGGACGCCGTCGCGGACGGTTTCACCACCATCGCGGTACGCCGGCTCGGTCACGCGGCGGCCACCCTGCATCGACTCGGTCTGCGGGCCAACGCGGTGGAGGCGCATCTGGTGGCCGGACGGGCGGCGTTGGCCACGGACGACCAGCCGCGAGCGAGACGCCACCTGGCAGCGGCCGGTGCCCTGGCGGACGGGCAGCCGCTGCTGGTGCGGCTACGCGGACGGTTGGCGCTGGCCCTGCTGGCCGACACCACCGCTCGACCCCGCACGACATCGGCGTACGGCCAAGGAGCGGCGCCCGACGCGGGTGCCGTGGTGCGGCACTGCGCGGCCGGACTGGCCGACCTCGCCCGCCACCGGGCGGCGCTGCCCTCGGTGGAACTGCGTGTGCTGGCCGCCGGGCACGGCGTGGAACTCGGCGACCTCGGTCTGCGTCACCTGCTGCGCACCGCTCCCCCGAGCCGGGTGCTGCACTGGCTGGAACGCACCCGAGCCGCTGCCCTGCTGACCGTGCAACCCACTGCCCACGACGACCTCGACGACCTCGTGATCGCGCTGCGTACGGTCGAGCAGGAACTGCGGGCGGCGCGGCGCGAACGTGGCCCACTGCCGCGCACTCTACTGGCCCGCCAGGCCGCGTTGGAGGCGCAGATCCGGCGGCGATCGTGGGGCCGCGAAGGGAAGACGACGCGGTCGGCCGAGATCGTGGCCGCGGGCCAACTCCGTGACCTGCTCGACGGCGGGTGGCTCGCCGAGTTCGCGACGGTGAACGACACGATCGTCGCGGTCCTCGTCGGCCCGCACCGGACCCGCCGGATCCAGCTCGGCGCACTGTCCACGGTGGAACGGGAGACCGCCGCGCTGCACTTCGCGCTGCGGCGACTGCTGCGCGGCGGCCGCTACACCGACCAGGCGCGCTCGGCCGCCCGGACCTGCCTGGACACCCTCGCCGAGTTGCTCATCGCGCCACTCGGGGTGCCGCCGGGGGCACCGCTGGTCGTGGTGCCGCCCGCGAAGCTGCTGCGGGTGCCCTGGTCCCCGCTGCACCCGGGACCGGTGTGCGGCGCACCGTCGGCCACCATGTGGGCGCGGAGCCGACGGGCGGCCGAGTCCCGGCCGGCGGGACAGCGGGTCGCGCTGGTGGCCGGACCCAACCTGGACGGTGCGGTGGCCGAGGTGCAGGCCCTCGAAGCCCGTCACCCCCGGGCGACGACGCTGCTGCCACCGCAGAGCACCGTCGAGGCCGTCGTCGCCGCCCTCCGGCAGGCCGACCTCGCGCACCTGGCCTGCCACGGCCACCTGCGCTCGGACAGCCCGCTGTTCTCGGCACTCGAACTCAGCGACGGCCCGCTCACCGTGTACGAGTTGCACAGCCGGGCCGTCGCCCCGCACCGGGTGGTGCTGGCCGCCTGCGACTCCGGAGTCGAACGCGACTACGAGGGCGACGAGGTGCTGGGTTTCGTCAGCGCGTTGATGGCCGGCGGTACCGCCGGAGTGATCGCGTCCGGCGTACCGCTGCCGGACGGCGCGTCGCTGGCGTTGATGCCACGGCTGCACGACCGGGTCGTCCGCGGCGAATCGCTGGCCGGCGCGTTGTGGGCCGTGCGGGCGGCCGAGCAGCCGGCTTCCCCCGCCGATTTCGTCACCTGGTGCGGCCTGACCGCCTACGGCGCGGCCTGAAACGACCGCGCCGGGGGCCCGGGCATCGCCCACGGCCCCCGGCGGGTCAGCGACTCAGGAGGTGCCGGAGATGTACCACCAGCCGGTCAACGACGAGGCGGGCACGTCCGGGCCGACGTTGCCCTTGCCCCAGAAGTAGTCGTCGAAGTTGACCAGACCGCCCGGCCCGACCGGACCCATGGTCGCCCACACCACCGACGCGGGCTGGTCGTCGATGGAGGCCTGCGCCCACGCCTTGCGCACCGGCATCGGGTTGTTCCACCAGAGGAACGGCGACCGCAGCATGTAGTTGGCGAACGTACCGCCGTGGCTGGCGCTGTGGTACGACACGGTGTGGAAGCTGTTGAGCTGGTGCAGGCCGTCGAAGGCGCCACCCCAGCGCTGCCACCACCGCTGCCCGCCGGAGTCGTTGGCGAGCACCAGGCAGGTGAACAGGCTCATCCACTCGACGTCGCCGTTACCCCAGCGGGCCTCGGTGTTCGCCAGGAACGTGTCGTCCCTGCTGCTGCACCCGGAGAAGCTGAACCCGGTGGGCGCTCCGTGACCCTGCCAGTAGGTCATGTCGACGTGGTCGGTCCAACTGCTGTCGGTGCCGCCGAACGCCGGGTCCTTGAAGTCCCGCTCCCAGGCGCTGCCGTTCAACCAGCTGAACTCGACCGGGATGCCGCGCGAGCTGAACTGGCCGTTGAACGAGGCGAGGTTGGTGCCGGTCCACGGCAGACCGGAGCACGGGCCGGTGCCCTCGCTGCCCACGTCGACGACGCCGAAGGACTGCACGCCCGGTGCCGCGAACGCCGTCGTCGGCCGCCGCGGCGGCACCGGTACCGGATCGATCTCGGGCAACTCGGCGTCCACCGCCGCCGGAACGAAGATGATCTGCGCCGCCGAACCGTCGGCGTTCACCCCCGAGCAACGGAAGCTCGGCTCGATGCGGTCCACCTTCGCGTCCAGGGCAGGTGCCGGGTAGGCGTAGTCGGCCTGCCGGATCCGTACGGCGCCCTGCATGGCCTTGGCGCACCGCTCCCGACCGGCCTCGGGGTCGAGGACCCGCACCGGCTCGCCCTTCTCCAGCACCCGCGTGCTGTACGACAACTGGGTGACCTCGCCGTCCGGGCCGAAGCCGACCCGGATTTTCGCGCCCGGCCCCTCGTACGGCAGCCCGTCCAGGCTGAACGAGAACGACACGGTGGTGTCCAGCGCCGCCGAAGCCGTCGGCTTGCCCTTGGCGTCGACCATCTCCAGGCTGGTGTGACCGACGGTGGGCCGGGCCTGCTCCGGGTAGAGACCGACACGAGCCAGCGCCTCGCGGGTCAGGCCCAGCGCCTTCTCCGCCTCGATCGGACGCAGCCGAGCCAACGCCGCCTTGTCCAGGACGCTGCCGACCGTCGGGTTGCCGTCCTCGTCCTTACCCGTGTCGCCGACCGAAATCGACGGAATGTGCAGGAACCCCTTCTCGTCGACGAACCGCACACTGCCGTCCGGTGAGTGGGAGAGACGCTTGATGCCGAACGCCTCACCCAACTCGATGGCCTGAGCCTCGCTGATGCCCGTGGCCAGAACCTGGTAGGTGGGCAGTTCGTCGCTCGCGGCGGCGGAGACCGGCGCGCCGGACGCAGCCAGCGTTGCGGCGCCGGTGGTGCCGGCCATGGCCAAGCCGAAGCCGAGCCGCCACCACCGGCCGCGAGAACGTTGATGTGACATGAGAACCTCCCGTACGACGAAGGCGCGCGAACCGCGCCACCACCAAGACGACGGAGGTCGCCACCCGATACAGGGTCGGCATGTCAGCTACCTGACTGGTGCTCTCCTCAACGTAAGACGGCCACCGCGTGATCACCAATGGTTGACAGGGGACAGCCGAGATCGCGCGGTGGCCGCGTGCCACACCCTGCCTGGAGTTGACTACTGGTCATCCCGCAGCGTTGTGCTCGTTCCTGGTGGCCCCGGAGCCCGGTGGCCCGGTCATCGCATTTCCTGCCGTACCGACGACGGTAGAGTCGGTGCGGTGACGGACCCTACCGCACCGCTCTACGTCGCTGCGGACATTCATGGCCACCGGACGGAGTTCGGTCGCGCACTCGTCGAAGCCGGCCTTGTCGACCCGAGCGGTCATTGGTGTGGCGGACACGCTCGATTGTGGCTGCTCGGCGATTATGTCGACCGTGGCCCCGACGGGATCGGTGTCATCGAGGACATCTGGACCCTGACTGCGGAAGCAGCCGCCGTTGGCGGCGAGGTACGTTGCCTACTGGGCAACCATGAGGTGCAGTTGCTCGCCGCCCACCATTTCGGCACAACGCCAGTCGTCGGGCTCGACGAACCGGGTTGCTTCCGCAGTGGTTGGGCCAGATTCGGCGGCTGCGACGATGATCTGCGCCGGTTGACGGACGAACACATCGCGTGGATTTCCGCCCTGCCGGCCGTCGCGGTCGTTGACGACATCCTGCTCGTACACTCCGATACGGTGCGCTACCTGGAGCGCGGATCCGATGTAGAGGCTGTCAATTCTGGTATGCGGACTGCCCTGCAGACGCGGGACGTCAACGTGTGGCTGGAGCTTGCGTACCAGATGAGTGGTCGTGGCGCATTCCGCGGCGACGACTCGGCGGACGTCGAGGCTGCGGTTTCGGCCATGCTCGACCACCTTGGCGGCACGGAGATCGTGCACGGCCACAGCACCCTGACGAAGCACTTCGGAATAGCCCCCGAGGACGTCAAAGGGCCACTGCGGTACGCCGGCGGCCGGGTGTTGGCCATCGACGGCGGCCGCATCATCGTCACCCGGCTACGGTGAGCACCGCCCGTGGTCGGACGACGGCACCCGCCGCCCCACCACGCCGCAGGTCAGTGCCAGGTCCAGACGGCTGAGCGCGCCTACTACTGGCCGTAACCCGGTAGCTCCCCCTCGGGAGTGATCTGGGAGAAGGGAAGACGAGCTGCCGCTCCGGGGCGAGTGCCACTGTGCGCTCGCTCCGGAAGTCACCGTTTCATGTTCTCGGGGGGGCTTGGCCATGTTCGCAAGGTTCCTAAAAGGCTTTGTGCTGACGCCGGTGCTGGCCGGCTCGCTCGTCCTTACCGCCGGCTGCACCTCCGAACCGGGCGACGTCAGCGATGCCCCGACCATTCCCTCGGACCCCGCCGAGCAGCCTTACGACCTGTTCCTGGGCGAGCAGTTGGGAATCGTCGACTACGCCCAGCGCAAGGTGCGCAACCAGTGCCTGGCCGAAGCGGGATATCGACAGAACCTGGAGGTGATGGCGGCCAAGCCGCACAACCCCTTCGGCCACCTCATCGTCACGGCGCGCAGCTTCGGCCCCACGAGCGTGGAGGAGGCAAGGCGGTTGGGCTTCGGGCGGGAGTTCCCGGCGGACCCACCGGCGATCATCAGCACGGATCCGGCCTACGACGCGGCGAGCGAGGCGTGCGACAGGAAGGCGTGGCACCGGATCGGCAAGGACGCGGCCAGGACGTACAGGGAGTACTTCGCCCTCGGGAACAAGCTGGAGGGCCCGTTGCAGGCCGCCCAGGACATCGAGCTTCCGGCGGATCTGACGACAAAGCTCATCGCCTGTCTCGCCGAGCAGGGATACCGCCTCGATGACCCAGGTCAGTTCCTGAAGCGCCCGCTGCCGGAGTTGTTCGGTGTCGAACTTGGCGACTTCTCGCAGGAGGGGGCGCAATGGCAGCCGAACAAGCGGCCGGGGACAGTCGAAGTAGGGCCGACGAGAGGTCCGTTGCGGTACGACCCCAAGCCGGAGGAGTCGAAGCTCGCCGTTGCCTGGTTCACCTGCCGGCAACGGACCGACCTCACTCGCTACCAACTGGACGCTGCGCACAAGGTCGAGGACGAGGTCGTCAAGCAGAACGAGACGTCGTTCGTGGAACTCAACCCGAAGCTTGAGGCACTCGCGCGTACCGCCGCCGAATTGATCTGATCAGCTCGCGCTTTCTCACGGCGTTGTGGTTGCCACACGTTGAAGAACTGGCCGGGAACGCGGCAGGAGGTCGACCTGCTGGACCTGATCTTGGTCACGGCATCAGATGGACGCGGATCCGTCTGGCCGTAACCGCCGCATCCTCCAGGACGGCCAGACGGGGCTCGGCGGATTCGAGCAGGTGTGGATGACGCAGCAGTGCCAGTGGCGACAGACGCCGGTCTGACAGCACCTCGTCGATCATCAACCGGTCACCGCCACAGACCAGGGCACTGATGGCATCGTGCGGATCGGCGACAACACCGGGCGCATGAGGCAGCATGATCCGCGCCGCGATGTCCGCCGCCCGCGACGTGGCAGCCTGCGCCTGGTTGGCGCGGCGACGCGCGTAGCGCTGCTGCGAGGATCCACCGGCCGCGGTGCGACCCTGCACATAGAAACGCTCGACCTTGGAGACGGTGACGGTCCTACCGTCCACGACACCGACGGCCACCGCGCCCTTACGGGCCAGCAGCACGGCGATCCGGGGCGGCCGGGTGACGCACGCCAGCAGCGTGTCGACATCCTTCACATCGGCAAGCCCCGGCGGCGGATACAGCGTGGCGGTATCACCGTTGCTCACACCAGTCACCACCAAGCCCTGCTCGGTGGCGCCGTCGTGGCGGCTGTAGAAACCGTCGAGCCAACCACGAATCCGCTCCGGTGAGATCTCCACCCACCGCCCGCCACCCGCAGCGGGTCGCGCCTTGACCACGTGAACACCACCTGTCGGGAACGGCTGGCCCGCACCCACCATGCTCACATGAAGTCGAGATCACTTCAGTGCATTGATTCACATCCGTACACGCGCTCAACGGCCACCGCCCTTTGCTGGGCGGTGGCCGTTGATTCATGTGGTGATGTCAGGGTCCAGGTGATTGCCGTGGTTCGTTGATTACTGCATCGACTCTGTGGCTCACCAGTACTTGGGCAGATCGTAGAAGTGGTTGCCGTTCAGGTTGTCGACGGACTTGTCCGCCATCCGGTCCGCGATTCCGAAGAGGCCGGCCTGCACGACCTGGGTCAGCATGCCGTTCTGCTTCTGGCCCCACGCGTGCGACTGGCCACGTACCTCGAACAGCACAGTGGCGCTGCCGTTGAGGGCGAAGGCCGACCTGGCCTGGCCGGCGTAGTCCCGGTCGTAGCTGTATCCGTCGGCGACCTGGTAGTGGACGTAACGGCTCACCCCGCCGACGAAGGGCGAGTTGGTTCCCGATCCGTTACCCCCGTGGTCGATCATGCCGAGGGCGGCAGCCAGCGCGTGACGGCGAGAGGCATCCTGGTCGAGCAACGGCCAGTCGGCGTACCGCGGGTTGCCGTCGACCTCCGAGCCGAGCGGCGGGAAGTCCAGCGACACCGTCACGTACTGCTCGGTGTCGTTGTTCTGGTTGCACGGGCCCATGTGGTGCAGGTCGACGTAGGCGTGGACCTTGCCGAACTCGTCCCGGAGGTTGACGTACAGGTCACGCAGCGCCCGGGACTCGTTGGTCAGGTACATGCCGGGGAGGGTTTCGTTCGTCGGCCGGGTCTCGGGGGGGACGGCTCGGCGGTGAGGTCGGCGCTGAAGTCCCGGTTGATGTCGAAGCCCTGTGCGCCGTTGTTGTAGTAGTACGGCGGGTTCGTTCCGGCCAGCTGCGGGAACTTCTGGACCACCTCGCTCCACGGGAAGTCGTTCTGCCGACGGTTCAGCTCCGCACCGTCGGGGTTGAACTTCGGGACAGCGACGATGGTCAAGTTCTCGCGGATCGCCTTGGCCTGCGGACTGCCGCTGGATCCGAGGGTCTTGAGCATCTGCAGCAGGGCCTCGGTGCCGGTCTTCTCGTTGCCGTGAATCTCGCTCGTGATCAGCAGTACGCGGTCACCCGTGCCGACCCGCGCCGCGTAGATGTCCCGACCCCGATTCGACTCTCCGATGACGTCCACGTTGACGCGGCCGTGGCTGGTCGCCTCGATCTGCGCGAGTCGCTTGCCGAGTTCCTCGTAGCTGGTCCAGCCGGAGGTGGCCCGCTCGCCGGGAAGGTTCCTGCAGTCGGCGTTCCCGTTCTCAGCCGACGAGGACGGCGCGAAAAGCGTGACAGCACACAGCGTTGCGACGGTTGTCGACACCAATAGGCGCCTTTTCATCATGGCCTCCTACAGTTGTATAAGTAATGCACTGGAGCCGTTTCTCCGGCAGGGCGGCCGCGCCAATCGGATGCGCAAAAACTAAAGGCGTCAGTGAATTTAAATGCAGCTCGGCGTACGCATTTGAGGAAATCTTGAGCTTCCGGCATCGAGTGCCGGGGCGGCAAAGAGCGCGACGGCCGGCTGCGGTGGCCCGATCCGGGCCGATCTCGTACTTCGTTCGGTCGTCCAGCGCGGTGTCCATGAACGTTTGCCGGGTCGATGACGGGCCGGGCGGGGGACTGACGGCCCTGACTCACCTTTCGGTGGTGACGGAGTGCTGTTATCCGAGGAGGATGCGGTGGCGGAGCCCGACCTCGTCATGGCCCTCCACAGGGGCATGTGCGGGCAGACGTCCCGACGGAGTCAGAAAGCCCCGCGCCAACAAGCGCAACTAATGCTGTCCGGACTACTGCACTGCGGCATCTGCCAGCGACGCATGATCGGCAGCTTCAACAACGACCGCTGCACCTACGCCGCTGAGTACGCCGACGCCAACCGCCCACCCCCGCAGCGTCTACGTCCGAGAGGACCACATCCTCGAACAACTCGACCCATAGCTCACCCGAGCCTTCTCACCCAGCCGACTCACCGCCACCATCCAAGCCATGGCCGACGCGCAACACGACGACATCGACCAGCAGGCGATCAAGGCGGCACGGGAAACGCTCGCCACCTGCGCGCCCCGGCTGGACCGCTACCGCGCCGCCCTCGACAGCGGCACCGACCCCACCATCGTCAGCCGATGGATCGCCGACGTCCAAGCCGAACAGGTCACCGCCGAAGCCACCCTGCGCCGCCTCACCGGACGCCGGACCATGACACCGGACGAGATCCATCACATGGTCAAAGCGCTGGGAGACATGGCCGCGGTCCTCCGTGAGGCGGACCCCGCAGACAAGACACTGATCTACCGCGAACTGGGGCTGACCCTGACCTACCGGCCGACCGCCCGCACCGTATCCGCTCAGGCGAACCCAAGTGGATCATGTACCAAATTGTGTCCGAGGGGCAACACAAACCAAAACCCAACCGGGTCCGACGCTGTCGACGTCGATCCCGTTGGTCTAGCGGCCGATCGTTGGCGGTGTTCCACTCTCGACACCTACGTGGTGGAGGCAGTGTGGAGCGCCGCCTTCTCAGCCTCTATGGAGTTCTGGTCCTGCTCTCCCCTCGTTTGTCTCTGCGCATAGCCTACGTCGAGCCGCAGACGATGTCCATTTGGTCACCCTATAGGGGTTATGCAGCAGGACCGTCCTTCAGCAGCCATTCTGCGATGGCGGAATAGTCCGCGTCGGTGAGGCCACGGAGTCGGTCCACGCGGTACAGGAGCGCGGAAGCACTGTGGTGTGCCGCCACCCAGGTCCGGTCGACATCCGTGATCTCGTCGTCGACCCAGACGAAAGAGCGTCCCGCGGCCCACTCGGCGAGGTGGCGTGTCTTCCAGTGCAGCCGACCGTCGTCGTCATCTTCGTCTAGCCAATCGACGACAGGCAGCTGTGGTAGGCCGAGCCGTGGGGCGAGGACCTCGTTCGCTTCGGCCATCCAGGTCGTGGCCCAGACCAGGTCGCACGGCAACGCGGCCAGGCGGCGACCGTGTTCGGGGTCGAGCCCGGCCAGCAACGGGTTGGCATCATCGTCCATCTGCCGCCCGCCACCGGCGAACGGCAGGAGCGTTCCGTCCACATCAAGGAACAGCAGTGCGCGTCCGGTCACCGTGATCTCCGTTTCCATGTTCAGCGAGGCGGTTGCGGCGCTACCAGGTGACCGTTTCCAGTGGTCCGAAATCTCCGAGGATGATGCGATCCGGGATCTGCTTGATGAAGTTGCCCAAGCATTACGGGACTGACTTCAGGGGCTTGTCGGCGTACCTGGGCGAAGGCCTTGGTCGGGTCGTATAGCTGTCCGGTGGCCAAGCAGTGATGGAGACAGCCAAGTAGCCGGTTGAACAGGTGGCGTAGGGCGGGCCGTTCGGGATTCATTAGGTAACGGGGGCGCTGTCGGCGCACAGCGTCGGCATCCCCGTCCCATGGTTGCCCTCCGTAGATGCGATCGTCGGGCACCCTGTCTACACACCACATCGACCGCTCCGGGACGGCCACCATGTCGCCTCGACGACGAGCCGTTCGACGCTCCCCAGAACCGCTACGCTGGACCCCGACCACCAGCAGGCGACCGGACACGTAACCCCACAGGAAGCAAGAGGATCTTGCAAATGAAGTAAAGAAAATCAGCTCACTTGATCTCTAGAACCACAGGTCAGGAAGTCTGCTCCCCGCGCACGCGGGGGTGATCCCGACCACCGCAGCGCACTCCGCGCCAACCTGGACTGCTCCCCGCGCACGCGGGGGTGATCCCCCGCCACCAACATCATCGTCGCGGACGGGACTCTGCTCCCCGCGCACGCGGGGGTGATCCCCCGCCACCAACATCATCGTCGCGGACGGGACTCTGCTCCCCGCGCACGCGGGGGTGATCCCCCGCAGGTACGGCAGTGATCGGCGTCGTACTGCTGCGCCCCGCGCACGCGGGGGTGATCCGTCCTCAGCGCTGCACTCCGGCAGCGTCTCGGCCTGCTCCCCGCGCACGCGGGGGTGATCCTGGCTAAGTAGGTTCGGCGCAATTCTGACTTAGCTGCTCCCCGCGCACGCGGGGGTGATCCCTTGTCCGGCAGCTCGGCCAGGTGCACGCTGATCTGCTCCCCGCGCACGCGGGGGTGATCCGCAGCTGGGCGTCCCGTACGTGTGGGGCGGAGTCTGCTCCCCGCGCACGCGGGGGTGATCCCCGTCCAGGAACCCCCCGGGAAACCACCCAGGACTGCTCCCCGCGCACGCGGGGGTGATCCCGTCGTCAATGGGGTCATCGCCACCGCCGGCCCCTGCTCCCCGCGCACGCGGGGGTGATCCCGCGGCGCCCATCCTTACCTCCACGCTCCAGGCCTGCTCCCCGCGCACGCGGGGTGATCCCAGGCCGTGGACCCAGGACCCGGCCGACTGTCGGCGCCGCGTGGAACTGGCTATGGCACACATTCTGGGAGTCGCGTTCGTCGGGGTTCGGGTTGGGTGCCCGGGGTGAGGACCATCTCGGCGTTGCTTCCGCAACTGATCGGCCTGCGGCTGGAAGCGGTGGTGGTCCGGGCGTCGGAGTCAGGATTGCGGCGGCGTCGCGGACAGCGCGGGCCTCGTGCGTGGCCTGTGGGACCTGGTCGGGCAGTGTGCATCGTCGCTATATGCGGCGGCTGGCCGACGTCAGGTTGGGCGGCCACGAGGTGCTGCTGGCGTTGACGGTCCGCCAGTTTAACTGCGTCGATAATGGATGCCGGCGACGGACGTTCGTTGAGCAGGTACCCGGGCTCACACGTCGGTATGCCCGTCCCACGGTCCTGGCGGTCGGTGACCTGCAAGCGGTCGAGTTCATCTGGGGCTGTCTTCTTCGCCTGGTTTCGGGATCGCCACCGAGGTGTGGCCGATCTCTGGAGAACGGCGCCCGAAGCGGCGGCGTTTTGATGCCTTGCTCCAGCCATGTGACAGGGCTGGGTTGTAGGTCTTCCGGTCGGTGGGTCGACGGATCAGCGTAATGCCGTCGAGGTCGACAGGCTGCCAGTGGTGGT